>CABYGI010000033.1 GCA_902518475.1 uncultured Prochlorococcus sp. | reverse complement strand
AATTTAAATTTGTATGCATTGGAGATTGATAAAAAGCCTCTTGAATATTCGCTTAGGAAGGAATCTTTCCTTAAATTATGGGACCCAAAAGTCAAAAAAATATTTAAATCACTTTATCGAAAAGATTACTTTGAGGATCAATTTTTTAAATGCAGTGTTTTGTGGGGTGATGCTAGAGAAAAAATCAAAATTATTCCTTCCTCTATAAAATTCGATCTGATTTATTTGGATGGTTTTTCACCTCAAAAATGCCCACAAGTATGGACAATTGAATTTTTATCTAAAGTCACAGAAAATCTAAATCCTCAGGGATATTTAATAACTTATTCTTCATCAGCGGCAGTAAGAAAAACCCTAAGAAATCTTGGATTAGAAATTTTTACTATTAAGCCAAGTTTTAAAAACAGACCTTTTTGGAGTCAGGGAACTGTCGCAATATCAAAATTTGATGAAAATAAATTGAAACCTAATTACAATTTTGAAAAGTTATCTTTAATGGAAGAAGAGCATCTCTTAACTAAAGCTAGTATTCCATATAGAGATCAAGATTTGAACTCAAGTAAAGACGATATAATCAGGGGAAGAATAGATGAACAACTATTATCAAATCTATTACCTACAAATAAATGGAGAGAGAAGTGGGGAATGACGAAGTTATCCGTTTAGAGTTAGATTAAAATTAGGATTTCAAATAAACATGTTAAGTGTTGCGATATTAGCGGCAGGCAAGGGTACCAGGATGGAAAGCTCATTGCCAAAAGTTTTACATAAAATTTCTGGCAAAAGTCTTCTACAAAGAGTAATTGATTCATGTGTCGAATTAAAACCTGATAAGATCTTCGTAATTACTGGACACAAATCAAAAGAAGTACAAAAGTCAATCCCAAACGATAAAAAAATCCGTTTTGTTATTCAAGAACCTCAATCAGGAACCGGTCATGCTATCCAGGTACTTTGTAAAGAAGTTAAAAAACATGAAGGAAAACTTTTAGTACTTAACGGCGATGTGCCATTAATTAGGCCTATTACTCTAAAAAGACTTTTGTATCTTCACGATTCAAAAAATGCTGATGTTTCTTTAATTTCCACAAAGAAAACTAATCCTCATGGATATGGCAGAGTTTTTTTGAAGGGTGATTTTATAGAGAGAATTGTTGAAGAAAAAGATTGCAATGATCCAGAAAGAGAAAATCCATTAATAAATGCAGGTATTTACTGTTTTAACTGGGGTAACTTGTCAGAAATAATTAATACCTTGCAAAGCAACAATAATCAAAAAGAGATTTACTTAACAGATACAATCTCTTTGCTAAAAAATTCCTTAAGTCTCGAGGTAGAGGATAATGGAGAGCTTCAAGGAATTAATAACAGAATTCAACTATCAGAGTGCGAGGAATATATTCAGAATTCAATTAAAGAAAAACATATGCTTAATGGTGTAACTTTTATAAATAAAGCAAGTTGTTCAATTAGTGAAGAAGCTGAAATTGATAAGGATGTAATCATAGAGGCTAATACACATATAAGAGGAAATACAAAAATAAATAGTAATTGCATTATTGGACCAAATACTTTTATTGAGAATTCTAATGTGGGATTAAATTGTGAAATTTCAAACTCTACTGTTTATGCTTCTCAGATAATGGATAATATAACAATTGGTCCTTATAGTCATATAAGACCTAATTCCAAAATATCTTCTTTTAGCAAAATAGGTAATTTTGTTGAAATCAAAAATAGTCAATTAGAGGAAGGCGCTAAAGTAAACCATTTAAGTTATATTGGCGATTCTATTATTGGAAGATCTACAAATATTGGAGCAGGTACTATTACTGCAAATTTTGATGGTCAGAAAAAACATCAAACAAAAATTGGTAAAAATTCTAGTATTGGTGCAAATACAGTTCTTGTAGCACCAATAAATCTTGGGGAATCAGTTACTACAGGAGCTGGTTCAGTTATCACAAAAGACTCCAAAGATAATTCATTAGCAATCTCAAGAACTAAGCAAGTAAATATAGAAAATTGGGAAAGGAAGAAATCCTGATCTAGTTAATTAATTCAATAATTTTTTCAAGTTGCCAACATCTGCTCCCTTTTATAAGAATAGAATCACCTTTTTTTGTAGATTTGTTTATCTCTTGAGGTACATCTTTAATGTTATTTAAAACCAAGAATTTTTTCTTATCTTTAAGATAATTGGTATAAATTTTTTCATTTTTTTTATCGCAAATAAATAAACACTTTTCTATATCTGAATTATTTATTAAGTTGAATATTTCTTTATGATATTTTTCGGATTCTTTTCCCAATTCTTGCATACTTCCAAATATGAAAAATTTATTTCTCGGCTTATCAAGCAGGTTTTCAATACATGCTTTTACTGACTCTGGCGAAGCATTATATGATTCATCATATATTGTTGTTTTTACTGATTTGAGGATTTTATTCCTTCCACCTAAACTTACAAAATCAAATTTATTGAAACTTGCAAAATCAATGCCTAGCTCTTTCGCAACTGCATAAGCAAATAAGAAATTCGAAGCATTGTGAAATCCCTCAAATGAAATTTCAAAGGTATTTTCTCCAATTAAAATTGTTTTATTCGAAGGATTATAAAATCCTCGCAAATTATCATCTTTCTTAAAACTCTCCTTTTGATTTTCTATATTTAATAGTTTTACTTTTATCACTCTACCTTTCCAAAATTCTTTTAAAGTTTTTTCTAGGAATGGATCATTTGCTGGAATTATTACAACTCCTTCTGGATTTAAGAACTTACTAATTTCACACTTTGCATAAGTAATATTTTTTTTTGAGCCTAGCAATCCAATATGAGCTGTGCCAATGTTAGTAATAACTGCAACATCGGGTTCACTATATTTAGATAAATTCTCAATCTGTCCAAGACCTCTCATTCCCATTTCAAGAACTAAAGCTTTATCGTCTACATCTGTAGCAAGAATAGTAAGACCAACTCCAATCTCATTATTGAAATTTGCATGAGATAGTTTAATTCTTCCAAGTTTATTTAAAACTACACCAATCATTTCTTTTGTTGTTGTTTTACCCACAGAACCAGTTATTGCGACAACAGGGATATTTAATTTTTTTCTTTTTAGTAATGCTAATTTTTGAAATGCCTCTAATGT
>CABYGI010000032.1 GCA_902518475.1 uncultured Prochlorococcus sp. | reverse complement strand
TTAAAAACACGAGTTAACCCGTTCCAATTTGTTGACTCTGAGGTTTTAACCGTTGACTCCTTATCTACTTCTAGTTTTGACTCGCTAGATTCAAGATTCAAAAACGGTATTCATATAACTTAAATCATGGAAAAAAAAATCGCAAAGAAATACGCCGATCTTATAGTCCAGGCTAATAATTCAACTGGCAGAAAAGAAGCTTTGTCATTAATAAAACAAGCAACAAAATTAAAAACCAAACTTGATCAATACGAAATGATGTAGTTTCTTAATTACCGATAGGAGTTTCAAGATGAGGCAGAAACTAGCTCCTTTTTTTTTATCTTGCTATACAAATACTAAGAGATGATTTAACTTCTCTGCTTTAAAAAAATATCGTGGAATTAACTGAGCTAATTAAGGATTACATTGCTACAGAATTATTATCAAGTATTGAAATTGACTTTCTAGAAGGAGAATTATGGGAAACTACTCAACATATTGCAGAAATAAATACAGTTATCAAAGCTCCAAAAAATATATGTAAGAAATTAGGACTAGATGGAAATTCTTGTTGGCAATTATGTTGTGCAGCCGTTCTTGACTCCTCAAGACCATTAAAGAATGGACAAAAAAGAGTTGAAGATTTTAAAAAATTAATTAATCGATATGAAATTAACTACATATAAACCAAAAGACTCAATGATACGTTTACTTATTGCATCAATTCTTTTTTTTATTCCACTAGGAGGTTTTGCTGATGAAAAGCAAAGAAAAATTGAGAATGAAGCTTTAAATCTCGTTATTAAAAAATATGGAAAAGGCTTAGAAAATATTTTAAAAGGAACGGGAGTTACTCCCAGTTATCGAAGTTGGTATGAAAATGATTGTTTTGTAAGTATTGCAGCAGGTACTTACCAAGAAGATACTTGGTCGGCAATGAAGTGGTTTAGCGTTAATGTCTGTTCTGAATCAGCTGAAATAATGGAAAGTGAATGAAGGAAATAAGACGCCTACTAGTTCTTCAGCATTTAGAAATAGAGGGACCAGGCCTTTTTGAACAATTTGCTAAAGAAAGAGATTTAAAAATAGAAATTATTCGTTTAGATAACAAAATGCTCTGCCGCAAACAAAAAAGATGACTTAATTTTAATTATGGGTGGACCAATGGGAGTTAAAGATATTGGAAGCGAAAGATATCCATGGCTTAAGTTAGAAAGAGATTTTATAAAAAAAGAATTAGAAAATGAGAGACCTATAATCGGTGTTTGCTTAGGTGCTCAGTTGCTTGCGAGTGCGGCTGGAGGAGATGTAGAAATTCTTAAATGTGGATCACCTCCAAAAGCATTACCAGAAATTGGATGGTCTCAAATTTTTATTAATAAATCAAATAAAGACTTTAAAGCACTGTTTGAAGAACCTTTTCATGTACTGCATTGGCATGGAGATAGGATTTTATTACCTGATAAAGCAGTACTCATTACTAGTAGTGCGCGTTGTAAGGAACAGTTTTTTAGGATTGGTAATTTTGCTTACGGATTACAATTCCATATAGAGACGACGGGGAGAATGATAAATAACTGGATTAAAGAAGATAAAGAGTTTGTCCTTAAGGGATTAGGCTCAAATGGTCAGGAAATTTTAAAAGAAGAGAATAAAAAATATATTGATAAAACTTTTTTAAAAAGAAAGCTTCTAATGAGTAGATTATTTGAATTATTAGATAATTAAAAAGGGAATAATTAATCATCCAGTAAAAAAGGGCTTGATAAAGCCCTGAAAAAAATTTTAAAAGGATTTTTACTAGAAAATACCTGGAAGAATTTGACCAGTAAAATAATAAGCTCCTATAAGAGCAAACATTCCAAGCATTGCGGCTTTACCATTAAGCTTTTCAGCTTTTTCGGTCATGATTTTTTTTGCGAATTCCATAATAAAGTGAAATAGTTTATATATAAAAACTAATAATTCAAATTTTAGAATGATGTAGTATTTTCTACCAAATTGATATCTTTCTAAAGATTTAAAAAAAATACTTAAAAAACGTATTGAACTCTTAAAAGTTTGCGAACCAATCTGTAAAGCGTCGCGAGCCCAAAAACAACTATTTAACAATATATGTCACGTTTTTGCTACATTTATGTAATAAATATCTTGAATTTAACTTAATTTTGGCTAAATACTTTACATTAGTTAATAGTAGTGTTACATTAGTTAACAATTACATAAATTCAATGGCTAATTCAAACGTTACTACTGAATCAGGCGGGAGACAGAACATGTTTCCTACTGAAACACGTCCTTATATAGATGAGTCTGTTTCATACGACAGCTACCCACAAAATGCAGAAAAAGTTAATGGTCGTTGGGCAATGATTGGCCTTGTTGCACTAGTAGGTGCTTACGTTTCAACTGGACAAATTATTCCTGGCATTTTTTAATGAGTCCACTTTCAGGTTTTTTAGCCGTAATTGTATTCTTTACAGCCACCCTCGTTGCTTATCTAACCAAGCAATTCCAAAATGAAAATTTAAACTATTCATCTTCTAATCAAATGAAAAACACAAACACAAAAGTCAAAACAATCGAAAAAGAAAAAGTTGTTGCTGAAACTCTTAACGGCAGATTCGCAATGCTTGGATTAATTGCTGCTGTTGGAGCATACCTTACAACAGGTCAAATAATTCCTGGTTTCGTTTAAAAACCCTACTATTTAACATTTCTACAAACAGAAAAATGGAAAATTCAAAAACAACTTATTGGCAAAACGCCGAGAGAACAAATGGAAGAATGGCAATGATGGGCTTATTTGCATTAGTTGTAAATTATGGCTTATTTGGATGGATAATCCCAGGAATTTTTTAAAATGAATTTAGGCTTACTTTTTCTTAAAGTAAATACTTTGGGAGTTATAACTCTTTCTGAACTTGATTGGATAACTAACCATCAATCTGAATTTTCCAGGCTTGATATGGCTTTAGTTATTAAAATCGGCCGTCTTATGGATTCTGGAGTAGTGGAAATTGATAATAGATTGCCTGTTTAATTTTAAAAAATGATCGTCATGAGTGTTTGTCAATAGGGATACTGACAAACACTTTTTTATGAGAAAAAATATTTGTAAAAAAAAAGAGATTGTTTCTTAGCTAAAAACAATCTCTCAATTACCTAATTCTTACATGAAATTTCAAGTAAGCTTTCAGATCTTAACTAATTTGTTTTTATAGTAAATCCGTAAAAATGCTTTTGTAATTTATCTTTTTAAACCACCTCTTTTTATCCAAAGGAACCATGTAACCCAAATAGGAGGAAGGAATCTGATTAAAAAAGAAATTTTATACATATAAAAAGGGGCATTTTCACTTTGAAATAAATTC
>CABYGI010000031.1 GCA_902518475.1 uncultured Prochlorococcus sp. | reverse complement strand
AAAAAAGAAAAGAAAAATCAAGATGGGCCTTAGTAATAGGTGACGTAATGGGTAAAGGGATCCCAGCCGGTCTTTTAATGACAATGTTAAGAGGAATGCTACGTGCAGAGGTTCTTACAGGTTTGCCTCCAGATAGAATTTTACATGATCTGAATCAACTAGCAATAAACGATTTAGATCAATCGCATAGATTTGTGACATTATTTTACTCAGATTATGACCCTAGAACTAAAAAATTGAGATTCGCTAACGCAGCACATAATCCTCCACTTCTTTGGAAAAGTTCAGATCAGAAAATTATAAAATTAGATGCAGAAGGAGTTGTTCTTGGACTACAAAAAGATGCTGAATATCAATGTGGGGAAATCAAGCTTAATAAAAATGATTTAGTGTTTTATTACACAGATGGAGTAATTGATACTTCTAATTCTTTAGGGCAAAGATTCGATGAGGTAAGGTTAATGCAAACCCTAACAAAGTTATGCAAGCAATCTTATACATCCCAAGAAATTTTAAATAAAATATTTAAAAAGTTAGATGATTTTACAGGGCAACATAGACATCTGGAAGATGATGCATCGATGGTCATTTTTCAATTGAAATAGATATTTTTTGTCACTTATATAAAAAAATGCTTTATTAGAGATACTTAAAGTTACTAATTTATATGGCAAAAGTTTGGAGTAAAAGGTTCGATGATGCACTTGACCCTTTTATTGAAAAGTTTAATGCCTCAATTGTTTTTGATAAAAAGCTTATTTTAGAAGATTTAGATTGCTCGATTGCTCATGCGAAAATGCTTGGCAAAACTCAAGTATTATCCTCTTCTGAAGCTTTGGAAATTATTAATGGTCTAGAGTCAATAAAAGTTGAGTATTTGGAGGGTAAATTTTTTCCTGGTCCACCTTCTGAAGATATTCATTATTGTATAGAAGAAAAACTGATAAGTTTAATTGGTGAAACTGGAAAAAAATTACATACGGGTAGAAGTAGAAATGATCAAGTTGGTACAGATATTAGATTGTGGCTAAGAAAAGAGATTGACAATATTGAAATTTTGATAATTGATTTGCAAAAAGCTTTCTTAAATCTTGCTAAATCTAATATTTATACTTTAATTCCTGGATACACCCACATGCAAAGAGCTCAACCATTATCTTTGGCTCATCATTTATTGGCCTACATAGAAATGCTCCAAAGAGATCGTGAAAGGTTTAAAGAAGTTCGCGCTAGAGTTAATATTTCTCCTTTGGGAGCTGCAGCATTAGCTGGAACAAAAATAAAAATAGATAGGCACTTTACAGCTGCAGAATTGGGTTTTGAAAAGATTTATAAAAACAGTATTGATGCAGTCAGTGATAGAGATTTTTGTATAGAGTTTGTTTCTGTATCTTCTTTGTTGATGTCACATTTAAGTAAAATTTCAGAGGAAATAATTTTATGGGTTACTAATGAATTTTCTTTTGCAAAATTAACAGATAAATGTGCCACAGGAAGTAGCTTAATTTAAAGGAATAATTAAGAATATCTTTTCATAAAAAATATATTTCAAAATTAAGCATACATAATCCAGCAATTTATTTATGTTGGAAAATGATTTTAAATAATATGCTAGTGAAGAAGCTATTTCGCTAAATTTATTTTTGTTTTTTAAAGAAACTATAGATTCATTTTCTAAAAAATTTTGAATAAATTTGTTCGAAAATATTTTTTCTTTTTGATTACGTGTCAAAGCTAATCTAATAGATAAATATGTTTTAACATTAAATTTACTTTTTTAAAAAAAATTAATTAAATATTTATTTATCTGCGAGCATAGCCTCTACAAATTCAAAACTATTAAATGGTCTCAAATCTCTTATACCTTCTCCAGCACCAATAAACCTTATAGGCAAATTTACTTCTTCAGATACAGCTAAAGAGACCCCTCCTCTAGAAGTCCCATCTAATTTAGTTATGATTGCTCCGCTTAAATCAGCTGATTTGGCAAAACTTTTTGCTTGCTTTAAGCCATTTTGACCCTGACTTGCATCTAAAACTAATAATGATTCAACAATTGCATCTGGCACCTTTTTATCAATGATTTTTTTTATTTTTGCTAATTCGTCCATCAGATTATTTTTTGTTTGCAACCTCCCTGCTGTATCAACAAGTAATAAGTCAACATTTCTTTTCTTTGCAGAATTGATTGCATCAAAAACTACAGCAGCTGGATCAGCATTTTTTGATTGATTAGAAATAACATCAACATTGCTCCTCTCCCCCCATACTTTAAGTTGTTCTACTGCAGCCGCTCTAAAAGTATCAGCAGCAGCTATCAAAGTTTTATAGTTACTCCTTGATGACAAATATGCTAATTTTCCTAATGTAGTAGTTTTACCAACACCATTAACTCCTACTAGTAACCAGACATTTAACCTTCCCTTTTTGGGCACTAAAAGATCTGTACCTGATTTTTTTATTGGTTTGTCGATAATCAATTTTAATTCATTCTTCAAGAATTTTATTCCAGCTTCTCCACCCACTACTTCCTCATTTAATTTTTTTCTAAGAGAACTTATAACTTTATCGGTTGAATCAATACCTACATCAGCTCTTATAAGTAGAGTCTCTAAATCATCAAGAGATTCAGGTGTAAGTGGATCATCTCCCAATTTATCCAATAATTCCGTAACAAATCCTTTTCGTGTTTCTTCTAATCCTCTCCGTAATTTAGTTAACCAATCAATTTCATCAATCGATATTTGATTTATTTTTTTTCCTTGAGAAGCTAATACCATTGCGGACCAAGTAAAATTATCATCAAATTCACCTAATTCAGCTTCAGCAATAGTTTTAGACTGACCAGAAATATTTTCTGAATTAGAAATATCAATCATTTCTTGCTTTTGTAATTCTTGCTTTTGTTCTTCTTGCTTTTGTAATTCTTGCTTTTGTTCTTCTTGCCGTTTTTTCAAAAGTGCATAAGCTTGTGCAGCCCACTCTCGGGAATTATCAGAATTAGTATTAGTCATAGATATTTATTATTCGGAATCAATAAATTTTAAATTACTTTCTATTTATATCAAATAATTATTACGATTTGACTGTTTGTAATCTCCTTAGAACCCCATTTATAAATTTTCTTCCTTGCATATCACTATATTTATTAGCTAGATTAACTGCCTCATCGCAAGCAACAGCAACAGGAGTATTCAAAAAATTAATATCCACATAAGCTAAACGCAAAATATCTCGGTCAATTCTCGGTAACCTTTTTAATCGCCAACCATCCATTACTTGATCAATTTCATAATCAATCATTTGAAGGTTAGTAATAATATTACAAATTCTCTTATTAACGTCCTCTCTAATATCTATTTGGCCACTAGAAATGATTAACTTTGGAAAATCTAGCGCTACTGAGAGTGTATTCATTACAGTTTCAATTCTTGTTAAAGATTTTTTTAAATCATCTCGAACATTTGAATAAGAAGAATTAATGCCTTCTTGCAATTCACTATCTAAAATTTTTTGTGATGCATTTTCTAATTCTGATTCGCAATAATCTAATTCTTCTCTGCAATGGTTTATTAAAATATCTAAAGCGGATTCAAAAATTTCTTCTATCTGTAATTTATTTAATTTAAAATCGCCTTTATCCTTTATCAGACCAAGAGAAATTAAAGATAGTTCTCTAGAAAGGGATTTATTATACATTAATTAAGAGGAAGTATTTGTGGAAGCGCGTAATTGAGAAAATAATTTTGAAAATGTTGGATTTGTAGTGTTATTTTTCTCATCTGGATTGACTATCCCTGCGGAAATTATCGTTCTAAAAGCATCTTCAACAGAAATATCCAAATCCTTAACAGAGGATTCCGGAACTAGAGTGTACCAACCAGTGGTAGGGTTTGGTGCTGTAGGTATAAAAACACTAAGTAACTTTTCTTTCAATTCTGGCTGAAGAGAAGGGCCTACATCACCAGTTACAAAACCTACACTATATAGCCCCTCACGTGGATATTCAACTAAGACAACTCTTCTAAATCGATTAGATTTATTACTTAAGAAAGTTTCAAGCAATTGTTTTAGCGTTTTATAAACAGCACCTGCTACAGGAATTTTTGATAAAGTACCCTCTCCAAATTCTAATAGCCATCTTCCTACAAAATTTCTCGCCATCAAACCAATTAGCAAAATAGCTAATAAAGGAACAGTTAAACCCAGGGTAAGATTAATCAAATCTTGCAGCAAAGGATTTAAAGTAATAAAAGGATTTAATTGCTTTGGAACAGAAGTAACTAATGTTAAAACAAATTTACTAACTAATGATGACAGCCAGATTGTTGTTGCTAATGGGATAACTACCAACAACCCCGCTATAAGATCATTTTTAAGATCCTGTTGTAGCCTCGATCCTAAATTAGAATCTTGATTTTGATTAGATTCAACCAAAATAACGTTTTTAA
>CABYGI010000030.1 GCA_902518475.1 uncultured Prochlorococcus sp. | reverse complement strand
GAGAGTGACATAGGCAGAATAAAAATAGGTCAAGAAGCCTCAGTAAGAATTGAGGCTTATCCCTCTAAAAAATATAGTGCCATAGTTAAAAAAATAGCTACTAGAGCTGTAAAAGATAACAATGTAACCTCATTCGAAGTAACTTTAAATTTTAAAGATATTTTTGAAGAAATTAAAATTGGAATGACTGCAGATCTTGAATTTAGAGTCGAAGGTAATGAAGAAAAAATCCTAGTGCCAACAGTTTCTATTGTCACAGAAAAAGGTGAAAAAGGAATTTTGAAAGTTGATAAAAACAATTCTCCCAAATTTGAAAAAATCGAAATTGGTATTAGTAGTGGAAATAAAACTTCAGTCATTGATGGATTAGAACCTGGAGAGCAAATCTTTATTGATATTCCACCTTGGGCTAAGAAGAGAAAATGAGTTTAAAATCTGAAAACTCAAAAAAACCAATTTTACTTTTAGTCGATGGCCACTCACTTGCTTTTAGAAGCTTCTATGCATTTAGTAAAGGGATTGATGGAGGTTTAACCACCAAAGAGGGATTTCCAACAAGTGTCACTTATGGATTCCTAAAAAGTCTTCTGGATAATTGCAAAAATATTAGTCCTGAGGGGGTTTGTATTACTTTTGATACCGAAAAACCAACTTTCAGACATGAATTAGATCCAAATTATAAGGCCAATAGAGATGTAGCACCAGATGTTTTTTTTCAGGATATTGAACAACTAGAAATCATTTTAGAAGAAAGCCTTAATTTACCAATTTTTAAATCTCCAGGATACGAAGCAGATGATCTCCTAGGAACAATTGCAAATGATGCCTCTTCTAAAGGATGGTGCGTGAATATTCTTTCTGGAGATAGGGACTTATTTCAATTAGTAGATGATCAAAAAGATATTTATGTACTTTATATGGGTGGTGGTCCATATGCGAAAAGTGGAAATCCAACTCTTATGAATGAAAATGGAGTAAAAGAAAAATTAGGGGTTGCACCAGAAAGAGTAGTTGATCTTAAAGCCCTAACTGGTGATAGTTCTGATAATATTCCAGGTATTAAAGGGGTAGGTCCAAAAACTGCAATTAATCTACTAAAAGAGAACGACACGCTAGATGGAATCTATCAGGCTTTGGACAAGATTCAGCAGAACAACGATAAGAAATATAAAGGATTCATCAAAGGTTCAGTTATAGAAAAGCTCAGAAACGATAAACATAATGCTTTTCTTTCTAGGGATTTAGCAAAAATAAATACTGAGGTGCCTTTAATTTTAAGTAACGGTTATGAATTAAAAAATATAAATCAAGAACTACTTTCAGAGTCACTGAAAAAATTAGAACTATCAACACTACTTAGACAAATTGATATTTTCAATTCAACTTTCAGCAAAGGTGGTTTTGACAAAAATAATGTAGCTAAAGAGGAGGAGAAGGCACCAAAAGTCGCAGGCAATAATGAATTAGAAAATAGTGAAAATAAAATCCCTAAAATCAACGTAACTGTTGTAAATGATTTCGAATTACTTGATAAATTAATTCAAAGATTAGACAAAACTAATCAAATAGTTTCTTTAGATACAGAGACCAATAGTTTGAATCCAATCGATGCGGAACTTGTTGGGATAGGGTTATGTCTTGGAGAAGAAAATGATGATTTATTTTATATACCTCTTGGTCATCAAACAAAAAAAGAGACCTCCAATCAATTATCAATTGAAGATGTTTTCTCAAAGCTAAGAAATTGGATAGAAGATCCAAAAAAAGAAAAGGCACTCCAAAATTCTAAATTTGATAGGCAAATATTTTTTAATCATGGACTTGATCTTAAAGGCGTAACCTTTGACACCTTGTTAGCAGACTACCTTCTTAATAATCAGGAGAAACATGGGTTAAGTGAAATTAGTTTTAGATTATTTGGATTCAAGCCTCCTTCATTTAAGGAGACAGTTGGAAAAAATAAAGACTTTTCATTTGTTGATATTGATGAAGCAAGTATTTACTGCGGTTATGATGTTTTTTTAACTTTTAAGATTGTCAAAATTTTTAAAGAAAGTTTTTCAAAGGAAAAAGATGAATTAATCAAATTGTTCGAAGAAATCGAGCTGCCTTTAGAGCCGGTATTGTCCCAAATGGAAATGAATGGCATAACCATCGACATCCCTTACTTGGATAAACTCTCAAAAGAATTAAAAAGTACCTTAGAAGATATTGAAAGTAAAGTTTATGAGTTAGCAGAGGAGAGTTTCAATCTATCTTCACCAAAACAACTTGGTGAGATCTTGTTTGAAAAATTAAATTTGGATAAGAAAAAATCACGGAAAACAAAAACAGGATGGAGTACAGATGCAGTAGTTCTGGAAAGATTAGTCGATGAACATGAAATAATCCAGCATTTAATAAAACATAGAACTCTTAGCAAATTACTTAGCACCTATATTGATGCTCTTCCAAATCTTATTAACGAAAAGACAGGAAGAGTTCATACAAACTTTAATCAAGCTGCTACAGCGACTGGGAGACTAAGTAGTAGCAATCCTAATCTTCAAAATATCCCAGTTAGGACTGAATTTAGTAGGAGAATCAGAAAAGCATTCTTGCCTGAAAAAAATTGGAAACTTTTATCAGCTGATTATTCTCAGATCGAATTAAGAATACTCGCTCACCTAGCGGAAGAAGAAATACTAATAAATGCATTTCATAAAAATGATGACATTCATTCTTTGACTGCAAGATTAATTTTTGAGAAAGAAGAAATTTCGTCTGATGAGAGGAGAGTTGGGAAAACAATAAATTTCGGAGTTATCTATGGTATGGGAATTAAAAAGTTTGCACGTTCTACAGGAGTAAGTACTCCAGAAGCAAAAGAATTCCTAATAAAATACAAAGAAAGATATTCAAAAATTTTCAAATTTCTTGAACTTCAAGAAAGGCTTGCCTTATCAAAAGGTTATGTAAAAACAATTTTTGGTAGAAAGAGAGAATTTAAGTTTGATAAAAATGGACTTGGAAGACTAATAGGAAAAGATCCTTACGAAATTGACTTGCAGTCCGCAAGAAGAGCTGGCATGGAAGCACAGTCACTAAGAGCTGCAGCCAATGCCCCAATTCAGGGTTCAAGTGCAGATATTATTAAAATTGCAATGGTTCAACTAAATAAAAAATTCATAGAAATGAATGTTCCCGCAAAAATGCTTTTACAAGTACATGATGAATTATTGTTTGAAGTTGAACCAGATTCTTTGGAAATTACGACGAAATTAGTAAAGAAGACTATGGAAGATTGTGTAAAATTGAATGTGCCTCTTTTAGTTGATATTGGAATTGGAGACAATTGGATGGAGACAAAATAAACCTTATGAAATACTTATTTTAAGATGATCAAACTTTTTAATACTTTAAGCAAAAAAGTTGAGGTTTTTAAGCCTATTGATGATGTAGTAAAAATTTATTGTTGTGGGGTAACTGTTTATGATTTATGTCATCTTGGCCATGCCAGAAGTTATATAGCTTGGGATGTATTGAGAAGATTTTTAATTTACAGTGATTTCAAAGTAAAATATGTTCAAAATTTTACAGATATTGATGACAAGATATTAAAAAGAGCGAAAGAAGAAAGCAGTTCAATGAAGGAAGTATCTGAAAAAAATATCATTGAATTTCATAAAGATATGGATTCTTTAGGGATAATGCGTCCGGATAGCATGCCAAGAGCAACGAATCATATATGCAATATCTGCTCCTTCATAACAATCCTTGAGGACAAAGGTTATGCATACTCTAGGGATGGAGATGTTTATTATTCTGTTTTTAAAAATAAAAATTATGGAAAGCTAAGTAATCAAAATATACAAGAACAAAATATCAATCAGCAAGGAAGAATGGCTAATGATGAAAATAGTAAAAAACTTAATCCGCAAGATTTTGCACTATGGAAAAAAGCCAAAGATGATGAACCATTTTTTGATTCGCCATGGGGTAAAGGTAGGCCAGGATGGCATATTGAATGTTCAGCGATGGTTAAAGATGAATTAGGAGATACTATTGATATCCATTTAGGTGGTTCTGATTTGATTTTTCCACATCATGAGAATGAAATAGCCCAATCAGAAGCAGCCAATGGCAAAAAGCTAGCGAACTATTGGTTACACAATGGGATGGTCAATGTAAATGGACAAAAGATGAGTAAATCCCTTAAAAATTTTAAAACTATTAGAGAACTAATTAAGTCAGGTATAAGCCCTATGACTTTGCGATATTTTGTTATGACTGTGAATTATAGAAAACCACTTGATTTTACTGAAGAAGCTTTAAGGAGTGCTTCAGAAGCTTGGAAAAACATTAATGTAGCCCTTTCTTTTTTGGACCTTACAAAAGATGCTTTTAAATCTATTGATAAGAATGAATCTATCGAAGACCAATATAAAGAGAAAATAAGCTTTGAATTATCTCAAAAAAAACTTAAATTTTCTGAGGTTCTTGGAAATGACCTTAATACAGCAGGTGCTATTGCA
>CABYGI010000029.1 GCA_902518475.1 uncultured Prochlorococcus sp. | reverse complement strand
TGGTCTGGTGAATCCTCCTTTGAATATTTATATTCGATTTTATGGAGAAATTTAGCTCAGCTATCGCAACATAAATTAAGAATAAAAGCTTATGAGCATATCCAGGAATTAGATATGGATTTTTTTGAAAATGATAATACTGGAAGGCTATTATCTATTTTGAATGATGATATAAATCAACTCGAGAGATTTCTAGATCAAGGGGCTAATCAGATTATTCAGTTATTTATAACTGTCTTAATAATTGGGGGCACTATGATTTTTGTCGCTCCAAAAATCGCTTTATTTGCTTTCTTTCCTATTCCAATTATATTTTTAGGATCAATTAAATTTCAAAGGAAGCTAGCTCCAAAATACAGAGATGTAAGAAATAAGGCTGGACTGTTGGCATCAAGGCTTAATAATAATTTAAGTGGAATTCTAACCATAAAAAGTTTTACTAAAGAAAAATGGGAACTAAATAGATTAAATAAAGAAAGTCTCGATTATCAAAGAAGTAATAAGGCTGCAATAAAATTATCTTCTGCTTTTATCCCTCTTATAAGATTTGCAATTTTATTTGCTTTCATAGCGATTCTATTAATTGGAGGTTTCCAAACTTGGAATAAGACACTTGATGTAGGTACTTATAGTTTTTTAGTGTTTATTACACAAAGACTATTATGGCCTTTAACTACTTTGGGGCATGTTTTAGATGATTTTCAGAGATCTATGGCTTCAATAGATAGAGTAATTGATCTCATAGATACGCCTATAAAAATAAAAGATGGAAAAATAAAAATTGAACCTAAAGTTATCAAAGGAGAAATTATTTTTAATAATGTAAATTTTAATTATCCTGGACGAGATTTAACTTTAAAAAATATAAATTTCAAAATTGAAAATAACTCAACATTAGGAATTGTTGGTTTAACAGGTTCTGGAAAAAGTACAATAATAAAACTTCTACTTAGAATTTATGATAGTAATAACGGGTCAATAACCTTGGATGGGGTTTCTATTAAAGAAATAAATTTGAGGGATTTAAGAAAGTGTATCTCTTTAGTAAGTCAAGAAACTTATTTATTTCATGGCAGTGTACAAGAAAATATTGCTTATGGCTCAATCAACCCAAGTCTTAAAGATATTATTAAAGCTTCAAAGATTGCGGAAGCTCATAAATTTATTGAACAATTACCAGATGGTTATAAAACTATAGTGGGGGAAAGGGGCCAAAGGCTCTCAGGCGGGCAACGTCAAAGAATTGCCTTGGCGAGAGCTGTTTTAAAGGATGCCCCAATACTAATATTAGATGAAGCTACAGCTTCAGTTGATAATGAAACAGAGGCTTTAATTCAAAAATCTTTATCTAAAATCACAAAAGAAAGAACAACTATAGTAATAGCTCATAGATTAAGCACTATAAAAAATGCCGATAATATTGTAGTTATTGATAAAGGTAAAATAGTTGAAAGCGGAAAACATGAAAAACTATTAGATCAGAACAAAATATATGCTGATTTGTGGAATGTTCAAGTAGGAATCTAGTATGAATCTCTAAACTATATTAAGAAGTTAAATGATTCAATTACGTTACTAAACATACCGTCAACTTTATTCCACCTTTCTTCATTTGTTCCAACAGCAAAAGTGTAAAGTGTTCCTCTATCAATTACGACAGTAGCTAATTCATGTCTTGCCTGTTCATTTAAATTTAATTCATACTCTAAATCATAGAAAATATGATTGGATGCCTCCCTCTTATTGGTATTTATAAGTTTTACCTCTCTACCTGAACCTTCGGGAGCAATGACTTTATCAATTAATGTTTGACCTACTTCACTTGGGCTTCCTAATTGCTCTAATTGAACCTCTTTATTAACATCAGAAATAACTAAACTTAAGGTCTCATTACTATTTATTAAATCATGATAAATAATTTCAGGTCCTCCATCGACTTTTACTCTAGTCCATCCTGTTGGATACAAAAAGGCATATCTACCATCTGGACTTTGATAAGCTTCTAATCCCGCATTTAGTCCGCCACTACAAGCACTCAGTGTTAAGCACAAAAAAACCAACAATAAATATTTAAAAGGGTTAAATTTAATATTTTTCATTTTGTTTGAAATTACTAACTTAAAACATAATAAGACATTAAAAGCAAACAATTATGGCAATCCGGAATTTTGCGTCTAAATTATCTCTAGAAATAGTTTAATTTTGATTACTTATACCAAACCACTTTCAAAATTAATCGGTCATTTTGAGAAATTCCCAGGTATTGGTCCAAGAACAGCGCAACGATTAGCCCTATTTATTTTAAAACAACCTGAAAGTACAATAAGAGAATTTTCAAAGGCTCTGTTAGAAGCACATAGTAATGTTGGTCGTTGCAAAAAATGTTTCAATTTGACTTCAGAAGATGAATGCGAAATTTGTAGAAATACTGAAAGAAATCAAAAACTAATCTGTGTAGTAGCAGAAACTAAAGATTTGCTTGCTTTGGAGCGCGCCAGAGAATTTAAAGGTGTTTACCATGTTATTGGTGGTTTAATATCCCCAATGGATTCTGTTGGCCCCGAACTTTTAGAAATAAGAAGCTTGGTAGAAAGAGTTAGTAAGTCTGAAATAGATGAGATCATATTGGCATTGACCCCAAGTGTTGAGGGAGATACAACAAGTCTTTATATTGGAAAATTATTAGCCCCTTTTACTAAGGTTACTAGGATTGCATATGGGCTCCCAATGGGTAGTGAACTTGAATATGTGGATGAAGTTACACTTGCAAGGGCGTTAGAAGGAAGAACAAAACTAAATTAGACAATGAGAGACAATAATCTAATCAAGAAAGAAAAAATCTTAAGACTTCCCTCTTGGATAAAATTTCCTATTAGTAAAGCTTCAGAATTCGAAAAAATACAAACACTTATCAAAAAATCAAATATTCATACTATTTGTGAAGAGGCAAGATGTCCAAATAGAGCGGAATGTTATGCCTCAGGAACAGCCACCTTCTTATTGGGTGGATCGATATGTTCTCGTTCATGTGCTTTTTGTCAGGTAAATAAAGGTAGACCTAGCTCCATCAATATTGATGAATGTACTCAAGTCGCTGAAGCAGTGAAAGTACTAAATTTGAAATATGTTGTTTTGACATCTGTAGCTAGAGACGATCTCCCTGATCATGGTGCAAATTTATTTATATCTACAATTGATGAGATTAGAAAAATTGATTCAACAATTAAAATTGAAGTTTTAACTCCTGATTTATGGGGTGGAGGCAAAAATCTTGATGAAACAAATAACCTTCAGACTGAGAGATTGAAGATGATTTTAGAAAAAAAACCAATATGCTTTAATCATAATCTTGAAACTGTTGAAAGACTGCAAAAAGAAGTTAGGAGGGGTGCAAATTACAAAAAATCCCTTAGTTTACTAAAAAAGTCAAAAGATATTGCTCCTCATATTCAAACTAAATCAGGCATTATGTTAGGACTTGGGGAAACATTGGATGAAATAAAAAATACAATTTATGATCTAAAAAAAATAGATTGTGATCAAATTACAATTGGCCAATATTTAAGGCCCTCATTCAATCATTTGGCAGTTAAGAAATATTGGGATCCATCAGAGTTTGAATATTTATATCGCTTCTCTAAGGAATTAGGATTCAAAAAAGTATCTTCTGGCCCTTTAGTTAGAAGTAGTTATCACGCGGGTTAACTTTCTCCAATTAAAGATAGTTTCTTTTCAAGTCTTTTCAATATGCAAATACATTTCCCGTTCATAAGTGTACCTGCACCTCCCCAAACCAATCTTAATAAAAGATCTACTGGGCTAGAACCAACTTCTTTGACAATTTTGAATCCTATTAACTTGAAATATCTTACAAGTTTTCTACTATATCCTTCACTATCAAAAATAGCTAAAAGTCTTACTTTGTTGCTTGATTTTTTTTCAATTGCCCAAGCCATAGTTGTTGCCCATATTAATTCCGAAACAAAAGCAGGAGCTTTACTAAGGATTCTTAATGTATCAAGCTGAATACCTTGTTTATTTAAATAAGTCCAACCTTTCATTTCGGCCCAAATCTTAATTATGTTATCTTTCTGTTCTGCAATAACGATTCTAAAGAAACATAATCCGATAGTTTCTCTTACTTGAATTTTAATTAATAATCCAATGGAACCTGCTAATTTTTCTAATTCTTCAACTTTCATGATTTTGAAAATTAGTCCTTATAGATTTTATGATTTTTCACTTTTAATCTATCGATCTGCTTTTGTCTTTCTTCAAACCTTTTCCTATCATCATCGCTGAATTGGTGTATGCAGAAATGACATTGGATACCCTTTCTATATTCTTTTCTTTCTTGATCTTGAATTGAAATTGGCATTCCACATGCATGACAAATCGAGTAGGAGCCTTTTTCTAAATTTTGATCTAAAGCAACTCTTTTATCAAAAACATAACATTCACCTTCAAATAAGTTTTTTTCTTTTGGGATATCGTCAAGGTATTGAAGGATACCCCCTTGTAGGTGATAAATATTTTTATAACCTTTCTTTTTCAGTAAACTAGTAGCTTTTTCACATCTTATTCCTCCGGTACAAAACATTGCTATATTTGTATTCTGTTTATTTTCTAAATGGGTTTCTAAATGATCATCTACCCACTTGGGGAATTCGCTAAAGTTTCTGGTATTAGGGTTTATAGAGTTCTGAAATGTACCTAAAGAAACCTCATAATGATTTCTTGTATCAATTACTA
>CABYGI010000028.1 GCA_902518475.1 uncultured Prochlorococcus sp. | reverse complement strand
AAATCAGTAAATCCATAAATCTTTTTAAATTTGCATTCTTACAGATTTACTAACTAAGGGAATTTCAGGTTCAACTCCATAAATACATTGAGAAATCGAATAAATAAAAATACATAGTGTAAATATAAAAATTATTGAGCCTAATTCAACTATGGGAAATATTCTCAAGAGATATGAAATTATTATTAAAGCAATATCAATTAATAAAGCTTGGCATGCGTTATATCTAACGAAATAGGGAACATTTGGATTTCTTACTAATCCAGCAAACAAAATTATAAATAATAAAAAACTACCAAAAGGCAAAGATTTTTCAATTATTGTTATCGGAAAAGTTAGTAATAATAGTATTTTTAAAAAAGAATATTTATAGAACAAAAAATATCCAAAAGGTATTGATGCCTTTAATGGCAAAGTATACAAAAATACTGATGAGAGTCTTTGGAATATCTGATTCAATATATTATTGAAATTTCGTATTTATATTTTAACCTAATTTTTTGAACATAATAAAAAGACTTACTTTCAAAAAATCAACTTTTGCAGATGGTTATTAAATATTAGATAATTGATTCAGGTTCATAATTCAAAATGCGTATCCTACATACAATGTTGAGGGTTGGAGATTTGGATAAATCCATTGATTTCTACGTCAATAGATTAGGAATGAATTTATTGAGAAAAAAGGATTACCCTCATGGAAAATTCACTTTGGCATTTGTTGGTTATGGCTCAGAAAAAGAAAACTCAGTAATTGAATTAACTTATAACTGGGACAAAAAGTCTGAAGACTATGAGATTGGAGATAAATATGGTCATATAGCTATTGGAGTAAAAGATATTCATCTAATTTGCCAAGGATTAGAAAAAAATGGTTGCAAAATAACAACCAAACCTAAAACAATGAAAAACAGTACTACTGTCTTGGCTTTTGTTGAGGATCCTGATGGTTATAAAATTGAACTTATTGAAAGAGATTAAAAGCTCAGAAGTTTTTAACTAAATAAACAAATAACTAAAATTTTAAAAGATTGAATTATCAAATATATCGTTTTCAATTAGCTAAAAAATACCTCTAAGATAACTTTGGATTGATTCTGCAGTTTCAATTATTGTAAAAGATTATTTCTAAGACGAGGAATTATTAAAAATTAAATTTTAACTTTATACAATCTATATTAAATCTATATTGAATACATGGACAATCTATATAGATTTATATATTATAGAATTATCTTATAAAGCTTATGCCTAGTAATTGGTCAAAAATAAGAGATGAATGGCTTGATAAAACCGCGGTTGCGAAAGATGATGCTAAATGGGCATTAGAAGCTTTAATTAATTCTGAAGAAGAGTTATTTGAAATAGAACAAAAAATAAAGAATAAAGAGGACGCTATTAGCCAAGTAAAATTTTTGAAGAGAAAGGTTAAAGAAACTATTTCCTCTAAAGAAATTAGTCTAGATGATATTGCATTAAATACTTCAAATTCAAACAAAGTACAGATCTCAGTACCATCAAATCTTACTTATCTTTTGAAAGTTTGGGCCGCAGCAGAAGGAAGAGATCTATCAAGTGTTGCTTTTCAATGTTTAGAAACTGGTATAAGGGAAATGAAAAGCAAAGGTTCAATACCTTCAATAGCAGTAAATAGATATGACTCCGCTTGTCAAAAGAGGATCGCACTAGCAGAAGTAAACAATCTATTAGAGAAATACGAATTAGCTCAGGATGAAATCAAATAATTATGAATAACAGAAAAATCATTAAAGGATACAAAACATTAATATCATCAAGATTTAATGTAAATACTTCTTTAGAAAAATCTAAAGATGGAATAATTTATACTCTTTATTCTGATGCATTTAATTCACTTAAAGTTGGTTTTGCTGAAAATGATAAGGCACTAGAAAAAAAATTATCAAGTGAAGCATTGATATTATTGGATATTAAAAAAGGCAAAAAGAAAGATCTATGTTTATTAATAACCACTCTAAATGAACTTGGCATCAGATATTCAGATAATTTTTATTTCAAATACTCAGGTTCTTTAATGAAACATTTATCTACTTTAGGTTGGCCTGTTGGAAGATCACTTTATAAACAAAGAAAGATTAAAAAAGAACTTATATGTGCATAAATTTAAATGTAATCGCACTCTAAAGTTTCTCTAGTTTCTCTATTTGTAATTGGATTAGTTCCAGTAGCACTCTCACAAAATTTCCTAATAATATCTTTTGGCAAAAAAACATTTGTGAAGTCTGCGCCTTGTATTTTTACATTTTCAAACTGGGTACTATAAGCAAAAGAATCCTCCAAGTTAGTATTTGATAAATCTGTTCCATCTAAAACAGCCGAGTCTAAAGTTACTTCTCTTAAGTTGGAGTTACTTAAATTAGTATCTTTCAATTTTGCCCCATAAAGACTCGCATTTTGGAGCTCACAACCCGATAAATTTGCGTCTTGTAAATCAGTCAAATAGAAAGTTGCTCCTTTTAAATCAGATCCAGAAAAATCAGCCCCTACCAAAGATTGTTTACCATAATCCAACGCAGCGAAGCTTCTAGATGGGAGGGTTAAAACAACTATTAAAAAAGTTAAAATTATAAATCTCATTTGTTTGAGTAGTATTTCAATAAATTCTAACTTCTTAAGCTGAAATCTAAAAATTAATTATTTACTGAATGCTATATTTATTGAAATAGCAAATCAAGAAATAGGTTTTGGATATAAGTCCTTATGATGCAATTGTTGTTGGTTCTGGAGCTACAGGAGGAATAGCAGCACTTACATTGGCAGAACAAGGGATCAAAGTTTTAGTAATAGAAGCAGGGCCTCAAGTTAAAAGGCATGAAGCTAGTAATCATGAGCCAAAAAGTACATTAAAAAGATTATCAGGAGTCATAACAAAAAAACATGCCAATCAGTTCCAACATCCTGGTTATTGGAAAAATAATCCTGACTTATATTCAAATGAATTGAAGCATCCTTATGACTTCCCAAAAAAAAAGCCATTTCTTTGGACGCAAGGTAAACAATATGGGGGGAGATCATTAACTTGGGGAGGCATAACATTAAGACTTTCCTCAGAAGACTTTCATCCAGCTAAAAAAGACGGATTCGGGCCAAACTGGCCTATTTCATACGAAGAAATTTCCCCGCATTACGATTTTATTGAAAATTTCTGCGGAATTTATGGACGTAAAGATGATATCAAGGAGGTCCCAAACGGTAAATATATTGGTGAAATTCCTCTTACAGAAAACGAAAATGTTTTTGGCAGCAAAGTTAAATCAAAATTAAACTATCCATTTATCCAATCAAGAGGATTTGACCGTAATTCATCTGTAAAAGAAAAAAATTGGCCCAAGTCCTCTAGCGTAGGAAGCTCTTTAAAAAAAGCTTTAGATACTGGAAATGTACAAATAATCTCTAATTACCTAGTGGAGTCTTTTGAAATTAACAAGATAACAGAGCTTGCTTCAAAACTAACGATTGTAAACCTAGAAAATGGACACAAAGAAGTATTGGATTGTGATTTAATTCTTCTTTGCGCATCAACAATTTCAACACTGAGAATACTACTGAACTCAGAATACAAATCAAATTCCTCAGGGTTTAAAGATAATTCTGGGAAATTAGGTAAATACCTAATGGATCACATATCTATCTGTAGATTTTTTTCAGTCCCAAAAGAAAAAAATTCAGACAAATCACTAGATAATCCTCCCGATCTTTCTGGAGCAGGCAGCTTCTTTATTCCTTTTGGTTCAAATTTACCAGAAATTGACGACATAAATTTCCATAGAGGTTATGGAATCTGGGGGGCAATTGATAGATTAGGGATACCTAAATTTTTACAAAAAGACGCAAACAAATCCATTGGCTTTCTTATCGCCCATGGTGAAGTGCTTCCTAAAGAGAAAAACTCAGTTTCTCTCTCAAAAAAAACAGATGAATGGGGAATACCAATTCCCTACATTGAATTCGAATGGAGCGAGAATGAGTTAAATATGGCAAAACATATGGAAAAAACGATACAAAAATCAGTCAAAGCTGCAAATGGGAAAATAAAAAATATCGATGAGTTAATGAATATTCCATTAGGAAGTTTATTTACAAAAAATTTGATAGCACTTTCAGATAGTCCTCCTCCTCCTGGATATTACATTCATGAAGTAGGGGGGGCACCAATGGGAATAAATGAAGAAAATAGCGTAGTTGATAAATTTAATAGATTATGGAGATGCAAGAATGTACTTGTACTAGATGGAGCATGTTGGCCTACATCATCTTGGCAAAGTCCTACACTTACAATGATGGCCTTGAGTAGAAGAGCCTGTTTAAATATTAAAAAGACTTAGAGGGTGTAAATAATTGATTTAAATAAATTTCTGATACAGAATTATCTGTACATCCATTTTGAACGAGAAAAGTAGCTAAAGCTGAATTTATAAGTTTATATTGATCCCAAGTTGGATTACTTAATACGAAATCTTTCATAGTGTTATAAAGAGTTTCTGAAAGCTCTGTTTCTAAAGAGACTTTATTTGAAGAGCACTCGACAAGTTTCTTATCAGTTAAATTTGATTGGCTGATTTGATCCATAAATTTATATTTTTCTGCATAACCATAATGATATTTTTTTCAAAAAAAATCAAAAAAATTCTTCATGAAAATTTTTCAATTTATCAAATGAGACTCATGTAATAAGTTAGTTTTTTAACAACTTCTTTTTTAAAAAAGGAAATTTAATAAATCTTAAAGAAAAGTCAACAATAATGTTGATGTCCTGTTTTTTTTGAAAAATACTGGCATTTCTAATCCAATGTGGATTTGGACGTGGAAAACAACCTAAAAATTGTGGAAAATCTAGTACAAAATACT
>CABYGI010000027.1 GCA_902518475.1 uncultured Prochlorococcus sp. | reverse complement strand
CCGAATTTAGAACTGATCAAAAAGATCCTTTAAAATTCCATCCTAATGAAGTAGCGAGATTTGCAAAAGATATTTTAAGAATTAAGGAAGTTACTGTAGAGGTCTTTAATACACCTTCCTCCGCCGCTCAAAATATACTGGTGCAAATATTAGACGAACTAAAATCTATTAGGTCTTTGCTGGAAAAAGAGTAATTAAAAATTTACTAGTCAATGTTTTGATTTATTGACATTTTGAATGTAAGATAATGATGTTAATTATCTCCTTAATCTTTACCAATTAAGAGTTTTTGAGTTACACGAAATCAAAGCAGTTTATTCAAAGTAAATCAAGCGAAGAATCTTCTTACGGTTCTACTCGAAATGATTTTGAAAGGGATGATGATGACCCTTTAAGTATAAGGAGTTTATCAATAACATCTCTAGGTATCATTTTTGCGGTTTTGACAATTTTTTTACCTTCGATAAGCATTTTAATTGGAAGACCTTTATCTCAAGGAAAAGAGATAATTCATAATCACGAATTTAAAAAAGATGGACCTTAGTTCAATACCTCCATCTCCAATGAAGGGAATAGTAAATATCGTTGTTGAAATACCTGCAGGGAGTAGGAATAAATATGAATATTGCTCTGATGCAGGCATAATGGCCTTGGACAGAGTATTGCATTCTTCCGTGAGGTACCCTTTTGATTATGGTTTTATCCCAAATACTCTCGCTGATGATGGAGCTCCCCTTGATGCAATGGTGATAATGGATGAGCCTACTTTTGCTGGTTGTTTAATAAAAGCTAGACCTATTGGAGTTTTGGATATGCATGATTGTGGTGCATATGATGGAAAACTTTTATGTGTACCTATGGCTAATCCTAGACAGACTAATATAGTGAGTATAAATCAAATTGCTCCTAATCAGCTTGAGGATGTTGCTGAATTCTTTAGGACAAGTAAAGGACTTGATGGAAGAACAGTTCAAATTCATGGTTGGAGAGATTTTGATGTAGTAGAAAATTTATTGAAAAGTTGTATACCCTTAAAAAAGAAAAACCTTAAAGTACTTAAGAAATCAAAGATTAGTAAATCAAATTGAAAAAAATAATTCTTTATAGTTATTTAAAATGTTCTACTTGCCGAAAAGCTGCAAAGTGGCTTGAAAGCAATTATTTCGAATTTAAATTAATTGATATTGTAAAAGAACCACCCCTTGTTAATTATTTAAATCTCGCAATAGAACAATACTCTGATGATAAGAAAAAGATTTTTAACACAAGAGGTCAAGCTTTTAAAACTCTAAATCTTGATATCGATGGTTTATCAAGGGAAGAAATTATTAAACTACTTTTAAGTGATGGCAAATTAATAAAAAGACCATTTTTAATTTACGAAGAGGAAAAAGTAATATTGGGTTTTAACGAAATTGAATATGCCAAACAATTTATATAAAGTTAAAAAATTAAGGCTTTATTAATTTCATGTCTGACTCTATTAAAAGTTTTTTGAAAGAATGGGGTCTACTAATTCTATTAACTTTTTTTGTTTCATCTTGTAGATCTTTTTTAGCAGAACCACGTTATATCCCTTCTGGGTCAATGCTCCCAGAATTGCAAATAAACGATAGGCTTATTATTGAAAAATTTTCGCTAAGAAACTCTTTGCCAAAAAGAGGAGATATTGTAGTTTTTAACTCACCTTACTCCTTTGACGAAAAATTAATTTCATTAAGATCTAAGCCTTTACCAAAAAAAAGATATTGTTTTTTGATGAGTTTTCCTCCAATGTCGTTTATTCCTGGTTTAAGGGATCAAGCTTGTGATGCTTATATTAAAAGAGTGGTGGCACTTCCAGGAGAAATTGTCAGTATAAACACGAAGGGTGAGTTAATAATAAATAATAAATTAATTTCTGAACCTTACGTCTCTTATAAATGCTCATTATCCCTCTTTAATAAATGTGGTGAATTTGAAAACATAAAAGTTCCTAAGGATCATTTTTTAGTTTTAGGTGATAACAGATCAAATAGCTGGGATGGTAGATATTGGCCTGGAAGTAAATTTCTTCATAAAAAGGAGATAATTGGTAAAGCATATTTCAGATTTTGGCCTCTTAGTCAAGTTGGCTTTTTCAATAAATAAATTCTTTATTCTACCTCTGACTTCATTGAATAAAGTTTTTAAAAACAGGTTTAATTTAAAGTGCTCCTGAAGCAGTTGAGTCAATTATTCCTCCTAAGTGGGTTGTAATGTTTAGAGCGCTAATGACAGGGGGCTTGTTGGGATCATTAAAAAGATCAATTATAGTTATGCCACCATTACCTTGTTTTATCATCCAAATGTTTGAATAATTAATCCCAATGATGTTGCAAATTAGAGTTTTATTGACTGCATCATGAGCGACCAGAAGGCTCAGATCACTATCCTTTTGAGATGAGCAAATTTTATTAAAAGCTTCTACAGACCTATCTGATACATCTTTTATAGATTCACCTTCGGGCATTATTACTTCTTCTGGTTTATCATGCCAATTTTTTAGCAAAACAGGCCACTTTTCTCTGATTTCTACTTCCAGTTTGCCTTCCCATAATCCGTGACTAATTTCTACAAGTGAATCTATTCTTTCTATTTTTAAATCTTTGCTATTTTGAAGGATTATTTGTGCCGTCTCATAAGGCCTATTCATGGAACTTGAAAATGCTTTGTTGAAGGAAATATTTCTCAAATATTCAAAAGTCTTTCTAGCTTGATCTTTTCCGTTTTCATTTAAAGGGATATCAATTTGGCCTTGGAATCTTCCTTCTTTGTTCCAATTAGTTTCACCATGCCTTACAAGAAATATTCTGGAATCTCCAATTTGATTTGGAATATTTTTATTCAGATGGGAAGTTTGATTTAAGCATTCAATTTGTGTCTTAAAAGAGTTATCTTTTTTTGAAATATTGAGTATAGAGAAAGAAGCATTCTCTAATCTTATTTTCCTAAAACCTTGCTTAGGCTTTCCTAATAACAAGAGGATTAAACATCTGAGAATTGCATTATGTCCTACTATTAGAATATTCACATCATCTTTGTTTAGATAAATTTTTAAAATGTCTTCTACAAAATTTTCTGCTTGAAAAAATAACTCTTGAATTGGTTTATAAGTCTTTTTTTCATTTCTTTTTAAGATTAGATTTTCTGGATCATTTTTCCATGTAGGGTAAATTTCTGGAAATTTCTTTTTTATTTCATCAATTTTTAGGCCAGACCACTCACCAAGATCGACCTCAAGCAAATTATCATCAAATATAATGCATTGTTCTTTATTGAAGGTCTTGTTAATTGTTTTTGCAGTCTCTGACGCTCTGACAAGTGGGGAGGAATAGATTTTATCGAAGTTTATTTTTGATAATGCTTTTCCTGCTTTTCGGGCTTGTTCATATCCTTCATCAGTAAGTGTTGAATCATCTGTTCTGCCTTGAATTAAACCTTTTGCATTGAAACTGCTTAGTCCATGCCTAACTAAAACTAATCGTATAGTCATTATATAAATAAGAAAATTAAGATAATTTAGATAATTTAATCATCTCATGGCGTGATTAAAATAGATACATGAATATAATGGACTTCAATGATAACTAAGTATAGTTTTCAAAATATCAATGAGTTATGATCTTTAAAAATATTTCAAAGTCAAAAATCACTTTAGCTTTTATTTCTATAGTTATAACTTTTTTTGTTTGGCAACAAGGCTTAAGGGATAGTTTAAATAGGCCATCTGTTTCATTTGATATAGGTCAAAAAGAGCAAGAAATTGTTGAATTATCCGTCCAATCAATACCTGAAAATCTTAAAAATTTTTTTATCATTAATGATCCTGTTGAACAAATAAATAAATCACTCTCTGAGATCTCATTTGAAGAATTAACAGAAAGAAATAAATTAATTCTAGTAATTTCTTCAGAATCAAATGAATCTATAATCTATAAAAATATATCAAATGATTTTGAAAACAAAAACTTTAAATTTCTGATTGATGAAATAGAGAGAAAGTCCAATAATAATTCATATAAACCAAATCCTGATAAATTTGATTTATTTAAAGATGATAGATTTTTATATCACCTTTTAAGCAGAAAATTTGATTTTGACGATAGTTCATTAATAACAAAATCATTTTCAAGCAAAATGTTTTTAAAAATATTAGCCATTAGACTAATACCACTTTTAACAATACTTATTGGCTCTATTCTGGCTTTGAAAATATTATGGACCACCATATCTTTGAAAAAGTTTGGTTTTCAAGAAATCAAATCCTTAGATTTAGAGTTAATAGATCTGGTTTTATTAATCGCAGGTGGATTTGTTGTTTTAGGAGAAGTAGTATCACCTTTGTTTTCTATAAGTTTGGTTGAACTTTTTTCTAAAAATATGTCTAATGAATTGTCGCAATCTTTAAAAATATTCTTTGGATATCTTTTTATGGCTGTTCCGCCATTAGGGATAATTTATTTTCAAATTAAATCTTTGAATGGTGAATTTACCTTTCAAAAAGATTATCTACAGTTCAATTTCTTGCCAATAAAATATGCAATTATTCAGGGGATTAAAGGTTGGTTAACGATTGTTCCTTTTGTTTTATTGATTTCTCTAATTATGAATAGTCTGATCGATAATCAGAATGGTAGTAACCCTTTGCTGGAAATTGTTCTTAATAATAATAATTTCTTATCATTTTTTCTTTTATTTATAACAACAACCTTATTAGCTCCTCTATTTGAAGAGACTATATTTCGCGGTATTTTACTACCAACTCTTTCAAGAGATTTTGGAGTAGTTTCAGGCATCATAGTTTCAGCCTTTATCTTTGCATTGGCTCATTTAAGTTTGGGAGAAATGCCGCCATTATTTGTTCTAGGGATTGGACTAGGAATTACAAGAATTGCTTCAGGGAGTTTGTTCTCTTCAGTGATTATGCATTCTTTATGGAATGGATTGACTTTCTTAAATTTATTCTTATTGAGGACATAAAGAATTTAATTTTTTACTTGCTAATCAAACAAAAAGATGTTTATTTAATTAATAACACCTCATTCATTTAAAAAATAAATCATAGATGAAACCTTATGGGAATCAGCTTAATTTAAAAAAAAAAGTTTCA
>CABYGI010000026.1 GCA_902518475.1 uncultured Prochlorococcus sp. | reverse complement strand
TCATGTTGATGAACCTCAACATCTTCATGTTCTAAGTGACGACCTCCTCCTGAGTTTAATTTTTCGTAGTTATCAGTTAGATTTTGTATTTCACAAGCACCATTACATTCAGGATCACATAATTCACAGCTGATCCCCAAGCCCTCTACATGGTCATGATGACTTTCTTGTACCATTCCAACTTCTTTTTCAAAGCCAAATAAATTTGATCTATATTTACAAGTTGAGCAATTCATAAAATTCTTACCTTCGTTATTAAGAATCTCTTCAATCCTTTCTACAAAAGTGTCGACTACATAAGACTGTGAAGAAAGATATTGTGCATGTATAAATGAAATATTTGGATTATTTATCGCAACTAAATCGCTTTGCCTTTTTATTCTGGTGACAAGGACACCTGAGAAAAGGAAATAAGGGAAAATAATTATATTTTTATAACCAAGTCTCACAACATTTTTCAAGCCAGGTTCAACGAGAGGGAAAGTTACTCCAGAAAAAACTGTTTCCCCCCACCCTAAACCAATACCCTCTACGATCATTCTCGTTATTTTTGAAACATTGGAATTCGCATCTGGGTCAGAAGAGCCTCTACCAACAACAACTAATAATGAATCTTCAGGTTTGAGAGTATTATTTTGCTTAAATACATCTTTTACTCTTTCACAAGCTGCACTAATCATTAAATTATTAATACCTAATTCTCTTCCATAAATTATTTCAATACCTGTTTTACCTGAATAATTCATTAGCAAGCTAGGTATATCATTTTTTACATGGCCCGCCGCAAAAAGCATCGCAGGTATTGCAATTACTTTTTTTATAGAAAGATCTTTTAACGTGTCTAAAGCATCAAGAATCGAAGGTTTAGCGAATTCCAAGAAACCATATTCAACTATAAATTTTGGATATCTTTTTTGTATGCACTTAGTTAATTCTTGAAATTCAGTAATGGCTAGTTTATTTCTACTACCGTGTCCACAGATAAGTATCGCAACTTGATTATTTAACTTCGAATCTAAATTATCCAAAATCAAATTATTACTTATACCATAATAGTAAAGAACAATATCATGTAGTGAAAAATAACAATAACTTGCTTGAAGTTCCAAATATTAATTCAAAGGATGCAAAATTAAAAAAATTAGTTTATGACGTGAATGATTCCTTATTTTATGAGCAAAATTATTCTAAGGAAAAATTTGAACACCTATGCGTATGTAGTGGAGGTACAACTTCTAGTTGTGCAAAAAATGGTTTTACAACTCTTGATCTAAGAAAAAATCACAGCAAAATTCACCTAGATAGAAAAACCAATTTAGTAACAATTGGAGGGGGAGTAATAATGGGGGATCTAGTAAATTATTTACAAAAACATAATCGAAGTTTTCCAATCGGACTTTCTAAACTTCCTGGAGCAGGATATGTACTTACTGGTGGAGTAAGCCCGCTCAGTCGGGCATACGGGTTAGCCATTGATAATATTGAATCAATAAAAGGTTTCTTGGGTAATGGCACATTTATCTCTTTAAAAAAAAATCAAATAAATCCAGAAGAACAATTGATTTGGGAAGCAATTAAAGGCGCAGCACCCTTTTTCTCAATTATTACCGAAATAGAACTTAAAACTATCAAATCTAATCCAATTAAGGTTATTGAAGGATTTGTAAATCCAAGTGAACTTACAGAAATAATAAAAATATCAGAGAAATTTCCAGAAAATATTAGTCTTCAATGGATTTATGCACAAAAGATTTATATATATATTTTTGCTGAACTTAAGAATAATTTAGAGGATAAAAGAACAGAAGAATACTTAATGCCTTTAGACAAATTTCCTGCTCTAAAAAAACAATATCATGAGAACTTTAACAAAATAAATTTCTTCCCAAAGGAATTAAATTTATATGAGCTTAATGCAAATAACCATTCTGAAGTAATTAGTCTTCTTGGAGAAGATTTAAAAAATAATATCCCAAGTTTCATAAAATGTTTGAATGAAATAATGGATAATAAACCTAATAATTCCTGCTATGTTGCTTCTCAACAACTAGGTTGCAAAACAAAAAAGTTAAATTATGGCTCAAGCTTTTTTGTTCATAGAAAAAGTACGTGGAAACCATGGATATATGCATCATGGAAAAAAAATGATCTTCAAGAAAAAGAAGTTGCTTTGAACTGGATTTATACATCGTGGAACAATCTAAAAAGGTTTTATCCAAATATTCATTTAGCCCAATTGCATAATCATTTAAATACTCATGAGGAAGAACTTACATTAGCTTTTGGAAATAGAATGAATGAATTAAAAACTTTAAAGAATATTTTTGATCCACAGGGTATTTTGCCTCCTTTATGAGGTAACTTTTTAAGTATAAAGAAACTTAAAATGTCAAATTTCACAAGATATTTATCTAAAAATTGGTTGGATGATCCAAAATCAAATATTCTCTCTGGCTTAGTTGTTGCTTTTGCAATGATCCCAGAAGCAATTGCTTTTTCAGGTATAGCTGGTGTAGATCCTAAAGTTGGCCTTTTTGGTGCATTTTGCTTATCAATAACAATTGCGATTGTTGGAGGAAGAAGGGGGATGATCACTTCAGCTACAGGTTCAACAGCTCTTTTGATGACTGGACTTGTTGCTTATGGAGAATCACAAGCTCCTGGATTAGGAGTCCCATATCTTATTGCAGCTGGAATATTAACTGGAATTTTCCAAATTCTTTGGGGATATTTAAGACTTGCCTACCAAATGCGATTCGTGCCAACGGGAGTATTAAGTGGATTTGTAAATGCACTGGCACTTTTAATATTCCAGGCTCAACTACCTCAGTTAGGAATAGGTATTAAAGAATCAAAAGGATTAATTGAACAAACTTTGAGTCAGTATCCAGTTAACTCTCAGATACCAGTAGTTTGGATTCTTGTAATCCTAGGATTAATAATTATCTATGGGCTTCCAAAAATCACAAAAGTAGTCCCATCTCAACTTATCGCGATAGTAGTAATTACTCTCATAAGCATATTCTTGAATCTAGATGTCCCAACAGTTAGCGATTTGGGTAAATTACCTGATGGATTACCAAGTATTTCACTTCCTTTTGGATCTATAGAAAATGGGAAAGTACCTTTTAGTCTTGAAACATTAGGAATTATTTTACCGACTTCACTTGCAATATCCCTCGTGGGTTTAATGGAAACCTTTTTAACTCAAGACATTTTAGACGATGTAACTGATACAAGTTCTAATAAAAATAAAGAAGCAAGAGGACAGGGAATCGCAAATATTGTGGCATCCTTATTTGGTGGAATGGCAGGATGTGCCTTAGTTGGGCAATCTGTTATGAATACTGAAAATGGTGGTAAATCTAGATTATCAACTCTCTCCTCAGGTATATCTCTACTAATTATGATTATCCTTTTGAAGTCTTGGATTGGAGCAATACCAATGGCTGCTTTAGTGGCAATCATGATAACGATCGCGATAAGTACAGCAGATATAAATGGATTAAAAAATATTAGAAAGATACCTAAAAGTGATACTGCAGTAATGCTTATGACTTTTGCGGTTACAATGTTGACAAAACCTCATAATCTTGCACTTGGAGTTATTGCTGGAGTTGCCTTAGCTGCAATCCTTTTCAGCAGAAAAGTCGCAAAAGTTATAACTGTCTCAAGATCTAAAGAAAATAATTTGAGTACCTACAAAGTAAAAGGACAATTATTTTTTGTAAGTAAAATTTATTTCTTACAAGGATTTGATATTCATGAACATCCAGAAAATATTGTAATTGATATGTCCTTAGCTCATATTTGGGATCAAAGTGGCGTTGTTGCTCTTGAGCAAATTATTAGAAAGTTCCAGAATGGTGGCTCTAAAGTTGAAGTTGTAGGATTAAATAAAGAAAGTCTTAACTTATTTGAAAGACTAGGTGGTATGGAAAGCGCTCATTAAAAAAGTTAATTAAGACTAACTTGTTGATAACAGAACCAAAGCCATTGTTGAAAAAGCAAATTCCTATGAGACCTCCAAGCAGTTTTTGAACTATTTGGGTCAAAATTTTTAGGAGGGGGAACATCTCCCTTTTCTTTGTCTCTTTCAATTTCACTAATAATTCTATGCACCGTATATTCAGGATGACCTAAATGCATAAGTTGTTTTTGATCATAAGATTCAAATATTGTATATCCAACGTTTTCTCCATAAGCCAACAAATTTAATTTCCCTTCTTTTTGGGCTTTCTCCATTTCCAGATCTGGTAATCCAGCAAATCTACTTTGAGGACAAATAAATTCATCATCTTGTGTACCCATCAAAGGGTGTCCAGGAACAAGACTTTTTAAAGGGAATACCCCAAATAATTTCCTCTCAAAAACTTTCTTATCGACCCCTGCTAAATAAGCCAGCGCAAAGCCAGCCCAACATAATCCAAGAGTACTCGCACAAGAATTTCTGGCTTCATTTACAATTTTTACAAATTCATCCCAATACTTAACCTCCTCAAAGGCTAGGTGTTCAATAGGTGCTCCAGTAATAATGATTCCATCTAACGGTTCTGGATTATTTGCTTCTTCCCAGGTAATGTATAAATTATTCAGATGATTAAGATCCCATGTTTTATAAGAGTGAGTTTTCAGCTTTATCCAAACTGGCTCAATTTGAAGGGGAGATAAACCAAGTGGATGTAGCAAGTTAAATTCATACTGCTTGCCAAGAGGCATGATATTTAAAATGCCAATCCTAAGAGGACGTATATCCTGTCTTTTTGCCAATTCTGGTTCGATCCAAGATATATGATTTTTCTCAACATCACTAATCTTGTGATAGTTACTAGGAATTATTAAAGCCAATAAATCTCCTTTCCTATGTGATTTGTAAAAGTGCTTGTTCGAAATCTGCTTTAATATCATCAATATGTTCAATTCCTACTGAAACTCTTACCATAGTGGGAGTAACACCTGCAGATAGTTGTTCTTCTTCAGATAATTGCTGATGAGTTGTTGAAGCAGGATGAATTACTAATGTTTTTGAATCCCCTACGTTAGCAAGGTGGCTTGCTAATTTTAAGGAATCAATAAACTTCACTGCATTTTCATAACCCCCATTAAGAGAGAACATAAGCATGCAACCCATTCCCCTTCCAGTAGTATATTTTTTTGCACTAGAGTAGTATGGATCAGATTCTAGGCCAGGATAATTAACACTACTTACATTAGAATTAGAATCTAGCCATTTTGCTAATTCAAGAGCATTAGAAGTTTGTCTTTCTATTCTTAAACTGAGAGTTTCCAAACCCTGCAATAGCAAGAAAGAATTAAAAGGACTTTGAGCTGATCCCCAGTCTCTGAGGCATTCAAGTCTTGCTCTTAACGCAAAAGCTATATTTCTATTATCAGGTACTCCCAAAGATTTGCAGATATCACTACCGAAACCAAAAGCATCCCAATGAACGAGCCCATGATAAGCAGCGCTTGGCTCACTCATTAGTGGAAATTTACCATTTCCCCAATCAAAGGTTCCGGCATCAACAATAACCCCTCCGATACTTGTTCCATGTCCACCGATCCATTTTGTTGCACTTTCCACAACAACATCGGCTCCAAAATCAATTGGTCTTATTAAAGCACCACCAGCACCAAGGGTATTATCCACTATTAAGGGAATTCCATTTTCCTTGGCCAAAGCAGAGAGTCCCTCAAAATCTGGGATGTTGAATCGAGGATTTCCCATTGATTCGACATATATTGCTTTGGTTTTATCATCAATTTTATTTCTAAAACTATCGATACTATCGCCATCTGCAAATTTAACTTCTATTCCTAATCTTGGAAATTGTACTTTAAATTGATTGTAGGTCCCACCATATAGAAAAGAAGTAGAGACAAAATTATCCCCTGCAGTCATACAGTTCACTATTGCCAAGAATTGAGCAGCTTGACCCGAGGATGTTGCAAGTGCTGCCATACCTCCCTCCAAAGCAGCCATCCTTTTTTCGAAGACATCTGTGGTGGGGTTCATAAGTCGAGTATAAATATTTCCAAATTCTTTTAATCCAAAAAGATTCGCTCCATGCTCTGCATTATCAAAGACATAGGAACTAGTTTGATAGATGGGTACAGCTCTAGAATTTGTAGTCGGATCAGGAACTTGGCCTGCATGTAACTGAAGTGTCTCGAACTTTTGGTTGCTCAAAATTTTTTAAATAATCCTATTATCTATTTAACTTAGAAAAGTCCAAAAAAAAGCAAAAAAAAGATAAATATTTATAAATCCTTTTTTAATGAGGGGTAATTATCTTTCATATATGTACTCAAATCCTCTTTTATCGCAGATCTGAGTTTCTCAATATTTGCAGATTCAATTATTGGAAAAGTTTTATTAGCCTCAGGATCTTTTTCAGTAATTGATTTCCAATTCTTACCAACATTTTTTTCAGAGTTGCTTAAAACTTCATCAAAGTTGAAAAGCTTGTCATAACTTTTAGCATCAAATTCGCTAAAAGCTTTATTTATAAGCTCTTTTCTATTTTCGAATAGATTCTTAGCTTTTAAAGTATCTGGAAGACCCATAACTGGTTGTAATTCTTTAAGAAGTTTTATTTCCTCTTCAATTAAGAGTGTCCAAACACCATATTTATTTTTTGGAAGATTAGAATTACTAAAAATATTAATTTCATCGAGGTAAAAATTTAACCATAGATAATAAGATTTTTCTTCAATAGTTTTTTTGACGGATATCTTTTTATTTTGGATCTTTGGGAGTAACTTTTCTGCCTTCTTTAAAAACTGTCGGTCTTCTCTTTCTAAATTTATTAATCCCCATCTTTGACTGTAATCCCATAAATCTTCGTATCTTGTTAAGTCTTCTTGATTCCAACCAAGAGCTTTAAGTTCATGAGAACGATGAGTTAATTCCTTTTTCAAAAAAACCTTTTAAACCATAATAATTCTAACCCTGCAATCAAGATTAGTAAATAAGTAAAGAACTTTGGTTTCTAGCAAATTAGAAAAAAATCAATTATTAAAATATTTATTAATAATTTTCAATACATTGATATAACTAGGATTTTTTTTAGAAATTTGATTACTATATTTATTTGTTTTTAGGGCGTTTTGCTCTTTGTCAATAAATAATTTCTTATAAAAGTTTTCAATATCATCAATAAGATAATCTCCATTTAATTTTTCATTGAGTTCGAAAGATAATTCAGATTTCACAGATTCTTGGCAAAAATTAGTGATTTCTTCTGAACTAATTAAAACCTTATAAATTTCTTTTTTTTCTTCTGAATTAGCATTAAAGCATAAATAAATCAGATTAATCATTGAACAATTGTTATTTTTAATTTTGAATTCTTTATAAATATCTGGCCAAAATTTTAAAGATTTTAGACCTTCTAAACCTCCTTGACTGAGAGAGTATTTATTACACCAATTTACAAATTCTGAGACATCTTTTGGACATCTGTTGAGTTGCAAAAGCATATCTGATAAAACTTGTCCTGCTTGAAAATTCCGTGTTGGTTTTCCTTCAGTTGGTAGAGTCATACTCCCTAAGACATCAGCCTTAACAGCATTTAATTGAGAAAAAGTATAATCTCCTTTTTCACAAAATTTATCATTAATTATTTCCCTTGCACTAATTATTTCTTCACCATAACCAAGTTCTTTTAATGACAGATATTTATTCTCTAATTTATTTTCTTTTCTAACTTTTATTGATACTGATGCGGCCTGATCTAAACATTGAGTTAACAAAATCGTATTAATGGTGGGCAGCATTCCTGGCTTGTCGGAATGAAAGTTATTTACAAAACCTGCGAATATTGATGAGATATTTTTTATTGATTTTATATATTGACATTCAATATTGTGAACTCCAGGAGAAACTTGAATTTTCGGTGATAATTGATTCAAAATGCGTGCTCCTACTAATGCTGTTAGCGCATCAGGATGGCAGAAATTTGCAGTAAAACTATCATTAGGATTTCGTAAAGCTCCGTGACGATGAAATCCTGTAAAAAAAGCTAAATTTGGATATTTATTACAAAGAATAAAAGGTTTTTTATTTTCATTATCAATACAAAAAGAACCGACTAGACAGCCAAGAACCACATTTTCTCTTTTTAAATTTTTTCTGATTTCTAAAGCATTTTTAACATC
>CABYGI010000025.1 GCA_902518475.1 uncultured Prochlorococcus sp. | reverse complement strand
GATATGGGTTTTGCATTAAAAACAAAATATTTAATAAATAAATATTTTTAGGATTTTCCTCAACAAATTCCTACATATGAGCGCAGTAAGTTCATAATGCACCCAATACTAGTAAAAGATTCCTATTAAGAGATGAGCTTCGGTAACAATCCAAACTTTGATCAATCGAGAGAAATCCTTCCAAGCCAAAACGCCAAAATAGAAGTTATTGGTGTAGGTGGTGGTGGCAGTAATGCAGTCAATAGAATGATAAATAGTGATTTAGAAGGGGTTTCATTTAGAGTCCTCAATACCGATGCACAAGCCCTACTACAGTCTTCTGCAGAAAGTAGAGTTCAACTTGGACAAAACCTCACTAGAGGTCTAGGTGCAGGTGGGAATCCAAGTATTGGGCAAAAAGCAGCCGAAGAATCCAAAGAAGAGCTTCAACAAGCTTTAGAGGGATCTGATCTAGTTTTTATAGCAGCTGGAATGGGTGGAGGAACGGGTACAGGTGCTGCTCCCGTTGTTGCAGAAGTAGCTAAACAAAGTGGTGCTCTAACAGTTGGCATAGTAACCAAACCATTTTCTTTTGAAGGGAAAAGAAGAATGCGTCAAGCAGAGGAAGGGATCGCAAGACTAGCTGAAAACGTTGATACTCTTATAGTTATTCCAAATGACCGATTAAAAGATGTTATAGCAGGAGCTCCTCTTCAAGAAGCATTTAGGAATGCTGACGATGTTCTAAGGATGGGCGTCAAAGGCATTAGTGACATAATTACTTGCCCGGGATTAGTTAATGTTGATTTTGCAGACGTTAGATCAGTTATGACTGAGGCAGGCACTGCACTTCTCGGAATAGGTATAGGTTCAGGAAGATCGAGAGCTATTGAGGCAGCACAAGCTGCAATGAATAGCCCTTTATTAGAAGCAGCAAGAATTGATGGAGCTAAAGGCTGCGTTATAAATATTACTGGAGGCAAAGACATGACTTTAGAAGACATGACCTCTGCATCTGAAATTATTTATGATGTTGTTGATCAAGAAGCGAATATTATTGTTGGTGCAGTGGTCGATGAAGCAATGGAAGGGGAGATACAAGTTACTGTAATTGCTACAGGATTTGAAACAACCCAACCATTAAACCAGCAAAGAATAAAGAACAGATTATCTAATCAACCTTTATATAATTATTCGGACAGTAAAGAATCAGGAGCTAGTATTCCTGAGTTTTTGAGATTAAGACAAAATAAAAAAGATATAGGTTAAAAGGTAAAATAGAGTGACTCGGTTATCTCGCCTGCCTCAAGCATCCATTGTGGCTGCTACCTTCCGGTCCTGACCAGGTTTAGGCGTTAAAACCGCGAAAGGCCGAGTCAAAATCATACTAGCAATTCTTGATTAAAAAAGATACATAAATTTATTATGTTACCTTCAGACCTAGTTAATTATAAAAAAAATTCTCGCAAAATCATTGCACTTACTGCTTGGGACTCCATATCAGGATCTATTGCAGAACAAGCTAATGTTGACCTCATCTTGGTAGGAGATTCATTAGCAATGGTCTGCTTAGGATACAAATCGACATTGCCAATAACTTTAGAAAACATTATTTATCATACTAATGCTGTTTCAAGAGGATTTAAGAAAAAAATTGATGAACAACCTCTAGTCGTTTCAGATATGCCTTTTCTGACTTTTCAATGTGGTGAGGATAAGGCTGTTGAGTATGCAGGGAAAATCATTCAGAGCACTTATGCAAAAGCTGTAAAAGTGGAAGGAGCTGAACCAGAAATACAAAAAGTTATTTCTAGATTAATTAGAATGGGAATCCCTGTTATGGGTCATATAGGTCTTACACCACAAAGCTATCTAAATATTGGATTAAGAAAACAAGGAGAAAGCTTAGCAAGCCAAGAAAAAATTAAGAAAGAGGCTGCAATTCTTGAAGAATTAGGATGTTTTTCAATAGTTCTTGAACATATTCCTGATTTGCTTGCCAAAGAAATACAAAATTCTTTAACAATTCCCACAATAGGTATCGGCGCAGGTAATTATTGCGATGGGCAAGTCAGAGTTACTGCAGATTTGTTAGGCCTCAATGATGATCAACCTCCATTTTGCCAACCGATTATCCAAGGAAAGAAATTATTTAAGGATAAATTAAAAGAATGGGTAGACTCTGAAAGACTTAGTTAATCTCATCCCACCACTTAAACATAGAAATAAGAACTTGATTGCTAAGTTCCATGCCATTAGGCTCACTTAAAAAGAATCTATTCCCATTTCTTACTAATAGTCCACTTTCAATAAATCTTTGCCACTCTTCAAGCAATTTACTAAAGTTGCTTTCAAATTTTTTATTTTCCCAGTTTTGTTCTTTAAACACTTCTTTGATATCTACACCCTCTTTGAGTCTTAATCCCAACATTATTTTCTCATCAAGTTCTTTATAGACAAAGTTATTATTAATTAAGGATGAATCTAAATTAAGTTCGCATTGTCTTATTACCCATTCTTTATATTCTTTACTAACTCTTGGTCTAGTTAACTTTTCCCCCCAAGGTGAACTAGTAGAACCTTGCCCAAAACTCCACCAACCTAAACCTCTCCAATAAACTCTGTTATGTCTCGATTGATGTCGCGGGAGGCAATAATTTGAGATTTCATATCTTGAATACCCTGAGTTTTTTAGAATTAAATGAGTTAATTTACTATTTCTAAAAGCTTCTTCATCATTTGGGAGTTTTAATTTCCCTAAGTTAACTAATTTTTTAAAAACTGTGCCATTTTCAATATTTAAATCGTAAATAGATAGATGCGGTGGTGAAAATGTAATTGTTTTTTTTAAGTCATCTTGCCATTCTTGAAATCCACTAAATGGCAAGTTTTGAATTAAATCTAAACTCCAGCTTTTTATTAATCCAGAATCATATTCTCTTTTTAACCATAAACAAGATTTTTCTGCATCTTCTCTCAAATGACGCCTTCCCGACTTGTGAAGAATCTGATCATTAAAACTTTGTACTCCAAGACTAAATCTATTTATCCCAGCATTTATGAATCCATAAAGATCATCTTGAGTAAAACTTGCTGGATCAACCTCCATAGTGATTTCAGCACCATAATCAATTCCATAATATTCTTTAAAAAGATCAATTAATTCCTTAATTTGTGTAGGATCTAAAATTGATGGAGTACCGCCTCCAATATAAATCGTCGAAAGAGGTGATTTATGCTTAATTGACAATATTTCTTTATATAAAAATTGCAAATACTCTTGAACAGTTTTGCTTCCATAACCTTGTAAAGTTTCAATTTTGTTTCCTAATGGAACAACTGCAAAATCACAATAAAAACACCTTCTGTGACAAAAAGGAATGTGCACGTATGCACTTCTTGGAAACTTATTCATAATCTAAATTCAATTTTAAGCTCCAAAAAAAGTATTTAGGATCGAAAAAAATAAAATCCTTATTTACTCAATTAATAAATCCTAGTAGATTATAGATATGACGGATATCTTAGTATTAATTTTATTTGTATTGTCTGGAGCTGCTTCAGGATGGCTTGGTGTTGATTTATTGCCAGTAGACATACTTAAACAGGTATCTAATGTAGAAGGTTTTAGAATTGTTTTAGCAATAATAGGTTTTTTTGTTGGATTAGCTGCTGGTTTTGTATTCCTTCAACTAAGAAAGACGTTTCTTGATCAAATAAGAACAATGCCAACAGACTTACTAATAAGTAGATCAGTTGGTTTAATTTTAGGATTACTTGTTGCAAATCTACTGCTTGCTCCAATACTTTTAATTCCCTTCCCTAGAGAAGTTTTTTTCGCAAAACCCTTAGCAGCTATATTAAGCAATATTTTCTTTGGTGTGCTTGGTTATAAGTTGGCAGATACTCATGGAAGGACATTATTAAGATTATTCAATCCAAATAATACTGATGCATATCTAGTAAATGAAGGAATTCTCCCTGCTGCAAGTCCAAAAATTCTTGATACCAGCGTAATTATTGATGGAAGAATCAATGGCTTATTAGGTTGCGGCTTATTAGAAGGGCAATTAATTGTTGCTCAAAGTGTAATTGACGAATTACAAACGTTAGCTGATTCAAGCAGTAATGAAAAGAGGTCAAAAGGAAGAAGAGGTCTTAAGTTATTAAAAGAATTAAGAGATTTATATGGGAGAAGACTTGTAATAAACCCAACAAAGTACGAAGGTAATGGGACAGATGAAAAACTCTTGAAAATTACTGAGGATATGACAGGAACTTTAATTACAGCTGATTATAATCTTTCTCAGATTGCTGAAGTTAAAGAATTAAAAGTTATGAATTTAAGTGATTTGGTTATTGCTTTAAGGCCAGAAGTACAGCCAGGAGAATCACTTAATATAAAAATTGTTAGAGAAGGCAAAGAAAAAATGCAAGGTATTGGATATTTAGATGACGGTACTATGGTTGTTATTGACGAGGCAAAGAATTTTGTGGGAAGCAGATTAGATATTGTTATCACAGGAGCATTACAAACTCCTACTGGAAGAATGGTCTTTGGAAAACTAATAAATAATCCTGAGTCAAACAAATCTTTTCAATCACCAGCAACACAGGGTTAAATCTAGCTAGAATCAGTTCAATCTTATTTTTGTGATACAAATGACTGTATCTGCTCCTTATTACGGAGAAAACACCGTTATGAGGACCCCACCTCCTGATCTCCCCTCTCTTTTATTGAAAGAGCGAATCGTTTATCTTGGTTTACCATTATTTTCAGATGATGATGCGAAAAGACAATTAGGAATGGATGTCACTGAGCTAATCATTGCTCAACTTCTTTATCTAGAGTTTGAGGATCCAGAAAAACCAATCTATTTCTATATCAATTCAACAGGTACAAGTTGGTATACTGGTGATGCAGTTGGGTTTGAAACTGAAGCTTTCGCTATCTGCGATACAATAAGCTACATTAAACCACCAGTGCACACAATATGTATTGGACAAGCAATGGGAACTGCTGCAGTTATCCTTTCATCTGGCACTAAGGGGCAAAGAGCCGCTCTTCCACATGCTTCTATTGTTTTACATCAACCTATAAGCGGAGCAAGAGGCCAAGCGACAGATATCCAAATAAGAGCTGAAGAAGTTTTGAAAAACAAAAAATCAATGTTGGAAATTCTATCTCTTAATACTGGAAAGACTATCGAAGAACTATCAAAAGACTCTGACAGGATGAGTTATCTTAACCCCCAAGAAGCCCTAGATTATGGAGTTATCGATAGAATACTCACGAGTCAAAAAGATTTACCAAATAAAATTTAACTCTCACAAATCCATTTTAAAATTATGCCAATAGGAACTCCAAGCGTGCCTTATAGACTTCCAGGAAGTCAATATGAAAGATGGGTCGACATATATACAAGACTAGGTGTTGAAAGAATCCTTTTTCTTGGACAAGAAGTTAATGATGGCATTGCTAACAGTCTAGTTGCACAAATGCTTTATCTAGATTCTGATGACAATTCCAAACCTATCTATCTATATATAAATAGCCCAGGGGGATCAGTAACTGCTGGCCTGGCTATATATGACACAATCAAATATGTAAAAAGTGACGTAGTAACTATATGCGTAGGCCTCGCAGCCTCCATGGGAGCATTCCTTTTGGCTGCTGGCACAAAAGGTAAAAGAGTTGCTTTGCCTCATAGCAGAATAATGATTCATCAACCTCTAGGAGGAACATCTCAACGGCAAGCAAGTGATATTGAAATAGAAGCTAAGGAAATTTTAAGAATTAAAGATATGTTAAATATGTCTATGGCAGATATGACAGGCCAATCTTTTGAGAAAATTGAAAAGGATACCGATAGAGATTATTTTCTAAGTGCGGAAGAAGCAAAAAACTATGGCTTAATTGATAGAGTAATCACACATCCAAGCGAAGCAAATCAATCTTAAATTTTCTAAATAAATAATTTTTAAATTTATAATTTTTTGGTTTATTTACACCTTTAATGTCTAAAATACTAATTATCAAATGTTAAGAAGCTACAACTAATGACCCAACTTTTCTACGATACAGATGCAGATCTAAGTCTTTTAAATAATAAAACAATAGCGATTATTGGATACGGTTCACAAGGTCATGCACATGCCCTAAATCTTAAAGATAGCGGTATGGATGTAATTGTTGGATTATATAAAGGAAGTAAGTCTGAAAGCAAAGCCATTAGCGATGGCCTACAAGTCTTTAGCGTTTCTGAAGCTTGCGAAAAAGCAGACTGGATTATGATTCTCCTCCCCGATGAGTTTCAGAAAAATGTTTACCTTAAGGAAATAGAACCAAACTTAAAAGAAGGAAAGATACTAAGTTTTGCTCATGGATTCAATATAAGATTCGGACTTATCAAACCTCCTAGTTTTGTGGATGTTGTAATGATTGCCCCAAAAGGACCTGGACATACTGTTCGTTGGGAATATCAGAATGGTCAAGGAGTTCCAGCATTGTTTGCAGTTGAGCAGGATTCTTCCGGGAATGCAAGATCGTTGGCGATGGCTTACGCTAAAGGGATTGGCGGAACGAGAGCTGGGATTCTTGAAACAAACTTCAAAGAAGAAACAGAAACTGATTTATTTGGCGAACAAGCTGTTTTATGCGGAGGATTATCAGAACTCGTCAAGTCAGGCTTCGAAACTCTTGTAGAGGCAGGATATCAGCCCGAACTTGCTTACTTCGAATGCCTTCATGAAGTTAAACTTATTGTTGATTTAATGGTGAAGGGAGGCTTATCTCAAATGAGAGATTCCATTTCAAATACTGCAGAATATGGAGATTATGTAAGTGGTAAAAGACTTATCAATAGTGATACAAAGAAAGAAATGCAGAAAATTTTAAAAGATATTCAAGATGGAACTTTCGCTAAGAATTTTGTAGAAGAATGCGATAAAAACAAACCCTTAATGACAAAATTAAGAGAAGAAAACTCAAAACATGAAATTGAGAAAGTAGGTAAAGGTCTACGCTCGATGTTCAGTTGGCTGAAATAAATTTATTTTTAATATTTCTTGGATCGATTGGTTTTGATTTATTGGCCGGCGATCCTAGATTCTTAATCCATCCTGTTCAAGTAATTGGCTTTTACATAAAAAAAATATCTGATTACCTCATAAATAATTTTGGACAAAATAAAAATATATTGTTTTGGGGAGGTTTAGTCGTAGCAATATCGACTATTGGAATAAGTTTTGGTTTAGGAAAATTTATAGAACTCATCTATCTGCAATCAAGAAATCATTTTTTTGGTGGATTGTTAATTTTTTTTGGACTTTCAAGTTGTTTTGCGACTAGGGGACTTATTTCAAGTGTGAAAGAGATAGCAGCGCTAATAGAACGAAAAGAAATTAATGATGAAAATAAGAGAATAATCAAAAAGAAAGTACAAAGGATAGTAAGTAGGGATGTAAGGTCATCATCTATGAAACATCTCTTGAGATCAAGTACCGAGAGCCTTTCCGAAAATTCTGTTGATGGAATATTTGGGCCCTTATTTTGGATTTTTATTGGAATTATTTTTATGAAGTTTTCAATTTTTCTACCAGGACCTTTGTCACTTGGTTTTTCTTATAAAGCCATAAGTACTTTAGATTCAATGATAGGTTACAAATATGATAATTTTAGATATTTGGGTTTTTTCAGTGCGAGAATTGAAGATATTGTTACTTTTTTCCCTACAAGATTAGTTTTAATCACATTACCTTTAGTTAGCTCCAAAATTAATGAGTTTGGATCAATCATAAAAAAAAGTTATCTTGATGGTAAAAAATATGATTCGCCTAATGCTGGGATTTCAGAAGCAATATTTGCCTATATTGCTGGTATTAAATTAGGAGGCAAAAGTAAATATAAAAATGAAATTATTGAAAAGCCAATCATTAATAAGACTGGAGATAATTGCACTGGAGAGAAAATTAATTTAATTTGTCAATTAATTTTGAGATTGCAATTTTTATGGATAATAATTTTTGTCTTAATTTTTTTTATAATATCAGTTTTAATTTAATAATAAATAAGTTTTAAAATCACTAAAATAAATATAAAAATTTATGCAAGAAAACGGCTCTCCAATAGAAAATCAAAATGATGATTTTACTAATACATCATCAACTGATAATGAATACTCAAAATGGGTAGACAATCAGGGAGATGAAGTAAAGAATGTTTTTGGATTTAATAGCAGTGCTGAACTTGTAAATGGTAGAGCAGCAATGATTGGATTCTTAATGCTCATATTAACCGAGTTAGTTTTAAGCGGCAGACCCGTTACTTCTTCAATTTTTGGTATTAATTAAAAATGAAAACAAAAAAATCTAATCCAATAAAATTATTCTTATACATATCTGTATGGGTAATTATTTGGGGTACTATAGGATCTTTAGTCGATTTTCCTCTATATAAAAATAAAATCTACTTAGAAGGAAGCATATATCAATATCTTACTTTCACAGTTACAGCAATTATTTCTATTATATCTGCAAAGTTTTTTTATAAGAAAATTGATTTATAAAAACTTATACCTAAATTTCTTAATAATTTTTGCTGGTTTTTTACTTTCATTGGACTCGTAAAGTATCCACTGATGCGTCTCAGTATCATGATCACAACCATAATTTCCAGATGGGTTATCGTAACTTGAAAGATATGAATGACAATTTTGGTCTGCCTCAAAAGCGGAGTCATAACCTGTTAGAAAATATATCAAAAATAGAACAGTTATCAACAAAAAAAATACTTGAGAAACTAAATTAACTACCTTCATGAGATATTCTAAAATTTAAATATATCATCTAATAAAATCTTTCGATCTAAAAATATAGCTAACGTCCAACATTAAATACAAAGTCATGGAATTCTTGATTCTTTAAATACAGGATGACTAGCAATACTAAAATGATATTTAAGCCTATTACTATTGATCCAAAAATATTTATTTGTTTTTTGCCTGGCAAAGTGTAAGTAAATTTCTTGCCTTTAAGAAAACCAGCTAAGCCTTTTTTTTCTTTTATTTGAGTATTTTGATTTTTATTCTTAACTTCATTATCAGAAAAACCTTTTACCATTACAAATTAAATAACAGATTTATAATATTCCAAAAAAATAAATTATTTTAATAATTAACAATTTTTAATCACATATGGGATCATTAATGAAATTCTCTCATTTGAGAAATTATTAAAAAAATAAGCTTCAATAATTTCCGTTTGAAGCCCCAATAAACTTGATTGACATTTGAATCTATTTTGGTCAAATACTACTAATTGAAGTTTTTCTATTTCAGAAACTAATTCTTTACATATTTGGGTTCGAGAATCTTTAAAACAATCACTTGATTGTTTTAAAATCTTAGACTTTGTTGGTATTGTTTCAGCCATAACAAAATTAGATAACAACAAAAATTTAATGCATAAAATAGTTAAACATTTCATTACTTCTTAAGATTTCAAAATTTTGGATGCCTCGTTAAAAGTGTTGGGCATTGAGCTAATTGCATCATTTCGCGATTAAAAAAAAGATGCCCTCAAAGAGCACCTTGTAATTAAAGGAAGAAATAGATTAAAAAAATTACCCTTGAACTCTATCCTTAAAAAGTTTACCTGCAGAGAATGTTGGAACTCTTTTAGCGGGTATTGCTATTTTTTCGCCTGTCTTAGGGTTTAATCCCTGTCTTGCAGAACGATCTCTTGGTTCAAAAGAACCAAATCCTAGTAAAGAGACTTTTTTGCCTTCCACTACTGAATCAACAATAGTTTCAATAGCTGCATCAACAACTAGAGAAACATCAGTTTTTGTGAGCTCTGTACGAGCTGCTACAAGATTTACTAAATCAGCTTTGTTCATTGAAATTTAAATTAAAGCTAGGGGTTAAAAAAAGATTTAAATCGAGTTTAAACCTCGAACTTTCACATCATATGGAGCAAATACAAATACGGCAACCGAAAATGCCGGTGGCGCAAAGCTTTATACAAATTTTAGGGACATTTTTAGCAACATTATTTATTTCTTATAGCCGCGC
>CABYGI010000024.1 GCA_902518475.1 uncultured Prochlorococcus sp. | reverse complement strand
AATCTCTTTACATGCATTATTTAGATTTTTAGAAATTATTACGGCAAACGGATGAGTAGCATCAACAACGCATTTGATTTGATTTTTTTTTATAAAATTAATTATTTCATCTTTGTTATTTAATTTACCTGTAATTAAATGTAACTTTGGATTTTTAATATAAGCTTGCCCTGCTTTATGAGTTAAAACGCTTGCAAAAACTGAAAAATTAAGTTCAAGAAGCATATTAGCTATTACAGGTCCATCAGAAGTTCCTGATAGGATCCAAACATTTTTATAGCAATTTCTTTGATTCTGCATCAGTATATCTTTAATTAAATAGTAAGTAATGAATCATTGTTTAATTCAGGCGGTAATTAATGGCGCTCCCCAAATGAGGTATACCAAAGAAAGCCAAACTCCAATTGCAGAAATGATTGTTAATTTTAAAGGATTACGTAGTGAAGATCCAAGAAGAGATCTCAAAATCATTGGCTGGGGAAATATTGCCCAAGAAATGGTTGATGGACTCAAAGAGGGGCAAAATATTGTTATTGAAGGACGTCTGAAGATGAATTCAGTCACTAGAAAAGACGGAACAAAAGAAAAGCAACCAGAACTTACAGCTTCAAAAATTCATCAAATAGAACCCGTTGAGGCTATAAAATCTGATAAGAAAGAAAATGATGGGTCAATTGAAAAAAAAGAAAGCACCATAAAATCTAATTGGGATAGTTCACCTTTGGTTCCCGAAGTTGACGAAATACCTTTTTAAATCAAATATCAACATTATTTTCTTGAACACTTATAATTAATTTGCTTATTTTTCTTTCAAGCACGGCAAGTTCACTTCTAATTTCTGGCCACTTACCCTTATCAAGATTTTCTAAGAGCCATGCTCTATCTTGATCAAGTTTAACAATTAAATCTCCTTGATTTGCAGTATTAGAATCTTGCATAATACTTGTTAGCCCGTTTAAACTCATTCTACTCAATCAAAATGAAGAAATACTTATCGCCTGGAAACTTAATCGTAACCGCTGGGGGTATATTAGCTTTTGTTGGAATGACAGCTTATTTTACAGACTCAGTAAATTTAAGTGTACCTACTTTCTTTTATGGAGTACCTATTTTTTTAATTGGATTAGGTTTAAAGACTTCCGAAATACCTCCTGTAGAATTGTTTGACAAGACAAATTTTGCGGCGAACAAATTTAATAGACCAAAAGAATTAACTGCACTTGTCAAAGATGTTACAAGATGGAGGTATGGGATAAAAGCTCATCTTGAATCATCATTAGAATCTTTAAATTTGTGGGACGAGGATAATCCCCCTCAACTAAAAGAAATAGAAGAAATTACAAAGAAAGAAAAATATGGTCTCAGAATGCGTTTCGAATTAAACGCTGTCCCTTTAGAGAAATGGATTGAAAAACAAGAAAGATTAAACAGGTTTTTCGTTAAAAATCTTGAATCAGAATTTATTATCGACGATAATAAAAAAGAATTTGATTTTATTCTCTTTTATTGAAAATAGAGATATATTTGGAAAAACCTAATTTCTAAATTAAATCAAGTTTTAAATATTTTAAAGTATGAATGATTCTCAAAGAGTCTCAATATTAAGCGAAGCACTTCCATATATACAAAGTTTCTCGGGTAGAAAAATTGTTATCAAGTATGGTGGTTCTGTTATGGAGGATGATGATTTAAAAAATGCTTTTTTCAGAGACATAGCGCTTTTATCAACAGTAGGGGTTTGTCCAATAGTAATTCATGGAGGAGGGCCGGAGATTAATAATTGGTTAAAGAAATTAGAAATATCTCCTAAATTCGAAAATGGATTAAGAATTACTGATCAAAAAACAATGGAAATTGTCGAGATGGTTCTCATGGGTAAGGTTAACAAACAAATTGTAAAAGGCATTAATAAAACTGGATCCTTAGCTGTGGGAATATCGGGTCTTGATGGGAACTTAATTAAATCTAGAGAATTAGGAGATGGGAGTCATGGGTTAGTGGGAGAGGTCACAAAAATCAATCCCGAAATATTAGATCCTCTTATTTCTAAAGGATATATCCCTATTATTTCTAGTATTGGATCAACCATGGAGGGTATTTCCCATAATATTAATGCAGATTTTGTTGCTGGAGAAATTGCTGCTGCAATCAATGCAGAAAAGCTTATTCTTCTTACTGATACTCAAGGGATTTTAAGAGAAAAAGATAATAAAAACAGTCTTGTTGAAAAAACGAATCTCAAAGAGGCAAGAGATTTTATTGATAAAAAAATTGTTACTGAAGGTATGATTCCAAAGACAGAATGTTGCATAAGAGCTTTAGCACAAGGAGTCAAAGCAGCTCATATAATCGATGGAAGAATAGAACATTCATTACTTCTTGAGATTTTTACAAATTCCGGAATAGGTACAATGATAGTTGCCTAACCTATGAAAAATTATGAGCAAGTTTTAGAAACAGTGGAACTTGCTTTAGCTAAAGGTGAGTATAAATATTGTATTGAATTTCTTCTGCCCATAATCGAATCGTTCCCTTTATCAAGCAAAGAGGGAGTAAATTTAAGAACAATTTTAATTACTGCTCTTTGTGGTATCAATAAGAAGGAGGAGGCTAAAAGATTGTGTAAAGAACTTCTAAAATCTTACGATAATAAGACGAGAGAAAATGCAAAATATTTGATGGAAGTTATAGATTCTCCTGACATTAAAAAGCCAGAAAATTGGAACGTACAGTTTGAAAGTGACCCATCATTAAATAAAAAATCTCTTAACTCACTGCTCAAAAAAAGAGAAGTATTGAAGAAAAAGAAATTTATAAATGTTACTGAGACTCCAACTGGTGAAACAAAACCCTTTCAGAAAGGCTTTTCACTGATCATTTTTTTAATACTATTATTATTAATTCCACTATTAAGTGGCTGCGTTAAAGTTGAGGATACCCTTGATCTTAGTGAACTTGATTCCATAACCAACAATTTAATAATAGAAAGTAAATACATAAATAAATTTCCTTGGCAATTAAAATTTGAAGAGAAAATGAAAGATATTTTTCCTGACGCAGAAATTGAACAAGACGAATCAACCTTTTCTTTGAAACATAAAAATCTCAATCTAGAAGATACAAAGCAAGTTCTAAAAATCACCCAAAATGCCGCTGGAGAGTTGGCAGGAGGATCAACAAATTTAGAAATAAATGCTACTCAGAAAAACTTTATTTTTTTTAACAGATACTTTTACGGGATAAATTTGGATCTAAATTCTATTCAAGGTTTTGAAAATGTAGAACTTATTTTTAAAATTATTCACCCTAATAAAGCCACCATTACAAGTAAAAATAATACAAATTTAGAAATTAAAAAAAATCTAATAATTTGGAATTTAAATCAAGGGCAGATAAATAGTATTGAATTTTCTTTCTGGAGCCTTAACAAACTTTTGATTGGTATATCTACTATTTTAATAATCACAATATTAACTTATTTGTTAAGGTTGTATAGATTAAAATTAGGGACAGATTTGCCTCAACTTCCATCAAATTAATTACAACTCTAATGGATTAACATCAATTATTAAAAAAACATTTTTTGGAATAAGTTTCCATAATAATGATCTATCAGGTAAAGGTATCTTTGTTCCTTCTGGACCATGTATTAATATCTGCCATCTAAATTTTTTACCGACTTTAGCAATTAAACTAGGAGCAGGACCAATTAATTTCCAATTCTTTTTCTCGCAAAAATTTAGAAGATATTTTGCTAATTTAATTGCAATTGATTCAGTTAATTCATAATTTTCACCTGATAATTTAAAAAGGCAAATCGTGCAAAATGGGAATAAATTAGCATCTTTCCTCAATCTCGAGTTTTCAATTAGGAATCTTTCATAATCTCTTTTCTGGAGATACGAAATCACAGGGTGATTAGGTTTATATGTTTGGAAAATTACTTTTCCTTTTTTTTGAGCCCTGCCTGCCCTGCCAGCTACTTGTAAAAACAATTGTAAAGATTTTTCTTCTGCTGAAATATCAGGGCGATGAAGCAACCCATCTGCCGCAATAACTACTGAAAGAGTAATATTTGGGATATCAATACCTTTTGCCAACATTTGAGTTCCTACAAGAATATCAGCATCACCTTTAGAAAACTTTGAAAGAATATCTCGATGACCATCTTTTCCTGAGGTTGTATCTCGATCAAAGCGAAGTACTCTTAAGTGAGGAAATTGTTCATTTAAAAACTCTATTACCCTTTGTGTGCCTATTCCAAAAGGTTTAAATGCAGTTGAATGACAATCTGGGCAACGATTGATCAATCTCGATTTATGGTCACACCAATGACAGCTTAACCATTTTTTTCCTTGTGAACCGAGATGCACTGATAAAGGAACGTCACAGTTGGGGCAATTTATTAAATATCCGCAATTTCTACAACTTAAAAACCCACTATGTCCCCTCCTTGGGATCAAAATTATTGCCTGCTCATTTTTTAAGCGTAGCTGAGGAAGCAATTGTAATAACTCATTGGAAAAAATTTTCATATTTCCCTTCTTGAACTCATCACGCATATCAATAATTCTTATTTCAGGAATCTCATTACTGGATATCCTTTGAATCATTCTTACCAATTTAAAATTCTTTTCAAAAATACACTTTTTCCAGGTCTTCATTGATGGAGTCGCACTCCCAAAAATTAACTTTGCAGAATTCCTTTTTACCATTTCAATAGCAATCTCTCTTGCGTCATAACAAGGCATAGGACTATCTTGTTTATATGAAATATCATGTTCTTCATCCATTATTATTAACCCTAGATTTTTAATTGGAAGAAAAACGGCAGACCTTGTTCCTATAACTATTAAAGGTTGCTTTGCATTAATAATTTTCTTCCAAACTATAGTTCTATGACTGGAAGAACAGTGACTATGATATTCGTAAACAACATTATTAAATCGCCTACTAAACCTATCAATAAGTTGAGGAATTAGTCCAATTTCTGGAGCGAGTATCAAACAACTTTTTTTCTTAAGAAATTGATCTTCAGCAATTCTCATATAAACTTCTGTTTTACCTGAACCTGTTTCGCCCCATAGAAGCAACGCATCCCCTGGTTTCATTGTTTGAAATTCTTGAAATGCAATTTGTTGCTCATTTGTGAGATTTGGCTTTTTAGTTGCAATATGACAATTTAAAAAGGAATTTAATTTAGTGTTTATATTTTTTTTTCTTTTAGATTTAATAAGGTAATTTTTACTAACCATTGACTTAATCAGAGAATAATTAAAACCGGACTTTATTAATTCACTTTGCCAATTACCTTTCTCAGGCAAAGTATTCATTAAAAAAAATTCTTTTTTGGTTAATCCATTTTTGTTAATATCAAATTCTTTTTTAATTTCAATCCATATTTGATCTTTTAAACCTTTAGAAATATTTTTATATTTACCAATCCAGCCAGGAGGAAATGCAGTTTTAAACATTTTTAAATTATTAACCATATAAAAAGAGGCAAGGGACTCTATCCATTCTTTCCAAGATTCATCAATTATTTTTTTATGCAAAATACTTTCAATAGACAAATATCTTATAATTTTTCCTCCAGAAATATTTGATTCATCTTTATTAATTGTTGAAAAGTTTGTTTTAGAGATCACCAACCCATTTAAGAATCTCCCTCTTAGTTTCACATTTACAATATCCCCAAATTCTGCACCAAGATTATTTTCATCTAAATAGTAAAAGCTTTCATTACTACTCCCTATATCAAGCAAAATTTCCAATTTGTAGGAGATATTTAAAAACTGATTACTTGCCGGCTTCAAAACTTTTTCTTAGTATTGGATTGTTGAACATTCCACAAAGTGTTTTTTGCACATTGTAAGTATTCTGCTCTTAAGGGAGACATGAAGCTTTGATCATTAACTGAAAATTCAAAAAATGATCTGCCTGTCTGAGAAATCCCAAGACTTTTTACTTAAGGTAATCTATAGCACTATTTAAATTTTTCAACAATTTAAAGAAACTTTTTTTTCAAATTCCTGAGAAAGTTCTTTTACAAATTAATAAGGGGATTTACTACTAAATGTACAAATTAGCCCTAAATAAAATTTTATCTAGTTAAATTCATCGTAGAAAGGAGTCTATCATGTGTCCAGTAGCAGCAGAATCAAAGAATTCCAGACCTAGCTCAAAAAAAAAGATCAATAAGAAAATTAATTCAAACTTAGGCTCAGTTCTTGAAGAAGATATAAATGAAAATGGTCAAAGCTTAGAGACCTCTTCTGAGTTAAACGAAAGCAGTATTGAAAATACTAATGAATTTAGCGATTCTGACGAAGAGGATAAAGGGCTTGGGAATGTAAAGCTTGGCCCAAAAGGTATCTACACTGAAGATTCAATAAGAGTTTATCTCCAAGAAATTGGAAGAATTAGACTTTTAAGACCAGATGAAGAAATTGAACTTGCAAGAAAAATCGCAGACTTACTCCAATTAGAAGAACTGGCAACTCAATATGAGTCAGAAAAAGGACATTTCCCATCAGTAAGAGAATGGGCTGAGTTGATAGATATGCCTCTTTCCAAATTTAGAAGGAGACTACTTTTAGGAAGGAGAGCTAAAGAAAAAATGGTTCAATCAAATTTAAGATTAGTTGTTTCGATTGCAAAAAAATATATGAACAGGGGTTTATCATTTCAAGACTTAATCCAAGAAGGGAGTTTGGGTCTAATTAGAGCAGCGGAAAAATTTGACCATGAGAAAGGTTACAAGTTCTCTACATATGCAACTTGGTGGATACGCCAAGCTATTACAAGAGCAATTGCGGATCAAAGTAGAACTATTAGATTACCCGTTCACTTATATGAGACAATATCTAGAATTAAAAAAACAACTAAGGTTCTTAGTCAAGAATTTGGAAGGAAACCTAGTGAAGAAGAAATCGCTGAGAGTATGGAAATGACAATTGAAAAACTAAGATTTATAGCTAAAAGTGCACAACTTCCTATTTCTTTAGAAACTCCAATAGGGAAAGAGGAAGACTCAAGACTCGGAGATTTTATAGAGGCTGATATAGAAAATCCAGAGCAAGATGTCTCTAAAACTCTATTAAGAGAAGATTTGGAAGGAGTATTAGCCACTTTAAGTCCAAGGGAAAGAGATGTTCTCAGATTGAGATATGGAATTGATGATGGGAGAATGAAAACTCTTGAAGAAATTGGTCAAATTTTTGATGTAACAAGAGAAAGAATTAGACAAATAGAAGCAAAAGCACTAAGAAAACTTAGACATCCAAATCGAAATGGGGTTTTAAAAGAATATATAAAATAAAAAAAGTTAAGTATAATATTTAGCTTTAGAAACTTGCAAAAGAATAGCTTAAAATTAATTCGACTTCATTTTAATTCAAACTCAAAATAATATTTAATGACTAATTTTAAACTGAAAATAGCTAGTAGAAGAAGTAAACTAGCGATGGTTCAAACTTTATGGGTTAAAGATCAACTAGAAAAAAATATTTCCAATTTAGAGGTATCTATAGAAGCCATGGCAACTCAAGGTGATAAGATCCTTGATGTAGCTCTAGCAAAGATAGGCGACAAAGGCTTATTTACAAAAGAACTTGAAGCACAAATGCTCGTAGGCCATGCAGACATAGCAGTTCATTCACTGAAAGATTTACCAACCAATTTGCCTAATGGCCTGAAATTAGGATGCATCACAAAAAGAGAAGATCCTGCAGATGCTTTAGTAGTAAGCAAAAAAAATGACTGTTATAAATTAGAGACCTTACCTGAAGGTTCGATTGTAGGAACAAGCTCTCTAAGAAGACTTGCACAACTAAGGAATAAGTACCCACATCTTGTTTTCAAAGATATCAGAGGAAATGTTATTACAAGAATAGAAAAATTAGATGCCGGAGAATTTGATTGTATAGTTCTTGCTGCCGCTGGTTTAAAGAGATTAGGCTTTGAATCAAGAATTCACCAGATTATACCAAGTGAAATTTCCCTTCATGCCGTTGGCCAAGGAGCTTTAGGCATTGAATGTAAATCCGATGATAACAAAGTTTTAGAAATTATAAATGTCCTAGAAGACAAACCCACTAGTCAAAGATGCACTGCAGAAAGAGCTTTTTTAAGAGAGCTTGAAGGTGGATGCCAAGTCCCAATAGGTGTTAATAGTAAAATTCAGAATGAACAACTTTACCTTACTGGTATGGTTGCATCTCTTGATGGAGAAAGGCTTATTAAAGATCAATATATTGGCAATATTAATGATCCCGAAGAAGTAGGCAAAGAACTAGCTAAAAAATTAAAGCAGCAAGGTGCCGAAGAAATACTAAGCGAAATATTTGAAAAATTTAGAGAAAAATAAAATTAGTTAATTTACTAATTTAGGATCAATTTCTTTTTTATATCTCTCTTCACAATCTTTAATCACTTTAACAGCTTCTTCTATCCCAAAAAAACCATTAACAGTACATGTTCCTGGTTTTTTTAGATCCTTGTAGTGCTCCCAATAATACTTTGTTTCTTTTAACCAATGATCTCCAAGGTTTTCATAACTTGAGATATGATCCATTCTTTTATCATCAGCGAGAACCGCAATTACCTTATCATCGACCTCTCCACCATCATCAAATTTCATCACCCCAATAATCCTTGCTTCCACAATAGATCCTGGTATCAATGGCTCAGTTACCCCAACAATTTCTACATCAAGCGGATCTCCATCTTCATCCCATGTCCTTGGAATACATCCATAAGCAAAAGGATACGCAAGTGATGAATAACCTACTCTATCAAGTTTAAGATGGCCCGTTTCTGTAATTAATTCATATTTATTTATGGTATTAGAGTTCAATTCAACAATAGTGTTTATTATTGTATTTGAGCTGTCAGTGAAAGCATTTAGTATGTGCAATAAATTTGGGGTAACCCTGCTTGGGGGCTGATTTAGATTTGCCATCAAGAAATTATTTTTGTTTATCTTACATCCTCACACCTAACCAAATTCTTTAAAAGTAATGTTTCAGCAAAAATCATTTATTTTAGACCTTAAATGATTAATAAAATAGTTTGGAGATAGTTCTTCATTAGTTACATCTCTTACCAACTCCATACAATTAACTGATCTGCCATATTTATGTATATTATTTTTTAACCAAAAGATGATCTTTTGATATTCACCATTTTGAATTAAATCATCTATCAAACCTATGTCTCTTTCCATTTGAGAAGATATTTGCGCACTTATAACATGTCCTAACAAATATGAGGGGAAATATCCAAACGCCCCTTCACTCCAATGAACATCTTGAAGACAACCTTCTGAATCATTAGATGGTTTAATTCCCAGGAGTTCATCATATCTTTTATTCCATTCTGTTGGAATATCTTCAGCAGGTAATCCTCTTTCAATTAAATCTATTTCAAGTTCGGTTCTTATTAATATGTGTAAGCCATAAGTCAATTCATCCGCTTCAACCCTATTTAATCCTGCTTCCAAATGATTAATAGATTTACATAGTTCTAAATAACTATTAAGAGAACATCCAGCCGAAACAAATTTGTTAAAAAATCTTTTTGAAAAAGATTTGGATTTAACTATTCTATTTTCCCAAAATAAAGATTGACTTTCATGAATACCCATAGAGGTTGCTTGACCTAAAGGCCAAGCAAACCATTGATGACTTTGAGATGGCAAACCCTGCTCATAAATAGAATGCCCCCACTCATGCGCAGTTGCTAAAAAACTTGATAATGGTTCACCTTCAACAATTCTTGTCGTAATCCTGTAATCATTAGGCCCTAATGTAATCGAAAAAGGATGGGGGGATTTACCAACAACAACTAGATCTTTATCTCTCCCAAACTCATCAAGTAATTGAGAACATAAATTATGTTGAGATTCTGGACTCAAATCCCAGTGATATTTCTTAGATTTATTAATCCCTCTAATCAACTCTGGGAGAGTATCTTTCAAAGGCTGAAACATTTTATTCAGCCACTTTAAAGTTAATTCAGGCTCAAAGGGTTGGGCTAAAGTTTCCCATGGGGAATATTGATCTGATATTTGTTTTGCCTCTTCAATCCGCAATTTGACTAAGTCTTCAAAGAAAGGAAGAAAAATTTTAAAATCTGATTTTTCCTTAGCTTCTTGCCAGCTTTCATATCCTTTAGATTTTGCCTTTGCTAGAGATTCAACTAATTGGGGATCTAAATTTCTTTCTCTATTGAATTCCTTCAATAAAAGACTAATATTTCTCTCTTTATCTTTTATGAAAAGTTGATTATCGGAATTTCGTTCAATATCTGCTAGTTCATTTTTAGCAGATTGTATTAAATGAGAAAATTCCTCGGAAGAATTTCTTTCATGCAATACTTTTGCAATATAAGTAAGTTGTTCAGACCTCCAAGAAGCACCTTTCTTTGGCATTCCAGTATTCTGATCCCAATAAAGTGTATTTTGGATTGAACCTAATATTTGTGTTTCTTTAAGGTAAGCACCCAATTTATTCCAATGAGTTTCAGCCAAAGATTTAAATGGAAATTATATTTA
>CABYGI010000023.1 GCA_902518475.1 uncultured Prochlorococcus sp. | reverse complement strand
AGAAGAAATAATAATTGAGGGAAAGAAATTAGACTACACATCTTTTAAAAATTATCTTGATGTTCCTTGGGAAAAATCTTCTGTAGATATTATTTTGGAATGTACAGGAAAGAATAAAAAGCCAGACAAACTAAATCCCTATTTTGATTCTCTAGGGATGAAAAGAGTAATAGTAGCTTGTCCAGTTAAAGGAGTTGTTGCAGAAGCCGAATCACTTAATATTGTTTACGGTATAAATCAAAGTCTTTACGACCCTTCCAAACATAAATTAGTAACTGCTGCATCTTGCACTACAAATTGTTTAGCTCCAATAGTAAAGGTAATCAATGAAAATTTTTCTATTAAGCACGGCGCTATTACAACTATTCATGATGTTACCAACACTCAAGTTCCTGTAGATTTTTATAAAAGTGATTTGAGGAGAGCAAGAGGATGTATGCAAAGTTTAATCCCTACTACCACTGGATCTGCTAAAGCTATTGCTGAGATCTTTCCAGAATTAAAAGGAAAATTAAATGGGCATGCAGTAAGAGTTCCTCTACTTAATGGCTCTTTAACTGATGCGGTTTTTGAATTAAATAAAGAAGTGACAACTGAACAAGTAAATTTGGCACTAAAGGAAGCTTCAGAAACTTATTTAAAAGGAATTCTTGGCTACGAGGAAAGACCTTTAGTTTCTGCAGATTATGTAAATGACTCTAGAAGTTCAATAGTTGATAGTTTATCAACGATGGTTGTTAATTCAAATTTATTAAAGATATACGCTTGGTATGACAACGAGTGGGGTTACAGCTGCAGACTTGCAGATCTTACTGAATATGTAATCAAAAAAGAGATTTAATTTATGTCTTTATGAAGTTATCTAATATTCAACAATATAGTGTTGTAACAGCAAACTATTGGGCGTTCACGCTTACTGACGGCGCATTAAGATTATTAGTTGTTGGTCACTTTCATGAGCTAGGTTACACAACTCTACAAATTGCTTTACTTTTCCTTTTTTATGAGTTTTTTGGAATAATTACTAATCTTTATGGTGGCTGGATAGGAGCAAGATATGGATTAAGGCTTACTTTATGGATTGGGACTATCCTGCAAATCATCGCTCTTTTTATGCTTATTCCAGTTAAGGAAGATTGGCCAGTAATTTTTAGTGTCGCATACGTTATGGTTGCTCAAGCAGTTAGTGGGATAGCAAAAGATTTAAACAAAATGAGTGCTAAAAGTGCTGTTAAGACAGTAGTCCCAGAGACAAATGATGGCAATGATACTGGCCAAAAACAACTTTTTAAATGGGTTGCTATTTTAACTGGATCTAAAAATGCTCTTAAGGGAGTTGGCTTTTTCTTGGGTGGACTTTTATATAAGTTATTTGGATTCAATAATGCTGTAGGAATTATGGGTTTTGGACTCAGCTTAGCCTTTTTATTGACATTAATTTTACCTGGAGAAATTGGCAAGATGAAAACCAAACCAGCTTTTAATGATCTTTTTTCAAAATCAAATGCCATAAATATTCTTTCTGCAGCAAGATTCTTTCTTTTTGGAGCAAGAGATGTTTGGTTTGTTGTAGCTCTTCCAGTATTCCTAGATATGGCATTTGGTTGGGACTACATGGAAATAGGATTATTTCTTGGGGCCTGGGTAATAGGTTATGGAATTGTTCAGGCTTCTGCTCCAGCAATTAGAAGGATATGGGGCCAGAAAGAAAGTCCAGATCGTAAAGCTATCCAATTTTGGAGTGCCGTATTAATGGTAATACCAACTTTGATAGGAGTCGCATTATGGAGAGAAAGTTCTCCATCAATAGCAATAATTTTAGGACTTACTATTTTTGGATTTGTTTTTGCAATGAATTCCTCTACACATTCTTTTATGATTTTGGCCTACTCTGATAATGAAAAAGTCAGTTTAAATGTTGGCTTCTATTACATGGCAAATGCTGCTGGAAGACTAGTTGGAACATTACTATCTGGCTTACTGTTTATGATTGGGAGAAATCCTAGTATTGGTCTTCAATATTGTCTTTATTTTTCATCACTTCTAATATTATTATCTTGGATTTCGAGTCTTAAATTACCATCAATCAAACAAAGCTTATCATCACCATAAAAACTAATTTTTAGAAATTAGAATATTTAAATGGCAAAAATATCCTTAATTGAACTTGCAAAAATTTTCCTAAAAATTGGTATTTTAAGTTTTGGAGGACCCTATGCTCATATTTCCTTATTCGAAGATGAACTTATAAATAATAAAAAATTGATTTCAACTCAATCTTTTGAAAAAGGTATTGGATTATGTCAAATACTTCCAGGACCAATATCTACTCAATTAGCAATATATATAGGTCTTAAAATTAATGGATATCTTGGTGGATTGGTATCCGGTATAAGTTTCATTATCCCAGGATTCGTTTCGGTATTAGCTCTAAGTTTTTTTTGGCAAATTGGATCAGGATCAAAATTCTTAAAAGATTTAATTTATTTTAATCCTCCTATTATTGCAGGAATAATTTTTTCATTCTCTTTAGTTCTATTAAAAAAAAGATTAAAGTTTGATCGAATATTATTCTCCAGCTCAATATTATTTCTACTTATATTTGCTAAATATAATAGTATTCAATTTCCACTCATAACAATTCTTACTATTGCAGGATTGTTAAATATATTATTACGGAAATTCAAAGATAATTTTTACAGCTTGATCCCTTTATCTATATTTTCAACAACGTTATTTTTGAGTGGTTCACTCTTTTTAGATATTTTTAAGTTCTATAATTTTTTGAAGGATTCTTTAAACTCAAAGTTTTTAATAAATTATCTTAATCTGTTTTTTTTCTTCTTCAAATCGGGACTTTTTATTTTTGGAGGGGGACTAGTAATCATTCCTCTAATGAGTGATTATGTTGTCTCACAAGGATGGTTAACAAATAATGAATTTATAGATGGGATAATGATTGGCCAGATAACACCTGGACCTGTCTTATTAACTACAAGTTTTATTGGATACAAAGCTGGGTTTACGGTCGGAGGAATAAATGAAGCTTTAAAGTATTCATTTATATCAACTTTTGCAATTTTTTTACCAAGTTTTTTATTGATTTTTGTTTTTGGAAAAGGCTTCATAAAAAACAGAATTAAATCGATTAATTACTTTATCGAAGGAGTAATCAATACAATTCCAGGAGCAGTTATTTTTTCTGGATTTAATTTAATTGAAGATAGTTTTTCATCAAAATACTTTTTAATTAGCTCTATTTTTATAGTTTTAATCTCCACACTATTGTCTTTTTTAAAAATAGTTCCAACATACATACTTATTCTTTTTTCTTTAATTTTAGGCTTGTCAAAATATTTATTTGCATAAAAAAAAGGAGGAAATAAATTCCTCCTTTTAAATATTGTCTTACGGTTTATTTACCGATTCTTTTTACAGCAGCTCTTGACTTCTCAAGAATATCTCCTTTTAAGGGGACAAATCCAAGTGATGGAGCTTTATCTTGATACTCGTCACTTAACAATGTATTAAAGGCTTGTTTGATAGCTTTAGTGTTTCTACCATTACCTTCTTCATAAGCAAGTATCCATGTTAATGAAGCTATAGGGTATGCTCCTTTTGCAGTTGGGTTAGGATTTTTACCAGCAAGATTTTCATCTAAAGTAATACCATTAAGAGCCTTGGCTCCTGCTTCTACAGATGGTTTTAGAAACTCACCTGAAAGATTCTGAAGTGCAGCAGCTTTAACATTACCTTTAATGTAGGACTGGTTAACATAACCAATTGCGCCTGGTGTGTTTTGAATAACGCCTGCGACGCCTGAATTACCTTTTGCACCAACACCTGAAGGCCATTTAACAGACTTACCTGTACCTAAAGTCCAAGTTTTTGAAAAAGCTTCCATAGAGTTTGTAAAAGCTTTTGTTGTACCTGATCCGTCGGAACGATGTGCCCAAGTTAATTTTCCAGGTTTACAACCAACTTCTTTCCAATTCTTGATCATACCCATAGCAACTTGTACTGCTTGCTCTTGAGTTAGTTTCAAATCACAATCATAGTTATAACCAAAAGCAATAGTTCCTCCAACCATAGGAATCTGAACTAATCCTCTTGTTACCTTAGCTATATCTTTAGCCTTCATAGGATCATCAGAAGCACCAAAGTTAACTGTCTGATCTATAAAAGCTTTTCTTCCAGAGCCTGAACCAACGGCTTGGTAATTGACTCTTGGTCCGCCTGAAGATGCTAGATCTTTGAACCAACGAGTGTAAATTTTGGCGGGAAATGATGCTCCAGCACCACTTAATCTTGTTCTAGCAGAAACACTTGTGCCAGCAACACTTGTGCTAGCAGCAATTGCTACTACAGAAGTGAAAACCAAAGCTTTCTTAGCTATATTCATGGTTGTCATGATTAAATGAAAGACTACATATATATAGCATTAGATTTATACACAAATACTCATTAACTAAAATTTTATCCTGCGGTTAATTAGTTCTTAACCTCTTCTTAATTTAGGTATCAATTTAACTCATTTACGTTTAGTTTTGAAAATATTTGAAAATAAATAAATTTCAATTTTAAATTCTTAATTTAAGAAATACAAAAAAACAAAGTAATCATATTGTTTAATTTAAGAAAAGTTTAAACTCTCTTTAAAATTTTTTTCTGGCCTAAATTCTTATTCTTTTCTTAACTTTGATACGTTCATATGCAATTGGATTATTATCCATTTTTACGTGTTGAGGTTTATGAAACTTTTTCAAAAATTAATTGCTGCTCCTGCCATCATTTCAATGGCATCAGGTTTAGCAGTAAACGCATCTGAGATCAATTCAACAGATCTTAGTGATTATTCAAACTCTAACAAATTAGTATCTTTAGGTGATTTCAAATCAGATACTTTATTTCCAGGAGATTGGACTTACGATTCATTAAAGGATCTAACAAATAGTCCAAGATTCAATGGTAACTCAGTTACTCGTTTAGAAGCTGCTGCTGAATTAAACAACTTAATTGCAGGTGGTGAAGGCTTAATGAACGGAGCTCAAATAGACAGATTAAGTGAAGAGCTTGGTTCTGAGTTGGCAATTATGAAAGGAAGAGTGGATGGCCTCGAAGCTCGGGTGAACGGAATTGAAGCTGGTTCTTTCAGCGAAACAACAACTATGAAAGGAACAGCTAAATTCCAGATTGGTGGTACTGATGGTGTAACCAATGAAGCTGTTATGGCGGCATATTTCTGGGAAGTCGACCTAAACACAAGTTTTACTGGTGAAGACAACTTAAACGTGGAAATTGAATCAGGAAATACACCTGCTTCAGACAGTTTCCTCGCAGTTACAGATTTTGGTGCAGATAATGGAGATGCACTTAAAGTTACTGACTTAAACTACTCTTTCCCAGTTGGAGGCTGGTCTATAACTGTTGGTGATTCATTGGATGCAAGTAAGCAATTTACTGGAGCCTGTAGTTATGGAAACACTGTTGACGCTTTAAGTGATTGTGGAACAGGAAACTCTATTGCTGTTGGTGGTGATCAGTCAATTAGTGCTGGTTATGATCTTGATAATGGCTTTTCTTTCGGTCTTGGTTTATCTGCTGATGATGGTGAAACAACTAGTGGTATGTTCACAAAAGAAGGTGAAGACATATATGCTCTAAACGCTGCTTATAGTGCTGACAATTACGCGTTTGCTATAGCTTACGCCAATGTGGATGTAGCATCCTACTGGGGTATAAATGCTTCTTATTCTCCTGATGGTTTTCCAACAATTAGTGGTGGATACGAATTTGGCAACCCAGATACAGGAAATGATACAACTCAATTTGCAGTTGGATTAAGCTCTGATCTTGGCCCTGGTGAAGTCACAGTAGGTATGGGTACCAACGGTGCAATAACTGATGGGGAGGAGGAATTATATGCCTATGATATTTCTTATACCTACAGTTTTAATGATGGTATGAGTTTCACTCCTTTTGCATTTATAGTTGAAGGAGCTAATGGTGGAGATGATACTACTGGTGTCGGTGCAGAAATTGGTTTCAAGTTCTAACGAAATTAACCACATTATAAGGGCCTCCAATTAGGAGGTCTTTTTTTTTGCTTACCTTTTTATAAACCTTAAATTGTTCTTAATAATTTAATTTTTTTTTCTTAACTTTTTAAAGGGAGCATGAATATGTATTTTCTTATGCGCTAAATGAAAAAAACACTAGCTGCTGCAAGTTTTTCAGCATTACTTGCAATTGTCGCCTCCTCTACAAGTAGCGGATTTGCAAATTGGAATACAAAATATTGGGCAAATGAAAAAAACTTCAACAGAATTTCTTCTTTTAATGTAAGTGATAATTTACCAAAAGGATCAAAATCTACCACCAAAACTTCTTCAGAAGTTGTTACAGCATCAGAAGATGGTAAGACTTTGATGTACACAGATAGCGATCTAGGAGTAGTAGGTTTAGTTGATATCTCAGACCCTGCAAAACCTAAAGCATTGGGAGTTGTTGAACTGGAAGCAGAACCAACTGGAATTGCAGCACTTGGAAACAATGCATATATAGGTTCGAATACATCTGAAAGTTATACAAATCCTTCAGGAGCATTAGTTCAATACAATTTAGAAACAAGAAAAGCAGTAAAAGAATGTGATTTAGGTGGGCAGCCTGATAGCGTTTTTGTTTCACCAGACGGAACATTTCTAGCAGTCGCTATAGAAAACGAGAGGGATGAAGAATATAAAAATGGATTTATCCCTCAATTAGATGAGGAAGGGAAACAAATTAATCCTCCAGGTTATGTTTCTCTTGTGAAGTTAAACAAACGAGGGAAAATACAATGCAATTCAATAAAAAAAGTTGATTTAACTGGATTATCTGAAATAGCTCCTAGCGATCCCGAACCAGAATTCGTTGCTATTAATGATCTTGGTGAAACAGTTGTCTCTCTTCAAGAAAACAACCATCTTGCAGTAATTGATAAAGATGGAAATGTAATATCACATTTCTCGGCAGGAGTTGTAAAACAAATGGCAGGAATGGATACAAAGAAAGATGGAGCACATAAATTTAAAAGCAAACTAAAGAATGTAAGAAGAGAACCCGATGGTCTTACTTGGATTGATAATGACCATTTTGCAACAGCAAATGAAGGCGATTACAAGCATATTGATCCAAATCAGGCAAAAAGAGGTGGTTCAAGATCCTGGACTATTTTTAAAAAAGATGGAACAGTAGTTTATGAAGATGCAAATAGACTAGAAAGAGCAATTGCACAAATAGGTCATTTCCAAGATGGGAGAGCAGGTAAAAAGGGAGTAGAACCTGAGTCAGTTACATATTCAAAAATTAATGGAACTCCCTATTTATTTGTTGGTGCTGAACGAGCTGGGATAGTAGCTGTTTACGATATCACAGAACTAAATCAACCTTTGCTTACTCAATTACTTCCATCAGGCATTGGACCAGAGGGATTTGTCGCAATTCCAGAGAGGGGATTAATTGCCTCAGCAAATGAAAAAGACTACAACAAAAAAGAACCTGGTTTATCTTCTCATGTGACTATTTATCAACTACAAGATGCTCCTGCTTCATACCCACATTTAACAAATGAAAATGGCCTTGAATTTGTATCTTGGGGTGCGATAAGTGGAATGGTGGCTGGTGATGACGGTAAAATTTATGCTGTAAATGATGGGACTTTTAAAACTCAGCCAAGAATTTACGTTATTGATCCTTCATCTTCCCCAGCACTATTAGAAAGAGCTATAGATATAAAGCTAGATGGTAAGACTGCATTATTTATGGATCAAGAGGGTATTACTACTGATGGTAATGGTGGATTCTACATTTCTACTGAAGGAATCAAGAAAAAGCTAGATGAACATCCTCCTGCAATCTACCATGTAAGCTCAGATGGTGAAATTTTAGAGAAGATAACTCCACCACTTTCATATCTTAATTATGCTAAAAATCCTGGTTTTGAAGGCATAACAAGGAATGGGGATATTCTTTATATTGCTCAACAGAAGCCTTGGGGTGATGATACTTTCAATACTACTAAGATCCTTTCCTATAATTTAAAAACCAAACAGTGGGGGGCCGTAAATTATCAATTAGATAGGATCAAAAAAGGTGGCGTTGGCATTTCAGAATTGACTTACCATGACGGGGCACTTTATGTAATCGAAAGAGATAGTTTCTATGGAAAGAAAGCGAAATTGAAAGCTATATATAAAATAGATTTAGATGATGTTATTTTCGAAGGTCTTCAGACTAATATTCCTCCCAGACTTTATCCTTTAGTTGAAAAAGAGTTAGTTACTGATCTAAAACCAGTAATGAAATCTACGGGTGGTTTTATCCTTGAAAAGGTTGAAGGCTTAGCAATAACAAACGACGGGCAAGCATGGATTTCAACTGACAACGACGGGACTGGAAAGAAATCAACTGGTGAAACTCTTTTCCTAAATATTGGAAAAATCTAGTTAAAACTACTAATGAAAGTCACCTTTTATAAAAGGTGGCTTTTTTTGCAGTTCTTATAATTAAAAAAAGTTAAATCATGAAATACCTAATATTTATTATTTTATTCATCGACCCAGTTAAAGCTGAAACAAAATATTATTGGCAGGGTGTCAGGCATTATTTAAATCGACCCAAACTAATGATAGAAGCATGCAAAGATATGAAAGAAGAAAATGACATTGGAACATCTGCTTTCGAGAGTATGTACATGCCAACATTACCTGATAGGCTTTGGTTAGCTATTGGCAAAAGAGATTCTTATTGGGCAGATGACTCCAAAGAAGGAAGCATCCTTTTTACAAGAGAAGGGGTTTTGAATTTAAAAAAATTTATTGCAGAAAAATCATGTCCTAATATTTTTTAAATTTTCCCTATAAATCTGTATTAAGACACGGAAAGATAGTTTCAATAATCGCTCCACCATCTTTATGATTAAATGCCTTTATAAAACCTTTATTGTTATTAATTATTTTTTTTGTAATTGAAAGACCTAAACCACTTCCACTTTTCTTATATTTAGTCCGTGATGGATCTCCACGATAAAAACGAGAAAAAATGTCATTTGATTCATTTTCTTCTAATCCAATACCTTTATCTCTAACTCTTATAACAACAGAGCTATCTCTCTTAAAAATTTCAATTTGTATGCCCTCTTTTGTTGGGGAATAACGAATAGCGTTATCTAAAATATTTATAAATGCTCTTTTTAAATTTTCAATATCCCCAGATATATAATATTTTGTTGGAGAAAATAAATTTATGTTTATATCCTTTTTTTCTGCAAGCGGTTTTAGTGTTTGCCAAGATTCCATAATCAAATCTGAAATAGATATTTTTTTGTTTTTATTCAAATCTTCGCTACTTTCTAGCTTAGAAAGCTCTAAAGTCTCTTCGGCCATTTTTCTTAATCTTTTTGATTCTTTCTTAAGTCTTTTAACAAGATACCTATCCTTTTTTGATACTACTGATTCAAGTCTTTCCCCAATTAAGATAAGTGATGTAAGAGGGGTTTTCAGTTCATGAGATACATCATTAATTAATTGATTTTGTCGTTTTTTTATCGATTCAATTGATAATTTACTTTCCAATAATATTAAATAATTCTTTTTCCTTCCTCTAACAATATTTACCGAAATGGGTACTCCCGCAATTGTGAAATCAAGGTTGAATGGGAAATCTTTTTTTCTTAAATATAGAATTTTATTACTAAGTACTTCAAGCTCATTAATATCATTAATTGCTTTTCCAATAACATCTTTGTATTTGATAACCCTAATAAGAGATAAAGCTTTCTGATTGATAAATTTTATTGTTAGATCAGATGATAAGATTATCCACCCTTGCGATGAATAATCTAACCAAGACAACACTTCTTGAGGTCTAATTTTATCAAATGGGAAATCAATAGTTTTTTTATACTTATTTTTATCAACTTCAAATTTTTTTTCTTTTGATTGAGAAAAATGCTTGACTTTTATTTTCCACTTCTGATGTAAAAAAAATAATACTTCTTGTAGTGTTTTCATTTTCATCCAAACTTATATCCAAAACCTCTTACAGTTTTAAGAAACTTTGGAGCTGAGGGATCTTCTTCTAATTTCTCTCTGAGCCACCTAACATGAACATCTACAGTTTTAGTATCACCAATAAAGTCAATTTCCCAAATTTTTTCAAGTATTAAATCTCTTGACCATACCCTTTTTGGATTTTTCATAAATAACTCTAATAATTTAAATTCTTTTGGAGATAATGTTATTTCTCTATCAAAAGAAGTTACCCTACATTCTTCCAAAAACATTTTTATATGATTAAACTCGAGAACAGTTTTTGATTTTTCTATATATTTTTTATTACGTTTAGATCTTCTTATTAAGGCTCTAGATCTAGCAATTAATTCATTTAAACCAAAAGGTTTTGTTAAATAATCATCTGCTCCAACCTCTAATCCAAGAACCCTGTCTGATTCATTATCTTTAGCACTCAAAATTAGTATGGGTGTATAGTCTTCATCATTTCTTATTTTTCTACATAACTCTAATCCATTTAGTCCTGGCAACATTAAATCTAGAATTATTAGGTCAACATCTTTTTTAATATTATTATTAATAAAATCTAAGGCACTTAAACCGTCTTTGAAACTTGATACTTTAAAACCTTCGCTGCTCAAGGTTTCACTGACTGTAAGCCTAATACTCTTATCATCCTCTACAAGAAGAATTCTTGAGTCTTGCAAACTTTTATGATCTTTAATAGCCATTGAAAGTTCCAACAATTTTATTTTATATAATCAAAATTATTTGATCTAATTATTTCATAATTAATTTACATTGAATTATTATTTTTTTCATCTAATCTTATTTCCTTTTTAATTTTCCCTTAAACCCTTTTATCTATGTTTAGAATGTCTCTTTAATCTTCCTCACACAAAATTTTAAAGAGACAAATTTATTGAATTTAATAATAGATATTAAAACTAATATCCCATCGAAGCGTAATAATAATCGTCATCTTCATCTATATTTGTTACTACCCATTCTGGCGAAAAGTCACCAATTTTTACATATTGATAAAGCTTATCAACATCTGGATCGTAATAGGTATCGTTGATTTTTGGATCTTTGACTACTTTGCTTGGATGCATAATAAAAATTATTTCTACTCTAATTTTTATAGATTATTTAGTTTAAAGCAGCTTTAAATCTCA
>CABYGI010000022.1 GCA_902518475.1 uncultured Prochlorococcus sp. | reverse complement strand
ATTTCAAATGATATAAAAATTCTATCTTCTGGTCCAAGATCAGGAATATATGAACTAATTATTCCTCAAAATGAACCCGGAAGTTCTATCATGCCGGGAAAAGTGAATCCAACTCAATGCGAAGCCTTATCAATGGTTTGCACTCAGATAATGGGTCTTGAATATGCAGTTTCAATGGCAAATTCTAGCGGCACTTTACAGATGAATGAATATAAACCTCTTATTGGATTTAATATTCTCACAAGTTTAAAATTACTTAAGAATGTAATAGAAAACTTCAGAATAAAATTAGTTAATCGGATGGAACCTAATCAAAAGAAGATGCAGTTAAATTTAGAAAATTCACTAATGTTGGTTACAGCTATAGTGCCAAAAGTTGGTTATGAAAAAGCTGCTGAAATTGCAAACCTTGCCTTCAAAGAATCATTAAATTTAAAAGAAGCAACACTTAAATTAGGTTATTTAAACGAAGATGAATTTGATGAAGAAATGAATATCAATTCAATGCTTTGATTAAAAAAATTTAAGAATTATTGTCAATTCTTTTTGTTGCAGGATTAATATCTTCAATGACTTTTATAAGATCATTAGATTCAGAAACAGGAAAACGATTAATAGCTTTTAATGCTATCTTTGCTTTGCTTTTTAGTTTATTACTAACACCAATGCAGTATTGAACTTGAGAAAGAACATCAATTGATCTTCTAATAATTCTCACTACATCACCTTCGTCTAATGAAGTATTAAAAACCAAATCTTTCCATTTTTTTCCTCTTGCCCATTCAGAAATAATTCCAGTTAACTCTGTTTCTAAATAAATAGGGATTTCAATATGAAACTTATTTTGTTGAGAAGCGACTAATTTTCTTAAACCATCTAATTCATTAAAAACATCTATTACCTTTAAAGAGGGCTTAAAATTACACCAAAGATTAGGCCTCCTTATATCAACACATATAGCTTGAATAATTGCAGCTAACTCAGGAGGATCTAAATCGTCTAAATAACCACTTACTAAAACCAAACCAATCCATAATTCATTTTCACTTCTTATTGCACCAACTGTTTGTCCAACTTCTGTCAATTCCAAATCATTTAAGCAACCAAAATGATTCAAAATTTTAATCAAATCGGTAAAAGTTCTCCAGTTATGATTTTCTTTATCCTCAAGAAGTTTTTTTCTCATATATATTTCTTGTTCAACATCAACAATTCTTTTTCTATATTTCTTTAATTTCCTAGAGTCTCCAAATCTATGTGCGGGATGATCATTGACTGTTTCTTCTAAATTATTAATTTGTTGCTGTTGTGCCAAAACTTCCGTTGACAAATCATATTGTGGAGTTTGTAAATCATTTTTTTTAGAAACTTCTAAAATTCGATCCGCATAACACTGTGACATATCATCTCCCCTAAATACCTCTCCAGAAAAATACATCTTTGGTACTTCAAGTCCTAAGACATCAATTGCATCCAAATCATTAAAAATACTTACAATGTATGAGGGTTTTATAAGAATAAATAAATTATCCACTGTCAAACACAATAAACTCTTTATTTTTTGGGATTCATATATTTTCTTACAAATTAATCCGGGAACAATTTTTCTTTTAATTTGGGGAGCTTTGATTGAAATTAAGCTTCCATCTTTAATATATGGGAGTGCATTAGTGATCTCTTCTGATAATTTTTCTGCTGCTTGTTTTTCTAAAATTTTCAGGAGCCTTCTCTCTTCTTTAAGACGATTTTTTAACTTTTCGTAGGCATCAAAATCTTTCCATGAAACGTTAGATGTAATTTTTTTTAATTCAATTAAATCCTTATCTAAATTTTCAAGAATTATATTCTCACCTGAAGATTCACCTAAATATAAAAAACTACCAAAACTTCTTTTAATTAATTCTTTAGACTTTTCTAAAGTATAACTTTGTAAAAGATTAAGTACCATTCCATAACTAGGAGTGAATTGACTCTCTAAAGAATTTGGTTTACTAATAGCCAGTGCACTTGCTTCCTTTGCACCTTCGAATCTTGTTTGTAATGTAACAACGTATCCTTGGGTATCTTTTCCTCTTCTTCCAGCTCTTCCTGACATTTGCAAAAATTCACTGCTAAATAATAATCTGTGCCCATCTTCTGTCCTTTTTGATAAAGAAGAAATAATAGTGGTTCTTGCGGGCATATTAATTCCTGCAGCAAGAGTTTCAGTTGCAAAAACAACTTTTATCAAACCTTGCTGAAATAATTCCTCAACCAATTCTTTCCATGCAGGCAATAATCCAGCATGGTGAGATGCAATACCTCTTTTTAATGCCTCGCATTGAGATTTATCTTTAATTGCCTCTTGATTATTTTTAAGATAAACATCTAATTTTTGGGATATCATATTCGCTTCTGAATAACTTACTAAAGTTAAGTCTTTTATATTCTCAATAGCCTTGTCACATCCTCTTCTACTAAAGATAAAATAAATAGCTGGCAACATATTTCGTTCAGCTAGTTTAGAGATCACAAAGCCAATTGAGGGAGACTTTGGTTGCATTATCCTGCCAACTTTCCCTCTCATTTTCTGCCCTTTAGGAGCTCTCCAAATCTTACAGTTTGGATGAATTCCATTACCCTTATTATTTAAAAGTGGATGGAGGCCTTTAACACTACAAAAAATAAAATCAAGTGGGACTGGCCTCTTATCGCTATTAATAAGTACTGTGGGCCCATGAACTTTTTCTATCCAATTTTGTAATTGATCTGCATTGGCTATTGTTGCTGATAAAGCTATTATTTGAGTTCTAGTAGGGCAATGGATTATAGTTTCTTCCCAAACTGTGCCTCTTTGGGGGTCATTCATATAATGACATTCATCAAGAATCACAGATTCTAAATTCTCTAAGGGATCATCAAATTCATCAAATTCGCCATAAAGCATGTTCCTAAAAATCTCAGTCGTCATAACTAAGATTGGTGCTTCTCTATTTATACTTATATCTCCAGTTAAAAGACCAACTTTATTATCACCATATTGGTTAGCAAAATCTCTAAACTTTTGATTTGATAGTGCTTTTAAAGGTGTTGTATAAAAAACTCTACTGTCGTGAGATAAGCCTCTATATATAGCAAATTCACCTATCAATGTTTTACCCGAACCTGTTGGTGCCGTTAAAACAACAGAATTTCCGCTATTAATAGCTCGAATTGCTTCTAATTGGAAATCATCTAGTGGAAAGGGGAAATATTCCTCTAAATTAAGCAATAATTGTGATTGAAGAGAGGATGAGTTAACGTCTTAATATATGATCTATATAGATATTAATAAACAAAAAATAACTTTCAAACTTTAATAGTAAATCTAAATCTTTTTAATTAAATCCACAATATTTTATTTTGCCAAAATGAAAAAAATAAAAATTCCAAAAAATAGAATCCGTAAATTAAAAACATTTTCTTTAGGAAAAAAATCATTCGAACTTCTAAGTTTAAATTCGCAAAATAAAAAACTTATAGATTTATGCAGTAATGATTATTTTGGATTAAGTAGGGACAAGGATTTAATAAAAGCAGCTTATGAAATAAGCAAGTTAGAAGGTATTGGTTCAGGAAGCTCAAGATTTATTACAGGTTCAAGACCAATACATAAATTATTAGAAACAGAACTTGCCAAGTGGCTTGATCAAGATAAAGTATTACTTTTCCCAAGCGGATTTCAAGCAAATATAGCCGCTATCCAGACCTTAGCAAACAGAAATAGCATCGTAATAGCAGATAAATTAATCCATAACTCTTTATTGGTTGGAATTAAAGCCGCTCAAGCTAAACTAGTTCGATTTTCACACAATAATTTAAAAGATTTAGAAGATAAAATTATTAAGTCTAACCCCACAAAAAATTCCATTTTAGTTGTTGTCGAATCTCTTTATAGCATGGAGGGATCAATTGCTCCGCTCAGAGAAATATCGGAAATTTGCAACAAAAATAGTGTTCAATTATTAGTTGACGAAGCCCATGCAATTGGGATCTTAGGCCCTGAAGGCAGGGGTTTAAGTTTTAATTTCCGTTCAGACATAACTATCATTACTGGAACTTTTGGAAAAGCATTTGGAAGCGGTGGAGCTTTCATAGCCTCCAATTCAGAAATTGGTGAGTATCTTATCCAAACAAGCGGTGCATTTAGGTACACAACCGCTCTTGCACCTTCTTTAGCTGCTGGAGCACTAGAAGGTTTAAAAAAAATTTTAGAAAATAAAGAATGGGGTAATGAGTTGTTATCTTCTGCGAAGATATGGAAAGATGAAATTATTAAAAATTTTAGTTTTCCAATTCAGGGAGATTCTCACATTTTATCAATTCTTGTTGGCCAAGAAGAAAAGGCAATTTATCTACAAAAATATCTTGAGGAAAATGGGTTTTTAGCAATTGCGATAAGACCCCCTACTGTTCCAGTTGGGCAATCAAGAATCAGAATAACAATACGAAGAAACTTAGATTTGAATCTGCTAAAAAATTTCATTGCAGTATTAAAAGAGTTTAAATGAAACAAATTATTACTCAACATGGGTGGGGACTAAATAAATATTTCTGGGATGATTATAAAGTTGATTTTTTAAAAAATAATTGGCATTGGCAAGATAATGAAAGGGGTTATTTTTCAACAAATAATTATCAAGCAAAATGGATTAAAAGCGAATCTAAAAAAGAAATCAGAATGACTTTATGCCATTCATTTGGTTTTCATTTAATGCAAAAAAAAATCTTAAAAGAAGCAACTCATATTGTTCTTATAAATTCTTTTAATAATTTTCTTCCTTCAAGTAATAAGAGAAACTTTATTTTAAAGTCTCTAAAAAAAATGGAAACAAAAATCATAAAAGATGAAACTAAGGATATGTTGAAAGAATTTATACATAGATCATTTATGCCAAATCATATGAATAATAGTTTTAAAAATATCTTTTATAAAAGTTTAGAGAGTTTGAATAAAGCTCTTCTTTTAGGCGATTTAAAACAACTTTACATTACTAGAGATATTCCATTATTTTTAAGAAAAGATTGCAAAATTATTTTTATAAAATCAGAAAATGATTTAATTCTAGACAACGAATCAAATAATGACTTCTTAGATTCCTTAAATATAATTCTTGATAGGAATCCAATTTTAATTAAATTAGATCAGCAAGGTCATTGCTTGAATAATCTAAATTTATACGAGATCTTACTTAATAAACTTAATGATGAAAATGGATAGTAAAAAGTGGAATGAGAAAATAAAAAATAATTTCAATGATGCTGCATATCGATATTTAGAGCATTCAAATATTCAGAAATTTTTTGCAAAAAAGATTGTTCAATTTATCCAAGAATTAAATCCCCAAAAAAAAGGTGAATGGATAGATCTAGGATCAGGACCAGGAATATTAGCTGATGAAATAGAAAAAAATTTTTCTTCCCAAAAAGTAGCAAGAATTGATTTCTGCAAAAAAATGCTTCTTGAGAATAAATTATCTAGTAAAAAAATTTTATGGGATTTGAATAATGATTTACCTCCTGAAATCAATAACTGTTCTCTATTAACATCTAACTTTTGCATCCATTGGTTAAACAAGCCAGAAAAGATAATAAAAAATTGGTTTAGTAAATTAAAATCTGGAGGTTTTTTAATCATTTCTTATCCAACAAAAAATTGTTTTCCTGAATGGAAAGATACTTGTAGAAAAATTGATATTGAATATAGTGGTCTTAATTTCCTTTGCTCTAAAGAATTATTAAAAGATTTCAAATCAACTGAAATTCATTATTCAGAAAAGTTTAATTATCTTGAAAATTTTGAAGATGTATATAAGCTTTTTAGAAGCATTAAAAATGTAGGGGCGCAATCAACAAATTGTAAACATAAAACAGTGAAGGAATTAAAAAAAATTCAAAAGTTTTGGCCAAAGAATTACAATAATACAGTTAATCTTTCATGGCAAATTGAGATTCAAATCATAAAGAAATTATGAGAAGTCAAGATAGTGTTTTCAAATTTATAATTTGTGGAACAGATACTGATATTGGAAAAACTTTGATAAGCTCTTTTTTCGTTAAAGGATTAAATTCCTTTTATTGGAAGCCTATTCAAAGCGGTATTGAATCGCAAACTGATAGTCAAACTGTTGAAAAACTTGCACATTTAAGTAAAGAAAAAATCATCAAAGAAGCTTATGTCTTTACGAAACCACTATCTCCTCATTGGGCTGCTGAAATAGATCAAAAAACTATTAACTTTGAAAAGTTGAGATTGCCAAAAGTGCAAGGCTCATTAATTGTAGAAACTGCAGGTGGATTAATGGTTCCAATAACACGCAATTTTTTGCAAATAGATCAAATAAAACAATGGAATCTTCCGGTAATACTTGTATGTAAGAGCTCACTTGGCACTCTTAACCATACCCTGCTTAGTATTGAGGCCTTAAAACAAAGAAATATAGAGATTTTAGGTTTAGTAGTCAATGGTGAAAAACACCTAGATAATCCAAGAACTTTATTTGATTTTAGTGGTATTCCGTTAATTGCTGAATTTCCTTACATTGAAAAAATGGACTCAAACAATTTAGATATACTATGGAAAGAACTAGACATCAAGAATAAGTTGATCTCACTTTTAAACTCAAAAATAAGTTAAATGAAATCTTTGGATTCAAAAACTCCAAATCAAGATTGGCACCCAAATATTTGGCCACCTTTTACACAAATCAATAACAGCAAACCGCAAATAGAAGTTACTCATGGTCAAGATGCCCTCCTATTTACTAAAAATCCTAAAAAAGAGCTAATAGATGCAATCAGTAGTTGGTGGGTAACTCTTCATGGACATAGTAACCAATACATTGCGGATGCCATTTTTAATCAATCAAAAAAACTTGAGCAAGTTATATTTGCTGATTTTTTACACCCACAGGCAAAAAAATTGGCGGAAAGACTTAGTGAATTAACAAAACTAGAAAGATTATTCTTTTCTGATAACGGTTCTACTGCAGTGGAAGTCGCTTTAAAAATTGCCTTCCAATCATGGCAAAATAGAGGAGAGACAAGAACTCAAATAGTAGCTTTTGATGGCGCCTATCATGGCGATACATTTGGAGCAATGGCTTTAGGTGAAAGAAATATTTTTAATGAGAATTTCGATAATCTTATGTTTCCAGTTAGGAGAGTCCCCTGGCCTTCAACTTGGATGAACGATGAAGAAGTAGAAAATAAAGAAAATGAGGCGATCCACAAATTAGAAACTCTACTTAAAACTCCGACAGTTGCAGTAATCCTCGAGCCACTTGTTCAAGGAGCAGGAGGAATGAATATGGTTAGGCCTCAGTTTATAAAAAAAGTTTCAGAAATTATAAACAATAATAATTCATTGTTAATTGCTGATGAAGTTTTGACTGGGTTTGGAAGATGTGGAAGTCTTTTTGCGTTTCAAAAAGCAAAAATCGTTCCCGATTTAATAAGTATTTCAAAGGGCTTAACTGGTGGATTTTTACCAATGGGAATAACTTTATGTAAAGAAAAAATTTTTCAATCCTTTATTGATGATTCCCCACGAAAAACTTTTTGGCATGGACATAGTTTTACAGCTAATCCTTTAGGTTGTGCTGCGGCAAACGCTAGCCTTGATTTATTAGAAAAAGAACCACACAAATACCTTTCATTTGAAGAAAAACATTTATCTCACTTAATTAAATTTCAAAACTTTCCATATATAAAAAAAATAAGGGTATCCGGCACAATTGCTGCCTTCGATTTAGCTATTGGGAACAAAAAAGGTTATTTCAATAATATTGGGAAAGAAATAAAGAGTCTTGCAATAGAGCAAGGTTTATTTATTAGACCCCTCGGGAATGTTATTTATCTCTTGCCACCTCTCTGTATAACCGATAATCAATTAGAAAAAAGTTACTGGATAATAAGGCAAATCTTAGAAAATCTTTAAATAGAAATTTAAGGTCCCTGCAGTATTGCATTTTCCACATCTTCTCTATTAATGCAATAGGAAAATAGTCTTTTAGTTTCTTGTCCTTCACTTTCCCAGATAACACTTAAATCTTCTTGTTCAAAAATAATAGTTGCATTCCAATTTGAAAGTAACAGATACCATTTAGATGGATTATTAATATCCTTCACAGCACCTAAATCAGTTAGCCACAATTCCAATGATTGCAGTGAATTTTGATTGATAGGTTTTTTAGAGGGATTCACAGACTTTTTTAAAAAATTATTTAATTAGCCAAAGCGGTATTGTCTCTAATTCTTTTCCAGTAAAAGAAGCAATAAAAATTGAACAAATTAAACTTATAGAAATGATGATAATTAAAAGAAACAAAGAAAACAATTCTCCATTCGAAAAAGGTCTTCTATTTCCTATTAAATTTTGATTATTAGAATCGATTACTAAATTATTTAAAACGTTAGTATTATTTTTACTTCTCGAGTTTTCTTTTAGTTTGTCATCATATATTTTCCTTAAATTACTATTATTTAAATGTTCATAAGCTTCAAGAACTTCTTGAAATTTACTTTTAGCAACGTCTATTTCTAATGAAGTTGTATCGGGATGCAACTCAATAGAAAGTTTACAAAATGCCTTTCTTAATTCATGATTGGATGCATTTTCATTTACACCTAAAATTTTGTAATAGGAAGTTTCCCCTTTCAAAATAATCTTTTATTAATATTGTAATTCTAATAAATTTTTAATAAATAGAATGTATTTAATGGATGATTAAAATTCATATTTATAACGAAATGAAAAAACAAAACATTCCAGAAGAACTTCTTTCCTTAATAACTGAAGAAGAAATAAATTTATTTCAAGAGTTGCAAATTAAAATTAAAGAATTAAATAATAAGACCAATCTCACAAGATTAACTGATGGTGATGATTATTGGGTATCTCAAGTTTTTGACAGCATTTGGCCATTCAAAGCTTTCACGAATATTAATTTTGATAATAAAAAATTTTTAGATATTGGGTCAGGCTGTGGCTTCCCAGGTTTAGCTTATGCAATAACACATCCTAATTCTGAGATATACCTAATTGATTCTTTGAAAAAGAAAACAGATGCAATAAAAATTTTAGTTAAGCAGATCAATTTCAAAAACAATATTCATGTAATCAATGATCGTGTTGAGAATTTAGCCCACCAATCGTCAATGAGAAATAATTTTAATATTGCAACAACTAGAGCGGTTAGCAATCCATCAACAGTTTCAGAATATATACTACCAATGTTAAAAAAAGAAGGGTTTGGAGTTTTATATTGTGGCAAATGGACGAATGAAGAAAGCAAAATTCTTTATAAAACTCTAGAAATATTAGAAGGGAAAGTTAAAGATAAAAAAGAGATACTATTACCAAGAAATAAAGGCACCCGAAATATTATTCTTATTCAACAAAAGAATTTTTGTCCTGAAATTTACCCAAGAAAAGTTGGCAAACCTGAAAAAAATCCATTATGAAATTATTTTCTTGATAATCTTTTAGCAACCTTGTCTCCAAACTTTTCTTTTAAATTTCTCAATTTTTTTATAACTTTTTTTGGATTTATATGACCTTCTAATACTTTCAATAATTGCCCTTCAGAAACATCTACATCTAGTAAATTCGCGTTGAATCCTGGGAACCAGTGGCTTCCATTACCAAGCAATTGATATCTAGCTCTCGCATATCCTTCCATACCCAACCAATCAATTAAATTTGAAAGCCAAAGCAGAACAGGAATATTAATATTTCCCGGAGTATATTCCCAACTTGGTAAATTTCTATTCCAATTTTGATGCCACTCTAAACCTAAGGAATTAATTGATTCCTGCCTTAATTTGTTAATTATCTTTGGAACATACTTTTCAGATTTTGATAACAACGAGACAGCTTCTAAATGCAAATCAAAATCCGCCTCTTTTGCAATACCGACACTCAAAGTATGGACATTTTGATTTCTTAAGCAAAAAAGATCATTAAAAACTATAGGATGAAGTGGTTTACAAAATTCCAACATTTTTCTTGAGGGAGTATGAAGATGCCCCCCTTTATCAGTAGGACTTATTATGAAAACCCCAAGATCATGCTTATTGGCTAAATTAATTACCTTTGTATTTTCCTGATTAATGAAATACCAGTGCAAATTTACATAATCAAATAAGTTGGTTGAGATGGCCTTTTCAATAAGTGAAGATTTTCCATGAGTTGAAAATCCAATAGATCCAATTAAATTTTCTTTTTGAAAATTCCTCAAAATATCAATGCAACCTCCACCTTTAATAGCATGATGTAAATGTTCATCAGTATTGATACCATGTATTGCTAAAAGATCAATTTTTTTAACTTTCAATTTTTCAATGCTAGATAATACATCTCGCTCAAAAATTTCCGGATCACTATTTGGTGGAATCTTTGTTTGGATTATATTTGGGATTTTCTTAGTATTCTTAAAACACATCCCTAATTGCACCTCAGAAGTTCCATAGTACTTGGCGGTTTCTACATGACTTAAGCCATATTGTGTTGCAAGATCTAATATATTTTCTACTTTATTTTGTTCTTCGTATGAAACCTCAGAAAAATCCAATTGATCCCAACTTTTTTGAAATCTCATGCCGCCTAAAGATAAAACAGGAATCTTCAAATTGGTTCTACCAAATCTACGATATTGCATCTTTTTGATATTAGTGCTTATTCATTCTCGGTGGCTTCCCAAATGTTTGAAACATATCCCTATCGAGACTATTCTCTAAATCATCTAATTCTTCAAATTTGACCCAATGAATACAATCAACAGGGCATGTATCTATTGCTTCTTGTATAACATCAGAGCTATCTCCATCTTGCCTAATAGCTCGACTTCTACCATGAAATTCATCAACAGTGAAAGTGTTCGAAGCGACGTGAACACAGTATTGACAACCAATACATTTTGCTTCATCAACCCATACAGCTTTTTCGACTAACTGACCACCTAAAACGGGCTCATAGCCTGTAATATCAATATTTTCTTCAGTATTATGAAATGGATCCGTAAAATCCATATCTTGACATTAGTTTTCCCACTTGGTTAAGACCAATTCAATAGAACCATCATTTTTATTTTTTTGCTCGACGATTTGATATCCATCTTCTTGCGTTTTTGAAATGATTGTTTGGTAAGCATACATTTGTGTAACTTTTGAAATAAATCTTTCAACTGGCAGCTCAAATTTCCACAGATCTAAATCAGTAACTAATTCATATGCATTAGAATTGTTATCCCATTTAAATCCAACTTGAGTATCACCAGGTAAATTCATACTTACATCAACGGCTGTGAATTGACCTTTATATCCTTTTACAAACTTTTCTTCTTGATTAATACTATAACCGAAATGATTTAAAGCCTTAATTAATGGCTCTACTTCTTTGAGCTGAGTTTTAATTGTACTAAAATGTGACATTAGATTCGTTATTTAATTGTGTTAAGTTTTCAATTTGATTAGAGATGAAAGCATCAGAAGTTTTATTTTTAACTGTTACTTTACCGAGAGCGTCTTCGAGATTTTTTGTAGCTTCATTGCATGAATTACCAGTAAATCCCTCAACAGTCTCTTCAACTCTTCCGTCTTGATGAATTTTGAATCTCAATGTTTTTTGAGGCATTAAATTCAAGTACTGAGTACTTTTACTTTATATAGAATAACGAAAATATTTTGTTTCAGTTGGTACAAGTTAATTAATTTTAATTTTTATATTGAATATCTGATAAATTAATTAATTATCTAGTGTTCTTGTAAAAAAATTAAGATTTTTAATTATAAAAACCTTGCATTCCCATTGAATCCAAAGCAGTTTTCGCTTCTTCCATAACAGAGGGTTCTTTATCAAAAAGAGCTATCTTGGTACATTCATCAACGAAACTTTCTTGAAATGTATTGTTTAATTTTTCGTACAATCTACATAATGACCAAATGCAATTACTTCTTACACCTGGTTCATTATCTATTTTTAAACTTATTAAAAGTTGTTCTGCTGCCAATTGAGCATTTTCCAAAGAAACATTGCCGATTTCAGCTAAAGAACTAGATGACCATAACCTTACTGCAGCTACATCGTTCTTCAAAGCATTTATTAATGGCTTCAAAACAATTTGATTATCATAATTAGCCAAGCTCCATGCAGTTGCTCTTCTGACATAAGCATTATCGTCAGTCTCCAAAAGACTGACAAGTTTCTCGACCGCGCTAGGGCATGGATTACGACCTAAAGCATATACCACACTCATTCTTTCAACAGGACAAGGTTGATCAAGTAATGGTAACAAGAGGGGGAAAGATCTAGGATCTCTATATTCACAAAATATTCTTAATCCCTGTATTCTTTCTTCTCTGTTACCTTTAAGCATTTTTAATGCTTCGTTGCACTCCTGAGTTATGTTTAAACTCTTTGAAAAAGAATCTTCATCGATTTGTTCCAAAGGATCTATTTCAATTTCTAAGGCCAATTCTCGCGCTAAAACATCTGGATCAACAGCGATATCAGCTAAGATTTCTTTGTTAGGATCCTTATTATTCGTCATTTTGAAAAACTAACAATATTAATTTATAGGAGCAGGAGACATCATATCTCCAGGCAACCAAATTCTTGCACTTACTGCAAAGAACGCAATCCCAAAGAGTGAGACAATAGCGAAAGGTAAAATTTTTGTCTTAATAAAACCCAAAGATTTAAGATTAATTAACACAATAATAACCTGTTTAAGAGACTTTTAAAAAATTTTTATTAGATAATATTATTTATTTTTTTGCATTTTGTCTTAGCTGGCCACATGCAGCATTTTTATCTAGACCTCTGCTTTTTCGCAAGCTAACAGCGATGCCGTTGTTAACAAGTCTAGATTGAAATAATTGGAGATTTTTTAAAGAGGTACGTTGAAATTCAACCTCGTCAATTTGGTTATACTGTATTAAATTTACGTGACATTGAAAACCTTTCAGCAAATTACTTAATTCATAAGCATGTTCTAATTTGTCATTCACCCCACTTAGCATTAGATATTCAAAACTTACCCTACGACCAGTATCTCTAACAAATTTTTTACAGTCTTCGATTATGTTTTTGATTTCATAATTTTTTGCACTAGGTATTATCTTTTCTCTTGTTTGTTGGTTTGAAGCATGAAGGCTAATTGCTAATGTAAATTGACAATTACCCAAAATTTGAAAAGACTTCGCTGATAATTTACCTATCATTTTTGGGACAGCAACTGTACTTACAGTTATCCTTCTCTGACTGATATGAAAATCCTCATTTATTGATCTTATTGACAAAAGTAAGTCATCAATATTCAATAAGGGTTCGCCCATACCCATGAAAACAATATTAGTCACTTTTCTATTCATTTCATTTTCGATAAATAAAATTTGATCCAAAATTTCACTTGCTTTTAAAGATCTCTTCAAACCTTCCTTGCCAGTTGCGCAAAATTTGCAGTCCATAGGGCAGCCAACTTGACTAGAGAGACATGCAGTTAGCCTTTTTTCAGTTGGTATACCAACACACTCAATACTTTCATTATCTTCTGTAGACAGTAACAATTTTAGAGTGCCATCGTTAGATAAGTTTCTTTCTTGAATACTTAGCTCACTTAATTTAAAACCATCATTCTTTAATTTCTGTCTAAACTCTAAAGGTAAGACTTCTATTTGCTCTATATTTTTTTTCTTATTTCTAAAATTATAAATCCAATTATAGATTTGGCGACCCCTAAAAGCAGCCTGACCATAATCTAATGCCACATTTTCTAAATCTTTAACACTACTTCCAAGAAGATTTTTCAAATTGAGTAGTCTTTATAGCAAAACTACTTTTACCATAACAGTAAACCATGTTTTAAAAAGAATTCTGTAAGAATAAGCGCAATAAAACCTATCATGGCCATCCTTCCGTTAAGTCTTTCATTATAAAAATGAAATCCATAACGAGGTAATTTTCTTTTGGGGACAATCTCTGGCTTAATCATCACTTACAAAATTTAAAAATCTATTCTAGTCACTAAAAATAATAATAGATAATATTTATTCATCAGACAGAAGGCCCTCCTCTTGCAATCCTTCCAAAGCGGCAGGATCTGGTAATTGATCTTCAGAAAATTGATTTTCAGCATTAGGCCTTGCGAAGGCCGCAAAATTACTCGAAGAAGGATCTATTCCATGTCGGTTTCGCGTTGTCTCTAAATCTTCATCGCTTGGATCATCAAGTATTGCAGAAGAGCTTACGGCAGGTGATTGTGGCATATCAACAGTATAATCAGGCCTTAAGTTCTGCGCTCTTCTATAGCCACCAGATTCTTCTGCAAGGATATCTGGATGTGGGCCAGCCTCTGAGGATAATTCCTCTACAAAACCGCTAAAACCAGTACCTGCAGGTATTAATCTACCAATGATAACATTTTCCTTTAAACCTCTTAACCAATCAGATTTACCTTCAATTGCAGCTTCTGTAAGAACCCTTGTTGTTTCTTGGAAAGATGCTGCCGAAATAAAGCTATCTGTATTGAGAGAGGCTTTTGTAATACCTAACAAAACAGGAGTGAATTCTGCTGGAGCTCCTCCTGTAATTGCCATTGCTTGGTTTGTATCTTCAACTTGCCTCAGCTCTATTAGTTCACCAGGCAAAAGAGTAGTATCTCCAGCATCTTCTATGCGGACTTTACTTGTCATTTGTCTAACAATCACTTCAATATGCTTATCATCTATTGCTACACCTTGTGATTTATAAACATTTTGTACCTCACTTACCATACTTCTTTGTAATTTTGATATGGACTCTCGAGCTGCTTCTAGAAGAGGTTTTTGATCTTTTAAATCATTGAAAAAGCAATCTAATAGTTCATGCGGATTAATTGGACCATCAGTTAAAGATTCGCCACCTGTAACTTGTTGTCCATCACTAACCATTATATTTTTTCCAATTAATAGTTGATATTCATTAACTAAATCATCTTTTTCAATAACCGATAAAGAAACTGATTCTTCATCATTACCTTTTTTAATCTGAACAGTTCCAGATTTTTTACATAGGATTGCAGAATCTCTGGGTCTCCTAGCTTCTAACAATTCTTCAATACGAGGCAAACCTTGTACTATATCCCCAGTTTTCTGCCTCTCAAAAACAAGTAAAGCTAAACCATCTCCCCTAAGAACTAAATCTCCGTCTTTAACATGCAAAACAGAATCGGGAGAAACCATATAAGGCCTACCAAGTCTTAGGGTTACTAGTTTATTGGTAACTTCTTCTATTTCACCACACGAAGTTGATTTTACAGAGTTACTAATAGGATCACCATCAACTACTCGATCACCAACTTTAACTATTGCTTTATCACTAATTTTAATTTGAATTTTATCTTCTTCTCTTTCAACTATTAACCTTCTGAGGGGCTCATCGCCATCAGCATTTGGTAGTTGAACCAATCCCTTCTCTTTACAAAGAATTTGAGTAGTAG
>CABYGI010000021.1 GCA_902518475.1 uncultured Prochlorococcus sp. | reverse complement strand
TAATAAATTCTAATGAATACATTAAAGCTTGCATTACTTCATCGTGGATTTATATGTTCAATTTCAAAATTTAAAAAACTTATCTATTAACTAAAAAGAATCTGGAAATTTCTGACAATAAAATTTAGAAATCTAATTTCAGTTCGTATTGTATTTCCTTTTCTTTAGAAATAATTTCTTTATTACTTATATTTTTTCTAGGCCTTTTTCTAGAACCATGTTTTAAATAAATTTCTTTTGAGATACCCCAATATCCATCCTTTTTAGTGATTTCCTGAATTTTCTTCTTTGCAGTTTTAGTGCTATTTGGGATGTCAATTATTGGTCTTATGTAATTAATTTGTTCATATTCTTCTTTATTAAATCTAGATAATAGCCATGGTTCATGAATGAAATTAAGTGATATATCCTTTAATTCTGGTATCCATTTTTTTATAAATTTTCCTTGAGGATCATGATCTTTTCCCTGCTTAATAGGATTATAAATTCTATTGGTATTGATAGATGTAGTTCCAGATTGCATTTGGCATTGGTTCCAATGTATTCCAGGCTCATAATCTACAAATTTATTTGCTAATTCTGAACCTGAATCTTGCCATGGTAGCCATAAATTATAGCTAGCAAATGACATTAACATAGCTCTCATCCTGAAGTTAATCCATCCATTGAAATTTAATGAGCGCATACATGCATCTATAAAAGGAAAGCCTGTATTACCTGAACTCCATGAATAAAGTAATTCATTATTTTTTTCTCTAATGTTTTTAAAAAAAGGATGGAATTCCCTAAACTCTAGTTCTGGTTCACTTTCAAGTTTCTGAATAAAATGACAATGCCAAGTTAATCTACTTTTTAACATCCTAGAATTATTGTTTTTTGATATATTTGCTTTATTAAATATTTCTTTTAATGAAATGCATCCCCAACAAATATATGGGGATAGTCTTGAACAACTATCAAATGATTTTTCTGGGCTAGAAATATCTTTTGAATAAGAATCTAATTTTTTACTAAAGAAGTATTGCATTCTCTCTAAACCTCTCTTTCTTCCACCTTTCATTCTTCCTGGACAAGTTTCTTTTTTAAAGGGAAAAATTCCGTCTGAGGGTATTTCTCCAACATCAAAGTTAATAGAATTAATTCTTAATGGAGCCTTAAAAAAGTTTTTTTCGGCATTTTTTTGCCACTTTTTAGACCAATTATTCCTATCTAAATTTCCTCTAAAAACTGAAAATTGTAGAAATTCTTTCCAAATAATATTTTTTCTTAAAGCCCATTCTCTTACTTTTTGATCTCTTTTATAAGTAAGCCAATCTCCGGTTTCTTGATGGCTGTATATACCCTTGATTTTAAATTTTGAACAAATTTCATCAAAAATATTAATAACATTGCCAGTCCTAATAATTAATGGTTGTCCAATCTCAGCAAGTGCATTTCTTAAATCTATTAAACTTTCTTTGCAAAATTGCCATTGTCTATCTGAATGAGTATTTTGGCTCCAAATATCTAACTCAATAATATAAATAGGAAGAATATCATTATCTTTTATAGCCTCACAGAGAGCTTCGTTATCAAAAATTCTTAAATCTTTCTTAAACCAAAAGATATTTATTTCTTTCATAATTTTTTCTTTTAATCCTAGAAAACTAAGATTAAGTTTGTAGGCAAAAAATATAAAAAATTTTAGAATAACTAAAAATCAAAAAAATGAAAATAACAAAAAAACTTTGGGAGGATAATTATGAGATTGCTTTACTAAGTTTAAATACAAAATTTGTTCAAGGTTTAAAGAATGGAAGTCTCCCTACAAATATATTTAAAGAATATTTAGCTCAAGATTATTTCTTTTTAGAGACTTTTGCTAAGGCTTATGGTCTTGCTGTTTCCAAATCAAAAGATAAGTACTCAATAAGGAAGTTAAGTGAACTTTTAATGGGTGTTTCAGAGGAGTTAATACTTCATGAAACGTATGCAAAAGAATGGGATATTGATTTGTCTAATAACTATATAAAAAAAGCCACTAAAAATTATACAGATTTTCTTGATGATACTTCCAAAAGACTAAGCTCCGTTGAAATAATGTTTGCAATGACTCCATGTATGCGACTTTATTCTTGGATAGGAAAAAGTTTGTATAAGGAGGAATTTGACATTAAATATAAAGAATGGATAATTACTTATTCTGATGAGAGTTTTGAGAAGCTAGCAGATTCACTTGAAAATCTTATTGAGACTAATAAAGAAACATTTGATATTAATAAGGCCAAATATTTATACCGGAGAGCTATGGAATTGGAGTTAGATTTTTTTAATGCATATTCAGATTTCTGATTTAAATTAAAATTTATTTATAGTACTTTCAAAAACGAGTTAATAAATTATGTATTCTAAAATTGCACTTTCAATAGGCGGTAGCGACTCCGGGGGTGGAGCAGGCATACAGGCTGACTTGAGAACTTTTATGGCCCTTAAAGTACATGGATGTTCTGTTATTACATGTATTACTGCACAAAATAGTTTAGAGGTTACATGCGTTGAACCAGTAGAGAAGAATACTTTATTAAGTCAGTTAGATACTTTATTTGTTGATTTTGGTATTGATGCCTTAAAAACTGGAATGTTATTAAATGAAAGGATAATTAATGATACTGCTTCAAAATTAAATACATATACAATAACTAAAATTATTGACCCGGTAATGGTTACAAGAACTGGTTCTAAATTACTTGAAGATTCTGCGATTAATGCTTATAAAAAACTTCTATTACCAATTGCAGATTTGGTAACTCCAAATATTTATGAAGCAAATCTACTTTCTGGTTTAGAAATAAGGAGAGAAGAAGATATAGAAAATTCCGCAAGAAATATTATTGGTCTTGGAGCTAAAGCGGTACTTATAAAAGGTGGCGGTTTAAAAGATATGAAAGGGAAGGATTTTTTTCTTGACATTAATGGTAGAAAAGAGTGGCTCTTTAATAATTTTATAAATACAGAAAATACCCATGGTAGCGGCTGTACTTTGAGTGCTGCTATTTGTGGTTACAAGGCTCTAGGTTTTGATTTGATTGATTCCATACAAAGAGCGAAATTATTTGTTGAGAAATCATTAGAAAATTCTTACAAAATAGGATCTGGCCCTGGTCCCTTAGGTCATCATTAATTACTAATAGAACTGGAGTTAGAACCACCATTTTCTGTAGGGCTTTTTTAAAAATAAGATTTCTTCAGTCTCCCATCCTCCCTCCAACCACTCAAGATGCTCAAGTAATAAAGACTCACTTTCCCTTTTGCTTAATTGCCCAATTCTACTAGCAATACCATCGAACCTTACTTTCATCAATTCCTCAATCTTGATGTTATTCATAGGTTAAATAATAAATTTTTTCTACTCTTACTTGTATACATTTTCTTGTCAACGATTTAATTTTATTTGTTTACTAGCATTTCTTAAATATGTATAAAATACAACTTTTTAAAACAGATAGTAATTAAGACTTATTCACATAGATTTAATTAAAGACTAATTTATATAGAAATACTTTAACTATGAATAAAAAAGAAACAGCAAAGCAAAAAACTATTTTAAATGTAGGCTATTGTGAAACGACCTCTGAATGGCTCAATAGAATCATTACTGAACTGGCAGATGAAAATAAAAATTTTGTAGATTTGTCAGTTATTTGTGCTTAATTTTTTAGAAAATATAGTTTATTTTGATTTATTGTCAGTTAGCTTTTAAATATAAGAGAAATTTAAAATATATTTTGTAATGTGAATCCTAATAAAAAAAACATAGAAATAATTAAACAATTCAATTTATCTCCTCATCCTGAGGGTGGATGGTTTAGAGAGATAGTGAGGAGTGAGAATTCTCTAATAAGGGAAGATGGCCAAAGTAGAAACTTTATTACTGGAATTTATTATCTTTTGGAGAGAGGCGCAAAAAGTGCTTGGCACAGAGTAAAAAATGCTGATGAAATTTGGATTTATTTAAGGGGCGATCCTCTGAATTTATGGTGCCTAGATAATGATAATAAGTTAATAAGAAATTTAATTTTAGATTCCAATAATCCAGTAGAAATGATCCCATCTGGATATTGGCAAGCTGCAAAAAGTACAGGCGAATTTACTTTAGTGAGTTGTTGTGTTGGCCCGGGCTTTGATTTTAAGGATTTTGAATTACTCAGAAATACAAATCATACTTCTAGATTGGATAAAGCAATTAATGATCTTATTTGAGACATTTTTTTGTTTATATTTTTGAAATTATCCCCTAGATTTATAAAGCTACTCAATCAATCTATATTTAATGAATCAAAATTCTGTCAAAACAATTGGTATTAATGATGAACCAAGAAAAGATTCATACTTAGTATATGTAAATCAGGCTGATGGATTAAAAGGCATCCTTAATAGGGATTTTGATGAATGGTCGAATTTTGATGGTTGGGAAAGTATTTCAGTTCAGCAATGGATTTTTTCTAGAGCTTTGGAGGTTTTCAGAGGTAAGAAAATTGACATTAAATGCGACTGTTGTAAACATAATGATTTAATCCCAAATGATTTTGAGAGTATTAAAAAAGAAAAATGTTTTGGTAAAAAAAGTGCTTACATGATTGAAAAAGTTGTAGATGAAATTGTATTAGCTAAGGCAAGAAGAGAAAGTGATGGAACATATTCTGCGTAAGATTCATAAATATATATGGTGTGAAAAATCTTTAACTTACCAGTGAAAATTATCAGAAGAACCAATCGTTAAATTTCTAGTGGACATCTTATGGAACTTAAAGTGTACCGAATCACTGAACTCCTTTTCATCTGAGTAATTAACAAGATCTACTGGGTCGATGTTTTCATCGAACCATGCATCATATTCAATATGGTTTGGTTCAGCAAAATAACTCATATCCAATTAATAGCTTTCAAAAAACATATAAACGGTACATGCGATACCAAATTAACATTCTTAATTTTTAGATAATCCATATTTTTAACTTTTTCATAAAGATTAGTTGCTAGAAAGATAGGAGAAACATCTATAAATTAATGCCTCTAGATACAACCATGGTTTCTATCCATCCCCACTTCACAATCAAGGATGGGAAGATGGACCAGTGCATAGCTCTTTTAGAAGAAATTTTGGAACTGACAAAAGCTAATGAACCTGACTGCCTTTTTTTTAATATCACTACATGCGGTTCAGATAAGGCTTATGTAAGAGAGGCATATAAAGATGGTGCCGCCGCTTTATTTCATCTCAAAAATATGGGTCATATGATTCCCAAGCTTTTTGAAGTGTCAGATATTACTGTGCAGGTCCAAGGCCCTGCCAAAGAGATTGAACCTTTGAAGGAAATACTCCCAGACGCTGATTTCTATGAAGCAATATCTGGATTCTGATTTAGATTGTATATATTGACAGTCGATCGCTAGGGGCTTTTAGCCCCCTTTTTATTTAGGAATTCAAAATAAATTAATCTTCCCTTTACTTATATCAAGTAACTTTATTATCAGCTCAAATATTATTTTTATGGCATCAACTTTTTATATTGTTCATCATGAATTTAAGGCAGGAAAAGCTGAAAAATGGTGGGAAACAGCTTATGCAGCAATGTCACCAGGTGGTGGATGGGATGATGCGGTAGCAGCTAATAAAGAAAAAGGATTTTTTAACCATTCTGCAAATGCCGTAACTAAAACTGGTCCTGTATATTGTTTTTGGGAAGTAAAAGAGGGTATATCAGCTGAGGAGTTTCAGGAGTTTATAGACGGTCCCTCTGGCCCAGGTTTCGGACAAGATGCTCTGATGAATATCTGTAAACCAATTGACACATCATTAATGAATGGACAAACACCATATCCACCAGTTTTTTCTTGATTATTGACAGTCTATCTAGAATAGGGAGCAACTAGCTCCTTTTTATTATGTCTCTTGAAACTACCGTTTTCACATTCAAAATTAGCGTACCTTTTGAAGAATGGGCTGCGGTTTATGACAGCGAAGAAAATATACAAATGAATAAAGAGCGCGGAATTATTTGCTTATACAAAGGTGTAAAGAAAGATGACCCAACAAGTGTAATTCTTATTGAGCAGGGTGAAGAAGGTAAATCAATAGCTATGTTTGAAGATCCAGCAGTGAAACCATTAATTGAGAGTGCAGGTCACATTTACGATTCAACGGTTATATCCAGTTATTTTTAAGTGAAATACTTAATTCTTCCTGCAATATTATTATTATTTCCTTTGTCTGCTGAAGCTGGTTTTCCAGAAGGTGAGAATGGTTATGATCTAAAAAAAATTGAAGAGTCTTTTAGATTACCTTGTAATGAAATTGGAAATGATGATTGTATTGCCAGAGCATTAGGAGTTGGTGCCTGTACCTGGATATTTGGAATAAACAAAGATAAAGAACCTTTGGAAGCTTTAAAAATTTCAGATACTGTTTTAATTGCTCTTTTGAAAGGAAATAATCTTGATTTAAAATCAATGCTTGAAAAAGATGGATTTATTAAAACGAATATAAAAAAAGAAGCTACTTATAGAATTAATTTCTGTAGAGAGGAAACAAAAAAAGCTATTCCAAAGTTAATAAAAAAATTACCAGAGGGTGTTGTATTAGATGAAGAGAAAATAGAAAATTTAACCAGAGTGTTTCCTCTGCAATATTTAAGTATGTTTGAGCAATTTAGCAAATATAAAAAGTGAAACGTTTACTACTGACCCCTATATTCAAACGTTTTAAAAAAAGTGCTTTTTTCTCATCACTTAATCAGAATACTTGTCCTGTTTATGATGCTGAAGAAATAAAAAAACAAGAACAACAAGAAGCTATTAAAAAGTTATTCCCATTAAAAAAAGGGCGTTAGCTTCGCCCTAATCAAAAAGCTAGATAATCCCCATCACCCGGCCTTTCTAAAAATCCTAGCACTACATATGGTGTTTGTAAGTAATAAGAATTAACTATTGATGGAGTTGTTTGTTTCTAATTAATTTGTCATGATGGAAATCCCCATCATCCAGGCTCGCAAGAGTCTGTTTTTTATGTCTAGTTTTGGATCAGATACTCCATTTATGCTTCTCGCAAAACTTAAAGTTAAGGAAGATAAGGTTGCAGAATACTTAGAAATTGCAGATAAGACTGATAAAGCTGTTGAAGCTGATGAACCAGGAATGCTCCATCATACTTTTGATCAAGACCCTGATGATCCTCTTCGTTTCGTATGGTCAGAAGTTTATAAAAATGATGATGCTTTACTAGCTCATTTAGCTAATCCAGCATTAGGCGTTTATCTTGAGGCTCATGCTGAACTGGGAACTGATCTTTCTGTTGAATTTTACGGAACTGTGGGAGATAAAGTTATTGAAGCCATGAACGGAACAGGAGTTCCATATAAGATCTTTAAAACAAAATTTGGTTATAGCAGAGTTTAAGGATAAGGGTATTAACTAACTAGTTCGACTAAATTATTAATAGGAATCTGAGTGCTAGAGGTAACCACAGACATAAAAGAAGCAATAGTAAAAGGGTAATTGCATGAATATTTGGAATGTATTGCTCTTTTAAAAGTTGTGTCTTCATAATCTATCTAGCCTTCTTAAGTTTGATTTCTCTTCTGATAAGCAGAGCTATAACTACAACACACATGTTCATTAGAAATACGTCTAATGGCATTTGATAAAAAAGTCTCTACTCAATTAATAGCAAGATTTTTGATCTACGAATCAAGAGATGATTACTAATATTTATTGGCTTAATAAAACGAATTTAAAAATTAAATTTATGCTTAAATATCTCAGAACTTTTAACTATTAAATGGCTTATTCAGAAACAAGAATATTAATAGGTGGTCTAGCCCATGTACCTGTTCTTATTTTTATAACCAATTTTATAAAAGGTAAGTTTGGAATTAAAACTGAAGAGACAAAAGATAACTTGGTTAAATCAGAGCCTGTTAAAATTATTGAACTAAAAAATACCGTAATTAAAGAAGGAAAAGCAGAAACTTTAAAGGAACTATCCAATAAGCTGGATAATATTGAACAGAAGGCTGATGAGGTTTATGAAAAGGTAAAGAAGAAAAAAAAGGATAAGAAGAAGAAAAAAAAGGATAACTAAATTGAAATCCTATCAAGCATCAATATATCTTGAGCTTGGATTGTATCTCTCTTATCTTCATCTTCGGGATCTTTATAAGATTCAATTTCAGCTTGAATTTTTCTCTTGTAAACTCCTTTGATATAGTCAATTTCTCTACTCTCTTTATTCAAGATTGAGAATGGTGATCTTTTTAAGTTCATAACTTTCTCCTAGTAAATAAGCGTTGATCAGCTCCAGTTCTTATCAGATTCAACAAAGCTATCCAATGTTTGTTGATTCCTGATTTCTTCCTCAAGAAGTTCTTCTTCTGATCTTTCTTCTATCTCAGATTGATGACCTTCTTTTAGAGTGGATTTGGTAGACATTTGCTTATGACGACACAATCATGTTCTAACTAGTCAGGCAAGCTATCCGACTAATAAATATGTACGGTTTGAGGAACCTCTTTATACGGATAAAGGATCAACAATTGAATTTGAATATGGTTAAAATCATTGATGATTTCTATTAGTTTTTTTCCCTTTAAAAATCATCAATAAGGGCAGACAAACAAGCATAAGACTCCCATCAATTAATAAAAAAGTATTCAGATTCATTTATCCATTCTTTCAAGGGTATCCAATCTTAGGGAAATTCCTTTTTTAATTGGTTGTTTTTTCATATCATCCATCTCTTTTCTGATTTTATTGTAGTAAGCTGACTCCTCTGGATCCTCAGAACCAAGACCATAATTCATGGTCGCTGCAAGATAAATTCTGTGCATCCGGTATGACGACAGTGGCATTACTGAAGACAATCTTTGTTAAATATATATGAATTTAAGGAAAAATGCTGAACTCTGAGATCCCAGTTATTGCAATCGATTAGGAAACCCCACCATAATACACCGGGAGAAGGGGTAAAAGACAAGAAATTAACTGGCTACTACTTACTGGATGTGTGTACATCATCATTGTAAGTATAGTGGTAATCTCACTGATACCAAGCTATCCCGCGAGTGCCCTCGTCGGGACTTGAACCCGAGACCTCTCCCTTACCAAGGGAGTGCTCTACCGCTGAGCTACAAGGGCAATTTTAAAGTGGGCCGGGTTGGATCAATCAAGACTGCCTGCAGCACAATGATTCTGAAGTGTGCAAGATAAATTTAGACGGCCCATCCGTTGCTGTCAAATTATTTCTAGGGAGTGCTGTAACTTATCTTCAGTCCACTTTTTGCAGATGATATTACTGCTGTGGGATAATTTAATTGATTGACAGTCGATCTACAATAAGGAGCAATTAGCTCCTTTTTTTATGTCAATTGAAACAACTGTTTTGGATTTCAAATTAAGCAATACTTTTGAGGAATATGAGGCTCATATGAATGCTCCTGAACAACAGGCCATGTTTAAAGAGATGGGAGTAAAAACTTTTTATATTGGCAAATCACTGGAAGATCCCAAAAGAGCAACCGTTATGTTTCAAGGCCCAGTAAATACTTGTTACGACATCTTTGTTAATCCAGAAACTAAACCAATAGTGGAAGCATCCGGTCATATTTATGAGGGGACAATAATTAACCGCTGGATTTCTGATTAATTTTGAAAAGCCTACTGCTACCACTGCTGGCTGTCTTGGCATTACCTAATTCACTTAATGCCAATGAAAAAGTTTCATCTGAAATGAGTGATATTGAAGCTAATAAAATATTGCTTGGTCAAGTTCTTTCTGTCTGCTATGCAGTAGATCGAAATCACATAACTATGAAACAAAAAATAGATATGTTGGGATTCGCTCTAAACCTCCACGAACGTGCTCATGGAAATAAAAAAACCATACAAGAAGATCAAATGAATGCTGTTGGAAAAGTCCTGGATATCTTCCCAGATTGTTTCCCTGAAGTAAAAAAGGATAAATGAACCCCTTGGAAGACAAAACTTATAAACTTACAGAAAAGGACGCTTTGAGTATCTACGCGAAAATGATGCATACTCTTGATTCATCTGAGTTTGAATCGTTTTTGTCAGATAATTTCTCATACTCTTCACAAAAAGTCTTGACCGATATGAACTCAAAAGATGAATTCATTGAATATATCAGACCGAAACTCGAAACAATAAAAAAAACTAACAGTTCTGTTTATGCCGAATTAGGTGTCTGCCCAGCCTATGGTCATGCAGATTGCCTCATCATGGCACAAGGCGATAAATCTAATCTTCTTGGAGTTGCTTATGCTTCTGTAGATAAAGGGAAAATATCAGGTATTTCCTTGTGTATTGTTCCCACTCCCGATTCGGCTGAACGGAGTGGAATTTATCCAGGCCTTTAAGAGATAGAAATGAAACGCTTATTCCTTCTACCGCTTTTGCTGGGTTTTACTTCTCCATTAATGACTAAAGAAATTTGCACTCTTACAAGTGAAGTTGAACCAGATGTAACTATAACTTTGAAATATACTGGTTCCGCTGGTGGGATAGGAACTCTAAATTATAAAAATAAACCTTCATTAGGATTCTATGTGGGTATTTGGAATGGATATGGAGGTCAGTATTACACTGCAAGATCATATTCACCTGAATTGTTAAACGAAGAAAAAACCTTTCAGGAAAGAACAAAAAATACAAAAGAAATAGGTACAGGACATTTTATGAATTTTGTTGGCAATCAATTTGCAAGAGCGACTTCAAAAGAAGATAGGAAATCTGGAAAATTTAGAGCATTGATGCCGCAACTTTCTCAAAGTTATTACTACTCAATTCCGTTTACTGAAAAGGGACAATATGGAAGACAGAAATTATCAAAAGAAATGAAAACTATTATTGATGCTTCAGAAGGATTCTTTGTTGATTCAGGTGGATGCAGAAAGTTTTTCCCTTTTGGATGGGATTAGATATGACGATTTTATTGAAATCAAAGAGCTTTAGACTTTTTTAAAAAAAGTTTAATCAATAAAAATAGGGTTATTTCTTTCATTAAATTCATCGTTATCCTCAATTGTTTTTTTGAATTCTTTGTCATCTGCCAACTCAAAACAAATTTCTTCTTCTGCTTCTTCATTTAGATGTTCTTGAGTTTGATTAAGTTGTTCCTCCTCATAAGCAATAATTGATTGATTCATATAATATTCAGCTCTATCTTCAGCGGTCCCAACAAGATCTTCATATACTCCTTCTTCTGAAAAATCAAGAGTGTCATATTTAGTTTCATTCTGCTCATTATTTGAATTCATAGGTTCAGAAATATCCAAATTATCTTGTTCTATCTCTTCTCTTAAATCTGATAGCCATTTTTGCTTTCTTTCATCTTCATCAACCTCATCTGTTTCATCCCATTCTTCTTCCATTTCGCTTGGGACATTATCTTTTATTAATTTTCCTAATTCCATTTGATTGAACTCTTTTGCCATAATATTTCCAAATATTATTACCCAATAATACAAAAATACTTCTTGCGAGCCAAAATATTCTTTGGCAATATAAGTAACCGACTCCAAAATTGGCACATCCGAGTTGGATGTTTCCATTAATGTAATGGCCAGATAGAACTGAAGGAATAAAAGTCAGGGGATTTTCTAATATTTTTCTTTCGGTTCAGCTGTTAAAAAGCTCCTACACACATACTGATAGACAATGAAAATTATTAAGAGACTCAGGTCGCTGCCGGGCGATTCTCTGGGCGTTATACGCCGCACTCCGCCACTTGTTTTCGCAATGGCTGTCTTATCTCTCGGAGGATTTATAGGTGCCTCTACGGTCCTTGTAAGAGGGTTCAGAACCGTTGAGAATACTATCACTGTTACCGGTGCAAGTACTGAAAGTTTCGAGAGTGATATTGCAAAATGGTCAGTCCAGGTAAAGACCTCAGGTCAAACCCAGATTGACTCATTTACCAAGCATAAAGAGTCAATGGAAAAGACAATGAATTTCCTTAAAGCCAATGGAATTGAGGACAGTGTAAAGCAGGATGTTTATCTTGGACCTGCGAGTATCAGTGAATACAAAACCAAACATCCAAAGACCAATGAAATCATTAGAACTGAATGGATTACTTATCAGAATATTGAGATTGAAAGTAGGGATGTTTATAACATCCAGAAGACTCATAGTCAGATAACAGAATTGCTTGGGAAAGGGGTAAGGGTGAAACCAAGCCGTCCTGAATTCACCTATTCAAAGCTGGCTGATAAACGAGTTGATATGCTTGCTAAGGCAGCAAAGGATGCAAGAGTTAGGGCTGAAGCTATCGCTCTTGAGGCAGGATCTGAAGTAGGTGGTTTAAAGAGAGTGAATACCGGTGTTTTTCAGATAACAGTACCGAATTCCACGAAGGTAAGTAGTTGGGGTTCTTATGACACTTCAACTATCAAGAAAGACATCACTGCGGTTATGGGAGTGACTTTCGCAGTTAAGTAGATACTCAGGGAGTCTGTTTTTTGCCTTTCAGAATCATCAGCAAAGGCAGACCAATAAGCATCAGACTCCCATCAATTAATAAAAAAGTATTCAGACTCATTTATCTATTCCTTCGGGGGTATCCCAATTAAGGGGTATCCCTTTTTTAACTGGTTCTTTTTTCATATCATCCATCTTTTTTCTGATTTTGTTGTAGTAGGCCAACTCCTCTGGATCATCAGAACCAAGACCATAATTCATGGTCGCTGCGAGATAAATTCTGTGCATACGGTATGACGATAGTGGCATTACTGAAGACAATCTATTTGAAATTATAAGGTTGTTTTTATCCGCATTGCTTATCTTCCCCACTAAGACAGAATCTTTTAGCTTCAGTATTCAGCCTCATTTCACATGAAATAATCATTAAAGGTTTAACTGTTCCCTGTCCAAAATGTTTTGACTTGTAGTGATAACATATCCTTCGTCTTGCACTCATCCAGTCCTTCCAAAGTTTGTCATCATTCAATTCTTGCCTTAAATCCCAGTCTCTTTTATTTGCTTTTTCTGCGTAGCATCTTGTATATTCTGGTGTTGCTCCTGTCTCTACACATTCAAAAGGATAATCTTCCCACTGTTTAGCGTTCCAGCTTTCAAAGGTGTGATCATGAGCCTTCAAAGGTATTTGTGAGAAGACTAATAATAAGGGTAGTAGAAAAATTTTTATCGACATGAATTCTAAATATAAGGATTTTTATCATATCTCAGATCCCAGTGATTGCAATGGATTACGAAACCCCATCATAATACACGGGAAGGAGGGGTAAAAACTAAAAATTTAGAGGGGACTACTTACTGGATGTGTGTACATCATCATTGTAAGTACTGAAAATAAACCACCATCAACTACAGCTAAACTACTTATATCTGATACGTGGGTATGTGTGTAAACACATAATGCACGTACTGTATATAGGTACCTATAGAGTGATGAAGACTTTAGTATCTAAAACTGATTGGTTAGATGAGTAGTGAAGTAATACATAAGGTAAGTGAGCAGAGATCAAATAATATGGCTGCAATTAAATCAAAGAATACAAAGCCTGAAATCAGGGTTAGAAAAGTTCTCCATTCAATGGGATATAGATTCAGACTTCATTCGAAAGATTTACCTGGGTCTCCTGATATCGTTCTCCCAAAATATAAAACAGTTATCTTTGTTCACGGATGTTTCTGGCATAGGCATGAAAATTGTAAGTATGCCTCCACTCCAAAAACAAGACAGGAATTCTGGAATAAAAAATTCAAAGAAAATATAAAAAGGGATTCAGAAATTCAGAACAAAATAAAAAATCTTGATTGGAGATCTGTTGTTATCTGGGAATGTGAAACAAAAAATATAGAAAATTTAAGGGAAAAAATAATTGATGTTTTTAATTAATAAATTGGTTGACTTTATAAATCTCGGTGCCATAGTAAATAAGAATTTAAGAGAAGAAAGATTCAAGAATCTCAATTTGGAAAATTAAATACTTTACAAAAGAAGTTTGATTTTATCGATCTCTTTGCAGGTATAGGTGGCTTCAGAAAAGGTTTTGAATCAATAGGAGGTAAATGTGTTTTCACAAGTGAAATTGATAGTTTTGCGAGGAAAACATATGAGTCAAATTTTGAAATTGATCATGAATTTGCTGGTGATATTCGTAAAGTAGAAACAAAAAATATCCCGAAACATGACATCCTGCTTGCAGGATTTCCCTGCCAGCCTTTTAGTTTGGCGGGAGTGAGCAAAAAAAATTCATTAGGTAAGTCTCATGGATTTGATTGCCAAATTCAGGGTACATTATTTTTTGAAATTGCAAGAATAATCGACTACCACAGACCTCAAGCTTTTTTATTGGAAAATGTAAAAAATCTATTTAGCCATGATAAAGGTAGAACCTTTCAAACAATTATTGATGTTCTGGAAAATCAACTAGGTTATCAAGTTCAATACAGAATAATAAATGCAAAATCTTATGTTCCCCAGAATCGAGAGAGGATTTATATTGTGGGATTTAAAGAGGAAAATGAATTTATATTTGATAATTTAAATATTCCTGATATTAAAAATGGTCCATTATTATCTTCTGTTTTACATCCTGAAGATGGTTCTGAAGATAATGAAGATCCCTTCACTCAAGGAGAATTAGCCACTGTAAATCCAAAATATACTATTTCGAATAAGTTATGGAGCTATCTGAAGAGTTATGCAGAAAAACATCGAATAAAGGGAAATGGATTTGGTTATGGGCTATTTACTAAAAATGATTGTGCAAGGACTCTTTCTGCAAGATATTACAAAGATGGTTCAGAAGTTTTGATATTTCAAGGCTCTGAAAAAAATCCTAGAAGGTTAACCCCTAGAGAATGCGCTAGGTTAATGGGATTTGATGAGTTTCGAAAAAAAGATTTTATAATTCCCGTTTCTGATACTCAGTCTTATAAACAATTTGGCAATTCAGTTGTGGTACCAGTAATAGAAGAGATTGCAAAAAATATGCTGCCTTATTTAAGTTCCTTATCTCTTTCAGAAGAAAATACAAAGTTGCCTCTTTGTGCTTAAGTATTTTTTGGTTAACAAACAAACAAATGACAATTTAATTTTTTAATTGTAAAGTCACTTAAATTTATATTATTCTGGAAAACTTTTAATGAAGTTTTTTCAAGTTGATGATACGGAAAATAAACTTCATTCCCATAAGGTAAGTGGATCCTTATGGCTTTTAATTTTTAATTAGGAGTCTAAAAATGGATTCCTCAAAGAATTTTATTCAGTTAATTAAAAATAAAACAAAAAAGTATCTTCCAAAGAAGGTCAAAGGTTTTATAAAAGATCAATTAAAAGTATTTAGATCTAACGAATTAAATAATAAAGATAGTGGTAAAAAATTTAATAATCATATTGATATAGATGGAATAGTTTTTAAAAGGTTAACAACTGTTGAAGCTGATAAAAAGAAATCTAATCAGCATGAGTTTAATGGTTCAAATCTTCTAAAAGAGCTTTTGGGTAAGAATGAACCAAAAGAATATAAGGTAACTTTTGCTTGGATAGAATCTCGCCATAAGTTAGTCTCTGAAGTGGGATTTGTAACTTGGTATGACTCAAGGAGATCACATCCATCGAGAAGTGAGTACAGATTATATTTCAAGGAAAATATTATTTCTAGAAAATTTTCTGTTAATGATCCTTTATTCATTATTAAACGAAGCGACAATTCTCTTCTCTTAATATCTACAAAGGCATATTCAGATGTAGAAAGTCAGCTTCTTTTTTTATTTTCTCTAAAAAATACCAATTTTGAGATTAATAAAAAATCAAGAGATATTTTTCAGAAAGGAGAAATTTTAGATCTTGAATTTAAAAGTAGAGCTGTAGATAAATATATACTTGATTTCTTTATAAATAGTTCAATTGAAGAGGAACC
>CABYGI010000020.1 GCA_902518475.1 uncultured Prochlorococcus sp. | reverse complement strand
CAGCAGGATCGGTAGGTATCATATAAATTTAACTAGCTAACTTTTATTTTGTTTGTATATACTTAAATGTTCCATACAAAATATGTTATCTGTTAACTGAAAAACATAAAATCGATCAACCCAATTTTGTTCTGATTTTAATAATCCTTTCTTTCAAAGCGAAATAATTGATTCAACAGGAAAATTAATGTTCGACCTACCTTTCAATTTACTTAATTCAATAACGGTAATTAAACCTAGAACTTCCTTCCTTCGATCTTGTAGCAACCTCGAAACACAATTTACAGTCCCTCCTGTCGCTAACAAGTCGTCTACGATCACGAAAGAATTGAATTTTTTCATGGCATTACTTTGTATTGAAAGAGAATTCTTTCCATATTCCAAATCATATTCTCTTGTTAATAAGTGTCCTGGTAGCTTGCCTGGTTTTCGTGCAACAATCATGGGTTTAGATGATTCTAGAGCAACTGCAGAACCAAAAATAAATCCCCTCGCATCTATTGAAACTATTGCTTCAGCATTTTTTAAAAAATTACTTGAAGACATTTTTGAAATAAGGTCCTGAAAAATATCTGGATATTGAAGAATTTCTAGAACATCTTTAAAATCAATACCCTTTTTTGGAAAATCCTTATAAGTGAAAATCAAATCTTCTAATTTTTTCATACTTCTAAGTCTCGAAAGCAATTCAGATGGACATGCTTATGGAATTCAATTTATATTATAGATATGTCATAATTCAAAAAATTTCAAAACCATTTATAAATAATGTAATTTCGATGTCTAAGTAGGAGCAAATCTATAACTAAAAATTAGTGATGAAATAGTGCTGGAGATCAATTTTTAGATAAAAAAAGTGATTTTTTATAAAAAATTTAGCTATTTGGTCTTTTATAGATGTCTGTTATGAACTAAGATCTTATGAGCGGGGCGTGGCGCAGCTTGGTAGCGCGGGTGCTTTGGGAGCACTAGGTCGCAGGTTCGAATCCTGTCGCCCCGATCAGTTATAGCAGTAAGTCTCAGCTAATACATAATTCACGCAAAATATTGCTTCACGCAAAACTCACGCAAAAATAATTTTCTCCAAAATAACTGGCACAACTTTCATATGGTTACAACTAGCACTAATAGCATCTTTAAAAGATGAACTAGCAAATTATTAAGTGCTTTTAATTATTGTTCTATTTTGAAAGTTCTTTATTTATTTGTTTTTCAAAGAAAGAGAATTGTAACGGTCTCATTCTTACCTTGAAATGACTTCTTCTCGTACCATTCTTATCAATAAAAGTGTCGAATTTAAGTCTGCCTCCAAGAGACATAGCTCTTCCTTTGTATAAAAATTTTTTAAATATCACTGCATCATCCCCCGAACTTTCACATTTAAATAAAAGACTATCTTGCCTAGTATGACCAAGAACCTTTTGCGGTGGTGCATTTACCACTATTCCAAAATTAAATGAATCTTGACTAACTTGTTCAGATATATATTCAACTTCACCAGCTATATTAACCTGATTAAGATTAATAATCATTTTGAGCTCTTCTAATGGCTGTGTGGGAACAACATAAAGTTTGCCATCTTCGTTGGGATATATTCTGCCATTAATGATTATATTTGCACCTTCTGCATATCTTCCAGCCAAACAAGTATCTTGAGATGCAAAACTAGGAATAATTGATATTGGTACTGCTAGTGGTCCTTTACCATAACTAGGCGGTATTTCGAAAAGCATAGTTCTAAAACCTCTTTCAGTTTTAGAATCACCTTTATATTTGGCACATATAGTTATGTTATTCAAAACGTTTTTTCACTTACATTTAGTTTATAAGTAGTAAGCGTTTCATAAAACTAAATTCTCAAGATTCTCTAATTCAATATCAGAAGTCAAAATAACTTTATTTGATTCAGCAAGACTTCTTGCTGATTTAGTAAATCCATTTCTTGCAACAACAACAGCATGAGTGCCTTTCCAATGAATCATGCCTGCTGCAACTTCTTGAACTGCTTTATTCCCCACCGCTTTAGCAAAGCACTTACATTGAATACATACTCTGAGATCTTCAATAGAAGCAATTAAATCAACTCCTTGATCTCCACTTGTTGGAGTATCTTCAACTTCCCATCCAGCTCCTTCAAGAATACTTCTACAATATTGTTCAAATTCAACTCCATTCATAGATGATTTATCTCCAAATTGAGAAGACTTTTCTTGAATCTCATCACATACCTTATTTATTTCTTCAACTGTCCATTCAATAACAAAAGATTTGTAGCTATACCCACTATGTAAAACTTTATTGAGTTTTTTGGTGACAAAACACTTTATTCCCCAATCTAAACAGCTATCAACCTCTATTTCGACGCCCAATGAATTGAAAACAGTTTTTGGATAATCTATTTTTTTAAATGCATTATTTAGCTCTTCTTCTAGAATATTGAACCAAAAATAATCAATTGCAGTAGTTTTATCTCCCTTTAATTTTTCATCAGATTCCCAACCCATATCAATTTTTTTTCCATAGGAATCTTTTATTAGGTATTTTTTTCTCTCTGTTTGCAATGCAAATCTATTTTTATAAATTACATTTTGGCAAAACTTTTCAAATTTATTAGCCATTTGAACTTCTTGAACTTCAAAAATTTTTTTCTTTTCCTCTCTCTGCTTTTTAAGAATCTTTAATTTTTTATTGTATTCTTTATCGAACTCAGCCTTTTTCTTTTGGTACTCAGCCTTTTTTTGTGCTCGTATATCTAGGAACCAACAAAAGACAAAGAAAATAATAATTACGTATAAAAACATTATTCAACTGAACTTTCTCTTACAAGTTTAAAGGCATTTATAATTATAGATTTTTTTGAATATGAATAATTTCTATGATGAGCTTGAACGCTAAACATAATTCTATTTGAATTAACTAAACCTGAAACAAGATAATTTTTCATTCAACCTGATAATTGTTCAGAGGAAAGTCTTCAACAGCTTTAATAATAAGCTTAATCTAAAAAATAAATTCAATCTTTTTCTTCTCTAGATATTAATTTATAAAGCTCTTTAGGACTACAATCCCCTTTAATAAGCCCCAAACCCATTTTAATAGCATCTGTTCTATCTAATCCTGTTCCATGAATTTTACTGCCAGAATTTATCGCGACTTTTGAGAATTTTTTAAGTTCATTTTCTGTCATGTTAGGTGCAAAAAATGTCATAAGTCTTGATGCTATACAATCTGCCTGTAGTTCATGGAAAGGCTCTTTTAAAGAATAAGAATTTCCTAGCTGAACTGCATGTGCAGCCTCATGAGCAGTTAAGAAAAGAACTCCTGGTGCTTTATATATTTCATAAAATCCTCTAAGTTGTTCTTTATCTAAAAGGATGGTGTTTGTTGCGCCACAAAATTCACTCCCAGCAACAACATAGTTATCATTATTATCTCTATCTATACACCCTCCAAATACTTTTGATCCCCTATTGAGAATTATTAATTGCGGAGGTCTCTTATTATTTAGAACTTTGTTCTCTCTCCAATACTGTGAAATAACAGAATAAATTTTTTCAACATTAGAGATAATTTCTTTATCAGAATTTTTTGAAGCATAAATTGGACTAAAAAGTGATGCAAATAAAACAATAGAAAACAAGATTTTATTCATTTGATTCCTTCAACACTCTGTCAAAACTATCCATAATTTATCTAAAAAATACTTCACGCAAAACTCACGCAAATAATTACATCTTAGCCCGAATTAGGCTACACTTTTTTCTCTAAAAGTACTGATAGCAACATAAGTCTCAGTTATAGCTTCATTTTTGCGGGTTCTTTGGGAGCACTAGGTCGCAGGTTCGAATCCTGTCGCCCCGACTCTAATTATCCAAGTCATAGACAGGTTACCCAGCCTGTCTTTTTTATTGCTTGGTATATGACATATTGGTATTTATGTCATATTTATGTCATATGCCTGCCTTTGCTTAGTTATTCGCAGATATTCTTAGTTATTCCTTATAAATTTTTTAAGGATAGGTATTTAAGAAATACCTTGATTAAGGTACGCGGTGTTGTTATTAGAGAGTTAGGAGTGCAACCCTAGCTCTTTTTTTTTATGCAAGTAGTAAGCGTTTTATTCATCTTGTAGTAGAAATTTGAATATTTTTTTCTCCAATAACAAACATAGAAGGATCGTTTAATTTATGGTTGAATTCTTTTTGCCAATTTTTAAAATCCTTCGTACTTGCTACAAACCTAGTTCCAAGAAAATATACTTTTTCATTTTTAATAAAAAAGTTTCCTAACCAATCACCTTTTGAATCTATCTTTAGATCATCCCCCCTAACAAAGAGTAATCCGTCGGTTGAATAGGAATAATATCCAATTCCATCATTTCTATGAGAAGGAGTTATCATGTGCCACAAATCATTAAAAAAAACTACAGCACAATCTTTTATATCAAATCCTTTTTTCCTAAAACGTTTCCCTGGTTCAATGTTGAAATTTTCTCCATCGTCAGATACGGCAGAAGCAATATATGTTCCTTTTTTTGAATGTGTTGTGAAATATATTCTGTATTTACCTTCCGAAGTTCTTACTACTGTTGGATCTACTGGATATTTTTCAGGCTTATTTAAAATTTTGGAATCATTGCTAGCTGAAAATTTTACAACTTTTGGTTCAGACCAAATTTGATCTTTGTAATCAATAAAAGCAATGTGATCAAAATTTCTAATTTTCTCTTTATCTGTTGTCAACCACTGAAAGTAAACTCTAGGAGTTCCCTCAAAATCGACAATATTCGATACTCCTGCTTGTTTTACGATAGTTTGTTTAGGTTTTTCTAATCTTAGTTTGTCTGAATCTTTAATAATCGCAGATAAGTTTTCATTCCATGGACCATTACTAGATAAATTTTTGGGTTTACCCCAATGATCAGCCATCACTGATGAAGCACTTAAACCTAAAATAAAGATATTTGTAAATAAAAATTTTTTCAAAGCAAAATATAATTGTATTTATTTTTAATTCTTTAATTTAAGATAAGTTTAAGTAAAGAAATTTTGTAATCACTTCAAAACTCACCAAGATTTATTATTTACTTTAGATCGACTGTCAATTAAAAGTAGCTTGAAATAACAGTCGAATCATAAATATGACCTGCACTCTCAATTAATGGTTTGACTTCTGGATCTTTAAACATAGCTATTGCTTTACCTTCTTCACCCTGCTCAATGACAATTACACTGGTTGGATCATCTTTGTTTACACCTTTGTATAAGCAAGTCATTCCAGTTTCTTTCATCATTTGTATATTTTCTTCACTGTCATAAACAGCAGCCCATTCTTCATAAGGGACATTAATTTTGAATGTAAAAACAGTAGTTTCAAGAGACATAAAAAAAGGAGCTAATTGCCCCTTATTTTAGATCGACTGTCAATCAATTAAATTATCCCATCGCTGCTATTTCTTCAGCAAGTTGTTTATTTCTTAGAATAACTTCTTCATCATTAAAAACGGGAAGTACATTCCATTCAACGCCAAATTTTGCTCTCCAAATACCAAAATGTTCAGCCATTTTTAAATGACTGTCAGCTTTGCATGACTTTTCCTACATTAGGGTTACGGGGTAATACTTTTCCGAAATGGTATTTACATACACTTGAACAAATTAGGAGAGGAGAATGATTGACAGTCGATCTAAAATAAGGGGAAATAAGCTCCTTTTTTTATGAAGTTAAAAAATATTTTAAAAACTACTGGAGCGCTTCATATCCTGTTGGGGTTGTTAATTATTTCTCTACTAATTTTTTCAGTGGAAACTATTGCAGGCAACGCTTCAAGTGAAACATTGCTTCTTGTTAGAGGTACTGCAGATGTTGTAGCTGCTAGTAATTTAGGAATAGGTTTTTTATTGATTATTTGTAGTTCCATTAAAGATAAAGCCTCCTTAAGAAAAGTTTTATCAGGTGAATTAGCTTTGATGTTTTGTTTTTTGGCAGTAGCTCTATTTAATACTTTTAACGCTGGGACAATTGTTGATGGAGGACCCCCTCCTCCTTTCTGGATTGTTTTGATAGTGAATCCTCTTTTATGTATCTATGGATTAGTTAACAATAAAAATTGAAACGCTTACTAATTGCACCGCTATATTAAATACGATTGACAGTCGATATAGAAATTATAAAAATTAAATATTTCAGTAGATCGGAAGAAGAAAGCAAAAATATTACATGCTTTACTTACTTTTAACCTTGATATGTTTTTAAATAAATTTAATTGATTATTTCTATGGAAAAATTTTCCCAAAATCTTCTTAGGCTTTCTCTTTCAATATTATTTTTAAGTTTTCCTATTGGTTTTTTATTCGCAGGTTTTGAATATTTAAATACCAAAAAGTTTTTATCATCAAAATATGATGAATTAAATGAAAAGATAGAAGACTATATTGAGGATATGGAAAAAACTTATCCTGAAACTATAAAATATTTTCCTTCAACTAAATTGGCAGATAAATCTCCTCTTGCAACATTACTTTTAACAAAATCAACTATGAAATTATTTCAAGTTTCCGAATATCTAAAATATAAAAATTCTATTTTGAATACTACTGACGAGATATCAAAGACCGTTGATGCATTTATAGAAGAATTAAGAATTGAATATCCCGAATTAAATAGAATACTTCCTAGATGAAACGCTTACTACTTGCACAGCTATATTAATTACAATTGACAGTCGATCTACAATAAGGGGCAATTAGCTCCTTTTTTTTGTGAAGAGATTTTTAATTCCTTTATTAACTGCTTTTGCTCTGCCAACTATTGCTGCGGAGAAACTTATTTATTTGGAATGTCCACAAGAATATTCGTATGAAGGCGAGATGGACGAAAAAAAATTTAAGTCAATTATTGATTCTAAAAATCCATACAAAATAAACGAAAAAGAAATAAGCTCTAGATGGAAAAAAGTAAGAATTTCTGATCAGGAAATTTATAGATTTACCATAAGTAAAGATTTTAAAACTAGTTTTTTATCTAAAGGTGGAGACATTTTGATGCCAACTTCCGGCTTCGTAGGAAATTCTGAGTTACTTCTTTTAAATGAAATTAACCCAAACATCCCAAAATATTATTGGTACGTTTCTAGAAAAACTGGTCAATTTGTATTTTCTGACTATGACAAGGAAATTAGTTTTTCGGGATTTTGTAAAAAAGTGTATCCTTATAAAGATCAGATGTTTTAAATGAAACCCTTACTACTCCCACTACTAGCTGCACTTGGAACATAGTTTGTTTCTTTACATGGACTGTTGTAGGTCTATTGCCCTCGACCCTATACTTATTAACGATTGACAGTCGATCTACAATAAGGGGCAATTAGCTCCTTTTTAATGTCAAGTACTCAAGCCATAGAAAATTTAATTAATGGTTATGCAACCAGTGAAGATTCTTCTTTTCTAATACCGAATACAACTGAAGATTTTTTGGCTATAAGGCCAAGTGGAAATCCAATCTCTGCAGAGGGATTAGTCGGAATGTTTGATAGTAAAGACTTAGTTGCAGAATCCTCTGAATTAATCAAAACACACAAAATTGAAATTTACGGTGATGTGGCATACGCGGTTTTCACTTTGAATGAAATCTTCAGTTATAAAGGGAATAAAAATATAGATCTTTCAACTTACACTTGCATATTTAAAAATGAAAACGGTACATGGAAATATGCATGGATGCAAAGATCACAAGGAACCACTGATATGAAAACTTGGGAATAAATAAAACGCTTACTAATTGCACCGCAGTTAAATTAAGGCTAGGTTATCCTGAATCAATAATCCCTGAAGAAATACCTTTTTAATTAATTTTGCGACTTCTTCCGTTACCGATTTTTATTTGCATTTATCTTTTCTCTTGGTGGAGATGTAAAAAAAATATTATCGCTAGTGATAAGCAACTAAAACCTTGCATTGATTGGGCATATATAAAAAATTTACCTCTCCCTCCAAAACCTTCTTTTGTCGAGTTTTATATTGTTTATGTCTCTTCTTTTTTTAAATTTCCCTTTGGGATAATTATTCAAAAACTACCTTTTGCGAAGAAAGTAAGATACTACGAAAGAGAAATGAAATTAATATTTGATAAATGGAATCTAGAAAAAATTAAAAAAATAATTAACTAATTTATTGATATGTCTGGAGTAAAGATATATAAATTCCTAATAATACAAATATTGCTACACCTATTCCCATAACAGTATTGGGTTGATTATTCCAAAAATTAGTAAAAAATTCCATTGATTGAGAAGTTTAGATTTTTTTAGCTCTATGAGCTCTGTTCACAACTTTTCTCAAAATATTATTTTTAATTGATAAATCAGAAATACAATAAAGAGTTAAAAACAAAACTACTTTTGCAAAAAATGAGATTTGCATAATAAAAAATAACTCTATACTCATAAAAGCAAATTTCATTAAAACTGCCAATTTTTCAGATCCCCCTATGGGAGATATTTTTAATAGTTGAATACGAAATATTGAAAAAAAAAGCAACAAGAACAACAGTCTTAGCGTTCGGAGAAGCCCCTGTTAGATATAAGATAGAGTCAATAAAAAGAGACTTATGAAGGAATTAGAAGAAAATACTATCGAACAAATAAGAACTCTTCTTAATTATTTAGAGCAAACAGATCTATTAAAGAACAAGGATATTCTTAGATGCTTAGATGTAATAGCAAGAGAGTATGGCGGGGAAGTAGTTGACAAAAATTAAATGGCAAACCCAGATCAAAAAACAATATTACTAGAACAAGCTTATGAAGAACTAAAGGCAATTTGCACCAAGTTCCAGGACCAATCAGGCGCTACAGATATGGAAGTAAAAACTTTACTTCGAGAACTTGCGAGGGTTTATGAAAAAGATATTGATAACCACTATGACATAGATTGGGAAGTTTAAATAAGTTTAAATAAGTTTATTTAATATTCTTTTGCTATAAATTAATTGAGGCCAAACCTCATCAGCTCACTCTACGTTTGCTGCAAGACATAAATTGATTCTATATAGTTGCGAGTCGATTTAACAACCCTTTCAGTAGTTGGAATTTCTGGAAGGGTTTCTTGTTACTGATATTTATTTAGTAATCGGTTATAAATTACCAACAATAGTATTACCCCAACTATTCCATAAATTGCATGGTATGGGTCGTGGTGATTCTGCCAAAGCTCCTTTAAAAATCCCTTCAATACTTAATAGCTATTGCTCAATGAGAATAACATCCATAAGATTTTTCTTTAATTAATTTGCATAATTTCTTACAACTGGTAATTTTAGTGGGCTTCAATAAATTTAAATGCAAGATCAAAAAATTGAAAAGATAGCAGCTATTGCAGTAAACATAACCAAGGTGCTGGTAATAATCTATCTAGGCTTCGTAGAAGTATTTAAAATTGGCAAATTACTTAAAGAGAATTTAAATACTGAATTTGATATTTCTCGAAAATGGGCTTCACAAAATTATTCAATTCTAAAAAAACGACTAATGGAAGCAAAAGTAGCGGGTGTAATAGAAAATTAGTAAGCGTTATATTTACGCAACAAGTTTGATCGTATATACTGCATCCTTACAATTATTTTTTTTATCCCATTCCTTTGCGAAAGGAGATTCCATCTCTGCACCTAATTTTTCTAAGTCGGTACAGTTCATTAATAAATGAGATTTGTGTTCATTCACTTTTACAAACTCATAATCAGTTACAAACTCCTTGCACATTTCTTCAAGAAATAATGTCGTTACATCATTTTTAAATTCTTCAAATGTACAACTAAAAGTTGAGATGATGAGAGTGTTCATTATAAAAAGGAGCTTATTGCCCCTTATTTTAGATCGGCTGTCAATCTCGTACTATGAGTAGACTTTGGCAACTATTGGACCAGCTTCTTCATCAGTAAATACAGGTGTGGTTTCCCAATTGAGAAATTCACCCCATTCAGCGGCATGTTGATATATTGCCTTTGGATCATCAGTCTTTAAAACTATCCAACCCTCTAAAGAACCGGGTGCGTGATATCTTCCAATCATCTCTACTCCAGGATAGTCTCCCCCACCACCAAGAAATTTTTCTGCACCTTTTTGATGATATCCGGCCTTAAATGACCAATGCTGAACATAAAGCATTTTATTTTTTAATTTTTATTGGCTTTCTATTACTAGCAAAAAAAATAATTACTGAAAATAAATAATTTTAATTGCCCATTTTTGAAGATCCATTAGTGAAACCATTAATTGAGAGTGCAAGCCATATTAAAGATTCAACTGATATTTCAAGCTACTTTTAATTGAAATTCAAACTAAAATAAAAGGAAATTAGCACCTTTTTTATGTTGTTTCTAATTTCTTATAAGTTCACTGATGCAAATGCCCAAGACAGGGGATCCAAAATGTTAAAAGAATGGTACGAGAAAGGAGGGCCACAAAATAGACCAGAGGGTTATGACGTTAAATCTTGGATTTTCTTACCTCAACATGGTAATGGTTACTCTGTTGTAGATGCAGATTCTTTAGAAACTATTTGGAAACAGTGGAGTCCTTGGAGAGAATTATTGGAATTTACTATTGAACCTTGTGCGGATTTAGATCATACAGTAGCTCTGTACTGTTAATGAAACACCTTTTACTTATATAAAAATATAAGACTTAGCAATTATGCAGCGATTCAAAAAAATAATGCTTATTTCACCTATTTAGCCTTTTTATTTTTTAATATATTAGAAATTAAACTCTTAAATAATAATGAATAAATTTAAAGATAACTTTTCAAGTGAAAGCTTTTACCCAGATAGTAATTTTTATCTTGACCAAGACAATGCTCCTAAAAAGGACACAATTACAGAAGATCAAAAATCCAACATAGGGGGAGGTTTTGAATGGCCAAATACCTATTGGTTTATTGCTGAAAGAACAAATGGAAGGCTTGCAATGATAGGTTTCATGGCTGTCATTATTAACTATTCCTTGTTTGGATGGATAGCTTATCCAATCCTCTAAATTACTAAGTTTAATTTTGCCAAAAATTGGTTTAGATAAATGTGCAACATATTGGCTTCAATATACTGCTTTTGTTGTAACTATATTTTTTATTTATTTTGGCCAATTAACTTAAACTTCCAATTACTTTTATTGTCTTTTGATTATTCATATGTTTTTGAGGAATTTTCGAGTAATCTATTTAACTCCAAAAGTTCTTCTTTAGTAAGTTCTCTATATTTTCCTGTTGGCACGTCTAACTTAATATTGATAATTCTTACACGCTTTAATGATCTTACTTTATATCCTAAAGCCTCACACATTCTTCTAATCTGACGGTTAAGTCCCTGTGTGAGTATTATTTTAAAATTTCTTGGCCCCAATTGTTTTACGAAACAATTTTTAGTTATTGTGTCCAATATTTCAACTCCATTACTCATACTTTGAATAAAGTCGCTATTAATAGGACGATTAACTTTTACAATATATTCTTTTTCATGATTATTTCTTGCCCTGAGTATTTTATTTACGATGTCTCCATCATTAGTTAAGAAAATCAATCCCTCACTGAGCTTATCTAATCTTCCGATGGGGAAAATTCTTTTAGGATATTTAATGAAATCTATTACATTATTGGGTTCAACTTTTCTATCTGTTGTGCAAACAATTCCTACAGGTTTATTAAAGGCTAAGTATATGTTTTTTTGTCTCTTTGATTTTTCTAATTTTTGACCTTTAACTTCAACCTGGTCACTATCTTCTACTTTAGTTCCAATTTCTGGAATTTTGCCATTAATGGTTACCTTTCCTTCTAGGATTAATCTGTCTGCTTCTCTTCTAGAACAATAACCGACTTCACTTAAATATTTATTTATTCTGATAGCCATTTTGAATGTTTCATTTTTTCTGCACTAAAAAAATAATTTACTAATCTCTTAATATTTTAGATCGGGTGTCAATTTTAGTTAATATTCTCATTATTGAATTTCAGATTATTTTCATCAGTAATTTATACCGCACAGATCTAACTCTCTTTTTAATTCCAATTTTTTTCAATTTTCCTCCATCCCTTGGAAAGTAATCTTTCATAAATTTCTCTAGCTAAATCTATTTCAACAGAAACTGTATTTGTCATTACTGGTGGTTTGTTTCCTAATTTCCCCACTATTTTTCCAGTGTCTATAAACATATATTCAAAAACTCCATCAATACTCTTATCGTTTTTCATAAATCTTTTAACTTCTGATCTATTTGAATTAATCAACCAATAAGATTTAGCCATTAATCTAACCTTGGAATTAGTAAGTTTTCCATTTAAAACAAACTCATTTGATCAGTTTCTTTTTTCTTTACATCCTCTACTAGCCAACCATCAGGGGACCAACTCATCATGATTGCAAATAATCCTCTTAATTCATCTGCATCTTTGACTTGCTCTGTCCATTGTTCCTCATATCCATTAGGAACGATCACAGGCATGCGGTGATGTAAAGGTTTAATTAAATCATTTGGTTCAGTTGTTAAAACGCAGCAACTCTCAAGTTCTGCTCCATCTAGCGAAGTCCACTTACTCCAAATTCCGCCCAACCAAAAAGTCTCATAATTCGATTTTCGAACACGATATTTTTTTTCAAAAAAACCGCTCGCAGGTATTAGGCACCTTTTATGTTTCCAACTTCCACTAAATAATTTTTTTTCTTCTACAGTTTCTGATCTTGCATTAAATGGTCTCGGTCTCTTTTTATCAAATGGATCTCTGGCCCAAGGAGAAATAAAGCCCCATGTCATAAAAGTAGTTTTAATTTTTCCTTCGTTTTTAATTACAAGAACAGGATCACTAGGTCTTATTAGACTTTGAGTATCATATTTAGAGTCAAGTCCAATTGGGTAGTCTTGTTTCAAAACCTTTGGCAACTTCTCAAATTTAGTTTTCAGCTCAAATCTTCCGCACATTGATTTTTAAAATATTCTTAAAACTCACTTTAAAAAAAACAGTAAATTTACCTTATTTTAGATCTACTTTCAGTTTTCTCAAATAAATAACAATTTTTTGATCGTAGAAAGTTTTTTATCCAAATAATTAAAAGAAAATATAGATATTGAAAAGCTTCCTCAAATTTAATTTGAATGTTTCAAACTTGAATTATGACAGATCCTATTCTTTATTTATCTATGTTATTAGGTCTTGGGGGAGTTTATGTATTAATCTCTTCCTTCCATGATGATGACGATGGTGATGATGATGATGGAGAAAAATATATTTATAATCTCGAACAAACTTTTTTAGCAAGATAGTTGATTTGTTTATAAAAACATTATCCATAAAAAGTTTCTCTCAAAAAATAGGTTATTACTGAAAATAGTTTTATAAGAGTAACGGAAATATTGATTTTATTTTTAAAATATACTCGACCATTATATTTATTTTTAAATTAAGTTGTTGGTCCTCTATCCGTATATGTTTGTGCCTTAAACCGTACATTTTTATTAGTCGATTAATAAGCATGCCTAGTTAGAACTTAGTTGTAACAGAGATAAATTAAATGCCTTCAACACCAATAAAATCTTGTAATAAATATGTGTTGAGTTACAAAGATTCAACAAACAAGACACATGAAGTTGGCTTCTACGCGCGCGATGCATACGATTGCCTAATGCTTGCGAGAGAATTCAACACTTACGTACATGACAATCCAGGATCTGTAATCAGAATCCAACAAAAATTTTGAGGAAATTAATTATGAATTTAAAAAGATCACCATTCGCAATTCAAGATAAAAATGCAAGAGATCTTGATAATGCAAAAGATTATCCAACAATTGCAGATTTAATGAGAGACCAGAAAGTTCCACAAGATTACGCAAATACAGTTCACCATCGTAGAGATTTAGACTCTCTAGGTTAGTTTACGAGAATGGCTATCTACTAATTTTTAAAAATTAACGATTATGATCAACTCGATCTGCTATTAATTCATAAGTTAATCTTTTCTTCGTGAAGTTTTTTTTTAAGCTCTATGGGCATATATGCAATATCTTTTTTTATTGCATTAATTGCATCTCTATACTTTTCAGGTTCAGCTAAAAGCATTTTTATTAAATTGTATTGACTTTCAATTTCTTCAGAAGAAAATTTTCCCATATAAATATGTAGTACCCTTTTATATTAAATCATCAGTCAAACACGCAAAAGATTAACTATTAGTTGGAGGCTGCTGCGATTTCTTTATGGACGGAAAGAAATTCTTTATCAGTTAGAACTGGTGTGACTTCTATTTCTACGCCAAAATTATCGACCCAGATACTACTCCATTTCCAAATGTTCTGATGATTTGAAGATTCAACTATTGCCCAACCATTAGCTCCCTCAGGATTTACTACTCGATTAAGAACTTTAAACCCATCAAATTCATCACCTTCGCATCCTCCTTCAACAAAACCCGCAAAAGCTTCGGCCCCTTGCATATGACTTTCTTGATCTGGAAACTGCCAGTGAACGATGTAAGTTTGCATTATTAAAACTATTTTTTTTAATTATTAATTATTAAATTTAAAAATTAAATAAAAAGTTTTTAAACACTAATTAAAAAGGGCTAAAGCCTAAAAGGAAAAATAGCAAAAAAAACAAAAAAAAAGACTCTTACGAGCCTAGGTGATGGGGACTCCTATAATGACAAATTAAACAGAAACAAACAACCCCATCAATAGGTAATTTTAAATACTTACAAACACCATATGTAGTGCTAAGATTTTAAAAAGGCTGGGTGATGGGGATTATCCCGCTTTTTGATTGGGGCGAAGCTAACGCCCTTTTTTTATGGAAAAATTTACTTTAATCAATAAAGCCAGATCGAGGGTTAAAGTATTTGACCTTTTGATGATCGTTCTAAGAACCCTTCTATCATTAATGCAATTTTAATCTCTTATAGTTTTGTGCTTAAGCGATCAAGTAAGCCAGTAATGAAAGGCTCTAGGGTTGAATCTATCGAAGAAGCGAGAAAAGAATATAAAAAACTATTAGAGGAAAGGGGGGAGGAACTTATCGATTCAACAATTTAAAAAAAAAAAATGGTGAATAGGTACTTTACCTAAAATTTGACATAATTAAAAATTAATTGCTAGATAAGCTTCAGAATGGAAGATTAATCATGAAAAAAGACATTTATTCAAATATTAAGGATTCAGATGCTTTGGAAAGTTTTTTTGAATGTATAACTTCTTGTAGCATCAAGAGTGAGGGAGTAAATTGCACAACAGCATGTTATGTAAAACATTTAGAACCAAACAATATCGATTACCCTTTAAAATTTTCATAAGCAAAGCTTATTTATAATTGTTATATTTCATTAATGTTATTTCCTCCTCCTCAAGTTATTTTTGGTCTATTGCTTTTATCTATAGCAGCTGTTCTTATCTGGGATATTAGATACAATCCTTTTGGAGAAGACGAAGACGGAATTTAATCTTCAACTAGGAAGCTGATTTGTAGGTGGTGCGTGAAATTGCCGTTTCTTTCTTTTGAGTCTTTTGTAAGCGACTAAAGATCCTAATAATAACAATGTAATAGCTATTGAGTTAATCATATTTAGTGTTTTTATATATATAAAAACAAATATGTTCTAAATATCAATGACTAAAGTGATTTTTTCAAAAAGTGATTAATTATGGACTAATTTTTAATATTTAGCTTTTTCATTAGGTACCTAAAACAACCAAGTGAGAATGCTTATATCTGACCAAAAGCAATTGCTATGCAATAAAAATCACTTTTTCTTATTTCTCATTTGATATTGCAGAACAGCTTTTAGATGTTGTACTTCTTTTTCTAAAGACTCAATTCTTTTTTCAAGTTCTTCATTAGTTGCCATATTTTTTAAAGATAAATTCCTTGATATTTATACTATTAAAAAAGCGACTTAAAACTCAGTGTAAATGTTTAATAAGTAATAGAACCTATTGATGTGCATAATCTCTCTAGATAAATTATGCAGAGCATAAATTTAGAGGTAATTTATGAGTGGAGATTATGAGACACTAGAAATAAATCAACCTAAAATTTCATATTTTCAGGAAAGATCAGAAAATAATACAGAATGGTTAGATGAATTAATCAACCAAATTGAAGATATGAAAAACAATATATCCAAATCTGCTTAATGACAGAAAAAGAGTTGAAGGAATTAAAGAAATTTGCAAAAGAAAATGGATACAATGACGAGCTAAAAGATATATATTTAAGGGAACTTATTGAAAGAAATAAAGAACACGCATGAGATCAAATTTTCGACCAAATATTCGACTAGCTACAAACATTCTTTTAGTTATTGGTACTTTTGCTATTGCTTTAAAGATTGCTCCAATAGCAATGGTATTTCAGGAAAAAAATTTATGTATTAAATATTTAAAACATCAAATAGATCGAGACAAACTAATCAAAAGACTAAAAATAGTTAAACAAGCAAATCCATCTAATATTTGTGACTCTATCCTTAAAAGTTAAAAATGAAGATTAAGTCATTTACCCCCTTAATTGCAGTCTTTGGTACTTCATTTCTGATCACCATTACATTGCTTAAAAGTTTCCAAATTTTTATGGGGATATCAATTTGTCTTTTAGCGATGCTTAAGCTTATGGATATTGAAGCTTTTGGAACAAGTTATAAGAA
>CABYGI010000019.1 GCA_902518475.1 uncultured Prochlorococcus sp. | reverse complement strand
TCGATGGAGTCAATCAAAGGTTCATCTCCTCTCTCTCTAGAATGAAAAAGAAGTGGAGTTGGATCAAAATTAAATATCTCAGGGGGAGTGGAGTCTATTCCAACTATTGCGTCTGTCACATGAAGTGTTTTCGTAGGATAATGGAAACAGCTTATCTCCTGATATCTTCCAAGTCCTAAATTCAGAGGGCCTAATGAAGACCATTTAAAGTAATTTGTATGTGGAGTACCTTCCTCAAAGAGTATTCTTGATCTTTTTGATGGAATTCCTAAGAAATCTAGTGGTAGATTTATGGGGAAACTCCATTGTCCAGGACAAAGCCAAATTTCTGCATCTTTAAAAGTTCTTGAAAGAGCTGGCAGTCCGATTTTATGTTCTAGTCCAGAGGCACTCGGTAGAATTATTGTTTTTACTTTGCCATGAATCGCAATTAATTTTTCTAACTCATTTATTAATTCTTTTGTCGGAGGCAGTGGATTTATTAGCATCAATCCATTATCAACCTTTATTACCGTCATTCTTATTGGAACCGCAACATAATAAAGTCCCTGTATTTGTTCCAAGGACCATATTTGATCAGGAATTAATTCTTTTAAAATTGTTTTCTTTTTTCCATAAGGATATAAGGGGAATAATGGCCACCAATTCCACTTTTTATTTAAAGTTTCATCCACCACAATCATTTATACCCAGCAAATAATTTCTTTAACTTAAATATTCCGTATCTTGGAGCGAATAAAAAAGCAAATAAAAATATAAAAGTTTGTGCCAAGACAATTGATCCACCTGTTTCAAGATCAAACCAAAAACTAACATAGATTCCTATAAGGCTTGAGATGATTGCACTTAATACTGAAATTACTGTCATATTATCAAACTTGTCCGTAAGTAAATATGCTGTAGCCCCTGGTGTAATCAACATCGCAACTACCAAAATAATTCCAACAGACTGCAGCCCCACAACAGCCGCCAAAGATAAGCATGTGAGAAGTAAATAATGAAGAAAAAATACATTAATCCCAACTGTTTTTGCATGCCTAGGGTCAAAACAATAAAGCATTAAATCTTTTCTGAAAATTGATAAAAGGATTACTACTAATAAAGAAATGAATATAGTTTGTTTTACATCTGAAAGTGATATTCCTAATGGACTACCAAAAAGAATAGAGTGCAGATCAATATTACTTTTAATCTTAGAAACCAATACTATTCCAAGAGCGAAAAAGCCAGTAAATACCAACCCAATAACCGTATCTTCCTTAACTCTTGATTTCTGCTTAATAAACCCTATCAAGGCTACAGAACCAACTCCGAAAATAAATGCCCCTAATGAGAAAGGAAGACCTAGTGCATAAGCAACCACAACACCAGGCATTACCGAATGTGACACTGCATCTCCCATTAAAGCCCATCCTTTAAGAGTCAAATAACTTGATAGAAAACCACAAACAGCTGCAACTAATGAACTCATAAGAAGTGCTTTTCTCATAAAGTCATGAGTTAAAGGATCTGTGATGAATGAATCTAAAGTTAAAAAAGAACAGAGCTCCATATAAATTAAAATTTAGGATTCAGGTCCAAACAAGAAATCAGGTGAGATCCCTCCAAAAGTGGTTGTAATATTTTCAGGGGTAAACACTTCAGAGGTTTCACCATAAGCTACAACAGTTTTATTTATTAAAAGAACCAAATCACAAAATTCACGGACATGAATCATGTCGTGCGTTGATAATAATATGGTTTTCCCCTCATTTTTAAATTCAATAAACAATTCCGAGATAAGTTTTTCAGTTCTTATATCAACACCTGAAAAAGGCTCATCAAGAAGAAGTATTGATGCTCTTTGCGCAATTGCTCTAGCTAAAAAAGTTCGTTTTCTCTGACCTCCAGATAAGTTTCCAATAGGTGTAGATAAATGATCAGTAAGATCAACTCTCTCAATAGCATCTTTAACCGCCTGAACATCAGACTCTCTAGGAGACCTAAAAATATTCATCGAACCATATCTTCCCATCATCACTACATCCCAAACACTTATTGGAAATTGACTATCAATTCCCTCATTTTGAGGAACATAAGCAATTGTCTGATCTTTTTGAGCAGATCTTACAGACTCTCCATTTATTCTAATTTTTCCCTTTGAAATATTAACAAAGCCAGTTAAAGCATTAAAGAAAGTTGTTTTACCAGCCCCGTTCATTCCTACTAACCCACAGATCTGGCCAGGTTTCAATCTTAAATTGGCATCATACAAAGCCACCTTACCGTTGTAATCTACGCAAATATTCTCTGCCTCAATCCTAAAGTTTTGATAATTGATTGTTTCCATAATTCAAAAAAGTCCTTTTTTAATCAAATCCAAATTATGCTCAAGCATTTTTATATACGAACTAGCAGGCCCACTATCTTCAGATAATGAATCAACAAAAAGATTTCCTCCAAAATTAGCCTCAGTTTCGTTTGCAACAACCATTTGAGATTCGTTACTTACAGTACTTTCGCAAAATACAGATGGAACATTTTTTTCTTTAACTAGTGAGATTGTTCTTGCCATTCTTTTGGGAGTAATTTGACTCTCAGCATTAACTGGCCACAAATAAACTTCCTCTAATCCATAATCATTTGTTAGATACGAAAAAGCACCTTCACAACTTACTAGATACCTCCTGTCTTTATTTAAGTTATTAATAAAAAGTGAGAATTCTTTATCTATTTTAGATAGTTTATCTTTATAAATTTTTCCATTTTCTTCAAATAATGTCCTTTTAGATGGCCTCAATTCTGATAAAGAATCCACTAAAATATCTACGTAAAGGATTCCTCTTTTTGGAGAAATCCAGGCATGAGGATTGGGTTTCCCTTTATAAAAATCTTCACTGATAAAAATAGGATCCAAATCTTCCGAGACAGTAATTCTTTTAACTTTTAAATTAGAGACAAATTTTTCAGCCCATAATTCAAATCCAAATCCATTATCAATAAAAACAAAAGCATTAGAGGCATTTACCAAATCGCTTGGAGTTGGTTGGTAGCCATGAACTTCAACTCCAGGTTTCGTTATCGATCTAACAATAAAATCATCTTTAGCGACATTACTAATTATATCCGCCAAAACAGTGAAACTTGCTAGTATTACTTCTTTAGTTTCATTTTTATTTGATATTCTCTTACATGAGCCTGAAGCAATAGAAAGGAGAAGTATCAAACTTAAAAAAAATATATTTTTTTTCATTTTTAACATCCATCCCAAGACTATGAATTAAAAGATAGTTTCATAAGTGGTTTTCTAAGATCAGAAATAAATCCTTTCCAATTTATTTTTTCTTTTTCAAAAGCTTCTTCAACAATTTTCTCAGAATTTTTCTTTATAAAATCCAAATCAGGTTCTTCTACTCCTTTTGTTATTGCCATAAAATCAGCCAAAGAACATGATACTACTCTTGTTAAATAAGCAGCACTGACAGCCTGAAATGTTCCAGAGACAAGCCAATTTGGGCCATGTAATTTTGTTATACCAATTAGAGTCTGTCCACTCCATTCAATAACTCCCTGAGCAATTGCAGTTTTTAAAATCTCTTTGGATACTTTATCTAAAATTTCAGGAGACCAATTACATCCCCATATAGACTTAATTTCTTTAATCATTAAAGAATTTAATACTGTCATTGCCATAACATCAATTGATGGGATAGGAGATAAGAAAACAGTTGTTGCTACAAGAATTTGATTTTTTCTTTGTATACCTTTTAACTGCATTCTTCTTATACCTTCAATTTCAGATTGCCAGGCAGCATGAAGTTCTTTCAAGAGCCTTTTTTTTGTATTTTCAATATTTTTAGATGAACTGAAGAAAAACTTCCTTAAAGAAAAAGGTATATTTGTTATTTCACTCTTATTCACATCAAAAGTAATAATTTTGTTTGCAAATTCACTTGAGATTTGAGACTTTAAGTCTTCTATCTGATTTTTGGCTTCTATTTGGTTGGAAGTAAAAGCTACCAACCATATTGGCATATTTTTAGGAAACTTTTCCAGCCACAAAAAATCGTTTGCCGACAAAGGCAAGTTTATAAAATACAAGATTGCATCACTCTTCAAAGCTTCTTCTGGAATAACTTGAGAAGAGTTGTATTTAGGCAGTTTTTCGTATAAATCAAAGTCAAACTTATCTGCTTTGAAATTACTTTTCAAAACAGATTGAAAACTTTGATAATCTTTTTGTCCAATGCAACTTATTTTTTCTTTTTCACATCTATTAAGAATAGATTCAAGTGTATTTTGTCTTTTTGAATTTTGTTTTTCTAATTCATTTGTTGCTTCAAGTTTTTCAAAAAAATTTAAATCTTCATTACATAGGTTTATCCAACCATCTAAATTACTAGGCTCATTAAATTTAGGCTTATCATTCTTCAAGTAAAAATATCCCCCCACACACAAAGCAAAAAATCCTATTGAGCCTCCTGCAAAATGAATTAAGTCACTGACAAACCATTCCCCAAAACCTAACAACAATAAAATAATAAGAAGATTTTTTCTTGGAAACTTTATGAAATCCTTTAAAAGGTTGTCTTTACTAATATCAAACACAGTACTTTATTTTTCTAATTTTATTTTAATGCAAGTTGTGAATGAGAAAAGCAAAATTTCATAAGTCTTTAATCAAAAGATAAAAATTTAAGCCTCTTAAAAAGACTTATTGCATAACAAGATGCTAAGTTAATAGACTATTTAAATAACTTAAGAAACTTTAAGATGTCTAATTCAAATTTCAGCAATAATTCTGGACAAGAAAATTACAGAGGTCGTTCTAACAATGAAAGATCTAATTTCAGAGATAGATCGGGCGGCAGAAGAGATGGAGGAGGATTCCGCATAAGATTGAGTGATAACGAAATGAAAGCTGTTAAATCAATACAAGATACCTTTCAATTAAGATCTACCGTTGCAGTTCTGGGTTTCTCTGTTAGAACACTTAGCGAAATGATCAAAGACGAAAAATTGATTGAATCAATCAAAGAATATGCAAAAAACAATAAAAACTCTTCTCAGAGTAGACAGTCACAAAATTCTTATGAAGAAAAGACAAAAACAGCACCTGACCCTTTTGCAAGACCTGTAAAAAGTACATCAACTGAAGAGATCCAACCTAGCGAAGTAGAAGAGGATGGCAAATAAAAAAAGAATTCTTTCTGGAGTTCAACCAACTGGTGATTTACATATTGGGAATTGGCTTGGGGCCATAAATAATTGGGTTACGCTTCAAGAGCAATATGAAACATTTCTATGTGTAGTTGATTTGCACGCAATAACAGCCTCATATAATCCCAAAGAATTATCTAAAAACACTATCTCTACAGCGGCTTTGTACGTCGCATGTGGGATAGATCCAAATATATGTTCAATTTTTGTCCAAAGTCAGATTTCAGCGCATTCAGAACTTTGTTGGATATTAAATTGCATGACCCCAATAAATTGGATGGAAAGAATGATTCAATTTAAGGAAAAATCCATACAACAAGGTAATAATGTATCTATTGGATTATTTGACTATCCAATACTTATGGCTGCAGACATCCTTCTTTATGATGCTGACTTCGTACCAGTAGGTGAGGATCAAAAACAACATCTTGAACTTGCTAGAGATATTGCACAACAGAGAATTAATGCCAGATTTAGTAAGGATAAAAATATTTTAAAGATCCCTCAACCAATCATCATGAAGAATGGTTCAAAAATAATGAGTTTAATTGATGGTTCAAAAAAGATGAGTAAAAGTGATCCTAATGAGGGCAGTCGCATTAACTTATTAGATCCTCCTGAAATAATCACAAAAAAAATTAAAAGAGCAAAAAGTGACAGTTCTATTGGAATTGAATTTAACAACCCTGAGAGACCAGAATCTAAAAATCTTTTGATGATTTATTCAATATTATCTGGCAAAGAAATTTCTCAATGTGAAAATGAATTCTCAGAGACTGGATGGGGCACATTTAAAAAATTAATTACCGAACAACTTATTGAATCACTAGAACCTATTCAGAAAAAATATAAATTATTAATTAATGATCCCTATCAACTAAATAAAATCCTTTATGAAGGGAAGGAAAAAGCTGAAGATTTAGCGAATCATACTTTAAAAAGAGTTAAATCAAAATTGGGATTTTTTGAAATGGAGAAATAAATCATGCCAATAATTACCTTGCCTGATGGTTCAAAAAAGGTTTTCGAAAAATCTGTAACTATTCTAGAAATTGCCCAGAGTATAGGCGCTGGATTAGCTAAAGCAACAATTGCTGGGAAAGTAAATGATGTTCTTCTTGATGCAACAATTCCAATAAATAAAGATTCCAAAGTTGTAATCATCACATCAAAAGATAAAGAAGGAATTGAAATAATAAGACATTCCTTTGCTCACCTTATTGGTCATGCAGTTAAACAAATTTACTCTGATATTAAAATGGCGATTGGGCCTGTAATTGAAGACGGTTTTTATTACGATATTTTTTCTGAATACAGATTTACTCCTGAAGATTTATTAAAAATTGAAAATAGAATAAATAAATTAATTAAAACAAACTACGACGTTGAAATTTTACAAGTTTCTAAAGAAGAGGCAATTAAAACTTTTAAAGAAAGAGATGAGACTTTTAAATTACGAATAATTGAAGAAATTCCTGAAGAAGGTCTCATCAATTTATACAAGCACGAAGAATATATCGACATGTGCAGAGGGCCTCACGTACCCAACACAAGACATTTGAGACACTTTAAGTTACTTAAATTATCAGGCTCATACTGGAGAGGTAATAGTGAAAATGAATCATTACAGAGAATATATGGAACTGCATGGGCTAAAGAGAAAGAACTCAAAAATTATTTAACAAGAATTGAAGAGGCAGAAAAAAGAGATCATAGAAAACTTGGGAAAAAACATTCACTATTTCATATACAAGAAGAATCTCCAGGAATGATTTTTTGGCATCCAAATGGATGGACAATCTACCAAGTTCTGGAAAAATTCATAAGAGAAATACTTAAAAAAAATGATTATTTAGAGATTAAAACTCCACAAGCTGTTGATAAATCTCTCTGGGAAAAATCCGGTCATTGGGAAAAATTTAGAGATGATATGTTCACTACTGCATCAGAAAATCGAACTTATGCAATAAAGCCAATGAATTGTCCATGCCATATACAAGTATTTAATCAAGGTTTAAAAAGTTATAAGGATTTACCTATTCGTCTTGCCGAATTTGGTTCTTGTCACAGAAATGAGCCCTCTGGTGCACTACACGGCTTAATGAGAGTAAGAAACTTTACTCAAGATGATGCGCACATATTTTGTACAGAAGAGCAAATTCAAGAAGAGGTATCTATTTTTATAGATCTTGTTTTCAAGGTTTATAAAACTTTTGGCTTTGATGAAATCATTATCAAATTATCAACTCGTCCTGAACAAAGGGTAGGTAGTGAAGAGATTTGGGATAAATCAGAAGAGGCTCTTACCAAAGCTCTCGATAATAAGAATCTAAAATGGGCACTCCAACCAGGTGAGGGGGCTTTTTATGGTCCAAAGATAGAATTCTCGTTAAAAGATTGTCTTAATAGAGTTTGGCAATGCGGAACTATTCAGGTTGACTTCTCAATGCCTATTAGATTGAATGCAACTTATGTAGATATTGATAATGAAAAAAGAAATCCAGTTATGCTGCATAGAGCAATTTTAGGATCCTTTGAAAGATTTATAGGGATCTTAATTGAACAATATGAGGCAAAATTCCCAATTTGGCTTGCGCCTTATCAAATAATCTTATTGAGCATTACTGATAGAAATAATGAAAAGTGTTTAGAGTTTAATGAATTAATAAATAATAATGGTTACCGATCAAAAGTTGATATTAGGAATGAAAAAATAGGATATAAAATACGAGAGGCAACTCTCGGGAGAGTTCCCTTAATTGCAGTTGTTGGAGATAAAGAAGAGGAAATTGATTCAGTCGCCTTAAGAGCTTTGAATGGAAGAAATTTAGGAATCTTCAATTTACCTAATCTTTACAAATTAATGGATGACTTAATAGAAAAAAAAGGGAGAACAGAATAGTTTCAAGTATATGAATTTTCTCGCTTGTGATTTAGGAGGTACAAAGGTTCTATTAGGAATATTCGAAACAGTAATAAATGACAATTCACCTAAGTTAATATTCAAAAAGAAATACATATCTTCTGATTGGGCTTCATTTGAACTAATTTTGGAAGATTTTCTCAAAAATGAATGTAAAAATATTACTCATCCTTCTTCTGCATGTTTCGCCGTAGCTGGCCCTTTATTTAATAACAAAGCAAATATCATTAACTTGTCATGGATTATTTCTGGAAATGATTTAAAGAATAAATTTAATTTTAAAAGCTGCGAACTAATAAATGATTTCGCAGTCCAAATTTATGGAATACCCTTTTTAAAAAAAAATCAATATTTTACTCTCCAAAATGGATCCCTTTCTAGAGGTGCTAATAATGATTTGCATGCCATTGTTGGGGCTGGGACAGGTTTGGGCATTGCCAGAGGAATAATATCAGGGGGAAAGGTAAAAGTTTTAGCCAGTGAAGGTGGTCATATTGAATACTCGCCAAAGTCAAAATTAGAATGGGAATTAAAAATTTGGCTTAAGAATTATTTAAAAGTGGAAAGGATATCTTGTGAAAGAATTATAAGCGGCACAGGTTTAACAAGAATTGCCGAATGGAGACTAAGCAAACCTGATGCCAAAAACCATCCTCTACAAGAATATATTAAGGAAATTAAATTTTTTGAGGCTGCGCGAAAGGAACTTCCTGAAAAAATTTGTAATCTTTCTAAAGAAGGGGATCAATTAATGATTGAAGTTGAGAAGTTTTGGTTAGGAGCTTATGCCTCTTTTTTGGGAGATGTTGCTCTTCAAGAATTATGTTTTGGCGGTTTATGGATTTCTGGAGGAACCGCACCAAAACATTTCAAAAACTTTAAATCAGATTTATTTATGAAACAATTTTTCGACAAAGGAAGATTAAAAGATATTCTTAAAACAATACCTATGAACGTAATTTTAGATGAAGAGTTTGGACTTTATAGTGCAGCCTGCAGAGCAAAAATGCTTTTAAAAACTAAATAACAAAAAATGTCTATTCCTGAAGTAGGTGAAAAAATAAGGGTAACAGTGCCTTCTACAACTGCCAATTTAGGACCTGGATTCGATTGTCTTGGAGCAGCATTAGATTTATATAATGATTTTATTTTTACAAGAATTGAAGGTGGTAGAGATAGGTTTGATTTAATCATGGAAAGTACAGATGGTAATCACTTAAGAGGAGGACCTGAAAACTTAGTTTTTAGAGCAGCTCAAAAAGTATGGGAGAGCGCAAATATGGATTCCTTTGCACTTGAAGCAAGAGTAAATTTGGCAGTACCGCCTGCACGCGGACTTGGAAGTAGTGCGACCGCAATAGTTGCTGGACTAATCGGAGCAAATGCAATAATGAACTGTCCATTATCAAAAGAAAAACTCCTTGAACTTGCCATTGATATAGAAGGTCATCCTGATAATGTAGTTCCCTCTCTTCTAGGCGGGCTTTGTTTGACAGCCAGGTCGTCTTCTCAAAGATGGAGAATCATTAGATGTGAATGGCACGAATCAATCAAAGCCGTTGTAGCAATACCTGCAATTCGTCTAAGCACAAGTGAAGCAAGAAAGGTTATGCCCAGGAATGTTCCTATATCTGATGCAGTGACAAATATGGGGGCACTTACTTTGTTACTAAATGGCTTAAAAGCAGGAAATGAAGAACTGATTAAAGAAGGAATGTTTGATAAACTACATGAACCCTACAGATGGAAACTTATTAAAGGCGGGTTAGAAGTCAAAGATGCAGCACTAAATGCAGGTGCTCTTGGATGCGCAATTAGTGGTGCTGGACCAAGCATTTTAGCTTTGTGTAAAAAAGAAAATGGTAAAAACGTCAGTCAAGCCATGGTGAAAGCATGGGAAAAGTTAGGTATAGCTAGCAGAGCACCATTCTTGAACGTTCAAACAAAAGGGAGTCAATTTAGTACTATCTCTAGTAAGTAGTTTTACTTAGGCATTTTTAATGTTATAGTCTCAAGCTAGTACAACTTCAACTAGAATAAAAAAATTATTCATTACATAAATGAATTTAGAATCTTTTCCTTGGCTATCATCTATTGTTTTACTTCCTTTAATTGGTGCTTTAATAATGCCTTTCTTGAGTTCGAAAGAAGGAGAAGATAATACACTCCCTAGGAATATTTCATTAAGTTTTTTATTTATTGATTTTTTACTAATAATCAGCGTCCTTTTTCAAAAATTCAATACTCTAGATAGCTCTTTGCAACTTGTTGAAAGGGCTTCCTGGTTACCATCAATAGGCCTAGAGTGGTCTCTTGGCTTAGATGGGTTATCTGCTCCGTTAGTAGCTTTGAGTGGGTTAATTACATTCTTATCAGCTGCCGCAAGTTGGAAAATTAAGAAAAAATCTAATCTATATTTTTCTCTTTTATTAGTCCAAGCATCAGCACAGGCACTAGTTTTCCTTTCTCAAGATTTCCTATTATTTTTCTTGGCATGGGAACTTGAATTGGTTCCTGTATATCTGCTTATTGCGATATGGGGAGGAAAAAAGAAATTATACGCGGCCACTAAATTTATTCTTTACACAGCTTTAGCTTCTTTACTAATACTCATAAGTGGCTTAGCACTTGCCTTAAGTGGTGATACTTTTACTTTAAATATTACCGATTTAACTAATAAACATGTTACTGGAAGCCTAGCATTATTATCTTATTTAGGATTTTTAATTGGTTTTGGAGTAAAACTTCCAATTTTTCCATTGCATACTTGGTTACCCGATGCTCATGGAGAGGCAAATGCACCAGTTTCAATGTTGCTTGCTGGAATACTTTTAAAAATGGGTGGTTACGCTCTCTTAAGATTTAATGTTCAAATACTACCTGAGGTACATCTCCAAATTGCACCTGCATTAATTATTCTTGGAATCATTAATATAATTTACGGAGCACTAAATGCATTTGCACAAGATAATGTTAAAAGGAGAATTGCATGTAGCTCAGTGAGTCATATGGGTTTTGTTCTTTTAGGGATTGGAGCAGTAGATGCTTTAGGAATAAGCGGAGCAATGCTCCAAATGATCAGTCACGGACTTATCGCTGCAGCTATGTTTTTTGTTACGGGCTCTTTCTATGAAAGAACAAATACTCTTTCAATACCAAACATGGGCGGTTTAGCAAAGGTCTTACCAATAACTTTTGCCTTTTTCTTGGCAAGCTCTTTGGCCTCCTTAGCACTACCAGGGATGAGCGGTTTTATAAGCGAAATAACTGTATTTTTAGGTATCACTAGTCAAGAGGGTTTTAGCTCTATCTTTAGATCGATCACCATTCTTATTGCGGCAATAGGTTTAGTTCTAACGCCAATATATTTACTATCAATGTGTAGAAGAGTATTCTTTGGCCCTAGAATTCCTGCACTAGCTTCAGTTAAAGAGATGAATGGTAGAGAATTGACGATAGGTTTCAGTTTATTGTTACCTACTCTGATGATAGGTTTCTGGCCAAAAATTGCCATAAATTTATACGAATCTTCAACTAATGCTCTCAGTCAGCAGCTCACTCTAGCTAAATTAGTTGGGTTAATACCAACTTTATTTAATTAGATTATTTTATAAATGGATACCTCAATTTTTAAATATGGAGAATTACCTGAATTTAAAAAATTTACTCCCGAAAGCATAAGTAAACAATTTCCAATAGTACTAGAAAAGATAGCTGAAGATTTTAAAAACATAGAGAAAAATTTATCTAACCATCTGATTCAAAATGATTTAAATTGGGATGAGGTAATAAACCCCTTAAATGAAGTAAATGAAATACTTAGATGGAGTTGGGGAGTCATCAGCCACCTAAATGCAGTAAATAATTCTGAAAGTCTAAGAGACATTTATTCAAAATTTCTTCCAGAGATTATAAACTTGAGTAATAAATTTGGACAAAGTAAAATAATTTACAATTCTTTAGTGAAGCTTAAAGATACAAATAACTTTGATCAAATCAAAAACAGAATTTTAGATAAAGAAATTATTGAGATGCAACATAGAGGAATTTCACTGCAAAAGAATGATCAAGAAGAATTCAACGATATTTCAGAAAAGCTTGGAAAGCTATCAACAGACTTCAGCAATAATGTTCTTGATGCGACTAATAAATGGTTTTTAATATTAAATAAAAAATCTGAAGTCGATGGTCTTCCTGAACGAGTACTTGAATTGATGGCAATTTCTGCACACAACCACTTAAAAAAAGATGAAGAAGTCGATATCAAAAAAGGTCCATGGAAATTAAGTCTTGATATTCCAACTTATACTTCATTTATGACATATGCCACCGACCGTAACCTTAGAGAGAAACTTTATAAGGCTTTTGTTGGTAGGGCGTCTCAAGGAGAAAAAAATAATTCTCAAATCATTGAAGAGATATTATTTCTTAGAACTAAACAGGCTAATCTTCTTGGTTATAAAAGTTGGTCTGAACTGAGTTTATCAACGAAAATGGCGAAAGAAATTAAAAATGTTGAAAACCTTTTAGAAGAATTAAGAGGACCAGCATTCAAAACCGCAAAAATTGAATTAGAAACGCTCGATAAGTTTTCTAAAGCTAATGGATTTCCAAAATCACAGAATATTCAGCCTTGGGATATTAGTTATTGGTCTGAACTGCTTAGAAAGGAAAAGTTTAATTTGGATCAAGAATCATTGAGACCTTGGTTCCCACTAAATGATGTTTTGAAAGGTTTATTTAAATTAAGCGAAAAGCTTTTTGAAATTAAAGTGGTCGAGGCAACTAATGAAGCTCCTCTGTGGAATGATGATGTTTTGTTTTTTAACATCCTCAATAATGAAGACAACAAAATAGCATCTTTTTATCTCGATCCATACTCCAGGCCTGCATCAAAGAGAGGAGGGGCTTGGATGGATGAATGTTTGAACAAAAATAATGTAGGCAAAAAAACTCTCCCTGTAGCTTATCTTGTTTGTAATCAAACTCCACCATCAAAAGATAAACCAAGTTTGATGAGTTTCGAAGAGGTTCAGACACTGTTTCATGAATTTGGTCATGGGCTTCAACACATGCTTACTACAGTAAATCTTCCTCAAGCAGCTGGTATCAATAATGTTGAATGGGATGCAGTCGAACTTCCAAGTCAATTCATGGAAAACTGGTGTTTCCACAAAAACACACTTTTGAATATTGCTAAGCACTATAAAACAGGAGAAAAATTATCCGACGAAAATTTTGAAAAGCTTCTAAAAAATAGAACTTTTAATTGTGGTATGAATACTCTTAGACAACTACATTTCGCAATAACAGACCTTAGATTACACAGTAACATTGATAAAAATGAAGGTAAAACAGCAGATGTAATAAGAAGAGAAATTGCAAAACAAACTACTGTTATTGAACCAATTCAAGAAGATCAATTTCTTTGTTGCTTTAGTCATATATTTTCAGGGGGATATTCCGCAGGATATTACTCATATAAATGGGCTGAGGTTTTAAGTGCTGATGCATTTTCAATGTTCGAAGAAGCTGATCTAGAAAACTCTGAAGATTTAAAGTTAATAGGAAAGAAATTTAAAGATACAATACTTAGCTTAGGTGGAAGCTTACCTCCATTAGACATATTTAAACTATTTAGGGGTAGAGAGCCACAGACAGATGCCTTAATAAGGCACCTAGGCCTATATGGAGCTACATAATAATTTCCTCGATAATTTTGTCAACTACAGATTTATTTCTTACTAGATTTCTATGTTTATAAACTTTTACTGATATTTTTTTTCCAAAATTTAAATTAGTCCACCAGCCAGGGAAAACCATTAGATCCCAATAAGTAAAGAAATTAATACACTCGATATCATCAAGAAAAAAATCATTATTTGCAAGTGTTATCAATAACTTACTATTTATTTTCATTTCTGATATTCCTCTAAAAGGATATTTAGGTATTAATTGAGCCATTAATGTTCCTTTGTGAGGCGAACCTATAGATATAAATCTTCTTGTTCTTTTATATCCACTAAATTTTTGAAGCCAGTACCTCCCAATTATTCCGCCCATAGAAAAACCTAAAATATCTATTTCTTTGTCTAAACTGAATTTCTCTAAGATTAATTCATTTAAAATATTTGTTAAATCAATAATTGAAGTCATTCCATACGAATGATTTAGAGTTGGAGCAAAATATTCAATTCCAATTTCATCAAGTTTTGGGGTGATAGAAGAAAAAATACTTGCAGTATTCCAAAGACCATGAATCAATATAATGGGATTTCTTCTTTCCAAAACTTTTACTTATTTTCAAGAATTCTTACTATTGAGACCTTTCCATCAAAACCAATAATTGGAGGTTTACATTTCGTCAAAATAATTTTTATTTTAGAAAGTTTAAATTCACCATCAATAATTTCTAAAATAGCTTTTGAATATTTTTCTATAGTAAAAAAATATATTTTCTTTGATTGTATTTTTAAAATATCTACTAATTTTGAATAGTCCACTGTTTTCTTGATATCATCATTTGCGGTACATTCCTCAAAATCAGTCCACAAGAATATATCCAAACTAAATAGCTGTCCTAATTCCCTTTCTTCATCAAGGACACCCACTCTAGCCCAAAGTTTAATATTCTCAATTTTCAAAAATGTTTCCATCTTATAAAAATTTAAAGATCAACATGAGTATATACAGCCCTCCCAGATGAAAAATCATCAACTATATTTCCATTTCCTTTTAGGAAATATTTATATGTAACCAGGCCCTCTAGACCTACAGGTCCTCTTGGAGGAAGAGCTTGAGTAGATATCCCTACTTCAGCTCCGAAGCCATATCTAAAACCGTCTGCGAACCTAGTAGAGCAATTATGAAAAACACCTGCACTATCAACTACATTCATAAATTTCCTAGCCGCATTATAATTTTCAGTAATTATTCCATCTGTGTGTTTCGAACTATATTTTTGAATATGCGCGATTGCTTCATCCAGATCATCAACAATTTTTATCGATAAAATTAAATCTAAATATTCAGTTTGCCAATCTTCCAGACTAGCCTCGTGCTTTAAACCTAATTCAACTGATCTTTTATCGCCAATTAATTTAACATCATTAGAATTAAACAAAGGTATGGCCTTTTCTAGAAAAGCTGGTGCGATGTTTTTATGGACTAATAAAGTTTCAATAGCATTACATGCTGCAGGATATTGAATTTTGCTATCCAAAGCGACTGATAAAGCCATCTCAAGATTTGCCTCAATATCTATAAACAAATGACAGATTCCGTCAGCATGGCCTAGCACAGGAATTCTTGTATTCTCCTGAATAAATTTAACCAATTCATTACTTCCTCTAGGAATTATTAAATTAATATATTTCTCAAGATTTAACATCGACATGCTATCTTTCCTGCTCGTAAGTAAACAAATGGCATTTTTATCAAGACCTGATTCATTTAAACCTTCTCGCAATGCTTTGACTATCGCAGTATTTGTTAAATTGGCTTCACTACCACCTTTTAGGATTACTCCATTACCTGATCTTATTGCTAAAGAACTAATCTGCATCACGGCATCTGGCCTTGATTCAAAAATAACTCCTAAGACTCCAATTGGCACAGTTTTTCTTTCTAAGATCAATCCTTTTGAAAGTTCTCTTTTAATTTGAACTTGATTTACGGGATCAGCCAAATCTCCAACTTTTCTTACACCCTCAATTCCAGAATTTAATTTTTCTTTTGATAACTTTAATCTAGAGAGCAAAGCCCTTGAGATGCCTTTTTTTTCTGCACTTTGATAGTCAACATTATTAGCATCTAAAATTTCTTTAGTATTTTTTTCAAGATAATCAGCCATAAAATTTAATGCTTTAATTCTATCTTGATTTTCAGTCTGACTTATTTTTATGGATGCCAAACGAACATGATCAGCTTTTTCAAGAAGATCATTTCCTGGTTGAGGCACTTCAAAGATATTGGCCATAATATTTTTTAGTTAATTCAATAATAATTCAAATTTACGGTTCTTTAAACTAAGTTTCTGTGAGGCTTAATATCTAAAAAATAATTGAAATTGACTTTTCCAATCCCCATTTGAATCATAAGAACCTAATAATTCTAAGTTTGGATTAGCCTGAAAAGTTAAAATCCCTGTAGATGAAAGGTCATCTCTACCTGGAACGGTTTGGAAGGCAAAATTTATTGCATCAGTAATATCTAGTCCTAGTTCAGCTACCCAAGCTTGAGAAGAAAATTCCTCGTTAGAGGATGATTGCACATCACTTTTAATATTTAAATTTTCATTTGAAACAATATTATTTAAAGAATCATTATTTTCTATTAAAGCTGGATATAGAGATAATTGAAATCTTTCACTAAAAGCATCTGCATTATTAAGTTGAGAAATAAATGCTCTATTTATTAAATTTGCAGAGTTACCTCCAATCAAACCAATTATTTGTGATCTGTTATAACTAGGGGTACTTCTAAGTTGAATTCTTTTATTTTCATCTTCAAAAGATAATTGATCTAAAAATCCTTCATAAGAAGCTTCAATTTTAATTAGCCTTGAATTGCCAATCCCAAATGATCCAAAACTTCTTGAAATCGCATCTTCATCAAGATCACCTGAGATGTTTGAATCCTTATTATTTTCACTTATAGGTATTATAGAATCTGGGACTTTACTAACTAGCGAAAAATTAATAAAGGGAACCACTCCAGTTCTTGATGCAAATAAAATATAATTATCTTTATTTTTATCAAGTTTAAACGGAGTAGTATAGAGATTTGCTCTACCTTTTTCAAGATAAATAAGACCCCTAGCATTTAAATCTTTTCCTACCTCGCCATTTATAGTAAGGTCTAATTTGGTATCTAAATAAGCTTGAACTATCTCTGAATATTGGAGTTTAAATTCTGGTCCAAGTTTTAATTTAAGATTATTAAAACTCAAATTATCCAAATAATTAGGCAAAGTTTCTCCTAAAAGGACTGAATTTAAAATTGTTTCATTTGAAATTATTTCAAT
>CABYGI010000018.1 GCA_902518475.1 uncultured Prochlorococcus sp. | reverse complement strand
TTTTGCTTACTTCAATGGATGGTGATGGCACGCAGAATGGATATGATTTACATCTGACTGAATCTGTTACCAATATTGTTAACATCCCAGTGATTGCTTCTGGAGGAGCGGGTTGTTTAGAAGATATCTATGATGTTTTCAATGAAGGCAGGGCATCTGCTGCACTTTTGGCATCATTACTTCATGATAAGAAACTTTCTTTAAGAGAAATAAAGGCTTTCCTCTTCGAAAAAAAACTTCCAATTAGACCATATGCATAAAAAATTTAATTTAATACAAAAAAGAAATAAGTTAAAAATTTAAAAATGAAATTCACAAAAACTATCGAAGTCAAAAATATATTTAATAGAATTTCTCATAAATATGACTTTTTAAATAATCTATTAAGTTTTGGTCTGCACAGATTATGGAAAAGGAAATTAGTTAATTTATTGGAACCTTTAAATGGTGAAGATTGGGCTGATTTATGCTGTGGAACTGGAGATTTAGCATTCTTAATTTCTGAGAGAGTTAGTCCAATGGGCTCAATTACCGGAATTGACAGTGCAGAGGATATCTTAAATATTGCAAAGAAAAAATCAGAGTTAAAAAAAAATAAATTTATTAAGTGGGAAATTCAAGATGTATTTGAAATAAATGATCATTCAAAAAATTTTGATGGGATTTGCATGTCATATGGACTAAGAAACTTGAATAATGTTGAAGAAGGATTAAAAAAAGTTTTTAATCTTTTGAAGGATGAAGGAAGGGCAGGATTTTTGGATTTTAATCACTCAAAAAAAAATTCTTTATCCAATATTTTTCAGAAAATTTATTTGAGATTAATTGTAGTAACCATTTCGCGGCTTTTTAATTTAGGTCCAGAGTACGCATATATTGAGAAAAGTATTAGAAATTTTCCAAGGAAAAAAGAACTGATAAATATTGCTATGGAAGTTGGATTTAAAAAGGCTGAATATAGGACTATTTTGGGGGGGCAAATGGGAATACTAATTTTAACTAAATAAAGAATTTAGTTATTTATTTTTCTCCAACAAAAAGAACACTTTCCCCATCTTTTGATTTCACCCTCAGGAGTTGGGGAATTACAGAGAGTACAAATGCACATATTATTTTCATGAATTCTGCTTGGATGCTTTGCCCAAACTATCTTTGCATTATTAGCTTTAATATTTTTATTTTTAATTTCATAATTTTGTATTATTTTTATTTCATTCAAAGTTATTCCAATTTTCTCGATTCTCTCTTTTAATTTATGCTTGTTATAAATTAAAGCTTGGCGCCACTGTGGATGATTTACTGCAATAGTAAGTTTTTTTTTTTCAATATTTAATGGTTTGCATTCTTGAAATAGTTCCAAGCCGATTAAGTTCTTCCAGTTTTCGTTAATTTTGGAAAGTTTATCTAATTCTCCGCATGATTTTTTGAAATTATCAAGACAATTTTTTAATGGATGTGGATTCCTTCTATTCACTATTGGCAAATACTTTTTGTCCAATTTGTAAAATTTACTTATTAAGACTAAAGTTAATCTAATCTTTTAAAAGATGCTCGTTGTTTTAATAAAGAATTTGTGAAAGTTATTGGATCAGCAGCTAAGACAGTGTTTTATTTGAAAAAAATTCAGGGTCAATATCCCACCTGGAGACTTCATTACAAAATTAAATGTAAAAGTACCGAAAATGAGCTAACAAACTTGCTTGAATATTCTGAAATAAAGAAAAACCAGCCATTAGCGATAATCGCAAGAGAACAGTTCTCAGGAGTTGGCCAAAATTCAAAAACTTGGGTTTCTCCAAAAGGCGGGATTTGGTTAAGTGCAGCTTATCCAATATTTTCAAAAGGATTTGCATGTCAATTATTTAACTTGTCTTTAGGTATTAAGTTATGTGAAATGCTTAGAGAAGAGAATATAAATGTTTGTTTGAAATGGCCAAATGATATTTTTTTTGGTTCAAAAAAGTTGATTGGATTTTTACCAAGGGTGATAACAAGAGGTGAAGAAATTATCTATGTAAGAATAGGAATTGGCATGAATGTTTTAAATTACACTCCATCAGAAGGTATTTCATTATCAGAAGTACTTCAAACTAAGAATATTAATCAACATTATTGGACAGCCAAAGTTCTTAAAGCTTTTTATGATTCAATTGAATGTAATAAGAAAAAAGAATATGTGATTAAATCTGCAAATAAGTTTCTTACTAAAAGTTTTTTACCTAGTGGTTATTGTCCTCATTCATGGAAAATTAAAGATATTGATTCGAATGGAAATTTAAGAATTGAAAATCAAACTCAACTGAAGGTAATTAGTAGGTTTTGAATTTAATTAACTTTTAATTCAACTATTCTTCCATCCTTAAATTTGGCAATTTTTTTTGCGCGATTTGCAACTTCATCTTCATGCGTAACTAAAACTATAGTTATCCCAGATTCATGCAGTTTGTCAAAAAGATCTAATACATCTTCAGTAGTTTTTGAATCTAGTGCTCCAGTAGGTTCGTCTGCTAACAAAATTGCGGGGTTATTAATAATAGCCCTCGCTATAGCAACTCGTTGTTGTTGGCCTCCGGATAATTGGTTTGGGCGATTATTCATTCTTTCTGAAAGGCCAACTTTTTTTAAGGCATCCTTACCTCGTTCTAATCTTTCCTCAGGCTCAATACCAGCATAAATCATCGGCAAAGTTACGTTTTCAAGTGCAGTTGCGTCTGAAAGAAGATGAAATTGTTGAAAAACAAAGCCTAATTTTTGGTTACGTATTTCCGCGAGATCATCATCAGATAAATTCTCAACAGGAATACCATTTAATTTATAAATACCTTCAGATGGTCTATCTAGACATCCAATAATATTCATAGCTGTACTTTTGCCTGAGCCACTAGCCCCCATTACAGCTAAATAATCACCTTTATAAATTTCTAAGTTTATGCTGTCTAAGGCTTTAACAGTTAGATCTTCTTTCCCATATGTTTTAGATATATTTTTTAAACTCGCGACTTTCTTAGACATTTATTGAAGAATTCTTCTAGGAAATATTGTTTGCTGTAGCAATAATATCTTGTAAGAAAGGAGTTTCTGAAACTGCTGTATTAGCTAATTTAAAAAGAGGATTAGACAGGATTCCTCCAAGAGCAGTTACTGCTACACAAGTATAAAGTGCAATTCTCAACGGAGGTAATCCTACAATTCCCCAATTAATTTCAGGATATGATTTGACTATTTCAGAAGCTTCCTGTGGTTCTTTAACTACCATCATTTTTATCACTGAAATGTAGTAATAAATGGATATAACTGAAGTTACTAAACCAATTATTACTAATAGATATTGATGATTTGCCCAACCTGCAAAAAACAAGTATATTTTTCCAAAAAATCCTAGCATTGGAGGTAAACCTCCAAGAGATAGAAGACAAAGGCTTAAGCCTAATGTAATTAGAGGATCTTTTTGGTAAAGTCCTGAGTAATCAAGAATTCTGTCAGAACCAGTTCGAAGTGAGAAAAGTATTACACAAGAAAATGCACCCAAATTCATAAACAAATATGCAGCCAAATATAAAACAGCTGCTGATAAACCATCTTGTGTTCCAGATACTATTCCAATCATTACAAATCCGGCTTGTCCAATAGAACTATAAGCTAGCATCCTTTTCATTGAGGTTTGAGCTAGAGCTACAACATTTCCTAGAGCCATGCTCAATATGGCTAAAATGGTAAATAAAAGTTTCCATTCTTCGTCAAAAGAAGAGAAAGTTGTGCTTAATATTCTTATTGCAAATGCAAAGCCCGCTGTTTTTGAACCAACAGATAAAAAAGCTACTACAGGTGTAGGTGAACCCTCATATACATCAGGAGTCCATTGATGAAAGGGAACAGCAGCAATTTTAAAGGCAACTGTTGATAAGACAAATACAAGAGCTAGTGAAGTAATAAAGGATGGTTTATTGATAATTTCTAAACCTATGGTCGCTAAGTTTGTTGAACCACTTAATCCATAAAGAAAAGAGGATCCATACAAATAGACCGCAGCAGCAGCTGATCCAACAAGGAGGTATTTTAAGGCCGCTTCTGAACTTCTTGGATCTCTCTTGAGGTAACCAGACAGTAAGTAACTTGCTACGGATAAAGTTTCCAGAGATATAAATACACTAATAAGGTCAGTAGATCCACACAAAAGCATTGCTCCAAGGGTGGCCGAAAGAACTATCGCAGCAAACTCGCCAATTGGGCTACCACTTTGTTCTGTATACCTCCAACTTATCAACAAAGATACTAAGGTTGATAAAGAAATTATTGCTCTAAATGCGATTGCCAAATTATCTGAATTGAAGGACCCAAGGAATGCGCTTTCTACCGGATTACTCCATTGCAATGCCAAACTAACGAGAGAGCTGCCTATTGATAAATAGCAAATTATTGGTGCCCATTTTGATGCAGTTTTTTCTCCAGCTAAATCTACAAGAAGTGTTCCAACAATGCCTAATAGAATAAAAGCCTCTGGAATAATGGCTTGAGCATTTAAATTAATTGTAAAGATTTCGTTGGGCACTTTATTAAATTGGATTAAATTAGATGTTTGATTGTAGGGGTCTAAGAGTTAATCTTAACTTGATTATAATTTGTGGGTATGATTTTTGAAATTTTAAGAAGAAGTTACTTGAATAAGCTTCAAATAATCATAATATGCCCTAACTGAACAAAAACACCAATTTTTGAAATAAACCTTGGATCACACACTTGTTATTGTTGAAAGTCCCACCAAAGCAAAAACCATAAGAAAGTTTTTGCCTTCTAATTATGAAGTTCTCGCTTCAATGGGACACGTAAGAGATCTTCCAAAAGGAGCTGCTGAAATACCAGCTGCGGTTAAAAAGGAAAAATGGTCAAGGATAGGAGTTAATACAACAGAAGATTTTGAACCACTTTATATAGTTCCAAAAGATAAGAAAAAAGTTGTCAAAGAGTTAAAGGATGCATTGAAAGGTGCAACCCAACTATTACTTGCAACTGATGAAGATAGAGAGGGAGAGAGTATTAGTTGGCATCTTCTGCAAATTCTTAAGCCTAAAATACCCACTAAGAGAATGGTTTTTCATGAAATTACAAAAAAGGCAATTAATAAAGCTTTAGACCAAACGAGAGATATTGATATGGAACTTGTTCAGGCTCAAGAAACAAGAAGAATCTTGGACAGGCTTTTTGGATATGAATTATCTCCTTTACTTTGGAAGAAGGTGGCCCCCCGATTATCTGCTGGTCGTGTTCAATCAGTTTCAGTAAGGCTTCTTGTTAGGAGAGAGAGAGAAAGAAGATCCTTTAAAAAAGCTAATTACTGGGGAATTAAAGCTTCCCTCGTAAAAGATAATGTTACTTTCGAAACTAAATTATTCAGTTTAAATGGTCAAAGAATTTCTAATGGTTCCGATTTCGATGAACAGACCGGTAAATTAAAACAAGGAAATAAATCTTTAATAATTGGAGAAGAAAAAGTAAATGATTTGTTGAAGACTTTTTCCTCAGAGGATTGGTTAGTCTCAAAAATCGAAAAAAAGCCTTCCACTCGTAAGCCAGTCCCTCCATTTACAACTAGCACACTACAACAAGAAGCAAATAGGAAGCTTCGTTTGTCTGCAAGAGAAACTATGAGATGTGCACAAGGGCTATATGAGAGAGGTTTCATAACATATATGAGGACTGATTCAGTTCATCTTTCCGAACAAGCCACAAGAGCTGCTAGAGAATGTGTAAGTTCTATGTATGGAAAAGAATATTTATCTAACTCACCAAGACAATTTAATTCAACTGCAAGAAATGCTCAAGAAGCACACGAAGCTATTAGGCCTGCAGGTGAGGTATTTAAAACGCCAAATGAAACTAGCCTAACTGGTAGAGACTTATCTCTTTACGATTTAATTTGGAAAAGAACTGTAGCTAGTCAAATGGCGGAAGCTAGGCTAACAATGATTAATGCTGAAATTAGAGTGGGGGATGGAATATTTAAATCGAGTGGGAAAAGTATTGATTTCGCGGGATTCTTCAGAGCTTATGTCGAGGGTAGCGATGACCCAAGTTCGTCCCTTGAACAACAAGAAATTATTCTTCCAAACTTAACAACTGGAGCATGTCTTCAAGTTACTAATAAGGAGTCTACTTTTCATGAAACTAAACCTCCTGCAAGATATACAGAGGCTGCATTAGTTAAGGTCCTTGAAAAAGAAGGGATTGGAAGACCTTCTACCTATGCAAGCATAATAGGGACAATTGTGGATAGAGGTTATGCGAATATATCCTCCAATGCTTTGGCTCCAACGTTTACAGCTTTTGCTGTTACCGCTTTACTAGAAGAACATTTTCCCGATCTGGTTGATACTACATTTACTGCAAAAATGGAATCTTCATTGGATGAAATATCTTCTGGTAATCTTGAGTGGCTACCCTACCTAGAAACTTTCTATAAAGGTAAAAATGGTTTGGAGGTGAAAGTTCAGAAAACAGAGGGTGATATTGATGGTAAAGCTTATAGACAAGTTGATTTCGAAGACCTTCCTTGCGTAGTGAGAATAGGCTCTAACGGACCTTGGCTAGAGGGTACAAAAATTGATGAATCTGGTAATGAAATTCTGGCTAAAGGTAATCTTCCAATGGATATTACTCCTGGAGATTTAGACATAAAGCAAGTTGATCAAATTTTAAGTGGCCCATCAGATCTTGGAACTGATCCAAAAACTGGGGAAAAAGTCTTTTTAAGATTTGGACCTTATGGACCTTACGTACAATTGGGAAATAATGATCAAGATAAAGCCAAACCAAGAAGAGCTTCATTACCCAAAGAGTTGAAAACTGATGATCTAACTCTAGAGGAGGCTCTTGTACTTTTAAGTTTGCCTAGATTGTTAGGAGTTCATCCTGAAGGAGGAGTTGTTGAAGCTGATAGAGGAAGATTTGGCCCTTACATCAAATGGATCAAAAATGAATCTGAATCTGAAAATAGATCATTAAAGAAGGAGGATGATGTTTTTACTGTTGACATAAAACGAGCATTAGAAATTCTTGCGATGCCAAAAATGGGTAGAGGTGGTCAAGAGGTACTTAAAGACTTTGGAAAACCGAAAGAATTTAAAGAAAAAATTCAAATATTAAATGGAAGATATGGCGTCTATTTAAAATGTGGCAAAACTAATGTTTCTATTGCTAAAGATACTGACATAGAAAAAATTACCATAGATGAAGCAGTATCTCTTTTAGAAGAAAAACTAAAAGATAAAAAAGGCGCAATTCAAAAAAAAACAAAGATTAGTAATAAAAATACTAGAAGGAAAAAGAAAAGTTAAAAAAATATGATTTTAAAAAAAAAAGAATTTTTTTTATTAATTTTTTTAATTTTCTTGCAATCTTGCTCTGGAGGTATGATTGGGAATTTTCTTGAAAGTAGTTTTAATGATTTAGAAAAAACAAGCAAAAATGAAGATTTACAAAATAATTTATTAAATAAAAACTATAAAAATTTAGAAAAAGAAAACCAAAAATTTGATGATAAAAAAAATAAAAGAATTAAGAAACTAGAAAAGCCAAAAGATGTTCCAGAAAATAAAAACGATATAAATTTAGAAAAAGAAAACCAAAAATTTGATGATAAAAAAAATAAAAGAATTAAGAAACTAGAAAAGCCAAAAGATGTTCCAGAAAATAAAAACTATATAAATTTAGAAAAAGAAAACCAAAAATTTGATGATAAAAAAAATAAAAGAATTAAGAAACTAGAAAAGCCAAAAGATGTTCCAGAAAATAAAAACGATATAAATTTAGAAAAAGAAAACCAAAAATTTGATGATAAAAAAAATAAAAGAATTAAGAAACTAGAAAAGCCAAAAGATGTTCCAGAAAATAAAAACGATATAAATTTAGAAAAAGAAAACCAAAAATTTGATGATAAAAAAAATAAAAAAGTTAAGAATCTTTCAAACAAAAGAAAAATTGAGCTTCAATCTTACAAAATAATATTTATTTTAAAAGATGTAGATCCAAAAGATCCCACCGAAGAGTTAAGTTCCATATTAAGTAATTCTGAGGTAAATTTTGAAATAGAAAAGATTGAACGTATCTTAGATTCAAAAAATAAAAGTATGAATAAAAATTAATTAAAAATATTCAAAAAATAATGAAAATAACAACAAAAACTGAAGCTTTAAATATTGTCGAGACCTCTTATTTAGCATCTCTTTCGTCTTTACTATGGGTTGCATTATATTATTTGCCAATTGGGGGAGCTTTATTAAGGTTGATTTTACCTCTCCCAATGATCCTGTTGCATATGAGAAGAGGAACTAAAACTGCATTAGAAGGACTCCTTATTCAATTTCTACTTTTATTCATAATTATGGGTCCTGTTAGAGGAACTTTATTTTTATTTCCTTATGGGATCTTGGCTTTTTGGTTGGGCTGGTGTTGGTTTAGAGAAAAAAGTTGGAGATTGAGTTTAACTTTAGGAGTTATTATTGGGACCATTGGCTTTTTCCTAAGAGTAATAGCATTATCTACTTTGGTGGGTGATAATCTTTGGGTGTTAATTACCAGAGCAAGTTATGGTCTGCTAGAAAAGTTAATTGGATTATTAAATTTACCTTTTTCCCCCTCAATTTTAAGTATCCAATTGGGTGCCCTTTTTTTAATAATTTTTCAAGAAATAGTTTATGTTTTAACGGTACATGTAGTTGCATATTCTCTGTTTCCAAGATTTAAATTAAATATCCCTAATCCCCCAAGATTATTAAATAGCTTAGTTGATTTAAATAATTGAAAAAAGTAAAAATGTACAGTATAGAATTAGAGATAATTTTTTTTGGTAATGAATCCAATAAAAAAAGAAAACTCAATAAGATAGAAATACTAAAAAAGAATATTAATAATTTTAAAATATTTCTTTTAATTGCAGGCACTAATACATCTCAAATTCCAGGAATTTCCGCTGCAGGCATTAATGCAAAATCAAGAAGAACTACTGCGCTCGCAGATGCTGAATTTTTGCTTGAGGGTGCTTCAAAAGATCATAAATATAAATTGCCTCTTCTCAATGCAGGAGTAACTCCGGCCCTAATAAGTCATGTTTGTTTAAAGCTTATGAATCTTTATCCAGTTATTGTTCCTCTGGGAATAGAAGCAAAGCCTTATTTTAATCATTTAGTTGTAGAAGATAGAGATTTGGGCCCATCAAATTGTCTTACTACTGGTAAATCTATGACTAAAGAGAGAGTTTTAAATCTCTATGAAAAAGGTCTTGAGATCGGAAAATCCTTAAAACAACCAGTTTTAATTTCTGAATCTGTACCGGGGGGCACCACAACTGCTCAGGCAGTAATGGAAGCTTTTGGGTTGCAGGTGTCTAATTTAGTAGGGAGTAGTTTATTTAAAGCTCCAAGAGAACTTAGAAAAAAAGTAATTAAAAGAGGACTTCTCAATGCAAATTTCAATGCTGATTTTGACTCTTTTGATGTTGTTGCGGCCGTAGGTGATCCTTTCCAAGCTTTCTCAATGGGTTTATTAATTGGTGCCAGATTAGCAAAACAACCTGTACTATTGTCTGGCGGAAGTCAGATGATAGCTGTCATTTTGCTAGCATTAGAATTCTTAGATCAAAAAAATAAAGATAAATTTATTGAAGATGTTTTTATTGCGACAACTGGGTGGCTTGTTAAAGATAATTCTCTAAATGATTTAGTAAATCTAATTAATGAAAAATATGATGTCAAATTATTGGGTTTAGCAAGTCCTTTAAATTTCAAATCTTCGAAATATAAAGAATTGAAGGATTATGAATTAGGTCATGTAAAAGAAGGTGTAGGTGCAGGTGGAATATCATTGCTTGCTTTCTTAGATGGATTTAAAAATGAAGAAATAGTTTCATTGTGTCAACAAAATCTGGAAATGATGAAAGGCTTAGGTCAAATTTCTTTAGAGAAGGATTGCTGAATGTTTTCAAAATTTGCAACGAGAAGAGAATTTTTAAATTGTGGTAAGCTTTCGCTTTTATTTCTCTTAAACTCATGCAGTAATCTTCCTAATAAAGTAAAAATTGCACTTCAAAATTCTTTTTATCCAGAATCTTTTAAAGATACGATTCCAAAAGATTGGAAGCAGGAAAAAATAAATTTTGAAAGTATTCAGTTACAAAAAAATAGAAATGCAATTAACAATTCTGACTTTACTTTAATAAACGATGGATGGATTACTAGTATAGATTTTTCTAAATTTGAAAAAATAGATGAATATCCACTAATCGAAAATTTGGATAAGAGATCGATAGATTTTTTGGGCAGTTTGAATCAAAATCAGAGAAATAAATTACTTCCTATTGGCGTTGTACCTTATACAATTATCATTAAAAATAATAAAGATTTAATAAATTCAGCCAGAACTTCTTGGGATTTTCTTCTTTCTAAAAAATTAACTGGGAAAATTATTTTTCCACAAAGTCCCAGAATAATATTGTCAATTTCTCAAAAAATTAGTTCATCTAATTCTTTAAAAAAACTCAAAAGCCAGGCAATGTTATTTGATGATAAAAATATGCTCAATTGGTTGATTAATTCTGATGCTAGTGTCGCAATAGTACCTTATAGTCTTTGCGCAAAATATTTAAAAATAGATCCAAGGCTTTCTTTAGTTTTCCCAAGCCAAGGCGTACCTTTGATGTGGCATTTTCTGCTTAGTCGATCAAATCGAAATAATGCAAAACTAATTAAATGGATTAAATCTTTAGAAAATAAATCAATATTAGAAAAATTAGTAAGCCAGGGTTGGTATCTACCATTTAATAGTTATTATTTGCAAAGTAAATATAAATCTGAGATTTTTAAAATCTCAGGCCCTTCTGAGGAATGTTGGAAAAATAGTTGGTCTTTCCCTGTTCTAACAAATGAACAAAAAATTAATCTTAAGAATTTCTGGCATGAGTCTTTAACCCCATAATCTTTTTCTCGGATTTTCAATTAATAAGTTATGGGTCTCCTTTAATAAATTTGGTATATCTAATTTACTAGGACATTTAGGAACACATTCATTACATTCTTGACAAAATGAGGAATTTTTTTCTTCCCACCAGTGGCCAGCTTTTCCTATTAAATTGTATCTTTCCTTTGAAAATTCTAATTGGCCATAACCAATAGCTATATTCCTCAAACGAAGTATTTCTGGAATTGGTACTTCATTTGGACATGGAAGACAGCATCTGCATTGTTCACATTTGGTTGAGTTTAATTTTTCATTAGCAACTTCCTGAATTTTATCCAGGGCGCCTTTTTCAAGTTTTGTAAGCTTCTCGAAGGAGTTTCTAAGTTTATGCGCAAATTCAAAATCTTTTTTATTTGTTGCCCCCAAGGACAAAGTTGTAACTCCTTTTGCCAGTAAAAATCTATATGCTAACTCTAATGGATGAAAAGGCTTAGAGGCCTCTAACAAAATATCACTTGGAGAATATAATCTACCTCCTTTATCAGCAGGAGATATTGCTAATACTCCCATACCTTTTTTTATAGCTTCCTCTGCCAAAGTAATTTTAGATTGATCTAAATAATGCAAATGCAGACTACAAAAACTAAAAACTTCACAGTTAATTGCATCTTTAATTATTGAATAACTTCCATGTGAACTAAAACCAACTTGATCAACTAGTTCTTTTTCAAGTATCCATGATATGAATTTCTTACCCTCTCCAGCTAGAACCCAATCTAGATGTTGTTTTAAGTTTAGTCCATGAATTGCAAGATTATTAATTTTCTCGCGATTTAAATTTTTAAGAGAATTTTGAAAATTTTTTTTTAAAAATTCAAAATCACCCTTTGGTAAAATTTTTGTAGTTATCACCCAATTTTTTTCTTTTATATTCTCTTCTTTTTCCAGTTTTTTTATTGAATTTCCAATAAGTGATTCAGCGTCACCATAAGAAGATGCTGTTTCTATATGGTTAATTCCTACATAATATGCATTTTTTATTGTGCTACACATTTTTTCGAGACTTTCAGTTGCACGCATTGTCCCTAAAGTGAATAAGCTCACTTTCGCCCCTCTACCAAATGATCTTTTTTGTGAATTAATACTCATCTAAATATGATCAATTTCTTTTTATTTATTCTTTAATTTATTTATAGTTCAAAATGATTTAAAGTAAATTAAAGTAAATACAAAATTTTGTAAAAATAATTTTCTTAAATCTATGTTCACAGGAATAATTCAATCAATTGGAAAACTAAAATCAAAAAAAAATATTTTAGAAATTGAAATTCTAGATAATCTATTTGATATGGCAATCGGTGACAGCATAGCTGTTGATGGAATTTGTTTGACAGTCAAAGAGATTTTTCAAAATAAATTTACTGTTGATGTTAGTGAGGAGACATTAAAAAAAACAACTTTAGGAGTAAAGTTGAACCTGAATCAGATTGTTAATTTGGAGCCCGCTCTTAGGGTGTCTGACCGTCTAGGAGGGCATATAGTCAGCGGACATGTAGATGGCCTTGGAACAGTTGAGAATATAGAAAAATTAGAGAAATCTTGGCTCTTATCAATAAAGTGGAAAAATAATAATTTTTCAAAATATGTAGTTAATAAAGGGAGTATTTCTGTAAATGGTATAAGCCTTACGATTGCAAAATATGAGCAGGAAGGAGCAATATTTACTATTGCGATAATTCCTCATACTTGGCATAACACAAATCTGAATAAATTAAATATTGGTGACAGCGTAAACCTTGAGGCAGATGCACTAATTAAATATGTAGAGAAATTACTTTTATTTAATAAAAATAGTAATCAAGATTTATCTTCAAATAATATTTCTTCCCAGTGGCTTAAAGAAAACGGTTGGTAAAATATATTTTTTAATTTAATGGAATCAGATAAATTGTTTTTGATTCTTTTTTAAGATCGATTTTAAATTCCTGACCAGGTTCTAGACCTAATTTTTTGGTGTAGGCATTACCAATTAATAGGTTCCCATTGCCATGTACTTTAGTTTTGAATTCTGTCTGTCTGCCTCTTGAAGCTCTATTACCATTTTTCCCCTGACGACCATTTCCTATTTTGTAACCCTTAGCTTCAATAAGCGCCCTATAAAAACTTTTTCTTAAGATTCTTCCACTAGGACCTACGTACCCACAACCTCTTGCTATCTCATCTTCAGATTTTTTACTTAATAATTTTGCTTTTTCAAGAAGTTCTTTTCCTTCTAGCATTATCTGACAAATTTCTAATTATATATTCTTACTAAAAAGGAGAACTGTGGCAATATAAATTAATAAAAAATATATTTAATTTTTAAAATTTAGTTTTTTATAAAAGATACAAAATAATAAATAAAATAACCCATATTCCATCTACAAAATGCCAGTACAATTCAACAGCTTCCAAAGGGAACATATTTTGACTAGTTAATCTTCCGCCCTTGATTCTCGATTGCCAAGCAATTATTAAAATCATTAAAGTGCCTAAAGTAACATGTAATCCATGAAAACCAGTAAGAGCATAAAAAGTACTTGCAAATAAATTATCGGTTAATCCAAAAGGTAAATGAAAATATTCAAATAATTGACATATTAAAAATATTATTCCAAGAAAAGCAGTAAAAAATAACCATTTTTGGGAATCAGAGTTTTTATCTTTTAAAAGTGCTTTGCCTGCTTTATGGAAAGTTGCACTACTAACAAGTAACAAAATTGTATTGAGTGTAGGTATTGGTAGTTCTAATTCATAAATAGCACCATCAGGTAATGGATTTACTGCTTTATAAGTTAAATAAGCAGCAAAGAATCCTGCAAAAGTCATTCCATCCGCAATTAGGAATGTTATAAGACCAAACATTCTGAAGTCTTCATGTGTTTCATTGACTTCAGAATTATTTTTTTGAATTTCTTTTGAGCTTTCTAGAGTTGTCATATGTTTTTATTTTTGTTCAGAAATTTCTTTACCATAACCATAAGGTTCTTCAACTAATGGTGCTTCTCCTTCCCAATTTTCAACTGGAGGTGGAGAAGATGTTAACCATTCAGGTGTAAGAGCATTCCAAGGGTTATCTCCTGCATCTTTTCCATTTCTAAAACTAAGGAAAACATTAATTAAAAAAGGAATTGTGCTTATAGCCATTAAAAGAGCCCCAAGGCTACTAATTTGATTAACGAACTGGAATTGAGGATCATATTCTGCAACTCTTCTTGGCATTCCATTTAAACCAAGCCAATGTTGAGGAGCAAAGCACAAGTTAAATCCAATAAAGGTAATGATAAAATGTAAAATCCCTAATTTTTCATTGAGCATTTTCCCAGTTACTTTTGGGAACCAATGATAAATTGAAGAGAAAATAATAAAAACAGTCCCTCCATAAACTATGTAATGAAAATGGGCTACAACGAAATAGGTATCATGTACGTGAATATCGAAAGGTACCTGTGCCAAAGCAACTCCTGTGATACCTCCAAAAACAAAATTTATGATAAATCCGCAAGAGAATAACATTGCACTATTGATGGAAATTTTACCTCCCCATAATGTTGCAACCCAATTGAAAAATTTTATACCAGTTGGAACAGCAATGAATGCCGTGGCAATAGTAAAGAACAACCTCATCCAAGGGGGCGTTCCACTCGTAAACATGTGATGAGCCCAAACAACTAAACCTAAAACTACTATCCCCATTATTGAAAAAACCATTGTTGTATATCCAAAAAGTGGTTTTCTAGCATGTACAGGAAGTATTTCACTAACTAAACCAAAGGCAGGAAGGACCATAATGTATACAGCTGGATGAGAATAAAACCAAAATAAATGCTGATAAACTACGACATTGCCACCCAAGACAGGATTGAAAAACCCTGTATTAGCAATAATATCGAAGCTAAGTAGAATTAAAGTGCCAGCTAATACAGGAGTTGACAAAACAACTAATAGACTTGTTCCAAGCATTGCCCAACAATACATTGGCAATTGCATAAGTTTTAATCCTGGCCTTCTTAATTTGATAATGGTCGCTATAAAGTTGATTCCACCAAATATAGAACTGCCTCCAAGTAATAGAACACTCAGAATCCAAATAATTTGTCCCGATTGAGGAGTAGTTATGCTCAAAGGTGGATAAGCAGTCCATCCAGCTTGCGCAGCACCATCAACAAAATAGCTAGCTACCAGCATCAAACCTGAAGGAGGAATTAACCAAAAAGCTACTGCATTTAATCTTGGGAATGCCATATCTCTCGCACCTACATAAAATGGAATTAAATAATTTCCAAAAGCACCGTTAACTACAGGAACTATCCAAAGGAATATCATTATTGTTCCGTGTAAAGTTAAAACTTGGTTATAAACATCTCTTGGCATAAAATCAGACATTGGGCTGGCCAGTTCAATTCTTATAGCGCTTGCTAAAGTTCCTCCTATTAAATAGAAGAGAAAACCGCAAACCAAGTATTGAATCCCAATTACTTTATGATCAAGGCTAAAACTAAAGTATCTAAGCCAGCCTTTGGGTTGAAGACTTTCATTATTAGTTTTTTGTGGATCAATTGATATTGTCATAAATTTACCTCGGGTTTTTTATTTTTGTTAAACCATTCGTTGTAATCAGATTCTTCTTCAACAACTATCGAGGCTCTCATTCCTCCATGATATGGGCCACATAATTCTGCACAAATTATCGGATATTTTCCTACTTTTGTAGGAGTGAAATTTAGGATAGTTGGTTGTCCGGGAATAATATCCTGCTTAATTCTGAACTCTGGTACCCAAAAAGCATGAATTACATCTTTGGATTCCATTTTCATTGATACTTTTTGATCAACAGGAACGTGTAGTTCTCCTGATATGAAATTGCCCTTGGGATAATTGAATAGAAATGCAAATTGCATAGCCGAAACTTCAATTGATAAATTATTTATAGCTATTTCATTATCGGAATTTTGACTTATTCCAGCCCATATTTTTTCAGTATTAGAACTCATCATTTCATGGTTATGATTTAGTTCTTTCATCCCTCCCATTCGATCGTAGATGTTGTAGCTATATAGACCTATTAATAAAACAATTATTGAAGGTATAATTGTCCACACAATTTCTAAGCTTAAATTTCCCTCTAAAGCTATACCATCGCCTATCTGATCATTTCTTTTCCTAAATTTAAATAAGCTATAAATAACTGCTATTGTCATTCCTATAAAAATTATTAATCCAATAATGAAAAGAATTTTAAAAAGTTCATCGTAAATTGGTGCATTAATACTTGCTTCTGCTGGGAGCAAATTTACATTAAAACCAATCCAAAAAGATATAGCAAAAACGAGAGAAATAATTAGTATTAAATAAATGTTTTTATTTAACAATTGATTCCTTAAAAATTTGTATTTATATCCTCAAGATATTCAATTTTTTTAATCCTGCATCCTTTGTTAAAAGAAAAACATTTAAATTCACAACTTCTTAAGATTTATGAAATAAAAGGCGTATTATTAATAACTTTTTAGAGTTAATTGTCAGGGAAAAAAGATTAAATTAGTAAATTATTTTTTAAATTAAAGATATTAATTTTTAATTAATGTTTGGTTTTTGAATCTAATTTATTATGCGAAATAATAGGTTTTATCCATTTGATTAATAACCAATTATATAAATCAAAATATCTGACAATTTTTAAAAGGTTGGGAAGTCATAGTGTACTCGCACTCATCGCACTAATCGTAATTGGAGGTGCTACCAGAGTCATGGAGGCGGGACTTGCCTGCCCAGACTGGCCATTGTGTTATGGATCTTTTTTGCCTTTTAATCATATGAACTTAAGAGTATTTCTAGAGTGGTTTCATCGTCTAGATGCTTTTCTGGTTGGAATATTAATTCTTTTTAAATTTACCCTTTCAATAATCTGGAAAAATGAAATTCCAAATTGGTTACCTAAAACTTATTCATTATTACTTTTTCTCGTTATTGTCCAAGGATCTTTTGGAGCTTTAACAGTAATAAACCTGCTTGATTCATATACTGTCACTGGCCATCTTTTAATAGCTTTTCTACTTCTCATCACAACAATTTCAATAAATCAAAATTTAGAAAATGACGACATAGAAGAGCCATTAATTTGGTGGAGATTATTATTATTTGTTCCTCTTTTACTTACTCTGATTCAATCTTTTATTGGTGTAAGGCTTTCATCTACTTGGTCAGCACATATTTGCTTATCTTTTAATAAACAATGTCTAATCCTAAATACTCATAAATTATTTGCTTTTCCAATTACTTTTTCAATTCTATTAATTATTGCTACTGCAATTTATAAGAGAAATTTACTTAATGAAAATTGGAAATATCTCTCAGCACTTATTTTTCTCTTGTTTTCCCAAATTGCTTTGGGTGTTTTAAGTCTTAAAACAAACTTAAATGAACCTATT
>CABYGI010000017.1 GCA_902518475.1 uncultured Prochlorococcus sp. | reverse complement strand
TTTAATGTCAAATGCAATTATGCCAGATGTTCTTGTTTTGGGTGCAGGGCCTGCAGGTATGGCAATTGCCTCAGCTTTAGGTAAGGAAAAATTAGATGTTGAAGTGCTTTCTCCAAATGGGCCAGATGAACCTTGGCCAAACACATATGGCATTTGGGGGAAAGAAGTTGATCAACTCGGACTTCAGGATTTACTTGAATATAGATGGAAGAATACTGTAAGTTTTTTTGGGCATGGAGCTTTAGAAGAACAGGACGATGAGAATAAAGCCACGGAACATTCACTAGATTATGGACTATTTGATAAGAAGAAACTACACAATTATTGGTTTAATGAATGCAATAAGTCTCTCATTAAATGGCATCAAGGCTTTGCAAACAAAATACATTTTGAAAAATACAAAAGTACAGTAACGACAAAAGATGGAAAGACTTACTCTGCAAGATTAGTAGTTGATGCAACAGGATATGATCCTGTTTTTCTCAAATTAAAATCGTGTGGTCCCCTAGCAGTCCAAACTTGTTATGGGATAGTAGGCAATTTTAGTAAACCTCCACTTAAGAAAGGGCAGTTTGTACTAATGGACTATAGAAATGACCATCTTAACGATGAGCAAAAAAAAGAACCGCCCACTTTTCTTTATGCCATGGATATGGGGGATGGTAAATATTTTCTTGAAGAGACATCTCTAGGTTTAGTAAATCCTCTAACAATGGAAAATTTAAAAGAGAGACTAGAGAAGAGGCTTTCTTATCGAAATATATCAATCACAAGCATGCAACATGAAGAGCTTGGCTTATTTCTACCTATGAATATGCCAATCCCAGATTTCAAACAACAAATACTAGGATATGGTGGCGCTGCTTCAATGGTACATCCTGCATCTGGATATTTAATTGGTAATGTTTTAAGAAGGGCTCCACTTGTCGCCAAGACAATCTCAAAAGCAATTAAAAACAAAAATCTAAGTACCTATCATATTGCTAGAAAAGGCTGGGAAACTTTATGGTCAAAAGAATTAATTAGGAAGAAATCACTTTATCAATTTGGATTAGAAAAACTCATGAGATTCGACGAGAAACTATTGAGAGAATTTTTTGGCAGTTTTTTCCAACTACCTAAAAATCAATGGTATGGTTTTCTAACTGATACTCTTTCTTTAAAAGAGATTGTATATGCAATGTGCGTAATGTTTATAAAGGCTCCTTGGAGTGTAAAGAAAGGTCTTATGATTATGCATGGTAGAGAATTTAAAATGTTACTTAGGATAATATTTCCAAATATATAGTTTAAAAATGAGAACCATATTAATAAGTGGAGCTAGTAGAGGTATTGGACTAAATATTGCACACAAAGAATTAAAAGAAGGCAATAGAATTAGTGTTGGCATAAGAGATTTAGAATCATTAAAAGGAAGCGCTATTGATCCAAATAAATGGCCTGAAGGGAAAATTATAATCAACCACTATGATGCATTAAAAAAAATTACAGCCGAAAATTGGATAAAGAATACCATAGATGAATTTGGAGGATTTGATTCAGTAATAAATTGTTCTGGAGTATTATCTAAAGTTCCTTTCTTATACAAAGATGGTGATGAAGAAGATATTTTAAATACATTAAATATCAATTTTTTAGCAATCTGGAATTTATGTAGGCTCTCTTGGGATCATTTATGTACCTCAGGCAGAGGAAGAATTATTGTTTTAGTTTCAATGAGTGGGAAAAGATCTAAAGGCGATTTAGCCGCTTATTCTTCTTCAAAGTTTGCTTTGATGGGATTATGCCAAACGATGAAAAATAAAGGTTGGGATAAAAATATAAGGGTATCAGCAATTTGCCCAAGCTGGGTTAATACTAAAATGGCCCAAAATATCTCTTCTTTAGACAAATCAAGCATGACACAACCAGAAGATATTGCTGAAATATGCTCCACTATTCTGAAGTTACCTAGCCAATCAGTTCCATTTGAAATTGCCTTAAATTGTAATTATGAAATTTAACCTAAATTGAAAATTAAGTAAGCCATTGAAAGCATTGCAATTGCAATAAATAAACCTTTTATTCGATTAGTTAACAATGAAAAAAGAGATAAATCTTCAGAAAAGTATCCACCAAAACTACCTGTTATAAATAATATAACCATTGGTAGAGATGCCATTCCGAAAGAATAAGATATAGATTTTACAAATCCAAAATTTAAATAATTAAAAATGAAGGAACTTAATGAAAACAATAAAAATGATGCAAATAGAGTTATGGAGACTTCAGCATCTAAAGTGTGAGGTAAATTACCTTTTAATTCAAATTGCTTTTTGCATTCTCTAATTTGTCTTTTAGAAAGCTTTAAATAACCAGTTTCAGGAATTCTTTGCGACTTATATTTTCTTAGTAATCTTGCTTCGAGAGTTTCTGGCTCCTTCGTCATAATTGATGTTAATAATTCATCTGGCTTTAATTTCTTAATTTTCTTTTCAAGATTATCCGTTTTCCCAATTCTATAAAGGTCTCCTACCCTAATGAGGTAAACATATCCCGACATTTGCGTTGTAAAATTAATTCTGTTCCTTTTTAAATAATACATAAAGAATCAAGGAAATTTAAAGTTTTTACAATATGAAAAACGATATTTTATATTCATTTCGAAGATGTCCATATGCAATTCGTGCAAGATGGGCTCTATTAATTTGTGAAATAAAAGTAGAGATAAGAGAAATTGATTTAAAGAATAAACCTCTAGATTTTTTAAATAATTCAAAAACGAAAACGGTTCCAATTCTTATAAAAAAAAATAGTGACGTTATTGAAGAAAGTCTTGAAATCATACTTTGGGCTCTCTCAGAGTCTAAAAAGAAAAACATCAAATTAATTTATTTTCCTGAGAACAAAAGGGAAGATATTTTTGAAATAATTTATGAAAATGATAACGAATTCAAATATCATTTAGACCGATTTAAATATGCCACAAGATATAAGAATAGTGATGAAGAATTTCATTTCACAAATGCGATTAAATTTATAAAGAGATGGAACGAACTTCTTGCAGAAAACAAATACTTTTTTGGAGATAGCCCCACAATCGCTGATTGGTCTATTTGGCCTTTTGTAAGACAATTTAGAATCGCTTGTGAAAGTCAAAAAAGAACAAATTATTTTGAACCCTCAATAAAAAACTGGTTAGATTCATTTGAGAAAAATAGAGAATTTAAATCCTTAATGTATAAATACGAATTATGGGAACCATATTCTAAAAAGAATTATTTCCCATCTAATTAACTTTCCAACAACTTCCTTTTCTCAATTATTCTTGCCAACTCCAAAAAATATCCTGCAGTCCTAAATTTTCCTATATTTTTTTCCTTAAAATCAAGATCACTTCTGATTTCTGCAGTCTCCGCCATAAGCAAATCTAAATCATTTGATCCAAGACTATACAATTCACCAAGTTCGATTTCTCTTCCTAGTAAATGACTCCTAAACCACTTCCCTTTATTTTCTTGAGGTGGAATATCGTAGGGCGTAAATGACATTTAAATAAAATTTATGCTTTTTTCCATTCTAAGGTGCTTATTGAAACTTTTTCATCTCTAATTTATTAATAATCAATGCAAAAAAAAGAATTGCAAATGTAATTAAGGCACAAATTTCTGTCCAATAATCTAACCCAATTTTAGAAATCATTAATGGTGCAAGAACTGTAAATAGTCCTCCAGAAAGAATTAACTGCGCAAATAGTTGTTTTGACGTAAAAATTGGTAAAGTCTTAGAAATATTTTTAGGATCTGCAAGCCTTAAAAGAAGTAACCCAGAAGCTACTACACCTGTAGAATTACCGAACTCTATCAAACTTTTTTCAAACCAATAATCATCAAAAATAAAATATGCAAAATAAGCAATACAAATCAAATTCCAAAATAAACCGAAAATAGTAAAGACTAAAATAAGTATCCAATTATCAAAAACAACTGCAATATCTAAACTTGCCATAGCTGTAAAAATCAATAAATCTGTGGATAAAATACCAATCTCCCTTTGCAAAATATTTGAAATAAATTCTGTATTTTTGGTTTTCTCTAAAATATATCTTATTAGGAGCGAACCTATAAGGATAAAAGGGAATACTGGCAATGAAAAAATAATTTCCTTCGAAAAATCACCAAAAGAACTTGAAATATACCTTAAAAATTTAAGTAGCAAAACACCAAAAGAAATTGCCATACCTGAGAATCCAAGATTTATGATAAAAATTCTTAAATCTGCAAAAATTCCTGTCTTATTTTTTCCCTTAAGATTATCTTTCTGATCAAGAATTTCCTCAGTATCTGAAAGACCTAAAGTTCTACCAAGAAAGATAAAAATGCTACCCAATATTGAAGAGGATAATAGACCCATTGTTGCCATAGCCAAACCGAGGTCTAAACCATTTGGGAAACCTAGTTTATTAAAACTTTCACCGATTATTGATGCAGCGCCATGACCACCCTCAAAACCAACCTCTATTAGACATCCCATTAGAGGGTTTGGTTCCATAGATGGAGGCAGAAAATATTTAACAACTAGACCGCCAACAAAAAATTGTCCGAAACCTAGGGAGAGAGCTAATAGAAATTGATTAAATATTGGTTTAACTAAACCATTTATATTTGGAATAGGTCTTCCCATCATTAAAGTTGCGAAGACTAAAGATAAAAGAGGAGTAGGAAAATTACTCCAAACATTGATTGTTTCTTTTGGTAAAAAGTGTATCGCTCCAAATGGGCCTATAGATATACCTAAAATTCCTGATAAAACTGCAATCGGCAATCCAAATCTCTCAAGTTGAACAGCTAATTTAAATTTCCTCCCAAAAATCAATAAAAAAAATATAATTAATAATCCAAAAAAACTTATTAAGAGAGAATTTGAAAAAATATCTTTATTCTGTATAGAAAAAATATTCAATGATTTCAAAAACAAATATTTATCAATCTAAATTAATAAACAAAATTTTTCAAATAAAAAAGGCCCTGTAGAGGGCCTTTAATTTAAAGATTAACTAGGGAATTTAATCTTTGAGTGTAATTGTGGCACTATCAATATTACTAATAGCATTAGTAACTCTCTTGAAATCAAAGCCTAATGCTCTTAGAGCATGCCAAAGATGTCCTTGAATAAAGAAGAAACCAAAGTAGTAGTGAACATTTGCTAACCATGCCCTTGATGTAAACTCACCATCAGGAAGATCAACAGTATCAATCCAATATGGAGAGATACTAAACTTTAACTCTAGTGGTTCACCAAAATATTCAACAGGATATACAGTTGTATTTGCTGCACTCCAAAAAGCTGCGATAATAGCCATCCAGCCTATACCTGCCAATGACCAAGATAGAACAGCTTCGGCTGATAGAAGACCTTTACCTTTGAATTTGGTAAATTCTCCTACTTGCTTAGTAGCAATATGCCATGCACCACCTGTTATTTCGACAAAAGCTAAGAATGCATGACCACCCATAACCTCTTCCAGACTATCGATAGTCAAAAAGTCTGTTTGATGATTCCAAATTTTTGCTAAGTTTAATTCGTATTCAACTTGTCTTACAGCACCAATAGCTGGATCATAAATCCCATGGACTCTGGCCCATTCAACGAAAGCAATAACCGCAAATCCTAAGAAGAGGAGATGATGTCCAAGAATAAATGTCAATTTGTCAGGATTATCCCATTCAATATTGAATTTTCTTGCTCTAGCAATATCTGAATCTTCTAAATTTCCTGGAAGAAGTAGAGAGTGTAAAAGTCCTCCAGCAGCTAAAACCATAGAAGAAACTAAGTGTACAATTGCTATCGCAAGTACAGGTTTAGTATCTCCCATCGCAACGCCATTAGCGTCAAACCCTATTCCTAGAGTTGCTAAGTGTGGAAGAACAATTAAAGGTTGATGACCCATAGGAACACTAGGATCAAATCGTGAAAGTTCAAAAAGGGTGAAAGCACCAGCCCAGAAAACAATTAATCCTGCATGAGCTACATGAGCAGCGATAAATTTTCCTGAGCGATTAGCTACACCTGAATTTCCAGCCCACCACCCGTAAGTGGTATCTGGATTACCGTAGGTTTGCATTTAGGAAATGATTAGCTTAAACGTTTTGAGAATACTTTAATTTTCATCAAACAGTTGAATTCACAACAAAATTGTAAAAATTAGTAATCCTAAGAAAAAAAAATCAATCAATTTACCAAAACGGTTAACTATAAAAGAAGTTAGATTTCAACAGTAAAGTTATTGCTATAGAAAAGATTACATTTTAAATAAAAAGGGTTTTAAGTTTAATTTATTTTTATTAAATTTCTTTTTGCTGACATTAAACGATGTTTTGTTTCATTAAAACAGCCTATTTATTGCCTCATTCTCAAACAATTATTAAATATGGGATAAGACATCAAATATTATGACTACTTCTCAAGAGTCTTCTAGAAAATTTTCATTAGAAATGAAATCTGAAGTTCATTACAAAAAGGCTGCAAAATCATACAGAAAGTCAAAACAATATATAAATATGATTAACTTATATCCAACTTTGCAAAACACTTTAATTGAGTGTAAGGATGAGAATCTAATAGAATAGAGATTTTATATATATTTCCAAATCAATGAAATATATTTTTTCTTTTATGCTGCAATATTGTAGTTTTCTTCAGGATAAAATTTATTAATTAATTTTCTGCACATATTTATATTGTAAAGCGCTTTGGGTTTCCAGGGTTTTTTCTGACCTAGTGGAGAGCTTTTCCAATGTATCCCAGGCTTGAGTATTCCATTTTCACGTAAAAAAGAAAGTTTAGTTTCAGTTATTCCAAGTTTTTCCGCGGTCAACTCTGATGAGCTCCATATATCCCCTAACATTGAATTAAGTTAATAATATTAATCCTTGATAACGTTAATTTTATTTTTTTGAAAGGGGTAAAACTTTTAAATAATTATTAAGTAACAAAAAAACCTAGTATTAATAAAGAAAAGAGATCTGAATGATTTATTTCAAATTAAGAAATATTAAATAAAGAATCTTCATTTATAAATATCTGATCGATACCTTCTCCTTTATTGATGGATTTATATATAACGTATTCTTCTGTAATCGATTGAAGCTTTGGAAGATTGATCCAACCCTTGAACCAATTTCCACTATTTATTAATTCTTCGTACGTAGTTTTTAAATTAATTTCAGAATCAAGTACAGAAACCATCGAAAAAATAATATTTTCTTGTTCTCTAGTTTCATTTACTAAAACAAAATGTCTTAATCCTTTTATGGGTTTATTAGAAGTCCAGAAATTTTCCATAATTATTTTTTCTTAATGTTTTTCTTCGAATTTTCTCTAGATATTTCTTTATACTCTTTCCTAATTTCCTCTAATAAAAGTTTTCTTCTATCCATGTAGTTAAACGAGTCTTCTTTTGATAAGTTATAGCGCTCTTTTTTGGTTAAATTCATCCAATTATTAAGATTCTTCTTATTGAAAGTTGTTAAATTTTTAGCCTTCAAGCCTTTTTGTTTTTTATTTAATTTAAGAAAATTTCTTAAATTAAATAAAATAATTATTAAAAGAAAAATTATTACCAACATCAACAGCATTAATTCGCAAGCAAGTTTTTATTAATCCAATTTTCTAATTTAATATCATTATCAAAAGATATAACCTCTTCTTTATTTTCATCACCTGATTGATCAAATAGTCTAATTAAAAATTCTCTTTTAGCTGCCTCATTATCACCCATGACAATAATACTTTTAGATTTTAGTTTATTTGCCTTTTTAAATTGTTTAGAAAATGTGGCTCCACTTAAATCTAACTCAACTATTAAATCATAATTTCTTAATTTTCTAGATAAATCCATAGCTAGTGATTCAGCAATTAAGCCTTGATTAATAATATAAATATCAGTATTTCTTGGAACTTCAAGCTCTTTCCCTGCTAGTAAAATTAATCTTTCTAGACCAATAGCAAATCCAATTGCCGGGGTATTGGGACCTCCCATTTGTTTTATTAAATCGTCGTATCTTCCTCCCCCGCAAACTGTAGCTTGGGAACCTAAAGCCCCACTAGTGATTTCAAAGGCAGTATGGGTGTAATAATCTAAACCTCTTACTAAATTAAAATTTTCCACGTAAGGTATTTTTAAAAAATCTAATTGTTTTTTTAAGTCTGAATATCTACTATGACTTTTCTCAGACAAAAAATCAAATAATCTTGGTGCATTTTTAAGAGCCTTTTTTGTTTGAAAATTCTTTGAGTCCAAAATCCTCAAAGGGTTTTTAGTAATTCTATTCTGAGAATCTAAATCTAGAGAATCTTTATTTATTTCTAGCCATTTTAAAAAGGATTTTTGAAAATTTGCTCTATCTTTAGTATCGCCTAAAGTATTTATTTCAAGATTTAGTTCTTTTATTCCTAATTTACTCAAGATATCCCAAGCTAAAGCAATAATTTCAACATCACTTCTAACTGAATCATATCCTATAAACTCAACACCTAATTGATGAAACTGTCTTTGCCTGCCAGCTTGAGGTCTTTCGTATCGAAACATAGGACCCATGTACCAAAGTTTTTGTATAGGATGATTAGACAAAATTTGATTTTGTATTAATGCTCTTGCAACGGATGCGGTTCCTTCAGGCCTAAGAGTGCAGGATCTATCCCCTCTATCCACAAATGTATACATTTCCTTACTGACAACATCTGTTCCTTCTCCAATTCCTCTTATAAATAATTCGGTCATTTCTAGTATTGGTGTTCTTATTTCATTGATAGATGCTCTTGCAAGCTGCTCAAATAAAATTTTCTCAACGTTTTGCCACTTTATTAATTGAACAGGCAGCAAATCTACCGTTCCTCTAAGATTTTTTAAGTTATTCAAAGTTCTAGAAAATAATTCAAAATTTTTAATTCAAGTTAGAAATTAATCTTTAATTGATTGTTTTGTGGGACAATTTTAATTTAACATTTAGAAAAACTATTGGAAATTAATAAAAATAAAGAGACTCTGCATTGCGGTACAAAACCAAAAAAAATTGCTTTTGGAATAGCACCCCTTGGTATAGTTTCGATTGGAATAGTGCCAATGGGAGTAATAAGTATCGGAGTAGTTCCAATGGGTGTAATCTCTTTTGGGGCAGTAGCAATGGGAATAGTCAATTTATCAGTAGTTGGGATGGGAATTATCTCTGCTGGGTTAACGACTATGGGAATATGGGAGTATTACCCTAATTCTCAGAACAATCATCATAATCATTCCAAACAAATTTCAAATTCAAGCAAAGAAAATATGATGTCGGATCTATTTAACACTAAACAAGAAGCTGAAAAGGCTGCCTCAAAATAGGGATGTATTGGAGCACATAAAATGGGTAAAAAATGGATGCCCTGCAAGATGCACTGAATATTTACTTATTGAATATTAATTCAAAATCTCTACTTTAAAATCAAGATTTTTTGCCTCATCAGTAGTTAATTTTCTTGACCAAGCTCCTTGCACAGGACTATTCCATCTGAACCCAGCATTTTTAGCTAAAGATCTATCTTCGTAACTAATAAGCGCCTTGTATAAAAACCTGGGTTCGGTAGCTTTAAGTAAAAGTTCCTCTAAATTATCGCATTTTTTGAAGACCTCAGATAAGTAAAAGCAATCAGATAAAGCTCTATGTAAATTCCAAACTGGTATTGAAAAAGATAGAGCCAGATCAGTTACTGAGGGTTTATTTTTTAGTGATTTTTGAAAAGACCAATTAATATCCTCCAAACTGCATATCCATTTTTTATTAAGTTTAGGTAATCTTCCTTTCCCAAACCATTTCTTATCAAACTCTACATTATGCGCAACAATGAAATCCGAACAATCAACAAGTTTAAGAAAGAAATTCAATCCATCCTCCCATGGTTGAGAGATATTAGTTACTTCAGCAGATATACCATTAACATGTTCCGCTTCATTATTATTAACTGGTAATAGAAATGAAACTTGTGAAAGCACGCACTTAAAAGATACATCAAACAAGATACAACCTATTTCTATCACTTCATCTTTATTTTCATCTAAACCTGTTGTTTCAGTATCAAGAATTAAAATTTTTTCAATTTTTTTATTTTGATTAGCAACACTATCTTCAGAGGGATAACTGATAACTTGATCCTGAAGAATATCCAATTGATTTAATTCTTTTTTGCTAGATAGATCCAATTACATGAAACACTCTAATTTATCTTGACGCATTTAATAAAAATTTCTCTTAAATTAATATAAATTAAGAAACATGATTAGAAAATAATTTTTGAAACACTTTTAGTTTATGAAAAATGACTTTTACAAGATATCAATTTAATAATTTTTGTTATTGGCCTTCAAATCCTAAAAAAATTGTGGAATTTATTGGTGGAAGTTATCTAGCTTCTAAACCAGATTTAACTTATAGAAGATTCATAGAGAGTTTAATTAATAAAAACTATGCAGTACATGCATATAAATACACTCCACAATTCGATCACCAACAACTTGCTATTAAAGCATGGAAGGATTTCAAGAATTGCCGAATATCTTTATCCAAGAGAATAGGAGCATCCATTCCCTCAATAAGAATTGGTCACAGCCTAGGTTGCAAACTTCATCTAATTTCCCCTGACGGTGGAAGAAATTGCGAAAAATTCATATCAATAAGTTTTAATAACTTCAGTGCTAACAAATCTATTCCATTATTGAAACAGATATCTCAAAAATTAGAATTTAACAGTGAATTCAGCCCAAGCCCTGAAAGAACTTTGCGATTAATCGAAAAAACATATAATCAAAAAAATAACTTTCTAATAAAATTTAATTCAGACGAATTAGATCAAACAGATAAATTATTTTCTTGTCTAAAAGCTAGGAAAGAAGATAATTCTAAAGGGGTGATGTTAAAAGGTACGCACACTATAATTGCAAGCGCAGGACTAAGAGAAAATTTTTTGGGAGACTGGGCAGATGATGAATTCAAAAGAAATACTATAAAAAAAATTTCCAATTTAATAGATGAATCTGATTAGGATAATTCTTTTAGCTTTTCCAAAACAGAACTATCTTCAAGAGTGCTTATATCACCACTAATTTTTTCTCCAGCGGCCAAAGATCTTAAAATTCGCCTCATAATTTTTCCACTACGTGTTTTTGGAAGAGAGTCAGAAATTATAATTTTTTCAGGTTTTGCGATAATTCCAATTTCATTAACAACATGATTCTTTAAATTCTCTACTAATTCTGAAGAACTGTTCACGTCTTTCTCTAGAGATACAAAAGCAACTATAACCTCACCTTTTAAATCGTCTTTTTTGCCAACGACTGCAGATTCTGCAACTGATTTATGACTCACCAAAGCAGATTCTATTTCCATTGTTCCTAACCGATGCCCTGAAACACTTATGACATCATCAACTCTTCCCATAATCCATATATATCCATCTTCATCAAGGCGTGCTCCATCTCCAGCAAAATAAACATTTTTTTCTCCTTTAAAGGAAATATATTCCCAATAACTCTCCAAATATCTCTCTGAGTTTCCATGAATTGTTCTCATCATTCCTGGCCATGGTTTCTTAATAATTAAATAGCCACCCTCATTCTTTTTAACCTTATCTCCATCCTTATCGACGATTTCAACTTCGATTCCTGGCAGAGGGAAAGTAGCTGAACCTGGCTTTGTGGCAACGACTCCAGGTAAGGGACTTATCATCACACCACCAGTCTCTGTTTGCCACCAAGTATCAACAATAGGGCATTTACTTTTACCAATTACATCCTTATACCAAATCCATGCTTCAGGATTAATTGGTTCTCCAACTGTGCCCAAAAGTCTAAGACTCTCAAGATTATATTTATCAGGGATTTCACGTCCAGACTTCATAAATGCTCTTATTGCAGTTGGTGCAGTATAAAAAATAGAAACCTTATATTTTTGAACAATTTCCCAAAAAGCCCCTAAATTAGAGGGTCTTGGCACTCCCTCATACATTAAGGTTGTAGCACCATTAGATAAAGGCCCATAAACTATGTAACTATGACCTGTAATCCAACCAACATCAGCAGTACACCAGTAAATATCGTCATCTTTTAAGTCAAAAATCCATTTAAATGTCAAATGAGACCAAAGATTATAACCACCTGTAGTATGAACTACACCTTTGGGCTTTCCAGTAGAGCCTGAAGTATAAAGAATAAATAGTCTATCTTCACTATTCATTATTTCTGGTTCACAATGATCTTTTTGATCTTTTAATAATTCGTGCCACCAAAAATCTCTATCATCAACCATCGAAATATTTTTTTGGGATCGTTTAACAACAACAACTTTTTCAACAACTCTATATGCACCACTTTCAATGGCTGCATCAACTGCTTTCTTGAGTTCAATTACCTTATCTTTTCTAAAGCCACCATCAGCAGTAATAACAAATCTGGCGTTCCCATCAATTAATCTATCTTTTAAAGCTTCTGAGGAAAATCCTCCAAAGACAACTGAATGAGGCGCGCCAATTCTTGCACAAGCTAACATCGCAAACATCGCTTCAGGAATCATCGGCATATAAATACATACCAAATCTCCTTTTTTTACCCCAATTGCTTTTAATGCATTAGCTGCTTTACATACCTCTTTTAGAAGTTCTTCGTAAGTATATTTTTTGCTATCTCCGGGTTCACCTTCCCATATAAGTGCAGTCTTTCCTCCAAGCCCTCTCTTAATGTGTCTATCTAAGCAGTTATATGTTATGTTGATTTTCCCTTCTTTGAACCATTTAAAAAAGGGCGCATTTTCGTTATCTAATACAGTTTGAAATGGCTCAAACCAATCTAATTCAGATTTTGCAAAAGATTCCCAAAATTGAATAGGATTATCTGATGCTTGTTTTTTTAGACTTAGTAATTCTTCTTGAGAACTAATATTTGAGTTTTCTGCAAATTTTTTTGATGGAGGAAAAATTCTCTTTTCTTCGAGTACGTTATTGATTGAATTTTTTTTATCTAATGACATTAAATAAATCTATGCTTAATAAATTTAGTCGAAATAAATAAGGTTTTCCAAAATTTTAATATTAATTTAGCTCAAAGATTTATTTCTAATAGATTTAATATATACGGCTTAGAACAAATTCTGGAAGAGCCATTAGAGCTCTTTTATATTCTGAGTCAGGAAGCCAGACTATTGCTTCTTTAGAAAGCATTGCGAAATCCTCAGCTAGCTTCCTGGAACTTTCAATAGCTTTAGAGTTCATGATAATATTAAGAGCATCATCTAAATCATCTTTTTCAGCAAGTTCTCTATTTATAAGAACTGACAATTTTTTATTTTCTTCTAAGGCGTATAAAACTGGGGCGGTAAGATAACCACTAGCAAGATCACTTACGGCAGGTTTTCCAAGTTGTTTATCATTTCCAGTAAAGTCAAGAATGTCATCAACAACTTGGAATGCCAAACCAATATTTTTGCCAAAATCGTACAACGAGGTTAAATTTTCGTCATTAATCCCACTCAAAACTCCAGCCGCTTTACAACTATTTGCTATTAATGATGCTGTTTTACAATAACTTTTGTTGATGTATTTGGAAAAAGATTGGGCAGAATCAAATCTATTTAAATTTTGTTTGATTTCACCCTCCGCTAAATCCATTATTACTCTACTAAGTAATTTAACTACATTTACATTGTCAAGATTTGCTAGATGCCAACTTGCTTGAGCGAATAAAAAGTCACCCGCCAAAACAGCTACTCTGGTATTAAATCTGCTATGAACTGTATCTACTCCTCTCCTTGTTGACGCCTCATCAACAACATCATCATGGACTAAAGAGGCTGTATGAATCATCTCAGTTATTTCAGCAAGTCTTTTATGTTTGCTTGTCAAGCAAAATTCAGGAGATATAGCTTTTGAAATTAATAAAACAATACCAGGTCTCAATCTTTTCCCCCCAGCACTAAAAAGGTGTTCTGCTGCGGCTTGAAGAATTGGGTGACCAGCTCCTATTAGATTTTTCAGTTCTAAAATAAGATCATCTAGATCATTTTCAACTGGTTGTAGTAGCTCTGTTACTGTATTCATGATTAACCTCTTTTATATCTTAAGGAATCAAACATTACTTCGGAGGTTAACCAACCTAATTTCTTTATTAATTCCAAGCCAAGATTTTACTTTATTGGAAAACTCATCTCTTTCTGAAGTAACAAAAAATTTCACATTTTCGAAAGAAATACACTCATAGTGGTCGGTTTTTGGAATAAAAAAGGATTCATTAAATTTTTTTATTAATGCTACCGATGGATCAATAATTTTTATATTTGAACCTAATTTTTTTCTTAAAAAGTCATAAATTAAAGGATAATGACTACATCCAAGTATTAATTCTTCAATATTTTTGTTTATTAGTGGTCTCAAGTATAAGTCTGAAAGACTATTTAACTTATCAAGATTTAATTTTTCTTTTTCAATTTCTGATACAAATTCTGGACATTCTTGCTGAAATATTATCTTATTCTCTTTTTTAGAATTTATAGCTTTCTTGTAATACGATGATTGAACAGTTGTTTGCGTTGCTATGACACCAATTATTTGTTTATCAACTATCTCCGATACTGAATTTATAAGATCAAAACAAGGGGCCTTTAAGTTTTCTTCTAGAATATCAAGCGCACAGGCATTTGTTGTGTTACAAGCAACTAAAAGTGCATCCAAATTTTTATCTTCAAAAAAATTACATATCTCTTTTGCAATTAATCTTATCTCTTGAAAATTTTTATTGCCAAAAGGTATTCTTTTTGTATCCGCCAAATAAATAACTTCTACATCTTTACGTGTTCTTAGTAAAGCATTTAGGATACTAAAACCACCTATTCCACTATCAAAAATACCTACTTTAAGCTTCACCCTATTTTATACAGATATTCAAGAATGCCTTTTGCAATTGCATAAGCTAATCTTTTACGATGGGTTGTTTTTTCTAATCTTCTTGCATCTAATCTACCTGTTAAAAATCCAATTTCTACAAGAACTGCAGGCATTCTAGTATTTTTAATTACGTAAAATCTACCTTGTTTAACTCCTCTATCAGGACTCCCAGGAGAAACTCTTAGAATTTGTTTCTGAATATTTTTGGCTAGTAACCTCCCTCTCCAACCTCTATAATAAAACGTTTCCAATCCATTAATATCCCTTCTTTTCCCTCTTGAAGCATTTGCATGAATACTTACAAATATATCTGCATCCACATTGTTAGCAAAGGAGACTCTTGGAGGTAAATCTAGATCAACTTCATTTATCCTAGTTAATCTGACTTTAACACCTTTCTCTGAAAGTAAATTTTTAACTATTTTGGAAACCTCTAGGACAACATCTGTTTCCCTTATACCACCAATACCTATTGCTCCTGGATCAGGGCCTCCATGCCCTGGGTCTATAACAACCGAAAATTTATTTTGTTTTACGTCTGGTAATCTCAAGAAACTATAATCGCTTTTTTTCTTACGAATCGAATTTCGTCTTTCTTTAATATTTCCTATTCGCTTCACGACTAGTCCTTCACTTATCTTCCTAAAAGGATATTTTGGATCAAATAGTTTAATTCTCCACCTGTTTTGATCTAGGCCAACCAATCGCCAAGTTAAAGGTTGCAAATAAGTTTCTTCCTTAAATTCAATTACTAGTCTTGTTTTACCCTTATTTGGTTTCCCTAATCTAATTTCTTTTATAGGGCCATTACCTTTTATTGTTCTAGGTTTTTTTAATTCTCCAGGAAAATCTACCCAGAATCTATCGCCAGATATTCGGTTAGCCTTCTGAAAGTATGCTTTTAAATTTGTATTTGATTTAGTTCTTAATTCTAAAACCCCATTAGTATTTAAAGCCCATGCCGCAAGAGCACTTGAAGATTTAACTGGAAGGATTGAAGAATTTAAAAATAAAAAAACTGATAAATAACAAAAAAGTTTACTATCTAAAAACATTATCATTAGTTTTAAAACAATTTATCTTTTCTATGATTAAGGCTTGGCATCTGCTCCCTAATTTTTTTAACTCTTTCTTTATCAGCAGGAGCTATTGCAGCTCCCTGAGTCTTTCCGGCATCAGATAAAACTGTACCCCAAGGGTCAATTACCATCGCATGGCCATGACTTTGCCTTCTTCCATAATGAATCCCAGTTTGAGCTGGAGCAACTACATATGCTGTATTCTCAATTGCTCTTGCTTGTAATAGGATTTGCCAATGATCTTTTCCAGTAAATGCTGTAAAAGCTGCGGGAATCATAATCAGCTCAGCACCATTTGAAGACAAGTATCTATAGAGTTCAGGAAATCTAACGTCGTAACAAATCGATAATCCTATTTTGCATAAACCTGGAACATCTACAACAGGGGGATACTCCGCTCCAGATAAAATAGTGGATGATTCCTTGTATAAATTTCCATCTGGCAAATCAACATCAAACAAATGAATCTTGTCGTATTTTGCCAAAATCTGTCCATCTTTTCCAAATAAAGCTGACCTGTTAAAAGTATGACTGTCATCACCAGCAGGGACGGGATACCCTCCTCCCAAAAGAAATATTTGATATCTTTGTGACATAGTTTTTAGAAAATTTGTACACTTCTCAGACAATTCAGAAGCTAATTTAAGTTTTTCATCATCTCCTCCTAAGAAAGCAAAATTCTCAGGCAATCCTATTAACTCAGCACCTCTTCTAGCAGCTAATTCAATCTGTTCTTCTGCTTCAACAAAATTGGCTTCAACAGTTGAAGTACTTGTAAGTTGCAATGCAGCTACCAAAAAATCAGTCAAGACTTTACTCCTAGTAAACAAATTCGTAAATCATGAGGCACGAATCACACCTCTTTCAACTTGAGCCGGAACAATATCTAGGCAATCAAGTTCAGAACAACACTTAAAATCATCCTCATAATCTCCAAGACTTGTCAATCTTTTGCCATGGGTTGCTGTTTTTAAACATTTCAAAATATCATTTTTCCAACAATCCCAAAGTGCCAAAGCAGCTTGTAATTCGTCATTCAGAATATTAATTTCGAAATCACAGTTCTGTTTTAAATATGAAGCCAAAGCACCAGCAGCCAAGGAATCCTCAAGTGAATAAGAGCCTTCCCAACCACTACCAAGTATTAGAAGATTTTCTGTTTTTAATGAAATAATTTTTTCGGCAACCGCTTTCCTATTTGGGAGACCCATAGCAAATAAATGCTTAGCATTCTGAACTTTTTGCAATGATTTAGTCCCATTAGTCGTACTCATAAATAATCTTTTACCATTAACAACTTTTTTTGTAACTGATAAAGGTGAATTTCCTAAATCAAAGCCCTCAATCTTCTTCCCGCCTCTCTCTCCAAGCATTAATCTGTTTTCGGCTTGCCATTTAATTGCAGATTCTTTCAATAAATTTAAATCTGCAAAAACTTGTATTGAATCAGCTCCATTTTTTAAAGCCCAAGAGATTGTGGTTGTAGCTCTTAAAACATCAATGACTACTGCAATATCTGGACTTGTTTCCGGAACATCCTTTGCAACGTGATAATAAGTAAGATTAATAATCAAATCCTTTTCTGGCTTTATTATAGAAAACAGTTACTTAATTTGATTATTTTTTTTTTAAAACAAACTTATTGATAATATATAACTAATTTGTTTTTACAGAAATTTATCAAGTATCTAATTTGAAAATGCATAATATCCGCACAATAAAAGGTGGAGTTAATTTAAAAGGAAATGTAAAAGTACCTGGAGATAAATCTATTTCTCATAGAGCTCTAATATTAGGAAGTATTGCTGAGGGGGACACTACTATTGAGGGGTTTTTACATTCTGAAGATCCACTTTCAACTGCTGATTGTCTCAGAAAATTAGGTGCAAAAATACCAGAAATAAAAAAAAATGAGCCTTTTACGATTTCAGGATTGGGTCTTGATGGATTAAAAGAGCCCAAAGAGATTCTTAATTGTGGGAATTCGGGAACCACCATGAGATTATTGATGGGGTTACTTGCCGGTCAAGAAGGCAAAAATTTTATCTTAACAGGTGATATTTCTCTCAATGAAAGGCCAATGGGGAGGGTTGGTAAACCACTATCGTTGATGGGCGGCAAAATTTTTGGTAGAGAAAAAGGAAACAAAGCTCCAATCTCAATTGATGGGAATATCCTAAAAGGATGTGTTATTGGAACCCCAGTAGCGAGCGCTCAAGTAAAATCCGCAATCTTATTAGCAGGCCTCAAAGCTTCTGGAACCACTTCTGTTATTGAACCAGCATGTTCAAGAGATCATACTGAAAGAATGTTAAAAGCATTTGGAGCAGACATCAGTGTCAGAGGAGAATTAGGAAGAAATGTAGTTATCAAGTCAGGGGGCAAGTTAATTGGCCAGAAAATATTGGTTCCTGGGGACATAAGCTCTGCTTCTTTTTGGATGATTGCTGCATCTATTGTTCCAAATTCAGAGGTTTTAATTCAGAATGTCGGATTAAATCCCACTAGAACAGGGATCTTAAATGTAATGGATTCGATGGGGTGTAATTATGAGATTTTAGATAAATCGACTATTGCAGGTGAACCTATTGGATCAATTAAAGTAAAGACTTCAAATAATTTAAGATCATTCACTATTGAAGGAGATATTCTCCCAAAACTTATAGATGAAATTCCTATCCTCACTGTGGCTGCCTGTTTTTGTAATGGAGTTTCAGAAATTAAAGATGCACAAGAATTAAGAGTTAAAGAGACAGATCGATTAAAAGTCATGGCAAGACAGTTACAAAAATTCGGTGCTGAAATAACAGAAAAAGATGATGGTTTAATTATTAATGGGCAATCAAAATTTCATTCTGCCGAGGTAGACAGTGAGACAGATCATCGAGTAGCGATGAGCCTCGCTATTGCTTCACTTCTTGCTAATGGCACCTCTAAAATCATGAGGGCAGATGCAGCTAGCGTCTCGTATCCTACTTTTTGGGAAGAGCTGACCAAACTAACTAATTAACTAAATAAAAAGTTTGTGTCTGAATTAAGAGAAGTTTTAACTAAAGATG
>CABYGI010000016.1 GCA_902518475.1 uncultured Prochlorococcus sp. | reverse complement strand
GGACATGAAAAAACTTGTATACCTTTTTCTCATCTTGATATGTTTTACCACTGGTAATTCATACTCAAAGGGTCGATCTCCTTGGAATTTCTTTGAGGACTTTGAAAATGAAAAAGTAGGAAGATTGAGAACCAACAAATTTACGACCAACAATAAGGGTACAGGTCGAAAACCATTTGAAATTAAGGTAGATCCTGATGGTAATCAGTATCTCTCAGTCACTGTGAAAGATGGATGGAATGTTGATCAAAAAGGAAGAACAAAAGAATTCACTGAAAGAGCAGAATTTCAACCGTTTCCTAAAAAGGCATTAGGTAAAGAAATATGGATCAGTTTCAAAAAAAGACTTCCAGAGGATTTTACTCATATCGACGATAGAGTTCTATTTTTTCAATTCAAAAACACAATGCATTATGATGGACCGAATGGTCCTTTGATAGGATTACGTTATTACGAAAATGGAGAAAGATTGAAAATAGGAGGAGATACTGGAGGAAATGACAGGAAAATGAGTCGGCAGAAAGAAGACAAGTATCGTATTGTATCAAAGTATAAAAACTATGAAGGAAATTGGGTTCAAAGATGGGAAAAGTTCAGAAGTCAATATAAAGACAGAGATGTTGATGGTACAGCAAAAGTGACTCCATTAGGGGAATGGAGTACATATAAGATTGGAATCCATAATACAAAGAATGATGATGGTTTTGTAAGAGTCTATAAGGATGGGGAATTGATGTTTGATTATAATGGTGTCACTTATGATTGGGGTGGACGTTATTATCAAACTCATGTCAGAATCGGTATCTATCGAGATCGAGTAGTTGGAATTAAATACCCCGACCAAACGATTCACTTTGATGATTTCATTGTTGTTTCAGATGAAAAGACTTTAGATCAGATACTCGCCAGATAGTCTGCGATCTTTTGATGAGCAGGTTCAAGTGGGTGTTTCTCGGTCGTGTTGATAAAGTGATTTATTGCAGTTCTAATCATGATTTCTCAGATAGAAATGTTTATATTTTTTGATTGATTTCTTATCTTTACTGTCGGAAAGTAATAGATTATTCTTTTTATAAAGAACTTGAAAAAAGTCAGACTTAGATACCAATATTGTAGCATACAAACTCAGTTATATCAAACGAACTGAGGGAATTTAGAGTATTATTTTAGCGTTCCCTAACACCTAAAAAAGTGTTATTTTTGGGGGAATACAAAATAACATTTTCCGATTTGGTGTAGTAGAAAATGGAGTCTTTTTCAGCAGTTTGATCTTTTATTCCTAAGATTACTGATGAATACTAGGGTCAATTCTGAGTTCAGATGACACCCTCTCCGTTAATTTATCGTTTCTGGAAGTCCCAATAATAAAATAAGAGGGCATTTATTTGCCCTCTTCGAGTCTTATGCACCTCGCTGTCCACAAAGTCGATGAAGTGCTTTTGACTCCTGAATTATTTCTACTCCTACTTAATTAGAAAAGATAGTAGCGACAACCGCAAAGCACTAATACTCGGGTATTAATACTCTATTAATTTCATATGAATAAGAGGATAATAAAGGAGTAGAGATATAGGAGGTTTTATGAGACTCACCACTCCATTCACTGCCCTTAGAAATGCGACTTCAGATATTTGGAGAATGCATGATTTTAATTATCAACTGCCAAAAGATTCAAGACAAGATTATTGGGAGAAAGAGTGCATAGATCACCCAACAAGTTCTCATTGCAAAGTTTACTAAAGGTAATATAAATTCAAGACATTAAAAAACTTTTTTTAATTATTTACTTTTAACTGATCAATTTTGATATCGAAAGTAACTACTATTCCAATACTTATAAGCAGAAGTCCAATCGCAATTTGGGGTGAAGGTATCACCATATAAGACTTATTTACAGCTACTCTATCGAATCTTTCCCAGTTACTAAGAAAGATTGAGTAATATTAACTCTGAATAAAGCATCACCTTGAAAAATGGCAAAAGTATAAAATGATCTTGATATATATTATGCAGTTGGAAATGCAAATACTCAAAGACAAGAAAACGAACTTGCAGCAATTATGAAAAAACGTAATTCTGCAGGATGGAGGTTGATCTCAACAAGTACCGCAATAGTAGATACTAAAAACCAGTTTTCAAATCTTTATCTATTTTGGGAAAAGCATTAGTAATTAATATTGTTGATACTTTATATCTTTCCCCAGTTAGTTTTACAAATTAGAAACTCTTCAAACGTTAATCTCTTATAAGCGAACCCCCTTTTCTCTGAATTAGGGTGTTTTTCTATATGTCTAGGGATAGGAAACTGTCATATGTGACAGTTAAGTAACATTCCTTCCAGCTCTTCCACGAAAAAGAATTTAATGACATAGTTTGTAAAAGTGTGAAGGAGCGGGTTTACGGAATCAGTGGAAACAAGGAAACACTTGATTTCATAAATCCATAACAAGACCCCTTATAGGGGTTTTTTTATGGAAATCAATTTCTTCTTTTACTTTGCGTTATCTAATCTAATAAGTAGGTAATCTTTAATGAAATTTATTTTTCCCAAAAAGGATCTGTAGTTAAAGAAACCTTTAAAGTACATTTTTTATTTTTTTTAATTTCACTGATACAAGCCCTTACTGTTTCACCATTTACATCTATCTCGCAGGCACCGCAACTACCTGTCAGGCACCCTGTTGGAATTTCTAAACCTGCTTTTTCTGCAGTTGAGAACCAATCATCTCCCTCAGAAACAAATGTTTCTTTATTGTTTGGCCATATTACTTTTATATTTTTTTCTTTCAACTTAAAAATGATTTGAGATTTAAATGTTTGTGGAATTCATTCGCAAGATTATCAATAATGGATTGTCTCTTCTCTTTATAAGATATTGATTTTTTATTTAATATTGGTAGATTTTTACTCTTCCTTATTAAATTAATATATTGCTCTCTCCAACTGTCATTTTCAAAGATCCCATGAATGTATGTTCCTGCAATAGTTCCGCCTTTATTATTTTCTTTGTACCAACCTAGATCTAAATCTTTAAAAATAGGTTTAATCTTTAATGAACTTTGAATTTCATCCAATACAGTATGACCATTATGAATTTCAAATCCATTAATTTCTGATTGGCATGGCCATATAGATTCAGAGTTGATTTGACGTGTTAATTTTTTTTTAAAGAAAGTCGTTTTTAAAGGTAGTAATCCAATCCCTTTAATTTTTTGTTCAGAATAATTTTTGGAACCCTCTTTAAAATAAGGATCTTCAAGTGTAGTCCCTAACATTTGTAAACCTCCACATATTCCAATAATATTCCCTTTGTTTTTTGAATATTCCTTTATATCTCCTGATAAGCCAGAATTTTCAAGAAATAATTGATCTTTAATCGTTTGTTTACTGCCCGGCAAAATAATGAAGTCATATTTACTAAGGTTTTGTGATTTTCTAATCCATTCAATTAATATTGTTTCTTCATTATCTAAAGGGTCAAAATCTGAAAAGTTGCTTATAGAGGGCAACTTTACAATTCCAATTTTTAATTCAGGATTATTCAAATGGGATTTTCTTTCAAGCAAATCTAAAGAGTCTTCTGGAGGAAATGAATCATTTAACCATGGAATAATTCCAATAACAGGGATTTGAGTTTTATTCTCGATCCACTTTTTCCCTTCTTCGAATAATGAAAGGTCTCCTCTGAATCTATTTATAATGATTCCCTTTATAAGCTTTTTTTCTTCAGGATTCAATAATTCAAGAGTACCAATTATTTGTGCAAATACGCCTCCCCTTTCAATATCAGTAACCAAAATGCAATTTGCATTTAAATATTTAGCAACTTTTAAATTAGTCAGATCTCTATGAATCAAATTCATCTCTACTGGACTTCCAGCCCCTTCGATAATTAAACGGCAATTCGGATTCCTTTCGTAAATAGACTTTAAACTTTTTTTAATTACTTCCCAGCCTGGAATAAACCAATCTTTATAGTAATTTTGTGCGGTTGTGGTTCCTATGCTTTTGCCGAGGTGAATCACTTCGCTTATTGAGTTTCCTTGTGGTTTTAATAAAATGGGATTCATCTTTGCTGAGGGATTAATACCACAAGCAAAAGCTTGAAGTGCTTGTGAATATGCCATCTCTCCACCTTCCCAATCAACCCAAGCGTTGTTACTCATATTTTGTCCTTTAAAAGGTATTGGTTCTTCTCCTAAATTTTTAAGAATCCTGCAAATAGCAGTAACCGTTAACGATTTCCCCGCTCCACTGGAAGTACCTAGGACCATTATTGGTTTTCTTATTTCATGTAATTTTGCTTCTAACTCCATTAGTAATTTATATTAATTTTAAAATTTATTAATTAATAAATTGAATTATAATTTGGTAAAAAATTTGTGTTAATTCTAGCCTCTGCTTCTCAATCTAGAAAGAAATTACTAGAAAATTGTCAAATTGAATTTATTCAAATATCAAGTGACTTTGATGAAACTACTATTCAAGAAAAGAATATATTTAATTTAGCTTTGGAATTATCTTTTCAAAAGGCTAATAGTTTATCTGAAAATATTCAAAACTTATCATTGGCTGAAGAATTTAATTTTGGACCTATGGAAATACTTGGGTGCGATTCAATTTTTGAATTTAAAGGAGAAGCTTATGGAAAACCATCTAATAAAGAGGAGGCATTTATTAGATGGAAAAAAATGTCTGGAGAATTTGGATTTTTACATACTGGTCATACTTTAATAATTGGGAATTTTGATTCAACTTCCAAAATTTTTAAAATCACTGAAATAATAAAAAAAACGATAAGTTCAAGAGTTTATTTTTCTAATTTGGAGGATTGGGAAATCAAGAGTTATGTAGATACAAATGAACCTTTATATTGCGCAGGAGGATTTGCCTTGGAAGGTATAGGTGGTAAATATATAGAAAAAATAGAGGGTTGTTTCAGTAATGTAATGGGTTTAAGTTTGCCATGGCTCAGAGAAAATTTAAATAGATAATAAAACTGAGCAAAAAAAAACCCTATCTAAAGATAGGGCTTTTTTAGATGAAATAGAAATTAATCTAGATCAGGCATTTCTAGAGCTGGTTCACTCTTTCTGTCGATTCCTTTTTCGAAACCAGCAGCGGCAGCTCTAGCACGTCCTGCATGCCAAAGGTGACCGATGAATGTAAACCATCCTAGGAAGAATTGAGCTGCAGCTAACCATTGTCTTAGATTAACGAAGTTAACAGCATTAGGCTCTGTAATGATTCCACCAACTGAGTTGATAGAAGCGTTAGGAGCATGAGTCATATATTCAGCAGCTCTTCTTACCTGCCAAGGCTGAATATCATTTTGGATTTTCTCAAGGCTCAATCCGTTAGGACCTCTTAAAGGCTCTAACCATGGACCTCTGAAATCCCAAAATCTCATTGTTTCACCACCAAATATAATTTCACCAGTAGGAGATCTCATGAGATACTTACCTAGTCCTGTTGGCCCCATTGTTGAACCTACGTTAGCACCAATTCTTTGATCTCTCACAAGGAAAGTAAAGCTTTGAGCCTGTGAAGCTTCAGCATTTGTTGGACCATAAAACTCTGAAGGGTAAGCAGTGTTGTTAAACCAGATGAATGTTGAAGCAATAAAACTTGCTACACAAATTCCACCAAGAGCATAACTTAACAGTCCTTCACCATTCCAGATGAATGCTCTTCTTGCCCATCCAAAAGGCTTAGTAAAGATATGGAATATTCCCCCAATAATTGCAGTAATACCCACATAAACATGTCCACCAACAATATCCTCAATGGAGTTAACACCGATTATTGAACCAGCTCCTCCCCATGGAGATCTAAATAGATAACCAAGAATAACTCTTGGATCTAAGGTTGGGTTTACAAGTCTGACCTCACCACCACCAGGTGCCCAGGTATCATATGCACCGCCAATAAAACACCAGTTAATTGACCATGCTAATGCACCTACACCTAAGACGATCAAATGATATCCAAGAATGTTTGTCATTTGATTTTTGTCTCTCCAATCGGTGGAGAAAAATGGAAAATCTTCTTCGAGTTTTTCTGGACCTGCTAATGAATGGTAAATACCACCAAAACCAAGAACAGCAGAAGCTATCAGATGAACCACACCTGCCTGGAAGAAAGGCATGATATCAGTAACTTCACCACCAGGGCCTATTCCATAACCAAACATTGCGACGTGTGGCATACAGATTAAACCTTGCTCCCACATTGGTTTATCAAAAGTAAAATGATTAACCTCGAAGAGCATCATTGCTCCTGCCCAAAAGACTATTAGTCCTGAGTGAGCAATGTGAGCTCCTAATAAACGTCCAGATAAATTGATTAATCTAGCGTTGCCTACATACCAGGCATAACCAGTTTCCTCAATACTTTGGTTTGGAGCTCTTAATAAGTTATTAAAGGGCGTTTCCACGTGGAAGAACCTCCTCAGGGAATACAAAGTTTTCGTGTGGTTGATCCACAGAAGACATCCATGCTCGCATACCTTCGTTCAAAAGTATATTTTTTGTATAGAAAGTTTCAAATTCTGGATCTTCTGCTGCACGAATTTCTTGGCTTACAAAGTCATAAGCTCTTAAATTTAGTGCTAAACCAACAATACCGATTGAAGATGTCCACATACCCATAACAGGTACAAATAGCATCAAGAAATGTAAGAAACGCTTGTTTGAGAAAGCGATACCAAAGATTTGACTCCAGAATCTATTCGCTGTGATCATTGAATAAGTCTCTTCTTCTTGAGTTGGGTCGAAAGCTCTAAATGTTGAACTTTGAACTTTACCATCTGTATAAATACTTGTATCTTCATACAAAGTGTTTTGTACTGTAGCTCCATGAATAGCACAAAGTAGAGCACCACCAAGAATTCCAGCAACTCCCATCATGTGGAATGGATTTAAAGTAATATTGTGAAAACCTTGAATGAACAGGATATAACGGAAGATTGCTGCAACACCGAAAGAAGGTGCGAAGAACCAACTATGCTGTCCTAAAGGGTAGATGAGGAAGATACTTGTAAATACTGCAATTACTGCTGAGAATGCTAAAGCGTTGTATGGTCTAATTCCAACAAGTCCAGCAATTTCAAACTGACGAAGCATGAAACCAATAAGGCCAAATACTCCATGTAATGCAACAAAGTTCCAAAGACCACCAAGTTGTAGCCATCTTACGAAACTACCTTGGGCTTCAGGACCCCATAAAAATAGAAGGCTGTGTCCCATGGCATCACCAGGGGTACTTACAGCTGCTGTTAAAAAGTTACAACCTTCAAGGTATGAGCTTGCAACTCCGTGTGTGTACCAAGAGGTAACAAATGTTGTTCCGACGAACCAACCGCCTATTGCAAGATATGCACAAGGAAGTAGTAGTAATCCGGACCAACCAATAAATACAAAGCGGTCGCGCTTCAACCAGTCATCAAGGACATCAAACCATCCTCTCTGTGGGGCGCTACCAACTGCGATCGTCATGAGAAATCGTTTTTTAGCTTCGGGATACGCAGTGACTGTAACAAAGATTGAGAGTAATGTGGGGAAATATTTGTATATCTGAAATGCCTTGTAAAGCTTTCCTGACTTTTTTATTAAAAAATAGGTAAGAATACTCCCTTAGTTTGTTAAATTATCTGAACTAGGTTCAAAAAAATAAAAATGAATTCAGACCTCACGTCTTTCGATAAGATCGAACAAAAAATTGATGGATCAAGAAAAATTTCGAATTATATTATTGGTGGAATGTTAACAATTGGAGGGATTGGTTTTCTATTGGCATCTATATCTAGTTATACAGGAAGAGATCTTTTGCCTCTAGGAAACCCTTCAGCGTTATTGTTTATACCTCAAGGAATAATTATGGGAGCATATGGAGTAATAGCTAATTTACTAAATTTTTATCTGTGGTATTTGGTTTATATTAACTTTGGTTCAGGAAGTAATTCTTTTGATAAATCATCAAAATCTGTACAAATAAAAAGAAAGGGTCTATTTAAAGATATTGAAGTTAAATTAAATTTCGATGAAATTAAATCAGTTAAATTAGATATAAGTGAGGGATTCAATCCTAGAAGAAGAATTGCGTTGGTACTAAAAGGAAGAAAAAAACCTCTTCCTTTAAGCGGAGCAGGTGAACTTAAGCCATTACTTCAAGTTGAAGAAGAGGGAGCAAGGCTTGCTAGATTTTTGAATGTTAATTTGGAGGGCTTAAAATAAAAAAAAAATATTTTTTAAAAACATTATCTCTTATTCAAGTTTTGTTTTTAGTCCAAGCTTGTAGTTTTAAAAATGAGATTGATTCAAACTATTACTGCCAAAAATTTAAATTAAGTTGTATTCAGAGTAATAAGGTAGTTTACTTTAAAACTACAAAAGGTGATTTTGAGGTTAAATTACATGGTAAAAATAACCCAGTAACAGTATCAAACTTTCTAGAAAATATAGAAAATAATATTTACGTAAACCAAAAATTTTACAAAATAATAAATTATCCTCAAATAAAATTTATACACGGAGGTATTAATCCAAAAAATGAAGTTTATCTTGAACGAAAACAAAACCTGAATAAGACAAGTCCATCAATACCTTTAGAAATAAAATTCAAAGAAGAAATTAAACCAAGATATAACTATCAAATAAAAAGTCCTAATGAAATTGAAAATTTAGTTAATACTTTTGAAAATGGTTCAATCGCTATGGTTAAGAGCGGTAAGAATAAGTCTTCTTCTACTGAATTTTTTTTTGTAACAAGTAAAATCCCAGAGTTAGATGGAAGATATTCTATTTTTGGAAAGATTATTAAAGGAATAGATATACTCAAAAAAATTAATAAAGAAGACTACATCAAGGCAATCGAGATAACTAATTAAATTTCTAGAGAATATTTGTTTATTTTCAACATTTCTGTATTAACTCCTGAAGAGCGTTTAAGAGCTACCTTACCAGTCCTTGCTATTTCTAGGATGCCGTATGGCTCTAGTAATTTCTCTAAAGCAACTAACTTCCCAGGATCTCCCACTACCTCGAGAGTTAAAGCCATATCTGATACATCAACAACTTTTGCACGGAAAATCTGTACAATATCGAGGATATTACTCCTGGTATCTTCTTTCGATGAAACTTTTAGTAACATCAATTCCCTCTCAACAGCTGCGAGATTAGTAAAATCCACAACTCCTAGAACATTAAATAACTTATTAAGTTGCTTAGTCATTTGTTGCAGGGTTTCATCATCACCTTCTACAACCATTGTTAACCTTGAAATACCTTTAGATTCTGCTGGGCCAACTGCAAGACTATCTATATTGAATCCCCTTCTAGCAAAGAGACCTGAGATTCTACTCAAAGCTCCAGATTCGTCTTCTACAAGAACTGATAATGTATGTTTCATATTTTTAAAAGGTTTTTAAGTCTCTTATCCATTCATAAGAGATTCTATTGAATATTGAAGGATCTTCATCATGGATACAATGCCCTGAGTTGGATACTATTTTTAATTTTACCCATCTATGTAATTTTGCAATCTTTTTACCAAGAAACAAAGGTATGAAATTATCTTTATCTCCCCAAATTAATAAAAAGGGAACTTTTTTTGAGTCGCTAAGTTTTCTTAAAAGATAAGATGCTTGAAATTTTTCATCTCTCAAAAACATTCCAATACACATTGCCCTCAATGATCTAGAGGAAGTTCTTCTTAGAACTGGTTTTGTTACCAAATCTATTAGTTCGCTATCAATCTTATCTTTTTTGAAATATGCCGAATTCAGTCCCAGTTTAATAACTCCTAATTTGGTTATTAAAAATAAAATAATCTCCAAAGGGAAAAATATAAAAAATATTGTTATGAATCTTTCTTGAAATTTTTTAAATAATGATTTTTTTGTTAACGACTTATTGTTCTCTTGAATTTGATCTGGCAGAGGCGATGCAATAACTGTTGCAATCTGATCATTAAATGAAACAGCACATGTTAAAGCCACTAATGATCCAAGGGAATTACCAATAAGTACTACTTTCCCAGGATTCTTTGGTCTTATTACCTGTGAAATAAAGTCTTTTACTTGATTACACCAAATCTTATTATCTAATTTCCCAATTTGTCTTATCCCAGGTTGATCTGAATCTCCAAATCCTATTAAATCTAAAGAATATGAGGCACAATTCCTTTTCGAGAAATATTCTATATTGTTCCTCCAATGTTTTCTACTAGCGCCAAATCCGTGAAGAAAGATAATTGGAATTTCATTATCTTCCCCTGAAACACTCCAACAAACTTTAAAACCATTCCAATTCCAGAAATTAGGAAGATTAATAATTTCTTCTTTAAAATTATTATTCATATACTAAAAATTTTCAAGATATTTGCATTATCTACTTTTTTAACAAATAAATGTATATTGAATGTAAATTATAGTAATCATTTATTATTACTATGGCAAAAGAAATTTTTAGTATCGCGGCAGTTTTTTGGATACTGATTCCAATAGGATTGGTTGGTGGTGCATTATTATTAAAGTTTCAAGGAGATTGATTCTCACGAACACATCACAAATTGAGTTATTGTCTACAGGTTAAGTAAATCTTAAAATATGAAGATTCTTTTAGTAGGAGCAACAGGGACACTTGGGAGGCAAATAGCTAAGCAAGCTATAGAAGATGGGCATGAGGTTAGATGCTTTGTAAGAAACCCAAGAAAAGCTTCCTTTCTACAAGAGTGGGGATGTGAATTGACAAAGGGAAATTTATTGAATTCTTCTGATATTGAATACTCGTTGCAAGATATTGAAGTTGTAATTGATGCAGCTACTAGTAAACCAGACGATCCTAAAAGTATTTATGAAATAGATTGGGATGGGAAAGTTAACTTGTTCAATGCTTGTGAATCTTTAAATGTAAAAAGAGTAATATTCCTTTCAATCCTTTTAACAGAAAAATTTAGAAATGTTCCATTAATGGATATTAAATATTGTACAGAAAAACTTCTTGAGAAATCAAATCTAGAATATACCATTTTTAAATGTGCAGCTTTTATGCAAGGAATTATAGGTCAATTCGCTATCCCAATTTTAGATAGTCAAGCAGTATGGATGAGTGGAACTCCAACTAAAATCGCTTACATGAATACTCAAGACATGGCAAAAGTTATTATCGCAGCAGTTAATAATCCAAAAACTCATAGAACATCATTGCCATTGGTTGGTCCCAAAGCATGGGATTCAAACGAAGTCATATCCTTATGTGAAAAATTTAGCGAAAAGAAAGCTAAAATCTTTAGAGTTTCACCTTTTCTGATTAGTGTCACTCAGAAAGTAGTTTCTTTTTTTCAAGACTCTTTAAATGTTGCTGAAAGATTGGCTTTTGCCGAAGTAACTAGTAGTGGTGAATCATTAGATGCTGACATGAGTAAAACTTACGAATTATTGGAACTCAAAAAAGAAGATATGACTTCACTAGAAAGTTATATTAAGGAGTACTACCAACAAATACTTAAAAGATTAAGAGAAATGGAAGCAGATCTAAATATTGAGGAAAAAAAGAGATTACCTTTTTAATATTGCAATTTTAGACTTATATAGTATATTTGTACTATATATATTATTCATTATGTCTGTTTCTAAGTCTAAAAATCTTGAACGAAAATTAGATAATTTTGCAAAAGAAGCAAAAAATGAATTAAATAATGTTTGCGGCTCTTCATTATGGGAAAGCCTTGGGTTTGTTTTTTTTGATCAATTAGAAGATTCTGAAAAAATTGCTAAAGCAAATTTTTATTATGGTCAACTTCAAATAATTAATGAAATTAAATTTTCTATTTGAATTGAATTTCATAATTTTACGTATGTAATTTTTCTTAAATCAATTTTGCCCAATCTTTTTCTGATAATATGAATCTAGTAAAAGATTAATTAATGATTGAAACTTCAGGTGTAATAGAAAAAGAACAGGGTAATGGATTTTATTTGGTTACATTAGAACAACCTGAAGGACATCAATGTTTATGTAGAGCTGCAGGCAAATTGACTAAATTTAGAATTAAATTATTAGCTGGAGATAAAGTTTTAGTTGAGATTAGTCCTTATGATCTCTCTAGAGGGAGGATAACTTATAGAGAAAGGAATGCAGGTGGTGCTAAACCGACTACTAATAAAAATAACCCTAAGAGAAATAATAAATAAAAAGATACTTTAGATAATATTTTTGATGGCTTCTTTAAACTCACTTCTTTGCTTAACACCCTGCCATTGTTTTTTTAATAATTTTTCTTTAAAAAGTTGAACTGTTGGTGTGCCGTTAATACCAGCTTGTTTTGCAATATCTTGATCTTTGTCAATATCTATTTCAACGCCAAGAACTGCACCATCAAGTTCTCTAATTACCCTTTTTAACTGAGGTTTCAAAACATGACATGGGCCGCAACTTGGAGAACTAAAAATTACTAAGATAGGTTTTTTACTCTCGTGATAAAGTTTCCTTAATGCATAACTGCCTTTTTGCCATTCAGAATTTGAATCGAAAGTATCTTCATTAACTTCTTCTTCATTAAAATCTGATGAATTAAGTTTTTTTTCTGGTTCGGGAGTTTCTCTGACTATAGTTTTTGCTAAGTTTTTCTCGGCTAGCCACCTTTCGGTAGCTAATGCTGCCATGCACCCAGTTCCAGCAGCGGTAACTCCTTGTCTCCACTCAGAATCTACAACGTCACCTGCGGCGAAGATGCCTTCTATAGATGTTTCTGGCCTTCCTGATTTGCAAGCAATATATCCTTTGTTATCTAAATCAATTTTGTTGCCTAAGAACTTCGTATTTGGTGTGTGTCCTATCGCGTAAAAAAGACCTTTTATATTGATTTCCCCTTTACCTTTTTGAGAGTGAATAGTTTCTATTTTCTCAAGCCATTCAGAACCATCTGCTTTATCAACTTTTGTGTTCCAATGAATTTCTATCTTTGGATTAGCTTTTACTCTATCTACCATTGCTGCACTAGCCCTTAATTTTTCAGATCTAACAATCAAATGCACTTTGCTTCCATACTTTGTTAGATATGCTGCTTCTTCACATGCAGAGTCTCCCCCTCCAATAACAGCTAATTCTTCACCTCTAAATTGCGGGGTCGCTCCATCACATATTGCACAAGCACTTATTCCTTTACTCCAGAATTTATCTTCATTTATCACGCCTAATCTATTTGCACTTGCTCCAGTTGCAATAATAATTGAGTTAGATTTTATAGTTCCTTCTAAAGTTTTTAATTCAAAGGGATGTGAATCAGTATCTATTGAGACAACATCACTTTCGTATAAATTAGTGCCCCATCTTTCGGCTTGAGCTTTCATTAGATCCATTAATTCAGGACCTAGTACACCATCTGGAAAACCTGGATAATTTTCAACAAATGTTGTAGTCATTAATTGCCCACCAGGAATTCCACCAGAATTAAATCCTGTAACTAGCAATGGTTGAAGATTTGCTCTTGCTGCATAAATCGCAGCTGTGTAGCCTGCAGGACCTGAACCAATAATTACAACATTTTCTAAGTTAGAATTTTTTTCTTTATTTTCCATTTATTTACAAATTTCACTTCATATAATAATAAACAAACACCTAATAATGTAGGGCGGATTTCACTCGATCGATTTAGTAATTAATCGTTAACTTTTTGGTCCAATAAATTTTTTAATTCCTTTGGGAGATTTAAAACAGAATCTTTTAAATTTTCGTTCTTTTGCCCAATATGTAATATCCACTCTCTAAATTCTTCTGCGATGGCATAACTATCTTCATATCTTTCTAGAGTATCCATTGCAGATATTCTGTTGGTAGCCCAACAGGTTGCAATGTCGATCCTTTTTCTAATGAAATTGTCCATTCAGATTAATATGTTATATACAGATAAACACAAAAAAGGGCTAATATATTGTCTAATAAGTTACAACTTTGTACTTCCAAACAATAATTTAATCTTTAATTTATATTTGAGCCAATTATTGAAGTAATTATAAAAAAATATTAAGAAATAGTGTTAAACAGCCTCGCTATGATTTGCAAGAAGCCTTTCGACTTCCTCGAAACCCTCTTTGGCTGAATTTATTGCAAGTTCCTCGCTAACTTTTTCTTCTGAAACTAATTTTGAAGATATTTTCTTCAAAAGAGTTTCTTTTTTTTCTCTTAGTGAACTAACAATTTCTTCTTCAATTATAGATTTTATAGCTTTAGAAATTATTTTTTTGTCATTTGCTTCCTCGAATGTGCCCTGAACTAATTCCTGAATGAATAATCGATGAACTTCACTACTCCTTAGAAAGCTTTCTGTGGCATTAATAATTCCTTCAACAAGAGCTTCATCAGGTTCAGAATCATTTTCTGCCAGTTTAAATTCCCAATCTAAATGTCTTCTTTGCCAGCCAGCTGAGTGGAGACTGGGCATGACTGTCTGTGAATAAGTATCAACTGACATTTCATAAATTCTCTCTGCTAATTTCTCGCACCAGTCTTTACCATGCTTTTCTAGGTTTTTCTGCATAGCTTGCCTTGGAACAGCATGTCCACCATGATGACTGTGACATACTCCATCAGGACATTCGATTGCTTTTATACTCATTTGATTATTTAGTACCTATATATTCTAGATAGCTATTTTTTATAGAAAAGAAAATATATCTTTAACAAAAATCCAAGACTTTTGACTTTCTTCAATTTATATTTAGTATGTTAAAAAAATAAATAAATTGACAAAAATACTTATTCCTTCCGAAACAAGCTCTGGTGAAAGGAGAGTCTCAGCTACACCAGAAGCGGTAAAGAAATTAAAAAGCCTTGGATGTGAAGTTTATATTGAAAGTTCAGCAGGGAAATTATCAGGATTTAGTGACTTATCATATGAAGAATCTGGCGGAACAATAATAAAAAACTTAGATCAAAAAATTTGGGGTGAAGCTGACTTAATATTTTGTGTTCAAACTCCATCAGAGGATAATTTAACTAAGTTAAAGAAAGGCGCTGTTCTTCTGGGTCTTCTTAACCCATATGGTAATAAGGAGCTTCTTAGGATTATAAATAGTAATAAGATTTCAGCTTTATCACTAGAGTTGCTCCCGAGGATTAGTAGAGCTCAATCTTCAGATGTTCTTTCTTCACAGGCTAATATTGCTGGATATAAAGCAGTTCTTCTTGCTGCAAGTGAGTTAGATAGATATTTTCCAATGCTTATGACTGCAGCTGGGACAGTCCAACCTGCAAAAGTTGTAGTGCTTGGTGGAGGCGTTGCGGGATTACAGGCAGTTGCGACGGCGAAAAGACTTGGGGCAATAGTATTTGTATCTGATATTAGACCTGCTGTTAAAGAACAAGTAGAGTCCCTCGGAGCAAGATTTATAGAACTTCCTGAAGTTGATGAAAAGCCAGGAGAGGCGGGAGGTTATGCAAAAGCTGTAACACCTGAATTCCTCTCAAAACAGAAGGCAACTTTAACTAAATATTTATCTGAAGCTGATGTTGCTATATGCACTGCGCAAGTTCTAGGTAAAAAGGCCCCTGTTTTAATAGATTCACCCATGATTGAAAAAATGAGGCCTGGAGCAGTAGTTATTGATTTAGCAGTTGCTCAGGGAGGGAACTGCGAAGGAACAAAATCAAATGAAACTATTATCAAAAATGGGGTGAAACTTATAGGAGCGGGAGAATTACCCTCTTCAGTTCCTTATGACGCAAGTTCACTTTATGCTAAGAACTTAACATCTTTGATTACACCATTTATAAAAGATGGTGTAATTAAATTAGATAAAAAGGATGAACTCATTTCTGGATGTTTATTAAGCGATGAAGGAGTTGTTCTTCAAAATAAAGTTTTTGAAAATTGAGGTTTTAAAATTATGTCTTTTATAAGTCTTCTTTGGGTTCTTTTACTTGGTAGTTTATTAGGACTTGAGTTAATTGGAAAAGTTCCTCCTACTCTTCATACACCTTTAATGAGTGGAGCAAATGCAATTTCAGGAATAACAATGCTTGCAGCCTTGACTTTAATCGTAAAAGCAGAAGGTAACGTGCCACTTTTAATCATTGGTTCAGTTTCTCTTGGATTTGCTCTTTTCAACGTTGTAGGCGGTTTCTTTGTAACTGATCGAATGCTCGCAATGTTTAGTCGTAAACCATCAAATAAGAAGTAATTTTTAACATGAATCTACCTGTAATCATTAAATTCGTTATTGATCTTCTAGCAGTACTTTTACTGGCTTTGGGAATAAAAGGATTGTCAAAAGTAAAATCAGCAAGGGATGCCAATAGATTAGCTGCATTTGCAATGTCGCTATCAGTAGTAGGATTACTTTCTTACTATTTAGGTACTTCTGGAATTGCTATTCAGTCTTGGATTTGGATAATAATTGGATCAATCATAGGTAGTTTATTCGGAGCAATTCTTGCAAAAAAAGTACCTATGACTTCCATGCCTGAAACAGTGGCATTGTTCAATGGTTGTGGAGGAATGTCATCACTTTTAGTGGCCTTGGGAGTAGCTATTTTCCCTTTATCTGGTGGCCAAGAAAATTTTGATTTTTTTAAGTCACTGATTAACGAAGTTTCAATATCTGTTTCTATATTTGTTGGGGCCATAACTTTCACAGGTTCCATTGTGGCGATGGCAAAGTTACAGGGTTGGTTGTCAACTCCGGGATGGACTCAGAGCAAAGTTAGACATTTTGTAAATATTGTTTTTGCAGTTGCTTCCTTGATAGCCTTTTTTGATTTGATAAACGGCAATACAAGTTCTATATGGCTTTTAGTTATAGTTTCTTCTTTATTAGGTATTGGAGTTACTTTACCAATTGGTGGAGCTGATATGCCAGTCGTTATATCTTTATTAAATAGCTATTCAGGGATTGCAGCAGCAGCAGCAGGTTTCGTTGTAGATAGTCAGCTTTTGATAGTCGCAGGCGCAATGGTGGGAGCAGCAGGCCTAATACTTACTCAAGTAATGTGCAAGGGCATGAATAGATCATTGGTCTCAGTTCTTTTTGGAGGATCTTTATCTGCACAAAGTTCGGCCTCTTCTGGTTCAGGAGAATATACAAATATAACTTCTTGCAGTGTTGAAGAATGTGCATTGACTTTAGAGGCAGCTAACAAGGTAATTATTGTTCCTGGTTATGGTCTAGCGGTAGCTCAAGCTCAACATACTTTAAGGGAAGTGACAAAAAAACTAGAGCAAAATGGTATTGAAGTTGTTTATGCAATTCATCCTGTAGCAGGGAGGATGCCTGGACATATGAATGTACTTTTAGCAGAAGCAGATGTCCCTTACGAACAACTTAAAGAGATGGACGTTGTAAATCCTGATTTTCCAGCAACGGATGTTGTTTTAGTTTTAGGAGCAAATGATGTGGTTAATCCTCAAGCTAAAAATGATAGCTCTTCTCCTTTATATGGCATGCCAGTTCTTGATGTGCAGGAAGCAAGAACGGTATTTGTAATTAAACGTGGTATGAGTGCAGGTTACTCCGGAATAAAAAATGATTTATTTGATCTGCCAAATACCTCAATGGTCTTTGGTGATGCAAAAAAAGTACTTAATGATTTGATTGGAGAATTAAAGGATCTTGGAGTTGGGGAGAAATAATAGTATATCTTTTAGTTTTTCAGATTACGTAAAAAATAAGCCATTTCGTGAAGTCTTACCTTGGATAGGTGGAGACTTACAAACTTTGAGAGATATTTTTGTTATTGATTTTGGTAAATCAAAAAAAAATAAAAAAATATTCTTTCCTATTAATAAAATTCTTTCTAAAAAATTTGAATGTGATTATCTTCTAGGGTTTTTAGAATTACCTGAAAATTTAGACTCACTTAGGGGTTTTATAATCGTTACACATGGTTTAGGGGGCTCAACTAAACGGTTTGGTTTAAGAAGAATCTCTAGGAAATTAGTAAATAATGGTTTTGGAGTTCTTAAATTAAATCTAAGAGGATCTGGATCTGCTAGATATTTAGCTAAAGGAAATTATTGTGCTAGATGCTCAAGTGATGTTATTTCAGCAATTAATTATTTTAAAAAATTAATTAATTTAGAGTTCAAAGATCTTATTAAAAGGAATAATAATCTTCCAATTTACGGCGTTGGATTATCTTTAGGCGGAACAATTCTTTTAAATGCCTGCTTAGATTACGATGAAAACAAAGAAGAAAAACTTTTAGATGGCCTAGCCTGTGTGAGTAGCCCTTTAGATTTATTATCATGCAGTCTCTGCATTGAAAAATCTAGAAATTATATCTACCAAAAATGGTTACTTCATCGCTTAAAAAATCAGTTATGGGAGGGATTTAATGATGAAGGCAAAATTCTTAATAATGAGAAATTAAGAGAAAAAATTAGAGCTTTAAAAAGTATAAGGGAATTTGATCAGAAATTTACAGCTCCAAGTTGGGGATTTGATTCTTTAGAAGATTATTATTTTAAAGCTTCTCCAATATTTAGAATCCAAAACTCAATAAAAAAATTACCTCATATGCTTTTTATACATGCCAAGGATGATCCTTGGGTTCCATATAATGCAACTTTGAATTTAAGAGGGAAATTTATTGATAAATTTACAATTTTTATAACTGAAAAAGGAGGTCATAATGGTTTTCACTCTATTAATGGCTGCTGGTCAGACGAACTAGTAAAGAACTGGTTTATTAGTATCTAGGACTATTTAAGAATGGTGTTTTTTTAAAAATCCATTTTTCTATTGGCTTACCGTTAATAATATGTGAGGTAAAAATTTCTGAAATTTTTTCTGGAGAAACTTTCTCGTACCAAATACCATCAGGCCACACAAGAAGAATTGGACCGTTCTTACATATCCTTAAACAGTCAGCTTTTGATCTTAATATATGAACGTTTTTTGTAAAGGGATCATTCTCAAATTTTTTTAAAGTCTTTTTTAGACATTCCCATGTTTTTTGACCTTCATTGCCTTTAAAGCATTTCTGTTTTGTGGGAGTTGCGCATAGTAGAAGATGTTTTTTTATATTCACTTTTATCCAATACTTACGTATTTTTTCCCTTTTTTAATTTCTTGCTCAACAAAAAGTCTGGCCCAATTGTCTACTTCAAGAATATCCTCCAATTCGGGACTTAAATTCAAATTCTCCATATGTGATTCACAAGCTTTACTTATAAATGTTGGAATTTCTTGAAAAGAAATTTTTTCTTTAAGGAATTGTTCAACAGCCATTTCATTAGCAGCATTTAAGACTGCAGGCATAGTCCCAGAAGATTTTCCTGCGGCATAGGCAAGTCCCATGCATGGATATTTAAACTCGTCTGGCTCTTTAAAAGTTAATTTTCCAATTTCACTTAGGTTTAATCTTTTCCAATTTGTTTTAAATCTTTCAGGCCAACTCATCGCATATAAAATGGGTAGTTTCATATCTGGCCAACCTAATTGAGCTAATACTGAAGAATCTTCCATCTCAATCATTGAATGAATAATACTTTGAGGGTGGATAACTATTTCAATATTTTCGTAAGAGGTCCCAAATAAATAATGAGCTTCTATAACTTCTAATCCTTTATTCATAAGAGTTGCAGAATCTACAGTTATTTTTTTTCCCATATCCCAATTAGGATGTGAAGTTGCATCTTCCACTGTGACATGCTTTAAATCATCAACGGCCCAATCTCTGAAAGCACCACCAGAAGCTGTTAAATGTATGGCTTTTAAACCTTTAGGTATCTCTCCTGTTGAAAAATCTGCATTTTCATAATTAGGTAATCCTTGTAAACATTGAAAGATGGCAGAGTGTTCAGAATCAGCAGGTAAAAGCCTACTATTATTTTTTTTTAATGCAGGAATAACAATTGGCCCTGCCGCAATTAAAGTTTCTTTGTTAGCAAGTGCAATATTTTTCCCCGCATTAATTGCTGACATTGTTGGAATTAAGCCTGCACAACCTACTATTCCTGTAACCACAGTATCTGCCTTATCCCATGCTGCAACTGCGTTAATCCCCTCCTTTCCACTTAAAACCAATGGAGCACTATCTAAATTTAAGTTATTAATATTATCTTTTAAATCTTCTATAAGATTTTCATCCTCAATCGCAACTACTTCTGGTTTATGTGTTTTAACTTGTTCTGTTAATAAATTAATATTTCTTCCTGCCGAAAGAGCTACGGCTTTAAACTTATCAGGCTGCTCACTAGCTATTTCGAGAGTTTGAGTCCCTATTGAACCAGTAGAACCGAGCACAGTAATGTATTTCAATTTTCTCTGATATTTCTAATATCTTCCCATTTAAAGGTCTATTTAAAAACCAAAAATTTCAAATTGGTTTTTTTCTTAAAATTTAGACCCTTATCCATGTTGTTATTTCCTTTGATTGATCAATAAGTTCAATACCTT
>CABYGI010000015.1 GCA_902518475.1 uncultured Prochlorococcus sp. | reverse complement strand
TTAACTTCACTTCATACAAGTTGCAGTTTAACTATTAATGAGAACGCAGATCCAAATGTGCTAAGAGACCTAAAAAAGTATATGCAATCGATAGTTCCCTATGATTCCTACTTAACCTTATCAAAGGATAGAGAAGAAATATCCTATAAACATTATCAAGAGGGGGCTGACGATATGCCAGCACATATTAAAACATCCCTAACAAACACTTGTTTATCTTTGAGTTTTCAAGACGGAAAAATTATGCTGGGCACATGGCAAGCAGTTTATTTATGGGAACATCGATTTGATCAAAAGGAAAGAATCATAAATGTACATATAATTGGTGAGAAAAAGTAAGTTATTTATAATGTAATAAGTCAGATTTCTTATTTAATGGAACCCTACATTTTGCAAGATGAAGAATTGAATGAATTAGTTGTCAAGATACCTGGCTGGGAAATTAAATCTAAACAAATCCAAAGAGAATTTAACTTCGCTAATTTTATTGAAGCCTTTGCTTTCATGACTAAGGTTGCTTTAATTTGCGAAAAATATAATCATCATCCTAACTGGGAGAATGTTTATGCAAAAGTAATAATTAGTTTTAGTACACATGATTTGGGGGGCATAACAAATCTGGATCAAACATTAGCTTCGGAAATCAACAAAATTTTCGATCAATAAAAATATAAACTTGTTTTCAACTACTCAAAATGTCTAAAAATTTATTGCCAGTTACTATTATCAGTGGATTTTTAGGTTCTGGCAAAACTACACTTCTGAATCATATTTTAAAAAATCAAGTTGGTATTAAAACAGCTGTTTTAGTAAACGAATTTGGAGAAATCGGAATTGATAATGAATTAATAATAGAAGGATCAGAAGATATGATCGAATTAAATAATGGATGTATATGTTGCTCTATTAATGGCGAATTATTAAATACCGTATCTAAAGTTTTAGAAAGAGCTGAAAAATTAGACTATTTGATTGTTGAAACAACTGGATTAGCAGATCCATTACCAGTAGCCATGACTTTTGCGGCTGGTGATCTGAGAGAAAAAGTAAGATTAGATTCAATAATAACTGTTATAGATGGAGAAAATTTTGATTTTGAAATTAATAATACAAGTGTCGCCTATTCTCAAATTTTATACGGAGATATACTTCTTCTAAATAAATCTGATTTAGTAAATGAAAAACAATTAAAGAAAATAGAAGAGTTTATAAATAAAATAAAAAAAGAACCAAGGATTTTGAGATCAACTAATAGTGAAGTTGCATTGCATACAATAATGAGTGTGGGTCTATTTGAGACAGATACTTTTGAATTCGGGAAGGATAAAGAAAATATAGAAGACAATTCCCACGATCACTCTTCTCATCCCCACGATCACTCTTCTCATCCCCACGATCACTCTTCTCATCCCCAAGATTTGAATAATAATATAGAGGGTTTTACATCAGTTTCTTATGAAACATTTGAGCCATTCTCCTTAAGGAAGTTTCAATATTTCTTAGATAATCAAATCTCACAAAATGTATTTAGGGCAAAAGGAATATTATGGTTTATGGAAAGTGATAGAAAACACATTTTTCACCTATCAGGAAAACGTTTTTCTCTAGATGATGAAGAATGGACAAAAGAAAAATCTAACAAGATAGTATTAATTGGTAAAAACTTAGATCATCAAACTATTAAGAATCAACTTTCATCATGTAGATTTAGTACAGATTAGTGTTTATACATTAGGATTTTATTAATTTTTGAAAATACTTATTAAAGGATTTAAAAAAGCATTAACCGAATTAAAACTTTTTTATTTTACTTCGTTTATTGTCGCACTTTTAGTAATCATTCCTATTTCAAATTTTCTTCTTGAAGGAGTCCAATATGTTGTAAGTGGGAATTTTTCATTAGGGATTGCTGGAGGAGAAGAGGTATTAGAAACTTTAAAAGTTTTAGTACTAACAAGTTTTTTTGGAGGAGGATTAGGCACTCTAAATGGATGGTTACTTTCAAATTGTGATTTTAAGTTCAGAAAAGTTCTCCGTATTTGTCAGCTTATTCCACTAGCAGCCCCAGCATATCTAATAACAGCTGTTTTGCAGGATTTAGGAAGTATTTTTGGGTATCAAATAACCGGTTTATGGTGGGGGGTATTAATACTTTCAATTTCTACTTATCCATATGTATTCATTCTTGCTAACGAAAGTTTTAATAAATTTGGAATTAATCAAATCAATGCTAGTAGAGGATTAGGAGTTGGGCCATGGAGGAGCTTCTTTAAAATCGCTTTTCCAATGGCATTACCAGCACTAATAACAGGAATAAGTTTAATGTGTATGGAAGTAATGAATGAGTTGGGTACATTTGCGTTGTTAAATATTCCAAGTATTTCTACAGGCATAGCCGAAAATTGGATAATTGAGGGTAATCCAAAAAGTGCTATTGGACTGTCTTTGGTAGCTTTATTAATAATTTTCACTTTAATTATTTTTGAAAAATTCTCGAGAAGAAAATCAAAAAGGTGGAGTGAAAATCCTGCATCAAAAGACTCTCAAGGGTGGGAATTAAAAAAAATAAGAGCTCTTTTAGCAATCATAATATCTTTATTTCCTCCAATTTTCTCTTTTGGAATTCCATGTTTTTGGGTTCTACTCAATATCGATCAAATTCAAAAAGGGTTATCTATAGAATTACTTACACTATCATTTAGAACCATAAGTCTAGGATTTTTTACTGCATTAATAACGATGTTATTCTCCTTAATAATTTCCTTAGCAAGGCGTCCAAATAAAAGCTTATTACTAGGACTAATAACAAACCTTGCGGGAATAGGTTATGCAATTCCAGGCACGGTATTAGCTTTATCTTTAATAAGCATTTCTTCTCCAAAATTCAATTTCATTGCAATTTGCTTACTGATTTGGGGTTATCTTGTGAGATTTCTAACAATTTCTAAGGGTTCTATTGATTCAAGTCTTGAGAGAATTTCTCCTAGTCTTGATGAAGCTGCACTTGGACTAGGAGAGAATTGGCCTGGAATCATTAAAAAAATTCATCTACCTCTTCTTCAGGGACCAATATTCGTAGGATCACTTTTAGTTTTTGTTGATACGATAAAAGAATTACCGATAACCTTTATTTTGAGACCATTTGATTTTGATACGTTATCTGTGAGAGTATATCAATATGCTGGTGATGAAAGAATGGTAGAGGCAATATTACCAGCCATTCTTATCATGACTTTAGGCCTTATTGCATCAATTACATTGATACCAAGTTTAGAGAAAAAAAACTAAATTCTTTTATAAAGTTTTCTTATTAAAAAAGGTAGGCTTAAAAACAAATCTGCCGATGTAGATAAAACCCTAAAATAAATTAAGCTAACAAGAATTATATTTTGTGGAATATTACTGCCAACTAAAAACAATATACTGGCCTCAAAAACGCCAACTCCTCCTGGAGCTGCTGGAACAACCAAACCTAAAGACCATGACAAAGAAAAAATTACTAATAAAAAAATGAAATTGAGAGTATTACTTGTATAAAAAGTATTTAGACAAATATAAAACCCTATAAATTTAGAAACAACCATCCCAATCTCAAATAAAAACCCTCTAGTTGGGAAAAAAGAAATAATATTGATTCTCTTTTTAAATTGATCCTTTGTACTTCCAAGTCTCAAAACCTCCAATAACTTACCCTTAAGAGATCCTAATCTTTTTAGTACTATATAAACTAATTTCCTATTTAAAAAAATTAGAGGCAAAATCAAAAACAAGTAAAATGGAGAAAAGATTACGCCTAGCGATGCCAACAGCAAAGATCCACTCAACATGAAGTAAGGTTCTATGAGTGACGAATACAAAGCAATCTGAGGATTACTTAATTTTTTTATGTAATTAAACCTCTCAACAAAATGCCAAATTCCCCCTGGAACGTATTTTAGACTATTAGTTAAAACATAAAAGGGAACTAGATTATTACTTTTGAATTCTTTCCCGAACCATTTAACGATATATTTCCATGCATAAGCATTAAGGTAATTACTTACAATACAAAATAAAAAAGATAAAGAAAGATTAACGCCATTTTTTTCTACATTGATATCAAAAGAAATTTGATCAAAATTATAAAAAAAATAGATGCAAAAATATAACAAGCTTGAAGTAAAGAAAATACTTTTTAAAGAACCAAAATTAATTTTTTTAAGAAATTCCCAATTTAGTTGGTTATTTTTATTAAATCTCATTTCCAGTTTTCGAATGCTTTAAAGTTTTCACTAGTCTCTTTTATTATTTTTCTTACTTCTTCAGTTGATATTTTATGCTTCAGTTTTAATCTCAAAACTTCGTCATTTTCTGGTTTCATAATTATTGATCCATCTGGTTTCAAAATTTGTTTAACTTTTATATTTCCAAAAGTAGTTGAACATTCTCCAGTGCGTCTTAATAATATCCATCTAGATTGGATCCTTTCACGAACCCCAATAGTGCTGGAATAATTAAACCATAATTGCCTAAAGAATTCTTTTTTCTCAATGGGCAAAATTACTTGAATAGAAAATCCAATTCTATTTTTTTTCATATTTATAGCTTGATAAGAAACGTCGTAAGCCCCCTCAATTCTTAGTTTCTCCACAAAATTAGATATATCTTCAGGCGTTTGGTCATCAATCCAAGCTTCTTGAACAGATATCTCTTCACGCTTTGGATTAATTTGTTCGTTAATACAAGAATCCTTGAATGAAGTTATTTTGTAAACTCTTACCAAATTAGGGAATGGAAATTTTAGGTTCCCAATGCCTACTCCATAAGAGTTAACAGAATATTTTGAAGGGGGTTCTAGATTTTCGACTAAATTAGCAATTAAAGCAATGCCAGTTGGTGTTGAAAGTTCACCCTCAATTGAGTCATAGTTTGATAAAACCTTAATATTTTTTTGTCTTATTAGTTCTATTACAGCAGGAGTTGGTACAGATAATTTTCCATGTTCAGTTTGCACAAAACCTTTTCCCAACAATGGTTCATTACAATAAACCCTGTTTGGATTCAAGTAATTCAAAGCAGCACATACGCCGATGATATCAACTAATGAATCTATAGCTCCAATTTCATGAAAATGCACATCCTCAGATTTGATGCCATGAACTTTACCCTCTGCAATTGCTAAAGATTCAAATACTTCAAAAATTAATTTTTTTAATTTTTCTTCTAAGTGGCTATTTAAAATAAGCTCCTTAATACTTCTCCAAGTTCTTTTAATAGAATTACAATCAATATTTACAACCTTTGCCTGGATCCCTCGGATTGAACAACTTTTGGATTCTTCAAACTCTAGTTGAAATAGATCTTTTAATCCAAGATCAATCAGCGGCTGTTCAATGACTTTTTTAGGAACCCCTAAATCATAAAAAGCTCCTAACAACATATCTCCAGAGATGCCAGGAGAACATTCAATTAAAACATCATCCATAAATTAAATATTTCTTGATTAGCAAAATTGCGGTGGCATCCAGACTTTCATTCTAGTTTTTTTCAGAAAGATTTTTTTCAATCACTTCGTAATTTATTAATTCCAAAGAATTACCATCTCTATTGATATCTAAGCTTACAAAACTATGAAGAAGATCAAGAGAAAGCTCTCCTTTAATGACTAATTTGAAATTTTTATTTTTTAATTTTTTTGACTTGATAGCGGGATTTATCTTAATAACAATCTCCTTCTTTTGAGTATTGACAAAAACTAATTCTCCTCTTACAGAAAAATAATTATCTTTTAGATCTAATTCTTCTAATAGTTTAGAGAAGTTTGTTTTTGAAGAATCATTTGGGAAATCATTCAGTTGATAAGGATCCCAGATGCCTGCGACTTGTAAATGCAGGTATTGTGTATTTTTATTCTTTGGATAAACAATCCAATAATAACTTTTCTTTAAATCAATATGCTTTTTCAGAAGTGACAATGCTTTGCCTAAAACTACTGTTTCAATTTTTTCTCCTTTATTATCTATTAAGAAGCCTCTATTTAATTGCTCACTAGCGTGGGGAGTAAATTTACCATTAATAATGCCTATTGCTCTGTTCTGCAATTGGTTAGTAACTTTTGGGATAGGATTTTTTAACATATCTATATTTTGAGGATAACAATTTATCCTAATAAATTTCTTATTCTTCCTCCAAGCTATTAAAAGATTTTAACGCATTGTCAATAGCATCAGAAGGATTAGTCGCATCATTCATAATGTTGTGCCTTCGAATCATTTCTACAAGTTCAAAAGGATTAGTTGGAAGTTCGGAACTATCATTTTCTGTTTTAGTTGAGGTATCAATTTCTAATTCTTCAAATAAGTATTCGGCATTTAGGTAATCACCTTTAAAGGAAATTAAAAAGGTAAAAGAAATTATAAAAGTTATTTGTTTAGATAGGCTTTTGCAAAAGTAATTTTTCATTTTATTTAATTTCAAAATTCTTTAACACCATAAATATCTGTTATTTTAATCTTACATAATTTGGTAGAAATTTGTTAATAGCGACTTGGAATGTTAACTCTATAAGAACCAGACTTTTACAAATAATAGATTGGATTAATCAAGTCAATCCAGATATTCTATGTTTGCAGGAAACAAAAGTGATGGATGATAGTTTCCCTTTTAAACCTTTTGAGGAATTAGGATACTCAGTAGAGGTCTACGGACAAAAATCATATAATGGTGTGGCTATTATTTCCAAAATAAAGCCAGAAAATGTTAAAAAAGGATTCTACAGTTGTTCCGAATCTAATCAAAATATCGAAATCTTCCTTGATCAAAAAAGATTAATTTCTGCTGATATTAATGGTATAAAAATTATAAATGTCTACGTGCCAAACGGATCTTCTTTAGAATCTAGCAAGTTTGAATACAAAATTAATTGGTTAAATTGTCTTGCTTCGTTTTTAGATGAACAAGAAAAAAAAGGAGCATTAATTTGTCTTATGGGTGATTTCAATATTGCTCCATCTAACTTGGATATTCATGATCCAAAGAATTTTGAAGGAGGAATAATGGCTTCTGATATAGAGAGAAATGCACTTAATAATGTTATAAAAAAAAGATTAATAGATTCTTTTAGGATTTTTGAACAAAATACTGGCCACTGGAGTTGGTGGGATTACCGTAATAACGCATTTGAATTAAATAAAGGATGGAGAATAGACCATATTTATGTCAGCAAAGAACTGTCATCAACACTAAAAAGTTGTGTCATAGACAGCTCACCTAGAAGTAATTTACGTCCAAGTGATCATGCCCCAGTCATGATAGAAATTAACTTAAATGACATTAATGAAGATTTTTTTGACGATGAGGATAATTTCTTCGAAATATAAATAAAATAAATTTCATCTCTTTAAAGCCCGAGAACGCTTATAAATAAAGAGTTATTTAGAGTTGTATTGTTTTTTATTATGATTTCTTTAAAATTAAAAATTTACAATCCAAACTATCACAATAAATTTATCATAATGTAGAATTTCAATCTGATTGACAAAATTTTTACTTATTTCTAATTTAGGACATGACAAGATTTTTCTCAAAACATCAATTAGCTAAATTGTGACTGACATATTAAATTACACCAAATCAGAAGAAATTTTCTCTGCCGCCCAAGAACTAATGCCAGGAGGAGTTAGCTCTCCAGTAAGAGCTTTTAAGTCTGTAGGTGGCCAGCCAATTGTTTTTGACAGAGTCAAAGGTCCCTTTGCTTGGGATATTGACGGAAATAGATATATTGACTACATAGGTAGTTGGGGACCCGCTATATGTGGACATGCCCACCCTGAAGTTACAACGGCATTACAAGAAGCGCTTGAGAAAGGTACAAGTTTTGGAGCTCCATGCGTTTTAGAGAACAAACTTGCTGAAATGGTAATAGATGCAGTTCCATCTGTAGAAATGGTAAGATTTGTTAATAGTGGAACTGAAGCTTGCATGGCTGTTTTGAGACTTATGCGAGCATTCACTGGAAGAGATAAAGTTATTAAATTTGACGGTTGTTATCACGGTCATGCGGATATGTTTTTAGTAAAAGCGGGATCAGGTGTAGCCACTCTTGGTTTACCAGATTCTCCAGGTGTTCCACGGACAACAACTGCTAACACACTTACTGCACCCTACAATGACCTTGAAGCAGTAAAAAAATTATTTTCTGAAAATCCTGATGCCATTTCAGGGGTTATACTCGAGCCTATTGTTGGTAATGCTGGATTTATTACTCCAGAACCAGGATTTTTGGAAGGATTAAGAGAATTAACCACTGAGAATGGATCCTTACTAGTTTTTGATGAAGTGATGACTGGATTCAGAATAAGTTATGGAGGAGCTCAAGAAAAGTTTGGAGTTACTCCAGATTTAACCACTCTCGGGAAAGTAATTGGTGGAGGCCTACCTGTTGGAGCTTATGGAGGCAAGAAAGAAATAATGTCAATGGTAGCTCCTGCAGGACCGGTTTACCAAGCAGGGACTTTGAGTGGTAATCCACTAGCAATGACTGCTGGAATAAAAACTCTTGAACTGCTCAAACAAGATGGTACATACGATAAACTTGATTTAACAACTTCCAGATTAATTGAAGGGATAATTCAATCTGCAGAAAATAACGGTATTGCTATTCATGGTGGAAGTGTAAGCGCTATGTTTGGATTTTTCTTATGTGATGGGCCAGTCAGGAATTTTGATGAAGCCAAAACAAATGATGCCGTACTTTTCGGTAAATTGCATAGAGAAATGCTTAGTAGAGGAATTTACCTAGCTCCAAGTCCATTTGAAGCTGGTTTCACATCTCTAGCTCACAGCGAAGAAGAAATTGATAAAACTATCGAGGCTTTTGACGAATCTTTTAATGCAATAAAAAAAAAATCATTTACTTAAATCTCCTTAAAGATAATTAAGTAAATGATTAAACCTGCGGAAAAGATTATTTTTAAAAAATTATCTTTTACCACCAACTATCACTGGTGGACTACCACCTTCTGAACCTGGCAACCCAGGCACAACTTGAGTACTACCATCCCATTTATCGAGAAATAATTTGAAAAGTACCTGATCGTCCAGACTTCTATTTAATGTCTCATATCTAAGTGCTTCTTGTTCAGCGATTTCAACTTCTGTCTTTGCTCTTAGTAATTGCTGACCAGCTATTTGCTTTTGTTCAATAGCAGCTCTATATTCTTCAGCGATCTCCAATCCAGTAAGATCTAAACTTTTAACATCTACATAATCAAAGGAATTTAGTTCTTTTGCAACAGTGTCACCTACTTTTTCAGAAATTACTGCGAATTCAGTGGCAATTGTTTCTAGCTCATATTGAGAAAAGACTGACTTTAGAGCTTTTAGCAAAGATGGCTGAACAATTTTTTGATAAACATCGCTATTTCTACTAGCAATTGTTGCGAATATCCTTCCTGCTTCGTTAGGTTTTACTGAATACTTGACAGTAGCTGTAGCCCTAATAACTTGAAGATCTTTTGTTAGAGTTTCAAATTTTTCAGGTTGAACTTGAGTTTTTATATCAAATGGATATACAGACTGAACAAATGGAAGTTTAAAGTTTAACCCAGCTCTTCTAGAGGGGCCACTTACTTTCCCTAATGTTGTGACAACTGCTACTTGTCCAGAAGGAACGACAAAGAGGGCTTGTGTGAGCAAAAGGAAGCCTGTAAAAGATAATACAATCAATAATGTTGCAGTTCCACCAGGGCCTGTTGGTGTGACATTTTTAAAAGATGTTGACATTAAATTTTTTCTTTTAGTTAATCATATTTAAATAGACAATTTAGTGCATTAATAAGACATTTAATTAAAATATTTTTTTAATAATTGTAGTTTTAAATATGGTTATTGTTTAATTGATATTCGATTTAAATTCTTTCAAAAGTTCTAAATAAAGGTCCTCATCAATCTCCCTAATGTCATATTCAGAGGGTAAAACACCATGCTTATGCTCATGTACTGCCATCCAACAAAATTTCTCGATTTCTTCTTTTGAAAAACGAGGATATTCCTTTACTTTCTCAATCAATGTTTTAATGAGAGATTTTGAATAATCTGCCATATTTTCAAATAATCTTACTAGAGATCTTATCTAAAGTTATTAGCTTTTAGAGGAATGTTTAAAGACTCTTCCAACTCGCTAACAAGCTTAATTGCTAATTGAAGATCATTTTTACTCTTACTAGAAACTCTGAGCGTGTCTCCATTGATGCTAACGTTAATTTTTTTTATTTGATCTCTAATATTTTTACTTATTTTTTTTCCGATTTCTTGTTGAATTCCTTGTTTTAATAAAATTGTCTGTTTTACTCTATTACCACTCACCATTTCAATTTCACCATAGTCAAATATTTTTAAAGATAATTTTCTTTTAATTGCCTTTTGTCTAATAATGTCATTTACAGCATTTAAGGTGAGTTCGCTATTGGTGATTATAAAAATATTTTCTTTATCTAATTCAACTGAAGTGTCTGTGCCCTTTAGATCGTAACGCTGAGAAATTTCCCTTTTTGTTTGATCCAAAGCATTGACTAATTCCTGTCTATCAAAATCAGAAACTACATCAAATGAAAAACTCTCTGCCATAGTAAATTATTTAATGCTAAATATTATTAGCATAAATCATCTTTTAATAAGGGAAAGTGGATTAATTTAATCAAAAAATAACAAACTAACCACTTTTCCCATTTCTTCCGCGCATCTACAACTGTTTAGCAAAGTTTCACTGTCGTGAAAGGCAAAGCATATTAATTGATCGCACCTTGTTATAATTTCTTGATTGCAAAGACTGCTTGCAAGTGGCAAAGGTAATTCATCATTTTCACTTTTTTCAACCAAATGCATAACCCTCTCAAGTTGATCCTTTATTTCGGGTACTTGTCTATCAAGACTTTGTGGTAATAAAACAGTTAATAATGATGGATTTATATCCAAGACGGCTCGAATAACGGCTGCATTAACACCTTGAGATCCAGAAGTAAGAATATTATGTCCTTCTTCCGCTAACGACCTTGCTATCAACTCAATTAAGTGGATATCGACAACTGGTACGTGTCTACTGCCCAAAAAAGCAATTCTCCTTTTACCATTATCTTGGAGTTTTGCAAGTTCTTGAGCTAAGGCATCAACGCCTTCAGTTGCTGGTAGATCTAAAGAGCGACTCAAAATAATTTAGTTTCTATATTTGAAATTAGCATTTATCTGAAAAATTGCAGGAAAAATCTATCTTTTCGAGAATTCTTTTTAGATTTACATGCTCTTGAACTAATTGAATAGCATAAGAGGCTTTAATTGATTCATGTATTCTGACATGACCAAAAGCTTGTTCAATAATTTCTACGGAGGAAAGGGTATCTAGTTCTACCTTTAAAATTGGAACTTCCAATTCCTCCGCTCTATGAATCAATTGTGACAAAGGGTCTCCTAAACCAGTTAAAATTAGGCATTGAGTTGAAGCCTCCAAAGCAGCAAGTTGGATATCAGTTCTATCAGCACCAGTAACCACAGCCATATTTCGTCTTCTCCTGAAAAATTCCATTGCAGAATTTACTCCCATTGCACCAATACTTAATGTTTCAACAAGTAATTGATCTTTTTCAGGACAACAAATTACCTTTGCATTTAGTCTTCTTACAAGCTCACCGACTGTGACACTTCTAAGAAGTGGTGATTTAGGCATCACACCAAATACTTCAATATCCAGATCTTTAAGGGAAGGTATTATTTCATTTTTAACTTTTTCGACTTCTTGCGGCAAAACTCCGTTTAATACAACTCCAGCCAATTTCTCACCTAATTGTTTTTTCGCATCCAGTAATGCATCCACGCTTTTACAATCTTCCCATAAATTCACAATTAAAACTTTCGCATCTAAATCCTCAGCTAGTTGAGGGAGACTTAAGCCATAAATCATGCCTTCATGAAGACTTCCAGCTGCCTCTAAAATATTGAGACCTTCAAAATTATCATTAACCAATCCTTCAATTTGATCAAAACCTTTTCCTGGAAGTAAGTCTTTATTGAAGATTCTTTTTTCAGCTGATATATTATCCAATAGTCCTACTGAAGAAATCAAATTCTCCTCTTTGATATTTAATGTAGATCCAATAAACTTAACATCATCATCTATTAACCCTTCATAGGACATTGAAGGAAGATTTGTAAGTTCTATACATGTTGCTAGCGGTTTTCCTATGCGTACTTTTTTCTTCTCCTGTAAAAGTCTTTTTGCTATTCCAAGAACCATTGCAGACTTACCACTAAAAGGTTCACATGAACCAATTAATAATATATCGCTCATAATTAGTAAAATTATCTATCAATAGGTCCAAGATAATATTTTTTTCTAAACTAAACAAATATTTATTTATGAGTTTTAATCAAATAAAAAATTAATAATTTTTTTTTTTGGTAAATTTACTTTAATTATCTGGTCTCTAATCAAACTCAAGCAAAATGATAAATACAACAAAAGACGAAAAAACTGTAGGGATTACTGGAGCTTCAGGTGCGCTAGGTAAAGAGTTAACAAAGTTATTTCGTCAAAAAGGATATAGAGTGATTGGATTTACACATAGTAAAACTAATTATGAAATAAATTTTGAATCTCCAAATAAATGGATTAAATGGGAATGCGGGAAGGAGTCTTCATTAAAAAAAGAATTAGAAAAGATAGATATCTTAATTTTGAACCATGGCATCTATGACTTGAGTAGAGAAAATTCCAATTATGAAAACTCAATAGAGATAAATGCATTAAGCAAATTCAAATTTTTAAATTTATTTGAAGATATTGCTCTAAATAATGATTCACTTATAAAAAAAGAGATTTGGATAAATACATCTGAAGCGGAAATATTACCAGCACTAAATCCATCATATGAGATAAGTAAATCACTTATTGGTCAATTAGTTTCTTTCAAAAAAAATCTTTTGGATAAAAATACCAAAAAGAAATTAATAATAAAAAAAATTATCTTAGGGCCTTTTAAATCAGAATTAAACCCTATCGGAATTATGAGTCCCAAATTTGTTTCAAAAAAAATTTATAATTTAGCTAATTCAAAAAAATATTTAATAATAATTAGTCCAAACCCTTTAAGTTACCTACTTTTTCCATTAAAAGAGTTTTTTAATTTTTTGTATTGCCAAATTATTTATAATTACAAATCATAATGTCTAGAAATCTCTATCTGTCAAAATTTCAATACCATCTTTTAAAACCACTATTGTATGCTCCCATTGAGCCGATAATTTTCCATCCTTTGTTATTACGGTCCATCTATCATTTAATGTTTTACAAAATTTAGTCCCTTCATTAACGATAGGTTCCACAGCTAATGTCATTCCTTCACGAAGGACGATATTAGGCAATTCTTTAGTCCTAAAGTTAAATACCGATGGTTCTTCATGAAGATTTCTTCCAACTCCATGACCTGTGTAATCTTCCACAACACTAAAGCCATTTTTTAAAACAATATCCTCAATTTCCCCAGCCACATCAAGGAGTGTGTTCCCCGCTTTGATTTTAGAGAGCCCCGCATATAAAGCCTTGTGAGCAACATCACTAAGATTTTGAGCCTTTGGACTTACTTCTCCCACACAAATTGATATACAACTATCTCCATGAAAGCCATCTAAATATGCTCCTGTATCAATTTTAACTAGATCACCATTTTTAATTATTTTATTTTTATTTGGTATTCCATGAACAACCTCATTGTTGATACTAGAACAAATACTAGAAGGGAAACCATGGTATCCCTTAAAACTTGGCACGGCTCCAAAACTTTTAATTCTCTTTTCTGCGAAATCATCTAAATCTTTTGTGCTCATTCCCGGTTTAATCAAGTCATTAATTTCCCTCAAAACTGTTGCAACAATCCTGCTAGATTTTTTCATCAAATTTATTTCACGTGAAGACTTTATTTCAATACCTCTTCTTCTCTGAATAAAAGGAACTTGATCATTAGCCTTGGAATTATTTTTATTTAACAAAAGATCTGCAAAATGTTTCATTGGAATAAATAATAGTACTAGATAAATATCTTCAAAATAGCCATTATGGGTTTGGCTATCTTAAATCTATCAATAACAATGGTAAAGAAAAAAAATGAAAATTCTAACTAATTCTAGGCAATTTCATAAAGCTTTGGCGCCCTGGGTTTTTCTTCCATTATTTATTTCTTCAATTACCGGTCTACTTTATAGGGTTTCAAAAGATTTACTAGGTTACTCTAGAGAACAAGTTCATTGGTTAATGTCTCTTCATGAGGGCGAATGGCTTGGAGATAATGGCGAGCTTATATACGTAATATTGAATTCCATTGGAGTTTTATGGATGCTCATAACGGGATTCCAAATGTTTTCAAAAACAATTTCATTTACTAAAAAGGTTACTAAAGGCGAGTCAAAAGGTTAAGATATAGAACTTGTAGGATATAAAAGACCAAAATGGCCAAAGAGAATCAAGAGAAGGAATTAGAAACCGGTACTAAAGCTGACGCATCAGTTGATGTAACAGTTGAACAAAAAGAAAAAAACATGGTTTCTGATAATACGCAAACCTTAAGCGCATCCAATCTTATTAAGGAATTTGAGAATGAACAATTAAAAAAAGAATTACCTGAAATTTATGTTGGAGACACTGTTAAAGTTGGCGTAAAAATTACAGAAGGTAATAAAGAAAGAGTACAACCTTATGAAGGTGTTGTCATAGCAAAAAGGCATGGAGGTATTAATCAGACTATTACAGTTAGAAGAATTTTTCAGGGTATAGGTGTTGAAAGAGTATTTATGCTACATAGTCCACAGGTTGCCTCTCTAAAAGTTGAACGTAGAGGTAAAGTAAGAAGAGCTAAGTTATTCTATCTGAGAGATAGAGTAGGAAAAGCTACTCGCGTTAAACAACGCTTTGATCGATAAAGTTGTAAATTAATCAACTTATTGGTCACAAAGACGCTTATAATCATTTAGATGCGTCGTTAGTTCAGTTGGTAGAACGCAGGTCTCCAAAACCTGATGTCGGGGGTTCAAGTCCTCCACGACGCGTTTGATCAACATTATGTAAATCATTTTTTCATAAAATGGAGTTAGATCTTCAACCTGGGGACGTAGTTAAAGTCCTCGAATCAGCAGCTTTAGGATGGGTTCGTGCAAGAGTTATCAGAGTTAAGTCTGGTGGTAGAGTTGTCGTACAAAGTGACCAAGGCAGAGAATTTACTGCTAGAGGCAATCAAGTTAGGTTGATAGAACCTGCAGGTTTTAGACCTCAAAAATAAATAGTTGTTTATACTAAGGCAGTTTATAAACTAATTATTTCTGAAAATCCTCAAATTAATAGATTTTTTTATTACAACCCCACGAATTAAGTATTATGATCTGATAATTTTAAGAATGAAGTTCTAAATAAATTTAGAATAAAACTCTGGGACCGTAGTTCAACTGGTTAGAGCACCGCCCTGTCACGGCGGAAGTTGCGGGTTCGAATCCCGTCGGTCCCGTTTTTTCTAAAAAAAAAATTTGGAAAAACGTTTAAGACTAGCCCCAAGTCCAACGGGTTTATTTCATATTGGGACAGCGCGAACAGCACTATTCAACTGGTTGTATGCACAAAAAATAGGTGGAAAATTTCTTATCAGAATAGAAGATACTGATGTTGTTCGATCAAATTCTGAATTTACAAAAAATATATTAGAGGGCCTGAAATGGCTTGGACTTAAGTGGGATGAAGAACCTATAAAGCAAAGTGAGCGAATTTCGATTCACAAAAGTTATATCAAAAAGCTATTAGAATGTGGAGCTGCATATAGGTGCTTTACAACAGAAGATGAAATATCTGAATTAAGAGAAGAACAAAAAAAGAAAGGATTACCTCCAAAGCATGATAATAGACACAGAAGTCTCTCAAAAGAAGAAATAGAAACATTCATATCCCAAGGGAGGACCTCAGTAATAAGGTTTAAGATTGATGAAAAAATTGAAATCAAATGGGTAGATCAAATAAGAGGCGAAATCAAATGGCAAGGGAAGGATTTGGGTGGTGATTTAGTTTTATCAAGAAGGGCTCAGGGATACGAGATTGGAGATCCTTTATATAATCTTGCAGTCGTAGTTGATGATAATTTCATGAATATTACTCATGTTGTAAGAGGTGAAGACCATATCTCAAACACTGCAAAACAAATATTGATTTATAAAGCATTAAATTTTAATTTGCCAACTTTTTCGCATACACCCTTAATACTAAATAGCGAAGGGAAAAAATTATCTAAGAGAGATTGCGTTACTTCAATCGACGATTTTAGAGAAATGGGATATTTACCAGAGGCCTTATCGAACTATATGGCCTTTTTAGGTTGGTCTCCAAAATCTGCCGACACAGAAATACTTTCACTTGAGGAGATATCTGAAATTTTTGACTTATCAGAAATAAATAAAGCTGGAGCTAAATTCAGTTGGGAAAAACTCAACTGGATAAATTCTCAATATATAAAAAATATGGAATCAATAAAGTTAAGTGAGATCATGAGGAAATACTGGGATGATAATGGTTGGGAGCCGCCATCTCAAGAATGGGCCTATAAATTAGCAATTTTGATTAGAGACTCTATGACTCTTTTAAAAGATTCAATTGATCAATCAAAACCATTTTTCTTAATACCTACAATTCAAAAAGAAGGTCAAGATTTTCTGGAAAACAGGGATAGCAAATTATCTCTAGAACTAACCTTAAATTATTTAATTGAGCAAAACACTATAAATTTAAATAAAGAGAGAGCCAAAGAAATAATAAACGAAATCTCAAAAAAGAATAATATCAAAAAAGGAATATTAATGAAATCATTAAGAGTAGCCTTTTTTGGATCTCTAAGTGGGCCAGATTTAATTCAAAGTTGGGAGCTTTTCGCAGAGAGTAAAACTGATAAAACTCGAATTGAAAGATGTCTTTAATCAATCGAAATTATTTTTTTGGTCTAATTCAAGTCTATTTGCCAAAGGTTTAGCTGAAAGTCCTTGTATTCCTACTGTCATCAAAATAGTAAGAAAAACTAAACCTTGGAGCCGGCCAGCCCCAAGGATACCAGCCTGCTCTAATCTGATAGAAAATAGAGAAGCTACAGCTGCAGTAACAATACCTCTTGGGGCTAACCAGGCTAAAAATATTTTTTCTTTTAAGTTCAAGTCTCTCCCCATTGTTGCTATCCAGATAGAGATAGGGCGAACAATTACCATCAACATAAAAACGCAAACAACCCCTCCCCAACCAAGCGGACTTAATTCACCCCAAGAAACGTCAGCGGCCAAAAGAGGGAAAAGAACTGTTATTGCTAATTGAGCTAATTCACCTATTAGGTTATCCAATCTCTCCTTATCAATAACTTCTCTTTTGCCTACAATGAAACCTGCCGCGACTGAAGCCGGCAAGCCTGATTCTGGTAAAAAATATTCGCAAATTCCATACACAAGGAAAATAAATCCAAGGGTAACTTGAAGCTCTATACCAAATGAGGCTTCATTTTTTATTTTTTTTAAAATTTCTGATAGTAACCATCCTGCACTTAATCCGATTAAAACTCCTCCCCCTAATCTTTGCATTAATGCTATAAATACATCGTTAATCCCACGAAGGTCGCCTAAAGTCAGTTCTAAAAGCAGTAATGCTAATACTGCACCAATTGGTTCAAGCAACAACCCCTCAGCTTTTAAAACTTCCGAGAGTGGAGAAGTTAATTTTATTTGTTCCACTAATGGAGAGACAACTGTTGGTCCAGTAGCTAGAACTATGGCACTAAATATTCCTGCGACTTGCCATGAGAGGCCTGCCAGCCAATGAGCAATAAAAATTCCAGCTGACAATGAAATAAAAAGTCTTACCAATGAAATTTTCAAAACAGTATTTCTTATATTTCCCTCAGGCAGTTTTAAATTTAATCCCCCTTCAAAGAGAACCAAACAGACTAAAAGCCCCACAATAGTCTCAAGCCCTTGCCCGAGATCTAAAGGCTCAACAAGTCCTAATCCTGATCTTCCAATAAATAATCCAGAAAGCAATAAAATAACAACACTTGGGAATCCTGTAAAAGAAGAAAATAATCGAGCACAAGCACCTGCAAATACAGTTATTCCCCAAAGTAATCCAAGCCTTTCAGGCGTCATATAAAATTATAAATAATAAAAATATGCATTATTTTGATTAAATCAATAATCTTATCTCAAGTCCAATAAATACAATACTTTTTAATTTAATTCACCCGCTGAACGAGAGTAATTTTAAAAATTCTTTCAAAACTACTTTTAAGAAAATTAATTTAATTTCTATTAAGAAAACTGGCTTATTAAAGCAATAATTATAAAAATAATTCCTATACCAACAGTTGCCATCCTTCCATTCCATATTTCAGCTTGAGGTGTAAAACCTCTTTTCCACAAATTCAGTTCCTTTTTATCAACGAAGTTTTTTGTCTCTTTAATCTCGATTTTAGGTTGTTTGTTCATTGAAATTAGAAAGGAGGGTTTTCTTCATAAAGGGTATTTGCTTGTTCAATTGATAGTCTTCCTGCGACACCTAATTTAAGGGAACTTAAATGATCCTTAAATTTGATTCTGAACAACGCCGCCGCTCCAATCATTGCCGCATTATCTGTACAAAGATCAAGAGGAGCTAAATGAACTTTAATAGATTTTTTACTAGCTTCACTAATCATCATTTTTCTTAATGTATTGTTAGCAGCTACTCCTCCAACCACAACAACATTATCCAAGCTATGATCTTTTGCGCATTTTATTGTTCTCTCCACCAAGACCTCTGCCACTACTCTCTCAAAACTTGCAGCAATATCTGGAACTGGAAGGGCCTTCCCATCCAAATTTATTTTCTCAACTAATCTTAATACGGCAGTTTTTAGACCACTAAAAGAGAAATCATATTTAAGAAATCCACCTTTTTTATCAGAGATCTTACATTTTGGTAGATTGAATTTCATTGGGTCCCCATTTTTGGCAATCTTTTCTATTGCCGGTCCTCCTGGATAACTAAGACCTAATAGTCTGCCAACTTTATCGAAGGCTTCTCCAGCAGCATCATCAAAACTTAGCCCGAGTCTTTGCATCCTCCTTCTATCATCAACCTTTATCAATTCAGTATGCCCACCGCTAATAAGTAAGGTTAGAAAAGATTTCTTTGGATAGTTTTCTGAAAAGAGAATTGAAGATAAATGCCCCTCCAAATGATGAATTCCCAAAAATGGTTTTGAATGTAACATGCAAAGTGATCTCGCTGTTATAGAGCCAACTCGCAAACAACCAACCAATCCAGGAGCTACAGTTGACGCAATATAATCAATCTCCTCAATTTTGATTTTTGATTCTTCTAGAGCCTCATCTAAAACAAAAGGTAATAACTCTAAATGCTTTCTAGCTGCAAGTTCAGGCACAACTCCTCCCCATTTTGAATGATCTTCGATTTGAGAAGCTACTATATTTGAATGTATTCTAAAAGTATCGCCAATATTAGAAACTATTGAGACAGATGTCTCATCACAACTTGTTTCAATAGCTAAAACTTTATGCATTTTTGATTCAACTTGTTCTATTTTAATATTAATTTCTTACTTAACACATTATAAGTAATTAAAGATTGCAACTTATGAAATTCTTTTTTTCAATCATAACCTCGGTTTTTCTGTTACTCGGAATTACTCCAATTGCTCAAGCTGCAAATGGACCTGCCTTAAACGCAGATAGAGCTAGCACAGAATATACTGCTTCAGCCCTCACAAAATGTTCTGAAAATCCTAAATTCATTGAGAGAGCAAATTCTGCAACTACTCAAAAAGACATAGCAAGATTTGAAAGATATGGAAAAGCATCATGCGGAGATGATGGTCTTCCTCATTTAATAATTGGACCTCCTCTTGAGCCATGGGGAGCCCTTCTAAATAGAGGTCATGAAGGAGATTTACTTATTCCCGGCGTATTGTTCATTTACATTGCTGGAATTATTGGTTGGTCAGGAAGAGAGTATCTCATTGAATCAAAAAAGACTAAGAATCCAGCAGATCTTGAGATCATTATTGACCTAGACTTAGCCAGAAAATGTCTTGTAAAAGGAGCCCAATGGCCTCTTCTTGCTAATAAACAAGGTAGAAATGGAGATTTAAGAGAGCAAGATAACAATATTACACTTAATGGCCCTCGCTAAACATCCTTAAAAACTTTCATAAAACAAATGTTCAAAATTCTAAACACAAAATTTGTCAGATCTGCACCAGTGGTAGCAGCAATTTGGCTAAGCCTTACAGCTGGAATAATTATTGAATTTAACAGATTTTTCCCCGATTTATTATTCCATCCAATGAGTTGATAAATAGAAAATAATCAAGTTTTTATTAACTTGATTATTTTTTTTGCTGTTTCATCAACATTGTGATTTGTTAATGCAAAATCAAATTCATTTGATACTGAAATCTCATAATTAGCCCTTGAGAGTCTCTTTTTAATTGCCTCTTCCTTTTCTGTACCTCTATTTCTTATTCTTCTCTCTAACTCTTCTTTATCCGGAGGAAGTAAAAATATTGACTGTGAATTAGGAAACTTATTTTTTATTTGCCTTGCACCCTCTACTTCAATTTCAAGTAGTACGATAAATCCCCTTTTTATTTTCTCATTAACAGAAGACAAAGGCGTTCCATAGTAGTTTCCAGCAAATTGAGCCCATTCAAGGAAAAGATTTTGTTCAATCATTTCTTTAAACTTTTCTTGGTTTAAGAAATAATAATTTTCTCCTTCCTTCTCTCCCTCTCTAGGTTCTCTAGTAGTTGCAGATATTGAAAGCCAAAAATTTTTTTCTTTACATAATATTTCTTTAACAACTGTTCCTTTACCAACCCCGCTGGGTCCAGTAAGAATAATAAGTTTTTTTTGATTTTTCATATTAAATTTTTTACAGTAAAATAGACATCTTGTGAATTAAAAAAGAATAATGCAAAAAGGTGTTCCACAGATAATGGATATTACATCTATTAGATCTGTCTTGCATTATTTGACAAAGAACATCTTACCTACAAAGTTTGAGACTGCCCAACAACCAGAGCCTAATACAATTCAATTATGTTTCAGAGGAGTTGATTCTCAAACATGGTTAGAAGTTTCATGGAATGGAGACTCTCCAAGAATACTAAAGATAAATAAGCCTGAAAGGATTGGGAGAGAAAGCACACTTTCTAAACAAATAAGATACGGATTAAAGTATATGGCTTTAATTTCGATTGATCAAGATGATTTCGAGAGAGTTATAAAATTTAGTTTTGCAAAAAAACCTGGAGATGAAATTAATAAGTATTTAATTTTTGAATTAATGGGAAAACATAGTAATATTTTTTATCTGGATAATAAACATAAAATAATTGCCGTTGGTAAACAAATTAAATCAAGTCAATCTAGTTTTAGAACAATTTCAACAGGATCAATTTATTCTGGCCCTCCAGTCAATCTCAAAAAACAACCTAGAGAAGATGAGTCTTTTAAATCATGGAAAGACTCAATTTCAATAGTACCTGAGTCTTTGAAATACTGTTTAATAAATACCTATCAAGGAGTAAGCCCTATCCTCACAAAACAATTAGAGGTTGTTAGCTCAACTGTTAATTCAGAAATAATGGAAAAAAATATTGATTTCATTAGCGACTCAGACTTAAAGGAGATATTTAAAAATTGGAAGATTTGGATAAACAGATTTAAAAACAATAACTTTAATTTTTCTACATTCAACAAAAATTTTTATTGCGTTTGGTTTTTTGATAAGGAAATTAATTGCGAAAATAAAATAGATTTATGCACAAGCTTAGAGAATTATTATGATTATCATCTGAAACAAAAAAAACTTGAATTATTGGAAAAGAAAATTGAAGGAATAATTTTTAAACAGACCAATACTGAGAAAAAGAATTTAAATATTCAATTTGATCTTCTGACAAAATCAGAAAACTACGAGATATATAAAGAAAAAGCTGATAATATATTCGCCTCTCATGAAATTAAAAAACAGGACATTAAAAAGGGACAAAAACTATATAAAAAATCAAAAAAACTTAAGAGATCTAGAGAATTAATAAAAGAAAGATTAAGTATTTACAAAACAAATATAGATAGATTAGATGAATTCACTACGCTTCTAGAAAATTTAAATTCTTTAAATCATGAAAAACTTTCAATGAGAATCAAACTACTAGAAGAAATTATGGAAGAAATTTGTAACGAGTTTAATATCAATATCAAAAAGCAAAGAGAAGATCAGAAAAGTACATATGAGATAGAGTCTTCACCAATTCAAGTTGACACTCCCACAGGCTTAAAGCTTCAGGTAGGGCGAAATATGAGGCAAAATGATTTAATAAGCTTTAAGTTCTCAAAAAAAGGCGATTTATGGTTTCATGCACAGGAATCACCAGGCAGTCATGTAGTTTTGAAGTCTTCATCTCAAGTAGCATCTGAACAAGATCTTCAAATAGCTGCAGATTTAGCTGCTTTATTTAGTAAGGCAAAAAGAAACATTAAAGTTCCAATTAATTTAGTAAAGATTAAAGATTTGCAAAAAATCAAAAACGGAGGACCGGGTTGCGTTTCCTTTAAAAATGGAGAAATTATTTGGGGAAATCCTACAAGAGGAGAAGATTACATTAAAAAAAATCTTAAAACAGTAATTTAGTTTATAATTAAAAAAAATTTTTTTAAATCTAAATGATTGATTTTCTTTTAGGCACTCATGAATTTTTAGGAAATCATAGTTTTCCAGAATTTATTGTTGGATATCTATTTGGTGCTGCATTAATAATTGGAGCTCCTACTGTTTTCTTACTACTTGCCTTCGTAAGCGCTTTAATGAAAACAAATGGGAAAATGGCTGGATATAGAGAATATGAAACTTATGGTGAATCATCTTTAAATGATGCCCCTCCTTTCTTATTACCAGATCCAACAAATCCTAAATTAAGCAAATAATTAAGTTTATCGAAAAATAAATTGGACTTTGAAAATAGTAGTTTTAAAACTTTTTCTTACACAATTTTTATTAAATAATAATGAGAGGTACAGATCAAAGTGAAAAAAAATTATCAGATTCGATGACTTTTAGTGATCACTTAGAGGAGCTTCGTCAAAGGATACTAAACTCAATTTACTCAATACTTATTTCAATATTTTTTAGTTTTCTCATCATAAAGCCATTAATATCTTTTTTAGAAATTCCAGCTGGTGATATTCATTTACTACAACTTGCTCCAGGAGAGTTTTTATTTGTCGCTATTAAAGTTGCAGGTTACAGCGGATTGATAGTTTCTATTCCATATATTTTTTATCAAATAATATTATTCATTTCTCCTGGTTTAACAAAACAAGAAAAAAGCCTTATCTTGCCTGCAGTTTTTGGTTCAGGTCTTCTATTTTTTTTAGGATTAATTTTTTCATGGTGGATACTAGTCCCTGCAGCAATAAATTTCTTCATTAGTTTCGGTGCTGATATTGTTGAACCAACTTGGTCTATAGAAAGATATTTTGATTTTGTTCTCTTATTAATGTCTAGCACTGCAATAGCTTTTCAATTACCAGTATTACAATTTATTCTTGGATCTCTGGGAATAATCACAACAAAAAAAATGATTTCAAATTGGAAGATAGTTGTAATTTCCTCTGCAATATTATCTGCAGTGATTACTCCTTCAACTGACCCATTGACTATGTCATTGCTATCTATATCGATTGTGTTTTTATTTTTTGTAGGTACTGGATTAACTTACTTATCAGAAAATCTTAAGTCAAAAAC
>CABYGI010000014.1 GCA_902518475.1 uncultured Prochlorococcus sp. | reverse complement strand
TCCTATTCTAAATTTCATGAATTGATTATTTTCTTTTATTATTCTCTTACTTTGTGGGGATTTTTTGTAGTTTTCATTTGAAATTAAGTCACTTCTTCTCTCCAGTGTTCTTTCAAAACTTTTTTTTCTTCTCCACGATTTAATCTCTTCATGATTACCGCTCACTAAAATATCTGGCACTTTCATATCTTTAAAAGTTAAAGGCCTTGTGTATTGAGGATATTCTAATAAAGAGGAATTATGACTCTCATCGACTAAGGAGTCTGGATCACCAAGAGTCCCTGGTAATAACCTAGTTAAACCATTAATTATTGATATAGCAGGAATTTCACCTCCAGAAAGGACATAATCGCCTATCGATATCTCTTCATCAGCTAAACATCTAATCCTTTCATCAAAACCTTCATATTGACCACAAATAATTATTATTTGATCCAAAGTGGACCATCTCGCAAGATCCTTTTGTTTTAAAACTTTACCCTGAGGGGTCATCAGCAAAGTTTTACTTTTAGGTGATTTTTTAATTGATTCATATGCCTTATAAATAGGTTCAGGTTTTAATACCATTCCTGCTCCCCCTCCATAAGGCTTATCGTCTACTTGTCTGTAAGAACCTTCACCATATTCTCTTAAATCATGTAAATTTACATCGATCAAATTCTTATCTAGAGCTCTCGTTATGACCCCTAAATTATTTATTAATTCAAAAGCTTTTGGGAACAATGTAATTACATCAAAATTAAAACCACTCATCTAGAATTCTTCCTCAAAACCAAACTCAATTAACCTTGATTCTTTTTTTCTCCAATTTGGAACAACTTTCACAAACAACTCTAGGTGAACTGGACCATTAATTAATTTTGACATATTTGATCTTGCTGACTGACCAATAATTTTTAACATTGAACCTTTCTTTCCAATAAGAATGCCTTTTTGAGTGGACCTTTCAACAATAATAGTAGCCAAAATAGCTGTAAAAACTTTTCCATTTTTCCTTTTCATTTCCTCTCTCTTTTCTATCTTTACTGCGACACTATGAGGTACTTCTTCTCTTGTATTTTTTAATACCTGTTCTCTTACTAAGTCAGATAATAAGTTATCTAATGGTTGGTCGCAAATCGTCTCTTCGCCATAAAGTTTTGGTCCCTCAGGAAGAAACTTTAATGCAATATCGACTAGTTCAGAACATCCTTCTCCTTGAGAAGCACTTACAACTTGAAAGTTTCTATCAATTCCAAATAATCTTCTATATTGATTTAATCGTAAATTCCTTATTTCTTTATTAACCAAATCCCATTTATTTAATGCGACAATAAACTCAGTTTTATTTGCGAGTAGAAAGTTCAAAATATATTCATCACCTCTACCAGGTTCTTCACTTGAATCAATTACAAAAATTACCATATCAACTCCATTAATTGCAGATTTTGCGTTTTTTACTAATATCTCTCCAAGTCGATGATAAGGTTTATGAACACCTGGCGTATCAACAAAAATTATTTGCCCGTTGTCTGTTGTAAGTATTCCTTTTAATTTATTTCTAGTAGTTTGCGCTATTGGAGAAGTAATTGTTATTTTTTCTCCAATCAATTTATTTATTAAAGTAGATTTACCCACATTTGGCCTTCCTAGTAAAGTTACAAACCCAGATCTATAATTGGCCAAAGACTTTTAATGCATCAATAATAAAATTCTGATCAAAAATGGAAAAAAAAACCATAAATTTAAAAGAAGCTTCGTTCACGCAAGCAATAAACATATCCGCACAATGGTGCAAAGAGTGGGGTGAAGATTTACTAAGCGAAGAAGTTTTAGCAGATAGAATCGCAGAGCTAACTAAAACAAGAAATGGACTTAGAGGATTTTTTGCATACGCTTTATCAGATAAAGATTGTTTTTTATTAGATAAACTTCCTTTTTCACTCATTTACAAACTGAACGAAGGTGGAGATGCCGTAACAGAAATAGTAGTAAAAAATTTAATAATGAGTTCCGCTCAAATTATTATTCATCGAAGAGATAATAATCATGAATATGAGATAACATCAGAAAACATTTCAGATAGATGTAAAGCTATCTTAAGACTGCTAGAAACTAAGTCAGTTACAAAGTCTGTCAATCAAGTCCTTAGAGACTTAGATGATATGGGCAATAGTTTTGATAATTCAGTAAAGTATGACTCAGAGCAAAAGGAATTTATAAAAAAACAAATTCTTGATATCGCCCATTAAAAAAGCGTAGAAACAAATCTACGCTTTAGGTTAGTTATTTACGTAATGAGTTTAGTCTCTTCTTCCACCACCCTGTAGTGCAATCATTAATCTCAATATAAAAACAAAAAGATTTATATAAGTTAAATACATACCTAAAGCTCCTGCAAGGTATTGATCATCGTTATATCTTCTTGGCATTGTATAGAAATCAACAAAAGACATTGCAACAAATAAAACAGTTCCAAATCCTGCAATTATCAATTCAAGTCCTGAACCTCCAAAAACTCCTGGAGCAAAGAATCCTCCAATTAATTGGACAAACATTGCTATAAGCAGACCCATCAATCCAAGACCAACTACTCCGCTTAGTGCTTGACCAACACTGTCACTCATTCTTTGGCCAGTGTAAGAGGCAATAACGAAAGTTATACCAGTGGCTAAAGCAGCTGTTCCAACCGAACCAATACCAATTGTTCCTATTGCTAAAGCAACTATTCCACTTAAGGTGAATCCAGTTAACAAACTAAATCCTGTCAACAAGGGTAGGGCCTTCGCATTATTTGCATTATTTGCAGCACTTGTGGCTATAAAAAACAAAATCAATTCTGCAATTAATGCAACTATTGAAAGAGGCTGGAAAAGGCCAGGATTTGTTGCTATGAGTGAGACACCTGCTAAAACGCCTAAAGAAGTTAGAACCATACCTCCACCAACGTAAGGTAAAGCTTTTTGAACAACATTAGGTCCAACAATTGAACTAGTTTGTGCTTCTCGAATAGCTTGATTGAAATTACTACTTGCTGGCATTTTCTTTTTAAAATATGATTACATTCTACTCGATTTTTAAAATTTCAGGGTACGGATCTCCAGAGTTATGAAGTTACTGATAAGCTTCAATAATTTTCTGAACTAAAGGATGACGAACTACATCTTCAACAGTTAAATAACAAAATTTTATACCTTGAGTTTCAGAGAAAATTCTCGATGCTTCGATTAGGCCGCTTTCCTGATCTTTTTTTAAATCAATTTGTGTAATATCTCCATTTACAACCATTTTTGATCTCTCTCCTAATCTGGTCAAGAACATTCTCATTTGAGAGCAAGTAGTATTTTGTGCTTCATCTAGGATAACTATGGAGTTGTCTAAGGTTCTGCCTCTCATAAATGCCAAAGGAGCAACTTCAATAATTCCCTTATCAATTAACGAATTTGTTCTGTCAATCCCGAAAATACCATGTAAAGAATCAAATAGGGGTCTTAAATATGGATCTACTTTTTGTTGCAAATCACCAGGTAGGAATCCCAAACTTTCACCAGCTTCTACAGCTGGTCTGGTTAAAACAATTTTTTCAATTTTTTTCTCGTTCAATAGTCGTGCCGCGCAAACAGTTGCTAAAAATGTCTTACCAGTTCCAGCTGGACCAATCGCAAAGGTAAGATCAAACTTTTCAATTGATTCAACATATTCTTTTTGCCTTATAGTTCTTGGTCTTAAAAATCTTCCTTCTTTGGAACGCGCAAGAATTTTTTTTCCTAGTTCAGCATGTGAAGACGATTCGCCCATATTTAAAGAACTTAAAGCCGCTTTAAGATCTACCTCTGGGACTTCTAACCCTTGTTCCCAAATTGGTCTTGTTAGTTCTACTAATGCTGAGGCTCTCTCAATTTTAGATATAACACCGTTCATCTCAAGTTGTAAGCCTCTTATAGTTAAAGAAACTCCTGTGAGAGACTCAAATTTTTTTAAGAAAGAATTACCAGGTCCAGATAATGCTGTAGCGGCATCAGAGCTTGGCAAATCTATTTTGAAGTGACCAGTTTTGGAAACTTCTTTCATCTAGTTATTGAATAAGAGTAAAAATTTATCAACTCACTAGCTTTCAGCTTCATTACCCTCGCTTTCAATGTTACTACTATCATTTTCTTCGTCTTTAGTTTTAGCCTTAGCTAATTTTTCTTTCTCTAACTTTGCTTTACCAATTGCGATAGAGGGTCTCTCTGTTTTTTCTAATAACCCTCCCTTTTCTAATAAAGTTCTCACAACATCAGTTGGCTGAGCTCCCTGAGTAAGTCTTGTTCTTAAAGCTTCTGTATCAAGCCTGGTTTCCTTAGTTCTTGGATTATAAAAACCTAGTTCTTGCAGGGGTCTGCCATCTCTTCTGGAAGTACTGTTGCATGCAACAATTCTGAAACTTGCCTCTTTTTTCTTTCCAAAGCGCTTAAGGCGCAATTTAATCATCTTAAATTAATGCATTTTTAATAATAATATCATTTAAAGGTAAAAATATAGAAACTATAAATCGGCAAAACCTTTTTTCCTTTTGTTATTTTTTTGTTTTTTCATTGGCTTATTACCACTCATACCTCCCATTCCTGGCATTCCTGGCATTCCTGGCATTCCTCCCATTCCTGGCATTCCTCCCATTCCTGGCATTCCTCCCATTCCTGGCATTCCTCCGTTAGACATTTGTTTCATAAAACCTCTCATTCTTTGAAAATCGGCCAAAACTTTATCTACATCTTTTGCTTCATAACCGCTACCTTGCGCGATTCTTTGTCTTCTTGAGGGGTGAGCAGCAAGAACTTCGGGTTTTTGTTTCTCCTCAAGAGTCATTGACGAGATCATAGATTCTATTTTCTTAAGTTGATCTTCTCCATCTTTTATCATCCCATCATCAATTTTATTCATTCCAGGAATCAATTTAATCAATCCACCAAGTGAGCCCATTCTTTTAATTAATCTCATTTGCTTTACAAAATCATTAAAATCAAAAGTCGCTTCTTGAAGTTTCTTCTGCATCGCTTCTGCATCAGCAAGTTCAACTTCTTTTTGTGCTTTTTCAACAAGTGTCAATACATCGCCCATGCCTAAAATTCTGCTGGCCATTCTCTCTGGATGAAATGGTTGCAATGCCTCTATTTTTTCACCTACACCTATAAATTTGATTGGTTTACCACTTATTTTTCTTATCGATAAAGCAGCTCCACCTCTTGAGTCACCATCCAACTTAGTTAATATCGCCCCTGTAATTCCTACTTTTTCATGAAATGATTTTGTTAAGTCTGCAGCTTCTTGCCCAATCATTGAATCAACAACAAGCAAAACCTCATCAGGATTAGAAACTTCTTTTATTCGAACCATTTCACTCATCATGGAATCATCAATTTGCAGTCTTCCTGCGGTATCAATAATTATCGAATTAAAATCATTTTCACTAGCAAAATTCAATGCTTCCTTTGCTATTTCTTCTGGTTTGCTATTTTTTTCTTTAGCTGAAAAAACTTCCAATTCATATTGACTTCCCAATGTTTTAAGTTGCTCTACAGCTGCTGGTCGATAAATATCTGCAGCCACCAAAAGAACTTTTTTATCTTTTTCCTTCAAATAAAGTCCTAATTTTCCTGTTGCAGTTGTTTTACCCGCTCCCTGAAGTCCAGCCATCAAAATGACTGTAGGACTATTTTCATTTTCGTTTAATGGAGAATTTTCATTCCCCATAATGTTAATCAATTCTTTATTTACAACTTCAATAAATTTTTGACCTGGGTTTACACCTCTAACTACTTCTTCTCCAATAGCTTTATCTTTGACATCTGATATAAACTCTTTTACTACAGACAAACTAACATCTGCATCAAGAAGTGCTCTTTTTACCTCCTTCAAGGCATCATTTATATTATTTTCACTAATTTTTGCTTCGCCTCTTAAACCCTTTACTGCGTCTTCAAAGCGTGACGAGAGTTCTTCAAACATTATTAAAAAGTAATTTTAATTATTATAGATGATCTTGAAGTTTGTAATTACAAGCCGCTCACGAAATCAACCAATTTCCACGATTTATTTGAAAAACCCAAAATATATTTAACTTTAAGGGGATTTAAAGATGTTTCATTAATAAATTCTCCAGAATTCTTTACTAACCTCTCTAGATAATTCAATTCTACTAAAACAACTATCCGAGATGAAGTTTGCGATTCCAAGTCAATTTTACGTATTTGGGAATTAATCTCCTTATAAATTCCTTTCTTAATATCGTTCTGTCTTTCTTCGATTGTTCGATCAATTAGACCTTTACTAACAATCTTAGAAAGATTAATTTCACCCTTTCCCGCTAAGTAATTACTTTTATTAAGAAGCCATCCATTAATTAAATTCCTTATATCTTCCAAAGAAGGTGACGCAGTATTAAGTTCTTTGAATTCATAAGAATTAATTGAAGGAGATTTATCAGAAATAGAATTCAATTTACTTGAAGGATTTTTTTTTATTTCTTGAATAATATCTATCTCACTAAGCTTTTGATTTTTATCTTTTACAATTAAAGGTTTTTCAGCAATAGATTCGTCCTGAATTGATTTTTTAAAATTATTTCTTAAAAATCCAATACCAATACCAAATGCAAATAAGATCAAAAACGCATAGAAATAAACTAAATACGGCGACCGATTAATTATCTCTTTATCCTTTAAGAATTCCCCAAAACTAAACTGTAATTCAGCAATTTTTTCAATTAAAAAATTATAAAACTCAACTGGTTTTTTCTTTAAGTATTCCTCATTGAATACTATTTCTTTGGTCTCAACCTTTTCATAGCCTTGTTTTATGCCACCAGGCCAAGGTAATCTTCTTTCATCAATATTCCCTGATATATTATCAAAATCTTCAGTCGTTTTTTTGGATGATTCCTTCTCAGTTTGTTGGTTTTGAAGATTTGATCTTATTACAATTTTATTTGATTTCTTTTCTAATTTTTCAATAAATTCTTGAATTTCCCTATCTTCAAACCAAGAATCTAAATCCACCTCTTTTGAATCAATGTCTCTGTACCCAACTAAAACATCATTTTCTAACCAATTTTTACAGAAAATACATATCGCTTCTAACTTATTTCCAGGATAATTATTAAGCCAATCTCGTAAATTTTCATCAGAACTACTTGAAAACCTTGCAGAGGCTTGGTCAATATCAGCTAAAAGCAAATCTAAACAACCAACTAGAGGCATTGCATCAAGACCTGATAAATTTAGTTTCTTTAAAATTCTCCTCGCTTCAAATAATTTTTCTGGCTTTCTTCTAGAGAAACCAATAGCTGTTAAGGATAAAAACGCTAAAAATCCTGCTTCTAAAGATCCTCTTTTTTGTAATTCAAGAAACAAATCAATCTGTTCTTGCACTGTCAAAAATGGCTTAATTTGTTGAAAAAAAACTTCAAACTCTTGCTGATTTAAATAATCTTTATATTCAGTTTTATTATTACCTTCCAACCCACCTCTTTTGATTATTAAATTTTCCAACATACTTAAGCCTTTTTTATGAGACTCTTGATCATTTAGATCTCTACTAAGTAGATCTAGGATTCTGTAGGGAAGCAAAGCAACCAAATCTTCTTCAAGTTCTTTTCTTATTTCTCCAAGCTTTCCCATTCTTTGTAGAAGTTGTATACCTTCATGTAAAAAGTCTGCCGCGTTCGAATAGGATCTAAGCTGTTGTTCTTGAATTGCAGAATCTCTAGCTGTTAAAGCAGCCAATAATGTTAAATCAGCTTCTCTACTACTTCCTAAAGCTGGAGTTTGTGGGGGTTGCAATGCTTTTCTGGTAATTTTAAAAGCTTCTTTTGGTGAACCTGATTCCCAAAGAAGTATTAATCCTGCTACTTCTCTATTTGAGGAAAAATCCAATCCAGAATTACCATTTAATAACAGATTTTCGTACTCTCTTCTGCTTTCTGGATCTGTAAGTAGATCGGCAGTGAGGCGAAGCAGCTCAGATCTTTGGGTTAAAACTTCATAAGTAAAACCTTCATCAGGTGTTTTATCTAACCTCAATTGAAACGCCCTTAATATTTCCTCAGAAGTTGCAGAGGGGCTTACGCCAATTAAACGAAAATGGTTTAAAGGAAGTTCCAAACAAATATCCTATTGAAAAATCTTAGATAAATTTTATCAAGTTAAAAAATTTTTTCACAAGGTCTTACAGAGTTATTAAAAAAAATCATGAAAATCGCCCATCACGGCTTAGAATGTTAACAAATCAAAACTTCGTTAAGGTATTTTTCTTGGAAACACACGTAGAGAGAATCTCAAATCTTCAAGACATAAAAAAAGCCGAATTAGATCGAGAAACCGGATTATTCCTTTATGAAGACATGACGCTTGGTCGTAGATTTGAAGATAAGTGTGCAGAAATGTATTACAGGGGAAAAATGTTTGGTTTCGTTCATTTATATAACGGTCAAGAGGCTATAAGCACGGGAGTAATTGGCGCCATGAAAAAGAAACATGATTGGTTTTGTAGCACCTATCGCGATCATGTTCATGCACTAAGTGCGGGTGTTCCCTCATTTGAAGTAATGAGTGAACTTTTTGGTAAATCCACTGGTTGTAGCAAAGGCCGAGGTGGATCGATGCACTTATTTTCAAGAGAGCATCACCTATTAGGAGGATATGCATTTATTGGAGAGGGAATTCCAGTTGCCTTAGGGGCAGCCTTTTCAAGTAAATACAAAAAGGAAGTTGCTGGGAATAGTAATAGTGATGCGGTAACTGCAGCATTTTTTGGGGATGGGACATGCAATAATGGGCAGTTTTTTGAATGTTTAAATATGGCCCAGTTATGGAAATTACCCATAATTTTTGTTGTTGAGAATAATAAATGGGCTATTGGTATGGCTCATGATAGAGCTACGAGTAATCCTGAAATCTGGAGAAAAGCGTCTGCTTTTGGCATGCACGGCGAGGAAGTTGATGGAATGGATGTATTAGCGGTAAGAGGAGCAGCACAAAGAGCAATTGAGCGAGCTAGGGCAGGAGAAGGTCCCACACTTTTAGAATGTTTAACTTATAGATATAGAGGGCATTCTCTTGCAGATCCAGATGAATTAAGGTCTGAAAAAGAGAAGGAGTTTTGGGGAAAAAGAGATCCTATTAAGAAATTAGCTCAAGAAATTATTGACGGTAAATTCGCTACGGAAGAAGAATTAAAAATTATTGAAAAGAAAATTGATGCTGAAATATCGGAGTCAGTTAAAAATGCAGTTGAAGCTCCTGAACCTCCTTCAGAAGAATTAACTAAATATATTTGGGCAGAAGATTAGATTAAATACCGCTGGGTAATTTTCTTGTTAAATTCCTTAATTTTCTTAGTGCCTTAAGTTCAACTTGTCTTACTCTTTCTCTAGAAACTTCTAATAATCTTCCAATTTCTGCAAGCGTATGTCTCTCATTTGCATCAAGTCCAAACCTTAGTTTGAGAACATGTTGTTCTTGCTCGCTTAAATGACTTAGCCACTTACCAAGTTGCTCTTGATGCATTTTCTGTTCAACTTGATCTAAAGGCTCTTCATTATTACTATCTGCAATTAAATCACCTAAAAAGCTCCTGCCATCATCACCATTTACTGGAGCATCTAAACTGCTTGTCGATAAAGCTTGTCTTAAAACAGAATCCAATTCTTCAACATCAATTTCCATGGCCTCTGCAATTTCAATTCTGCTTGGCATTGCTCCAAGCTTATGAGCCAATTCTCTACTAACTTTTCTGATAGAAGCTAACCTTTCACTTAAGTGAACAGGTAAACGGATAGTTCTTGATTGACAGGCAATTGCTCTTGTCATACTCTGCCTAATCCACCAAAAGGCGTAGGTAGAAAACTTATATCCTCTTGTCGGATCAAATTTTTCAACAGCCCTCTCCAACCCAAGAGAACCTTCCTGTACTAAATCAAGAAGTTCCAGTCCTTTACCTTGATATTTTTTTGCAACACTGACAACTAATCTTAAATTAGCTTTCATCATTCTTTCTTTAGCTCTTCGACCAATTTTTATTGTTCTTTTTTGCTGAATTGTAAATTCATTAGTCCTTTCATTTAATTGTCCATCTTCTGTCAGAATCATCATCTTTTGAACTTGATTACCCAATTCAATCTCTTCTGCAGGTGTTAATAAAGGAACTCTACCGATATTCTGCAAATACCAGCTAATTGGATCATTACTTCTCCTTTTGGGAGGTTCTGCTTGTGTTGGCAATGATGAAACCATACTTTGACCTAATTTAGGTAATAAAACTCTCCTACACTTTTAAAGAAATAGCCAAATATTTAATGCGCGCTTCAGATTTCAAGTTATATTTGTAAACTTATGTGTTTAAAACTATAAATAACTCTCTTAAATTGTTTCTTTCAAGATATTTGCCCCATTTTTATATTTCGCATTAATTTTGACAATTCGTCACCAATAGCAGAAGCATTTGACCCTTTTTTACACTTTGATGCAGCAATTGAATGCAAAAGTACGTATTTAGCAAAAAAATCTGTTGTTATGTTTCTGCAAAAGGTTAAATCAGCCGCAGAACTACCCGCTATAAATCCAGATAAAAGATCCCCCAATCCAGCTCGAGCTGTGTGTGAATCAGTCCCAAAAAGTTGCCAAGCATTTTTATTGTCAGCGACTACGCTATTAGCTCCCTTTAACAAAACACTTATGTTAAATTCTTGCGCAGCATTAAGAGCTTTTTCAACATTATTCTCGCATTTGATATTAGGGAATAACCTCGAAAATTCTTTGCTATGAGGTGTTATCCATGTCTTAAATCTTCTCTCTAAGAAGAATTTTGAACATAATTTAGATTCTGAAATTCTATTGAGTGCATCCGCATCCAAGATCAATAATCCTTCAAAACCAGTGAGAATGTCATTTGTTTTTTGCCAATCATCATTATCAATTCCTATTCCTGGTCCGACAGCTACTGAATCAAATGCACTTAAATCGATATTTTTTAATGCACTAAATAAAGATGCATTTCCATTTTGATTAGATTGCATAGTATCCTTTAAAACTATTTCTGGAGCAACTTGCCAAATAGATTCAGCAACTAACTCAGGCAGGACAGCCGAGATATAGCCTGCTCCACTTGCTATCGCCCCTTTTAATGCTAAGTATGCAGCACCAGGATATTTTTCACTTCCAGCTATTAATAATGTTCTACCTCTTTTATATTTGTTGGAATTTCTTGGTAAAGAAGGCAAATCAATATTTTTTAAATCTTTGTAAGTAACCTTAAAAATCTTTTTATCAACTTTGGAAAGTTTACTAATAGGCACCCCAACATCTATATGGTGCAATTCTCCAACAAAAGGTAATGCAGAATCTTGCGTCAACCCAATCTTATTAAGACCAATTGCCAAGGTATGGTCTGCCTTTACTGCGTTATCTAAAAAAGGCTCTCCTTTATCAGGACATAATCCTGTTGGAATATCAATACTTATTACCTTGCCATATTTGTTATGAAATTTTTGATTAAAAAGTTTAATTAATTTATTATCAACTTTTCTTGTTTGATTATTACCAAAAACAGCATCAATCCAAAGTTCTTTACCATTTACATCAGGGGGCTCTACTAATTTTGTGACACCAATAGATGTAAGATAATTAAGATGGTTATTTGTTAATGTCTTTTTTATCGGGAATGGACACCATACCTTTACTAAAAAACCTTTCAAAAAAAGCTCTCTAGCTATTACTGCACCATCCCCACCATTATGCCCAGGACCTATAAAAACAGTTATTCCATACTTTAGAAGAGGTTTCCTTTTCAAGAGCCATCTACTAATTTGAATACCAGCTTTTTCCATCAATGCTTCTTGAGGCATTCCATCAGAAAACATTTCTTTCTCTAATATCAACATTTGCTTTGAATCAACAATTAAATGTTTAGAGTCAATTGTTGGCCATACAATTTCGTTCATAATTAGTACAAAGCAATTGAAGTACTGTTCAAAAATTTAAACTTCCATGTTAAAGACACAAAAGGATAAAAAATTAGAGAACTTATTTTCTTCTAATGATAAAACTAAAAAGAAGAAAAATATTATTGTAGGTCTTTCTGGTGGCGTAGATAGTTCCCTTTCAGCTGCTCTTCTTGTAGAAAGAGGCTGGAATGTTGAGGGACTAACTCTTTGGCTAATGAAAGGTCAAGGCTCCTGTTGTTCTGAAGGATTAGTAGATGCTGCTGGCCTTTGTGAAGATTTGGGAATTAATCATAAAATAATAGATTCAAGAGAAATTTTCGAAAGAGAGGTAATTAAAAAAACTACTGAAAGCTATGAGAAAGGATTCACTCCACTTCCATGTTCGATGTGCAACAAGAATGTGAAGTTTGAAGAGATGCTTAATTACGCCATAAACAAAAAAGACTTTACTTATATTGCGACCGGACATTACGCAAGGATAAAAAAATCATCTTATGCTGAAACTCTTGATTGCAAGGGCTTTGTATTTAAGGACTTCCTTCTTTTAAGAGGTGCTGACGAAAACAAAGACCAAAGTTATTTTCTTTATTCTCTTTCCCAAGAAGTACTAAGCAGATTAAAATTTCCTCTTGGTGAAATGAAAAAAGAAGACACAAGAAGGGAAGCCCTCAGATTAGGCCTTAGAACTGCTCAAAAACCAGAAAGTCAAGATTTATGTTTAGTTGAGCATTATGGATCAATGCAGGTATTTATCGACAAACACATAGAACCCAAAGAAGGAGAAATTGTGCATGTAAATGGCAAAGTCCTTGGGACGCACAATGGAATTCAGCACTTTACGGTAGGTCAGAGAAAAGGGTTGGGCATTGCTTGGCCGGAACCTTTATATGTAAAAAGTTTAGACAGAGGAAAAAACATAGTTTATGTAGCAGATAAAAGTGATCTCTTTAATAAAGAAGCAATAATTAGAGAGGTTAACTGGGTTTCAATCGAAGAACCTAAGCAAGAGATTGAAGTAGAAGCACAAATCAGATATAGAAGTCATCCAGTAAAAGGAACTTTAATACCTTTTAAAAATTTAGATAATCCAACTACAATGTTTAAATTAATTTTTGAAGATAGTCAAAGTTCGGTAACGCCTGGACAAGCTGCAGTTTTTTATAAAGGAGAAATTTTATTAGGTGGAGGGTTAATTAATTAATTTTCCTAAAAATATTTAATCCCATAAAAAATATGAACAAAAATAAAATAGGTTTATCTCCAAATTTTGTATAGAAAGTCTTTTCGGATGAAAAATTAGGGAACACTATTTCATTTCGCTCAACATCATAATCTAAAAGTTTAATTATTTTTCCATCATCTTGAACTAAGCCCGAAGGGCCTGTATTTGATACTAGTAAATTATTTTTCTTATTTTCAATACTTCTTAATCTAGCCAAAGATAGGAATTGATTATAAAGCTTAGCTGGATATGGATCTAAATTTGCTGCAGTTATTATTAGTTTTGCACCGCTATTAATAGCCTTTCTTATTTCTAGTCCATCACTAATTTCGTAACATACAGCTACTGCTAGTGGGGGTGTAAATTTAGTATCAAAAAATCTTGAATCAGAGCCTGGTTGAATTCCTCCTACTGCAGATAATCCTCTTGAAAAAATATCTAGAAATCTAGGTATTTTTTCACCAATTGGAACAAGTCTATTTTTATCTATAAATGAGGTAAAAGATTTATCTCCAATTTGAAATCCGAGTAAAGAACTTCTTAACTCATTATTTGAATTTCTGAAACCTCCTGACAAGGTATTAACCTTAATGCCTTTAGAAAAATAAAAATTATTAGTTAGAGTTCCTTCAGGAGCAACAAGAAGTTTCGCTTTGTTTGATAAAGCATATTTTTGAGCGATGGATAGCTTTTCTTCAATAAATTTATCACTTATTTTTAATTTTTCTCTTGTTGGTATATTAGTTTGCCAAATAGCTACTGGATATTCATAATTTCTTTTTAATGGAGTTGTTAAACCTCCAAATAAATGTAAGAAAATTAAAACCAAAAGTCCTAAAAGAAATATTTTTTTAAAGTGAAGTTTTCTTTCCCATCTACCTTGAATATAAAAAATCCAAAATCCAATCAATATTTGTAATACGCATAAACCACTTGCACCAATCCATCTTGCCAAACCAGCAAGATAAATATCACCTGGGATAAGACTCTCTCCCAAACCTATCCAAAAAAAAGGTGTTTGAGAAAGTATCAGTTCACCAATACCCCAAGTCAAGGATAAAAAAAATACTTTTACTGTTAAAGATAATATTTTCATTTTGAAAACATCCTCTTTCCAGAGAATAATTTCAACTAACAATCCCCATAAATAAACTAATAGCCCACCCAGAAAAGCGCAAAACAATAATATTAAAATGGCAATTATTAAACTTGCAAGCCATGAAAACCCAAGCCATGTCAATGGATGAAGATCATAAAGCCAAGAATGACTTATCAAGATAAAGAAAAAACCCCAACAAAAATTTGCTATTCTCCTTTCACTTCCCTTCCATAAAATAAATAAAGATATCGGCATAAAAATCAGCCAAAAATGAGTTGAAACTGAAATTCCTCCTAAAATCCCTCCCAAACAAGGGTACAAATATTGTCTAAGACTTTTAATTTGAGTTGGGATTAACAATCTAAAATTACGAAATTAAATTTATAATCACCCATTTATTGTACCTTCATTCTGTAGACTAAGTTTTAGTAACTTTCAAAATTTAAGTGAAAGAAGTATTTATTAGTTTTGCAGTTTTTGTTTTTTGTGTTTCATTAACTCTTTTCAGTCAATTTAATTCACCTCAAGTTGTTAATGCTGCTGAATCAGAAACTCAGTCAGTTCAAAGAACACCTGTTGCAACATCATCAAATGTCTCAAATAATAATTTATTTGAACTAGACCCATCAGATCCAAATCCTATACTTTTCGCTATGGCAGAAGAAACACCATCAGACAACAATTCAAGGACTACAGAAAGTGGTCTAATTATTGCAGATATCGTAAACGGGGAAGGAGATGAAGCTAGCGCTGGGCAAACAGTTACTGTAAATTACACAGGAACTCTAGAGGACGGGACACAATTTGATACCAGTATCGGAAGAGCTCCATTCAGCTTTCCCTTAGGTGCTGGACGAGTAATTAAAGGTTGGGACGAAGGTGTAGCAGGCATGAAAGTTGGAGGCAAAAGAAAATTAACAATACCTCCGGAACTTGGATACGGATCAAGAGGAGCTGGAAATGTGATACCTGCTAATGCGACTTTAATATTCGAAGTTGAATTATTAAAAGTCAATTAAATTAAGTAAGAAAAATATCTAAGACTTTTCAATTTAGTTAATCTCCAAGTAATATATATACAACACCAAATATTTGAAATGTTAAGTAAATTCATCAATTCTTTTCTAGATAAAAAATCCCCAATGACAGTGCATGCTCACTGCGATGGTCCTTGTGGTGTTTACGACCCAGCATCTACGAGAGTTGCAGCAGAAGCAGTTTTATCAATGACAAAAAAACTTATTGCATTAGAAGCTCCTTCTAGCACTGATTCAGCAGAGTGGGCTGCATACAGTAATACATTTTCTAGATATGTTGCAGTTAAAGAAGAGCAAGCAAAAGAAACAAAGAAAGAGATTCTAATTTTGTGGACAGATTATTTTAAACCAGTTCACTTAGAAACTTATCCAGACTTACATGAGACCATTTGGAAGGCGGCCAAATTATGCAGTGCATGCAAAGTTAATATTGACTTAGCCCAAGCTGAAGAACTCATGAGTTATGTAGAAAAAATTCATAATATTTTCTGGGCTTCAAAAGGAAGATCAGACGCTTTTGTAAAAGCTAGTTAACTCAGAGTTATTTTCAAAAGTTTTTTTGATTTTATTTTATTCTTTTTAGGTTTAAGAAAAACCGCGATTATTAGTGGTGAATCGATGTTTCCTTACCTAAAAGAAGGGGATATTGTATTTTTTAAAAAATATAAAAAGAATAAGTCAATACTTAAAAATCGACAAATAGTTATTTTTAATCATCCATCTAAAAATAAAAATCTAATAAAAAGGATAAATTCAGTAAATCAAAATAACGTTGAGGTTATTGGAGACAATATTGAATTTAGTGAAGATAGTAATAAATTTGGATTAATCAATAACGAAAAAATAATTGGGATTGTCACCTCTAAATTAATTATTCCTAAATTAAAAATTTTTTTAATGCAAAAAAACAGAAGCACTTCTTTGAATCCAAAATAATCCCAAAGAAAAGGAAAGCCCTCCTGCTGCAGTTATTAATCTTTTAATAAATTTTTGACTTGTTTTAAAGGTTGCAAAAGATATTAAACAAGTAAAAAGATTCATACTTATGAGTGAACCAATCAAATATGAAATTAAATATGAGCAAGCGCTTGTTAGAGGTAGTGCTAATGCAGGAAGAACGGCAAGAAAATGTGAACCTCCAGCTATACCGTGTAGCAAGCCTAAACCAGTCAAAGCATGTGAGTGTCTATTATTTTTTTTTTGTTTCTTAACATGAAAGTGAAAGTGACGATGGGCAATTCCATTCTCATGCTTATGGGAATGCGAGTGAATACTTAATTGAAAAGAATTTTTTATAGCAAATGCTCCAACAATTAGAAGTGAAATTCCAACTAGGAATTCGGCTACACTAGAAAATTTGTTTAATGGCGTAATATCCTTAATAAAAATCGCTAGAAAAGCTAACAAGAGGACTCCTGAAGAATGGCCCAAGCCCCATGAGAAACTATTTTTAAGAGCTTTTTGAGGATTATTAATCGCTGCGGGTGCCATTGCAATTAGATGATCAGCTCCACTAACTACATGTACAAAACCTGCCACTATACCTGTTAAAATTACAGCCTGCATATATATTCAGTACAACTCTGTTTATTCAATTTTATAGCACGATTTGAAGTCAATATTAAATTGAGTTAAATAATTTCTTGAACGATTGTTCAATATCAGTTTCTCTCATAAAAGTTTCACCAATTAATACTCCCATGATTCCAATAGATCTAAGCGATTCTAAATCTTCGGCACAATTAATTCCGGATTCACTAATGGACATAATATTTTGTTTTAAAAATATATCTGCATATGTATGCATCAATTCTATTGATGTTTTTAAATCAGTTTTAAAAGTCTTTAAGTCCCTGTTATTTATCCCAATCAAATTAAAAGATTTTAACTTTAGAATCCTTTCTAATTCATTAGAGTTATGGACTTCAACAAGAACACTCATCTTTAAATTATCAGCTATTTTCTTTAAATAAATTAAATCATCATCACTTAAAATCGCAGCGATTAATAATATTGCATCAGCACCAGATACCCTTGCTTTATAAATCTGATAAGCAGAAATAATAAAATCTTTGCAAAGAAGAGGGAGATTAGTTGATTTCCTTACAGTTTCGAGTATTTCATAACTACCTTGAAAAAACCTTTGATCGGTAAGTACTGATAAACATGAGGCACCTAATCCTTCATAACAAATTGCTATGTCTTCAGGATTAAAATCTTTTCTAATTACTCCTTTACTCGGACTAGCTTTTTTTATTTCAGCAATTACTCCTGGTTTTATTTTTGACTTCAAGATATTTTTATAAAAATCTTTGGGAGCAGGAAGGTTTTCAATCTTTTTTATGAGGTCTTCTAAAGAGATTATTTTTTTAAAATTCTTAATTTCAATATCCTTATGCCATACAATTTCTTCCAGAATGTTTTTAGCTTGTGCTTCTCTATGAGGTACAGCATATTCTAAATTTTCTACCCTTACTGTTGGATTAGGTGGCCTGCGTCTTATCTCCATTAATTTTAGATATTATTTTATTTGAGAAGCCGCCTGTTTATATGCGACCTCAACTACTTCACTAAGAGTAGGATGAGTATGAACTTCTTTAGATAATTCAATTACATCTTGATTCCTTGAAATAGCGTTCGAAATTTCTTGAATTAAATCAGCTGCATGTAACCCAAAAATATGAGCTCCTAATACTTTCCCATTATCTTTGTTGAAAATCAACTTTAGCAATCCATCACTCTCTAATTCAGCCAATGCTTTTGAATTGGCCTTAAAGAAACTTTTGACAACTCCCAAAGTAAAATTTTCTTTTGTAGATATCTCTTTAGCTTCAACTTCAGAGAGACCAACTGAACTTATCTCTGGGTGAGTAAAGGTTGCTGCGGGGATACTTTTATAGTTAATTTCGACATTACCACCGCAAATATTATCAACAGCAATAGTACCCTGCGCTGCAGCTGTATGGGCAAGCATTAGTTTGCCCGTTACATCACCAACAGCCCAAATGTTAGGTATTATTTCATCACCATTCTTAACTCTCATTTGATCATCTACAGGAATGAAACCTTTTACTGTTTCGATACCAACCGACTCAAGATTTAAGTTATTACTATTAGGACTTCTGCCAGTTGCGACTAGTACAGCGTCAACTTCTAAAGTTTCTACAACTTCCTTAGATTTTGCATCAGTCAGTTCTATTTTTACAGGGCAACCAGGTGTTATTTTTGTCGCAAAGACATTTGATTTTGTGTCTATATCTCTTGCTTGAATAAGGTTCTTCTTAGCAATTTTAGTGATGTCTGGATCAAATGTTGGCATAATATTTTCCAAAGCCTCGATCATGGTAACTTCACAACCAAGCGCGGTATAAACATCAGCAAATTCTAGACCTATATATCCGCTTCCAATAATTGCTATCCATCTTGGAAGCCACTCAAGTTTAACCGCATCATCGCTAGTAAATACGGTCCTATTATCCAAAGTAATTCCACGGGGCACAAAAGGAGAAGAGCCTGTTGCAATAACAATATTCTTACATGTAAAAATTTTATCAATTCCGTTTTTATCTCTTACACCTACTTTTTGATTTCCTTCAATTCTTCCAATGCCCAAAATAATTTCAACTCCACTCCTTTTAAGAGTTTTTGTTAAATTTTCTCTAACATTTAAAACTAAATTATTTGCATGATCTGCAATTTTTGATCTCTCGAACCTTACTGGTGAAGCATGTATACCAAATTTAGCTAAATGTTCATAATTAGCTATTTCTCTAACTTTTCCACTTGCAGCTAAAAGAGCTTTAGATGGAACACAACCCTTGTTAACACAAGTGCCTCCCATATCAGAAGATTCTACTATTGCGACTTTCAGTCCCTTACCAGCAGCATGTTTAGCGGCATCAAAACCTCCATATCCTGCTCCTATTACTATTAAATCAAAATCAAAACTTGAATCAGTCACTTTTTATTTATTTTTTTAGAGGTGTATGCGACTCTTTTCCGTTCTAGTAATAACGGAACTGCAACACAAGCCACATTCAATGATTCTACAATCTCACTATGCGGAATTGTAATTGTTTCATTAAAAGCTTCTTGAATTTTTTTATGAATACCTTGACCTTCATTACCCAAAATTAATACTGTACGTCTAGACCAATCAACTTCCCAGTAAGGTTTTGAAGGTTTTTTTGAACTCTCATTATGGCTACTAGTAGAGAAAATCTTAAATCCTACATTTGATAATTCAGACAAAGTCTTAAGTAAAGAATTTAATATTTCTTCTTCAATGCCATCAAATCTTAAAAATGGCAGATGAAAAACTGCACCTGAGGATGCTCTTAATACCTTTTGGCCTAATGGGTGCGCACCTCCAGCTAAAAAAATTGCATTAACACCCGCTGCTAAAGCTGTTCTAAATAGATTACCCATATTCCCAGGATCTTGAATTCTGTCAAGAACAAGAACAAAATCATCTTTTCTATTAAATTGATAATTAGGTATTGCTGAAATCTCTACTAAAGCTGCTATTCCATCTGGATTAATTGTTGAAATCGCAGATGCCAAGACTTCCTCTGAGACAATATTTATTAATGACTCATCAAATTTTTTGCTTAGATTTTGATTCTTCCTTAGCCATTTTTCGGTAACTAAAATCTTAGAGAGATTTTTCCCAGACTTCAGCAATTCTTCAATGAGATGTGTACCCTCTATGCAAAAAAAGTCTTGATCTTTTGGAGATGATCCTCTCTTAAATGATCTAAATCTTTTAACTAGATTATTGTTTTTACTAGTTATTTTTAAAAAAGTATTTTCTATGAGTATTTAAAAAAATTTGTTATCAACTATATTTTAATTACATAAATATTTTGATCAATTATTTATTAAATTTTTATTTCCCAAGAAATCAAAAAATACATTTTCACTTTTAATTAATATTCATGACGTTACATAGGGTGGACTTAATATTATTAGTTTGTCATGATGAATCTAATAAATTAAGTCTTAATGATTTGCGGAAGCAAAACGAAGTCATATCTTAAATCGCAAAATTTAAAGATTCTTGGCCAAGGCAAGTTAAATGGAATAGTTGAAATAAGTGGTGCGAAGAATTCCGCCTTAGTTTTATTAGCCTCATCATTGCTAACTAATGAAAAAATAATTCTTGAAAATGTACCTTTTCTCACTGATATTGAAAAGATGGGGAATATCTTAAAGAATTTAGGAGTGAATTTAGTTCGTAAAAACAAACAACTAGAAATAGATCCAACAACTATTTCGATTAAAGAACTTCCATATGAACTTGTTAAAGGATTAAGAGCTAGTTTCTTTTGCATAGGTGCACTATTAACTAAATTTGGAGAAGCTCAAGTACCGTTACCAGGTGGATGCAATATTGGTTCAAGGCCAATAGACGAGCACATTAACGGATTAATCGCACTAGGAGCAGACATTATTATTGAAGAGGGAATTGTTAAGGCAAAAACAAGGGGGGACAAAAATAGACTTCATGGCACTCATATTAAATTAAATTGTCCAAGTGTAGGTGCGACTGAAACTTTAATAATGGCAGCATCTTTAGCTAAAGGAAGAACTACTATTGAAAATGCTGCTAGAGAGCCTGAAGTTCAAGATTTATGCCAAATGCTTAATAAAATGGGGGCAAAAATTTATGACTCCGGTAAAGAAACAATTATTATTGATGGTGTTAATAAGCTTGGCGGATGTACCCATAAAGTAATTCCAGACCGAATAGAAGCTGGAACTTTTCTAATAGCTGCTGCTGCAACTTCCTCTTCAATAACAATTTCTCCAGTAATCCCTCATCATCTTGAAGCTGTCACTAATAAGCTTCAAGAGAGTGGGAGTAAAGTTACGATTAAAGGTAATTCGATTTCTATCAAGAGTAAAGAGATTAAAGGAGTAGATATTGAAACAGCTCCTTTTCCAGGCTTTCCTACTGATTTGCAGGCACCATTTACAACTTTAATGACAATCGCAAATGGGGAATCAAAGATAACCGAAACAATTTTCGAAAACAGAATGAATCATATTTATTTACTTAATGAAATGGGTGCTCATATAAAACTAAACAAAAACGTAGCTCACATCAAAGGTGTTAAAACAATAAAAGGAATGAATCTAGTTGGCTCAGATTTAAGGTCATCAGCTGCATTAATAATTGCAGGAATCATCGCAAAAGGTAGTAGTAAGATCTATGGATTAGAACATTTAGATAGAGGTTATGAAAATTTTGAATTAAAGCTAAAAAAATTAGGTATTAAAATAACCAGAGAAGTTAGTAAAAGTACTTTTGAGAAGAATAAATATAAAATTAAAACTAAATCAGAGAAACTTTCAAAAATAGAAGCAGCTTAATCTTTTCCAACAATTTTTCAAACCAAGAAAGTTGATTCAAACGTAAGCAATATTGATTAGTGAAATAAAACCCAAAAATAAGATAAACAAAACTAGAAAGCGATTAGACCAAATTTTATTTAAACCTTTTAATTTGAATTCGTTCATGCCCAAGTTCCGCTATTAGATCCAAATGTTGTGAGTATAGTTACTGCAATAAAAAGATAAGGGACAAATTTAAAGGATAATTTTTTAGCTTGAGTTTTAGACATTTGTTTTTTTTCTAAATATAACACAATATTACTAATTATGAAGCTATCTCCTGTCAAAAAAGACTTTTAGGCGCACATACTCACAAAACTGTATCATTTATGTTTAAATTTTCCTTTTTCCCTCATTTCTTGTCAGCAAATGCAATAAATAATTCTATGTTTTTATCGAAAAGATTAACTATTAACAAACGTTATCTGGAAACTGTTCCTTGACCAAAACAATAGTCAATAAGTTGATTTTTGTTATAATAAAAAAGTTCATTTTTTCAAAAGCCTTGGGAGCGTGGTGGAATTGGTAGACGCACCGCACTCAAAATGCGGCACCTTCGGGTATGTCGGTTCAAGTCCGACCGCTCCCACTTTAATGAATACCTATAGTCGATTCGATATATCATTCAAAAAAGGAAAAGGTTGTTGGCTATGGGACAAAACAGGTAAAAGATATCTTGATGCAGTAGCTGGTATAGCAACTTGTAGTCTTGGACATAGCGATAGAGTTTTAAGAAGAAGGTTATCAACTCAACTAAAAAAGATTCAGCACATTTCTAATCTCTACAACATTGAAGAACAAGAGCAATTAAGCAGAACTTTAACGAATATGAGTTGTGCTAAAAGCGTCTTCTTCTGCAATAGTGGTGCGGAAGCAAATGAATCAGCAATTAAATTAATTAAAAAATATGGAAATAAAACAAATAAAGGTAAAGAATCAATTATTCTTGCAGCAGAATCCAGCTTCCATGGAAGGACGCTTGCAGCCTTGAGTGCCACTGGACAACCAAAATATCAAAAAGGTTTCGAACCAATGATTCAAGGGTTCAAATTTTTTAAATTTAACAATTTTGATTCGGTAAAAAAATTATTTGAAGAGTGTGAAAATAATGATCAAAAAATTTCCGGCGTTTTAGTTGAGCCAATACAAGGCGAAGGCGGCGTAATTCCTGGAAGTAAAATATTTTTTAAAAGCCTGAGAGAAATATGTGATAAATATAATTCTCTTCTCATTCTAGATGAGGTCCAAAGTGGAGTAGGTCGAACTGGAAAAATGTGGGGTTATGAGAATTTAGGAATTGAACCTGATGGATTCACCCTTGCTAAAGGATTAGGAGGAGGTCATGCAATTGGAGCGTTATTAGTAAAAGAAAAAGCCAACATTTTTTCTCCAGGGGATCATGCAAGCACTTTTGGAGGGAACCCATTTGCTTGTAAAGCTGCCCTAACTGTATTAGAAGAAATAAATAGAAGAAATATTATCAATAATGTTTATCAAAGAGGGGAACAATTAAGTGCTGGGTTTGAAGAATTGTCAAAAAAATTTCCAAATATTATTAGCGGGAAAAGAGGTTTAGGTTTAATACAAGGTCTTGTGATCAATGATGATTATGCTGATGCAAAAAAAATTACATTAAAAGCTTTTGATAAAGGATTACTGGTAGTTCCTGCAGGAGGAAATGTTGTGAGAATTGTCCCACCATTAGTTATTTCTCGAAGAGAAATTAATATTCTTTTAAATAAGCTAAATTCAATTTTTGAAGAGTTATAGCAATTTAAATTTTGAAAAATGCAAATTCAAAAACTTTTGAATTATCTCCTAAATATGAAAGGGATAATATCAAGTTAGGTTTATCAAGAATTAAAAAAGCACTTCAAGAACTTGGTAATCCTTGCAAGAATATCCCTGCCATACAGATTATTGGAACCAATGGGAAAGGATCAATCGCGGCATATTTAGAAAGTATACTTTTTGAAGCTAAAAGGAATTTCGGTGTAACGACATCTCCTCATCTTTTGGATGTATGCGAAAGGATTAGAGTTAATAAAAAAAATATCAACAAAACTCATTTTGAAAAAATCTATAGATTAGTAGAAAAAAATTTTTCAACATTTGAATTAACTCCTTTTGAAAAAATCATTTGCTGCGCACTAAATTTTTTTGACCATCAAAAAGTTGAATTACTAATTCTTGAAGCTGGCTTAGGGGGACGACTAGACGCGACAACAGCCCATAAATCTAGACCTATCATTGCCATTGGGAATATTGGCTTAGACCATAAAGAATTTCTTGGAGATACTATTGAAAAAATTGCCGAAGAAAAATTAGCAGTTATAGAAAAAAACTCAATTGTCATCTCATGTAATCAAAATAGTCAAGTTGAAAATTTAATAACCAAAAAAGTTAAAGAAGTTGGAGCAGAAATTATTTGGAAAGATTCAATTTCTAATAGCTATGAGCTTGGATTAAAAGGAATTTTTCAAAAGCAAAATGCATCAGTAGCTGTTGGAGCAATTGAAGCGCTGAATAATTTAGGATTTAATATAAAAGAAAAACACATATCTGAAGGTCTTAAAAAGACAACTTGGAACGGAAGGCTAGAAATAATAAATTATTTAAACAAAGAAATTCTTGTAGACTGTGCGCACAATTATCCTGCTGCGAAAGCACTCTCTAATGAGCGAATCAATTGGGAGAATGAAGATAAAGGAATTTATTGGATTTTAGGTGTCCAAAGACAAAAAGATATTTACGCAATATTAAAAACACTTATAAAGAAAAATGATCACTTATTACTTGTGCCAGTTCCAAACCAACCTAGTTGGCAATTAAATGATCTCTCTAAGATTAAAGAAATTGACTTCCAAAAAACAATTGAATTTAAAACTTTTGAACTTGCCATTGAGTATTTATTTTCTTTAAAAAAATGGCCGACTAATCATCCAGTTTTAACGGGTTCTATTTTTTTAGTTGCTGAATTTATTAAATTTGCGAATAAACAGAAATGTTAAATTTTAAATTGTTCTTTTACTTCCCAACCTTCCAATTTTCCTGGATTTAATAGCCCTTTAGGATCAAATCTTAATTTCGCTTTTACTTGATCTGCATCCACCACGCCGAGACCTCCTCCTTCAACTGTTAAAACATGAGGATTAAAAATAAACGCACCAAGTTTCTTGCAATCTTCCATTATTTCTTTTAATTCTTCTGCCCCATTCCACTTTAATACAGGCAAAGCCGCTAATCGCGGTGATCCTTGTTGAGAAACTGCCTCTAAATGCCAAAGAACTTTTTTACCCCATTTTTTTCTCAAAAAATTAATTAACTCTAGTTCATTATCAAGTGGCAAAAGCATCTGTAAATACGTCCAATTTTTGTCCCTAGACCTCATATGAAGAGTTGTATGATTCCATACGACTTCAGAAATTCCATTCACGAGCTTTTCTTCTTCCCCAAGTAGGGTAGATTCAACTTTAAATTTTTTACAAATTAGATCGATGGTTTTTATTCCTCCAAGAGTAGATTGTATTAATATCTTGTGACTTCTAGATTTAACTTTGAACCATTTTGGCATTTGATCTACAATTCCTTCTTCAAGAATT
>CABYGI010000013.1 GCA_902518475.1 uncultured Prochlorococcus sp. | reverse complement strand
CAACGTTTGACAGCAAGAATAAGAAGAGAACTTTTTGATCATGCAATATCTTTATCTCTTAAGTTTCACGATAAAATGCCGGTAGGGAAATTATTAACGAGATTAACAAACGATGTTGATGCTTTAGCCGAGGTTTTTGGTAGTGGGGCAGTTGGAGTCATTGCTGACTTCGTCAGTCTGATAGTAATTTCTTTGACAATGCTGTCAATTGATCGAGGGCTTGCCATTTTATTACTTTTGACTCAAATCCCAGTTTCATATTTTATTATTTGGCTTCAAAAACGTTATAGAAGAGCCAATTATCAAGTAAGGGAAGAATTATCTCAACTCAACTCTGATTTTCAAGAAAATCTTCAAGGTTTAGAAGTCGTTCAGATGTTTAGAAGAGAAGCTTTTAATAGCAAGAAATTTTCTAAAACTGGAGTTGCGTATAAGAAAGCAGTAAATGGAACTATATTTTATGACAGTAGTATTTCGGCATTTATTGAATGGATTTCTCTTGCCGCAGTTTCCTTGGTTTTGGCAGTCGGAGGATATCTTGTTACTTCTGGAAATATTGGTTTAGGAACATTAACAACTTTTATTTTATATTCTCAAAGACTTTTTGAACCTTTAAGGCAGCTTGCAGAAAGATTTACTCAAATACAAGGAGGTTTAACAGCTGTAGAAAGAATAAACGAATTATTGGATGAAGAAATACAGATTCAGGACTCTACTTCCTCAAAACATTTTTTAAAAAATGCTAAAAATGTTAATAAAAAATTTAAGGGCAAAATTGAGTTCAAGAATGTTAATTTTTTCTACAACGAAGGAGAACATATCATAAAGAATTTATCTTTCAAGATCAATCCAGGAGAGCATGTGGCTTTTGTAGGGCCAACTGGTTCAGGTAAAACCACCATAATAAGACTTTTATGTAGATTGTATGAGCCTCAGTCAGGCCAGATTTTTATCGATGACATAGATATCAAAGATATTCCTATTGCAACTCTTAGAAATATGTTGGGAGTAGTTTTGCAAGATACCTTTATCTTTAGTGGAAATGTCGCAGATAATTTAAAACTAAATTCCAATGTAGACAATCTTGAATTAGAAAATATTTGTAACGAATTAGGGTTAGATAATTTATTACAAAAATTACCAGAAGGCTTGAACACCTTTCTGAGAGAAAGAGGGGGAAATCTCTCTTCTGGTGAGAGACAACTTCTTTCAGTAGCTCGAGTAGCGATTAGAAATCCAGTTGTTTTAATAATGGACGAAGCAACAGCGTTTATGGATCCCTCTACAGAGGCTACTTTGCAGAAAGATCTTGAGAGAATTCTGTCTAAAAGAACAGCATTAGTAATAGCTCACAGATTAGCCACTATTGAGAGCTCTGATAAGATTTTAGTCTTAAAAGGGGGATCATTAGTTGAAGAGGGAACACATAGTGAATTGAGACTGAAAAAGGGTTTATATTTTCAGCTCTCTGAGCTTCAACAAAAAGGATTCGTAAATTTTTAATGATTTTTAGAAACCAAGGATCGTTAATAAAAAAATCAAACACTTTATCAAGGGAAGAGCTGATAGATCTATATGGTTTAAATTCTTATGAGTTCACACAAACAAACAAAGAAGAAATATTTGTATGTAGTAAAAATAAAGACTTAGATCTAATAGAACTAGATCAACTTTTACAAACTGTTGGTTGGAGCAGAAGACCTATAAGGAGGGTAAAAAGAGCTTTAGATTTTAGTATTTTGGTGGTTGGGTTATGGCGTCATGATGATAAATTCCCCAGACTAGTAGGATTTGCAAGATGCACTGGTGATGGAATTCTTGAAGCAACAGTTTGGGATGTTGCCATCAACCCTGTTTATCAAGGACTTGGATTGGGTAAGGAGTTAATGAAATATGTCCTAAAAGAATTGAAAAATATTGGAATTTCTAAAGTAACCCTTTTTGCTGATGCCGAAGTGGTTTCATTTTATAAAAGGCAAGGTTGGACATTAGAACCTAGAGGCTCTAAATGTGCTTTTTGGTATGCAAATTAATCATTTTTTGTAGTAGTCAGAATATATAGATTTTAACGATTCGCCTTTTAACCATCTTCTTCTAAATTGCCAGTTCTTAATTGCTTGGAGAAAAATATTAGTTCTTTCCCATTTTCTTGAACTTATAAAAATAGGTAAATTTAATTGTTTTAAATCTTTTTTTTGGTTTAATCTCCTTAAAAAATCTACATCTTCCATTAAAGGTATTTTTCTAAAACCATTATTCTTAAAGTAGGTAGTTCTATGAATTATCAAACCTTGATCACCATACGGTTGTTTGAGAAATTTACTTCTAAAATTCACGAGAATTTCGAGAACTCTATAAATCATCTTTTTGTGATTAATTTTGAATTCAAAATAGTAAATACTATTCTTGTTTCCCTGTAAAAATGAATTTATTTTTTTAAACCAATCATGAGTTAATCTTGTGTCTGCATGTAAAAATATGAGCCACTCTCCTTTTGAATTTTTAGCTCCAATATCTAATTGTAAACCTCGATTCCTTTCTTTCGATATGAATACTTTCGCTCCATAAATATTTGCTACATCGATAGTTTTATCTTCACTTCCAGAATCAACAATTATGATTTCGCCTTCTTTCTGAATACTTGATAAATCTGAAAGCAATAATGGCAAATTACTAGCTTCATTAATAGTTGGAATGATAATTGAAATTTTTGACAAGTCGATTACTTTCTATTCTCAATATCAATAATTGTATCTATGTCTATTTTTTTTTCTAAAAACTTATATTTTAATTTTTTAGAAGCAAAATTATCAATTGTATTTTGAAGCACATTTTCTGTGCCCCACTTTATGTTGATAAAAGGAAAATATAAATGTGATAACATTATTTTTTCTGATAAACCAATAAGCCAATATCCTCCATCGTTAGATGGTCCTAAAATAAGATCATTATATTGAAGCTCTTTAAGAGTATTCAATAAATCTTGATGGCATAAATCTGGAAGGTCAGTACCAATAAAAATAATATTTTTGATCTCATGTCTTGCGCAAAATTTTTTGTTGATAATTATTTGCCGCTTCATTTTTTCTCCCAAGCAGCCTTTCCCCTGCAAATTAAATTTTTTGATGCCTAATTCTCTAGACCATTTTCTACAATTTCCTACTCCCAAACCAGTTATGGCAATAGAAATATCAAGCAGTTTATTTTCTTGAAGAAATTTTGCTACTGAAATTGTGTGTTTGGTCATTACACTTTGTACTTTCGCCGAATTACTTTTACCTATATCTTTTGACAATCTTGTTTTGCATCTTCCAAAACCATGCCATTTTGCCATGATAATAAGTAATGCTTTATCCAATAATTTAGTGAAATTTTAAATAATTATATGCCCATTAGAAAATATAAAATTTATTTTTATAAATTTAGTAGATACTTTGTTAAATAATTTTAAATTTGTCGTGATCTTGTGATTTGATAATGGCTAATTATTAAATTCCAACTAGATTAATAATCTAGAGAATAAAACTTTGCAAGCAACTAATCCTATTTGGGCGGAAGTTCAACAATCACTCCAAAAAACTTTAAGTAAGCCTTCATTTGAGACATGGATAAGGCCTGCTAAATTTAATTGTTTTGAAAATGGCTTGTTAACTTTAATCGCCCCAAATACATTTTCTAGTGATTGGTTGAGAAAGAATTATTGTGAAACTATTGAAAAAGCTGCAAAGGAAATCTGCGGTCATGATGTAAAAGTTGTTTTTAAATCTGAAACGAATACCAGCAGAGAATTAACAAATGAAGATAAAACTAACGAACAGAACGTTCATCATAAAACAAGATCTTTTTCTTTTAATAACCAAAATAATTCTTCAAAAAATCAATTCAAAAATCCTAATGGTTTAAATTTACGCTACGTATTTAAAAGATTTGTTGTAGGTCCAAATAACAGGTTGGCTCATGCCGCAGCTTTAGCCGTTGCCGAATCTCCTGGGAGAGAATTCAATCCATTATTTATTTGTGGAGGAGTGGGTCTAGGTAAGACTCATTTAATGCAGGCAATAGGTCATTATCGAGTAGAAATAGATCCAGAAGCAAAAGTTAAATATGTATCTACAGAGACTTTTACAAATGATGTTATTAGTGGTATTCGAAGAGATGGAATGACAGCTATTCGAGATAAATATAGAAATGTAGATTTGATTTTAATAGACGATATACAGTTCTTAGAAGGCAAAGAGTATACACAGGAAGAATTCTTTCATACTTTTAACGCACTTCACGAATCAGGAAGTCAAATAGTTATTGCAAGTGACAGACCTCCAAATCAATTGTCGGGAATTCAAGAGAGATTAATTTCTAGGTTCTCAATGGGTATGACCGCAGATATTCAATCACCTGACCTTGAGACGAGGACAGCCATCCTTCAAAAAAAGGCAGAACAAGAGAGGATGAGTCTTCCAAGAGATTTAATTCAATTCATAGCAGGAAGATTCACTTCGAATATTCGAGAATTGGAAGGAGCATTTACTAGAGCTGTTGCATTTGCATCAATAACAGGCTTGCCAATGACAGTTCAATCAATTGCTCCAATGCTTGATCCTAATAGCGTTGGAGTAGTTGTTACTCCAAAACAAGTTATTAATAAAGTGTCAGATTTCTTTAAAGTCTCTACTGATGAATTGATCAGTTCAAGTAGGAGAAAACCAGTAAGTCAAGCTAGACAAATAGGTATGTATCTTATGAGACATGGTACGGATCTAAGCCTACCAAGAATTGGAGATGAGTTTGGGGGTAAGGACCATACAACAGTTATGTATGCTATTGAACAAGTTGAAAAAAAATTATCTATTGATCCAAATATTGCAAGTCAAGTTCAAAAAATAAGAGATTTACTTCAAATAGATTCAAGAAAAAATTTATAGTTTTACTAATTACAAGAAGTGAAATTTATAGGATCTTGATCATATCTATGCCGGAAAGGTATCTTATCTATTTCATTGATATCACTAAATGATTCAATTTTATTTAATGATTGCCTTAACAACCTTGCTGAAATAATTGGCATATCTCTTGGAACTGAGATTCTATTTTTTAAATAACTTAGAGAGATTCCTGAAAGTTTTTTAGGGATTAATACTTCACCTGTAATCATATGGCTCAAAGCTGATCTCAATGATTCGTCAAAGGATTCTTTATTGTATGGGTTTACCTTAAGTAAATTTTCTTTATGCTTTATCACTCTTTGAAGAGCAATTGTTGCATAATATTTTGACTCATAATTTTGGTTAAATTCATAATTACCTAAACCCTCCCCAGTATCTATTAGCTTAGAAAAAGTAATCTGTTGTTCATTGCTTTCTTTATAGCATCCTCCCATTTGTGGGGGTAAATCATGAGAATGAGTATGAAAATCTCCCTGAGTGCCTCTATAAGCACTTGTCCCTTCAAAAAGGGTAAGCCAGTTATCTACATGGCGGTAATTAGATCTTAAATTAAACCCTTTATAGTAAATAAGTGATGCATTCATTCTCTCCATATAGGGAATAAAAATTATATCTCCAATACCAGGCTTTGTATCACCTGTGTTAGAAACTGATGGATCAACAAACCCTGATTTTGAGCTACTTAAGAGTTCATCTAATTTGGAAATGGATTCTTTAAATCTTTTTTTTCTAAAAGAGTTATCTATAAAATTAAAGCTTTCTCGGCAGAGCCAATCACACCAGGATCTGAAAATTTCTCTTTCTAACTCTCGAATTTTGATAAGGTGACTCGATGTTATAAAAGATCCAAGTGCTCCATATTCATTTTCTAAAAAAGCTATAATATCGTCGCTCTCAGTTATAACTTGCCCTTTAAATTCAATTGCAGGTAATTTACCCGACCTGACTTTTTCAAGGAACCAACTTTCTTTTTGGCCATAGCAAAACATATTTATTTTCTTGACTCTGTATGGAATTTTCTTAAATTCAAGCCATAACCATATCTTCTGGCAGTAAGGACACCAAGAATGCCTATCCCTATAGAGGGTAACTAATACATCATTTTCACTATGTCCAAATAATCTTAAATTTGCGTAGGAATTATTTATACCATGGACTCTATCAAAATCGTCAACTTCAAATTTATTTAAATCATCCCATGTCAAAATCCCATTCATTATTTAAATAAAGACTATAAACTAACGTTATAATAGTTGATTAAAAAAAGTCTTGGAATTTGAATTTGATTTAATTGTTGTTGGCGCTGGATCTGGAGGACTCGCGGCGGCTAAACGTGCGGCTAGTTATGGAGCAAAAGTCGCAATCATAGAAGCAAATCAAATAGGAGGAACTTGTGTGATAAGGGGATGTGTTCCTAAGAAATTAATGGTTTATGCAGCTAAAAATAAAAAAAATATGGATTCTTCTGAAGGATATGGATTAAAAAATGAAGGTATTAATTTTGAATCAAATATTTTGTTGAAGAATGTTAGAGAGGAGGTTTCTAGATTAAGTAATTTACATATAAATTCTTTAAAAAAGTTGAATATAACTATCTTTGAAGGCTTAGGAAGATTTATTACTCAAAATGAATTAGAAATTATTTGTTCAAAAACAAAGAAAATTAAAAACAAAATAAGTTCAAAAAAAATTCTTATTTCAGTTGGAGGTAAACCAAAGAAATTAAATATTCCTGGGGTAGATTTAGCATGGACTAGTGATGATATTTTTGAATTAGAAAAGTTTCCTAAGTCAATTTTAATTGTAGGTGGTGGTTATATTGCTTGTGAATTTGCTTCTATTTTCAGAAATTTAGGTACTGAAGTAACTCAAATAATTAGGGGTCAACACTTACTTAATGGTTTTGATGAGGATCTGTCTTCATGCTTAGAGGAATCACCTACTTTTTCTGAAATAAATGTAATATCAAATACTCAATTAAAGTATATCAAGAGATTAAATGGAAATCTGGAATCTACCTTAGACTCGGGTGATAAAATCCTAACTAATAATATTCTGATTGCTACAGGTAGAGAACCAAATCTTATGCCTTTAAATTTAGATTTTTTAAATTTAAAGATGGACGGACAATATTTAGATGTTGATGAACTTAATCAAACAAGCAATGCAAGTATTTTTGCAGTCGGTGATATCATAAATAAACCAAACTTAACTCCTGTAGCAATAGAACAAGGGAGAGTTTTTTCGGATAATTTTTTTAATGACCAAAAAAGAAAAGTAAATTATGCAAATATCCCAAAGGCTGTTTTCACTATTCCAGAGATTTCAACAGTTGGCTTGAGTGAGAAAAAAGCTATAGAGATTTACTCTGAGAACAATATAAAAATATTCAAATGTAAATTTACACCTATGTCAAATACTTTTAAAGATAAAAAATCAAAATGCATGTTAAAGATTGTAGTTAATACACAAACTGACAAAGTACTGGGATGCCACATGTTTGGAGAAACATCATCTGAGATTATCCAAATGGTATCAATTGCATTAAATGCAGGGATAACAAAAAAAGACTTTGATATTACAATGGCTTTGCACCCTACTATCTCTGAGGAATTTGTGACAATGTATGGCTAAAATTATGAATTTGAAAATTTAAATTTTTCTTGAACGAATAGAAAAAATACAAGTAACGAAAAGTAAATAAATAAACCTATCCTTAATTCAGAAAGGAAATTAAATCCATTCAAGAAAAGTATTTTATCGAGAATGTAGAAAATATAAAGATTGAGCAAAATAAATCCTTCGATTCTTGTAATTTTCCCTTTGCTCCAAAAAATTGGCAGGCATGCAAAGGTAGTTAAAACCATAAAAGGTAGGTCAACTTTTATTAGGCTTTGTTCAATAACTAACCCTTTAAATCCTGAAAAAATACTGCAACTTCCAAGAATCAAAAGTTGGTTGAGCAAATTACTTCCAATTACATTCCCAATTGCAAGATCTGTTTTACCTTTAAATGCAGCAATTATTGAAGTAACTAATTCTGGTAAAGATGTTCCAGTGGCGATGATAGTTAAACCAATAACAATTTCATTTACCCCCAAAAGAGTAGCGAGCGTTTGAGACCCATTTACTAAAATGTTTGAACCAAAGCTTAAAAGAAATATTCCTAATATCAACTTTAGTAAGATATTTATTTTTCCTTTACTATTATCATTGAATTCTTCTATTTCTGGTTCAGCATCTTCTGTATCCTTTTCTTTCTCATTTATGGTGTTAATTTCCCACATTGTATTTAAGACTAAACAAAATATTAAAAATATCCCTGCTTGAAATGTTAATAAGCCTGTTGATGACATTGCCCAAACTGCACAAGATATAGCCATTAATATAGGAACATCTCTCCTAACTATCCTGCTTTTTACTTTAAGTGGTGTTATTAATGAGCTTATTCCTAAAACTACAAGTACATTAAAAATATTGCTTCCTATTACATTGCTTGCCGCAAGCGAATCGCTGCCTTTTAAAATTGAATTCAAGCTTACCAACAACTCGGGAGAGCTTGTACCGAGTGAGACAACTGTTAATCCAATTACTATTTGAGGTATTCCTAAAATTAAAGATAAATTTATAGCTCCTTGAATAAAGAACTCTCCTCCAGTAAAAAGTAGAATTACGCCTAAAACTATTTCTATTATTGGAAATAAAAAATCACTCATATTTAAACTTTTGTTTAGAAAATTTAAGCCATAATAATTGATTAATAACTATCCTCGAATATCTATAATTTATTGTCAATTTTAATTTGCTGTTAAAATTGACTAAATTGTAAAAACTTTGAAGACATTAACCATAATAAAACCTGATGATTGGCATTTACATCTAAGGGAGGGTGTTGTATTAAAAAATATTATTCACTTTACATCAGAATATTTTGGAAGAGCGGTCATTATGCCAAATACTAAAACTCCTATTACGAATTTAGAAAACGCTATATCTTACAAAAAATCTATTGTTAAAGCTTTACCAGAAAGTTCTAAGTTTGAACCACTAATGACAATGTATCTTACAGATGAAACTAATAAAGGAGAACTAATAAATGGTTTTAAAAATAATGTTTTTTTTGCGGCAAAATTATATCCTGCCAACGCTACAACAAACTCTAGTCATGGAGTTAGGAAAATAGAAAATCTATATGAGGTCTTTGAATCAATGCAAGATTCTGGAATGCCTCTTTTAATTCATGGGGAAGTGACTGATTCTGAAGTAGATATATTCGATAGAGAAGAAGTTTTTATAGATAAAGAACTCTCTCAAATAATAAAAAGATTTCCAAATTTAAAAATCGTTTTAGAACATATAACTACCGCTTATGCAGTGAATTTTGTTGAAGAAAATAATATTGGAGCTACTATCACTCCGCATCATTTGCATATAAATAGAAATGCAATGTTTTTTGGAGGCTTAAATAGTGATTTTTACTGCTTACCAGTTGCTAAGAGGGAAAATAATAGACTCGCTTTAAGGAAAGCTGCAACAAGTGGAGGAAAATGTTTTTTCTTGGGAACTGACTCTGCTCCACATCTTAGAAAGTGGAAGGCTTTTTGTGGATGTGCAGGTATTTTTAATTCGCCAGTTGCAATAGAAAGCTATTTAACTGTATTCGAAGAGGAGGATGCTCTTGATAATTTTGAAAAGTTTGCAAGTTTGAATGGACCTAATTTTTATAATTTGCCCCCAAATAAAGAAAAATTAAAATTAATCTCTAGACCTAATAAAGTTAAAGAATTAATTGACGTTATTGAAGAAAAAAATATCGTAGGACAAATTAAACCATTTCATGCAGGTGAAACTTTACAATGGCAAGTGGAAGGAATAGTAAATTAAAAAATTAGATTTAATCTGACAATTAAAAGTGTAAATATTCCAATTTTTCTTGGTTAAATGCTTCATGATTAGCTACGATTAGAAAGCGCAAATTCCTTATGGGAGTGTGGCGGAATTGGTAGACGCGCCGGACTTAAAATCCGTCGAGCGATTTAGCTCGTGGGGGTTCAAGTCCCCCCACTCCCATCATTTTTTAATTATTCATTTTTAGTTCTTACGATAACTTCCAATAGTTGTTATGTTTTAACTAAGCAATCATAGATTTAAATGGAAAGTTTTTTCAATAATTCATTAGCTACTTTAATTGCTTATATTGGGATTATTTCTACCTATTTATTGGTTATTCCATTATTACTATATTACTGGATGAATAATAGATGGAACATTATGGGCAAATTTGAAAGATTAGGAATTTATGGCCTTGTATTCCTTTTCTTTCCAGGTTTAATTCTATTTTCTCCATTTTTAAATCTTAGACTAAAAGGAAGTGGCAAAGGGTAAATAATTGACTAAAGGTAAAGTTATACAAATAGGTTTATTTATTTCATTAATAGGATTAATTAGTTATAAATTTGTACCGCAAATTGGTATCGAAAATTTTACAGCCACTACTCTCTCAAGTTGCATCTTGATTTTGATTGTTATTTCATGGGTAACATCTTATGTTTATAGAGTTGTAAATGGAAAAATGACTTTTATGGAACAACGGAAGCGTTATAGAAAAGAGTATGAAAAAGTTGTTAATGATAAACTAGAAACTAAATTCAACGCATTGTCAAAGGAAGAACAGCAAAAACTAATGGAAGATTTAGAGAAAAAACCATAAAATTTTCACTGAAAAATATCTAAAAATTATGAAAGATAACAAAATGCAAATTACTAAAAATGAATCTTTATCTAAGGTAGATGAGAAGTTTTGTGAGTTAAAAAATAATAAAAAATTAGCTTTGATGCCTTTTATAATGGCTGGGGATCCGAATATTGAAATAACGTCTGAGATATTATTAAAGTTACAAGAAAATGGAGCTGACCTTATTGAATTAGGTATCCCTTACAGTGACCCACTTGCAGACGGACCTGTTATTCAAGTGGCGGCCTCTCGCGCCTTAAAGTCAGGTACTAGCCCTAGAAAAGTAATTAAACTTTTAGAGACTTTAAAAGGTAAATTAAATATTCCTATCATCCTTTTTTCTTACTTAAATCCGTTACTTTGTTTTGGATTTGAAAAATTTTGTAAGATTGCATCTAATGCCGGAGTTTCTGGACTAATAGTTCCTGATCTCCCTTTAGAGGAAGCTTATAAATTTTCTAAAATAGTTAGTAATCATTCTATGGACTTGATTTTATTAGTAGCTCCAACTACTCCTTTTGAAAGAATGATACAAATATCAAATCACACAAAAGGCTTTACCTATTTAGTAAGTGTTACAGGTGTCACCGGAGAGAGAGTCGAAATGGAAAATAGAGTAGAAAATCTTATTGCTAAATTAAAAGATGTAAATAGCAATCCAATTGCTGTTGGTTTTGGAATATCCACTCCAGAACATGTTAATAAAGTTCGTGAGTGGGGAGCAGATGGAGTAATTATTGGAAGTGCATTTGTAAAACGAATTTCTAGTTCAAGCGAAAAAGATGTCGTTGATCATGTTGGTGAATTTTGTCAAGAAATGCGTTTAGCTGCTGATCAAAAAAAATAAATACAAAGATAATTTATTGATTTAAAAAACTAATTATAGAAAATTAATTAGGAACTATATTCTCAATATATTTTTGTTGTCTTTAAGTTACTTCTGTAGGCAATAATCTGATTTGTTTTTTACCGAGCTTAATTTTGAATTCATCACCTGCTTTTAAATCTAGAAGTGCTGTATATGCTTTACCAATCAGAAGATTTCCATTGCCTTGAACTGTAGCGATATAACTAAGTTTTCTGCCACCTTTCCCAATACCTGCAACTCCAGAATCACCAAGATTAACCCCTTTTGCTTCTAAAAGTGCTTCATAAAATGCGGTAAAATTTAGGCGTTCACCTCCGTTTTTTTTAGTGGAAACATATCCACAAGCGCGAACTAGGTCAGATTTGCTAACATCACCCAGTTCTTTAACTTTTGCAAGGAGATCGCTACCAGTTAGCATAATTAATTAAAAGAAAGTTGTATTAAATAACATAGCAATTTGCATGTAAAATATGCAATTATTAAGTTTATATTTATTCTATTATTTATATTTAAAAATGAAAAAGTTTGTAGTCTTTGGAAGGTACTGTGAAGATGCAATTCTTAAAAGGGAACCATTTCGTGAACAACATCTTGATAGACTTAAAAACTTAAAAGATCGCGATATTCTAGTTACATTAGGGCCAACAAAATGTACCAAATATTTGTTTGGAATTTTTAATGCTAATGACGAAAACGAGATGAAAGATCTTATAGAGCAGGATATATATTGGGCAAAAGGGATATGGATTAGTTATGAAATTTACCCCTGGATTAAGGCATTTTAAATATGATTTACGAAATAATTTAGTAATTATTAACTATTAATTGAAAAATAATTAATCTAAATGAAAATAAATAATATTTTTGCTTTAATAATTTAGTTATTTATCATATTTAGGTGTATAAACGATATTTATCTCAGGGTTAGTTTTAAGAAATTATATTATTTTTAACGAACAATATAATATTCTAAATAATATATTTATTCACTAGTATCTTGATTTATCTGGTTTACTAATGAGTCGATATCTAATTGATTATAAGGTTGTGCTTGTTTTGTTTTTCGATAATCATTCTTGATATTGTTTAACCATTTTTGCTCAATCTTAATAAGATTTTTAGCGATATTGAACATGCCCCCTTTTTTATATAATTCTTTAATTTTGAGAATAATCTCAGAGGTTCTGCTCGATTTAATGTTTAACTCATTTGCTAAATCTTTTTGGGTAAATCCATGGGATTTTAACCAATCTTTAATGAAGGAGATGAGTTCTTTTTCTTCCTGTATAGATAATTTACTCATTTAATAAAAAGGGAATAACTTATTAAGCTTATTCTCTGCTCTTGCTCTTATTGAAGGAGTCATGTATTTGCTCCATATACTGAGTACTGCTGTGAGAGCTACAAAGTCATCACTAAAACCAACTAGAGGCATAAAGTCAGGGAAAAGATCAAATGGCATAATTAAATACGCTAGCGCAGCCATTAATGAAACTCTTACTTGTGCTGGAGTATAAGGATCTAAAGCCATCTCCAAAACTTCTAAAGCAGGCTTGGCAATGGTTCTCCCTGCTTTAATAAGAATCTTGATAATGATATTTTCATCAAATGTTGAACTCTCTAAAACTTCAGCATCATATATTTTTTCTTGGGTTTTGTAATTCTCTTTCATCCTAAATAAATTAAATTTAAAAATTTTTAATGGAATTTTTAGCTAATACTATCAACTAATCCATTCTGTATTCCTGCTTTTCTTAGTTTTCTTAAAGCACGTTGTACAACTTGTCTGCAATATTCCCTGCTACAACTCATATGTCTCGCAACTTCAGCTAAAGTTCTCCATTCATTTGAGCCGTCTAAACCAAATCTTAGGCTTACTATTTTTCTTTCTTTCTCAGTTAAATTTGCTTTATCTAATAACTTCCAAGCCGAGGCTGTCCTTTCGGCTAATTCGGCAAGTTCCATTGGAGGAGTTTGATCACTTGGAAGAATATCAACTAACTCGGAAGGATCTGATTTTGATTTGACAGTACCTTGGAGGCTAACAGTGATGCTTCTCAATTCACAAGAAAGGAGTTCGTCAATTTCCTCTTTGGTTATTTTCATTTCTTCTGCAAGCTCATCACTACTTGGTGGGATACCCTTAAGTTGCATAAGCTTTGATTTTGCTGATCTTAATTTTGTAAGTTTTTCATTAATATTTACTGGTATCCTTATAGTTCTACTTTGAGTTGACAATGCTCTATTTAAACCTTGCCTTATCCACCAATACGCATAGGTAGAGAATCTATGTCCTCTAGATGGATCATATTTTTCTACGGCCCTAGTAAGACCTAGCGTCCCCTCCTGAATTAAGTCAAGTAATTCTAATCCTTTCCCTTGGTATCTCTTGGCAAGATTTACAACTAGTCTAAGATTGGCTGTTATCATCTCATTTTTAGCTTTTTCACCAATTTTGATCTTTTTTCTTTCGGCTTCGGAATATTCACAAGCAGGACCTTTCCCTCCTGCCTCTTGACATCTATTAACAAGCACAACCATTTCTTGGACTTTTCTGCCCATTGTGAGTTCTCTTTCGGGAGTCAAAAGTTGATGACGACCTATTTCACCAAGAAAATCGCTTAATGAACTCACGATTTACCTCATTGTTAATATATTCAACTTATAGTCATTTAAGTAATAAGCCATACATGTAATAATTTATTAATAATTAATTAATAATTATTATTTAGTTAATTATCATTTTTTTTTCAAATTTTCAGTTTAAAAAAATTATAAATTTGTAATTTTAAGTGTTTAATTTTTTCTTCTTGATTCTAGAACAGCAAGTACATCTCTCCACTCAACGCCTTTATGCATAAGGGCTACTTGCAGATGATAAATTAAATCAGCAGCCTCATTTGAGATTGAATTTTTATCATTATCTTTGCAAGCCATTATAAATTCTGCAGATTCCTCTCCTATTTTTTTCAAAATAGTATTGCTACCTTTTGTTAATAAATGATTTGTGTAACTTTTTTCTGATGGATTTACTGATCTTTCGTTAATGGTATTGAATAATTCAGAGCAAATATTTGAGAAGGGAGTTGTTTTTTTCTCTTTTTTATCATTTTGATTAATTTGTATTTCGTTGAAAAAACAACTTTTTTCCCCAGTGTGACATGCTCCTGAACCATTTTGTTCAATCAAAAGGATTAGTGCATCATTATCGCAGTCGAATCTTATCTCCTTAAGTAGTTGGGTACTTCCACTTGTAGCTCCTTTTCTCCAAATTTCGGATCTTGATCTACTCCAATAATGAACGTTTTTGGTTTCAAGTGTCATTTTCAAAGATTCTTTATTCATCCAAGCAAGCATGAGAATTGATCCGTCAAGCCAATCTTGTGCTATTGCAGGGATTAATCCATAATTATCAAAGCGTAGATCATCTATCGAAAAATTAGTTGAATAAGTCATTATGTTCCTTATGTTAAATCCTACTCAATGTGTTTTATTAAAAATTATCCTAACAGTTAATTGATGTATATTCATTCTCTGAAATTTTCATGCAGCAAAAGTTACGAGGATTTTCCCTGTTCACATAGGCAATGGCGCCATGAAGGCCACTGTAGATTTGTGCATGGATATTCAAGATCATTCACCTTTTGGTTCACAGCAAAAAAATTAGACCTAAATGGTTTTGTTGTCGATTTTTCAAGTCTAAAGCCCCTTGAAAATAGACTAAAGGAGCAATTTGACCATACTTTTTTGATAAATAAAGATGACCCTTTGTTGAATTACTGGGAAAAACTACATGACTTAGATGCTTTAGATTTGAGAATTATGGATAATGTGGGAATGGAGTTCACTTCTGAATTAATTTGGAGATGGGCTAATGAACACTTACAAGACAAGGATAAGGGCAGAACATGTTGTTGGAAGACAGAATCAAAAGAAAATAAATCTAATAAAGCAAGTTATGAGGAAATTCCTGATTGGTTCAAGTCTTAGATTAAGGTTGGTAAATTTAAATTCATAGAGTATTCTTCGATTTAGATCTTTAATCAACAATTAGCTCTCCTTTATCCAGATAAATATTAATCTCGTCTTTATTAAGGTAATGATTATTCAATATATTGTTTGAAATTTTTGTCTCAATTTGTTTTTGAATAATTCTTTTTAAAGGCCTTGCACCATAGGCATGATCGAAACTATTTTCGACAAGTTGGTTAATTGCCTCATCCGTAATTTTTAACTTTAAGTTTTTTTTGTTAAGTCTTTTTTCTAAATGATGAAGCTGGATTTTTGCAATTTCTTTTATATCATTTAATTCTAAATTATTAAAAATAACTATTTCATCAAGTCGATTTAAAAACTCAGGCTTGAAAAATTTTTTAATTTCATTATCTACAACTTTTTTAATTTCATTTGTTTCTTCTTTTCTAACTGATAAATCATTTATTGATTGACTTCCTAAATTACTTGTGAGAACAATGATTGAATTTTTGAAATTGATTGTACGACCTTGACCATCGGTAATGATTCCATCATCAAGAACCTGTAAGAGAATATCTAAAATATCTTTGTGAGCTTTCTCTATTTCATCAAGAAGTATCAATGAATAAGGATTTTTGCGTACAGCTTCAGTTAGTTGACCGCCTGATTCGAAACCTAAATATCCAGGAGGCGCACCTATAATTTTGCTCACTGAATGCTTTTCCATATATTCAGACATATCCAGTCTTGTAATTGAAGAATTTGAATCGAATATAATTTTGGCTGTTACTTTACTTAGCTCAGTTTTCCCAACTCCAGTTGGACCTAAAAAGAGAAAACTGGCTAATGGTTTGCTCGGATCATTTAGACCAGTCCTTGATCTCTTAATGGAATCTGCTACAGCTCTAATTGCACTATCTTGACCAATGATTTTTTCTTTAAGGATTGACTCAAGGCTTAAGAGTTTATCTTTTTCTGACTGGTTTAAGTTCTGTACTGGAATAGAGGTCCACTTTGAGACAACTTCTGCTATGTCATCAAAAGTTACCTCTTGTCTTAGAAGAGTTGTATCTCCATTTTTTTGAGAATTTACCAGGGACTCACTTTTTTCTTTTAATTTTTTTTGCAAAGAATTTAAAGTTCCAAATTCTAATTCTGCTGCTTTGTTGAGGTCAAAACTCCTTTTAGATTGATCTATTTGCAATTGAACAGATTCAATTTCTTCTTTTATGTTGCTAATCTCATCAATTTCATCTTTTTCTTTTTTCCATTGAGCTCCTAATTCTGACTGTTTATCTTTAAGGGATATAAGTTTATTATTGATTTTTTTTAATCTTTCTAAAGAAAAATTATCTGTTTCTCTTTTTAAAGATAATTTTTCCATCTCAAACTGTAGAACTTTTCGATCAATTTCATCAATTTCTTCAGGTTTGGACGTTATTACCATATTTAATCTTGAGGCTGCTTCATCGATTAGATCTATTGCTTTGTCAGGTAGAAATCTATCGTTAATATATCTTTCGCTAAGGGTTGCAGCAGCAACTAAAGCATTATCAGAAATTCTCACACTATGATGAACTTCGTACCTTTCTCTCAATCCTCTTAAAATTGATACAGTATCATTTATTGAAGGGGCATCAACTTTTATCTTTTGAAATCTTCGTTCTAAAGCAGGATCTTTTTCTATATTTTGTTTATGTTCATTAATAGTTGTAGCACCAATACATCTAAGTTCTCCTCTCGCAAGCATTGGTTTTAATAGGTTGCTTGCATCTAAAGAACCTCCACTAGCGCCTGCACCAACTACCGTATGAATTTCATCAATAAAAAGAATAATCTTACCGTTTGATTCTCTCACTTTCCTTAGAATATTTTTTATTCTTTCTTCAAATTCTCCACGATATTTTGCTCCAGCTAAAAGTGAACCCATATCTAATGAAATTAGTTTCCTATCTTGTAGCGCAGAAGGTACATCACCATTAATAATTCTTTGGGCTAACCCTTCTACAATGGCTGTTTTGCCAACCCCAGGTTCACCAATAAGAACCGGATTATTTTTTGTTCTTCTACTCAATATTTGAATTGTTCTTCTAATCTCTTCATCCCTACCAATAACTGGATCTAAAATCCCATCTTGTGCAGATTGAGTAAGATCAATACCATACTTTTCCAAAGACTCATTAGAACTATTAAATTCATTTTTTACTGCCGGATCTGACTTCATTTTCTTTATAAATTCAAGAAATTCTGGAACACCTTTTTGATTTAATATTTGAAATCCATATTTATCATCATAAGTGAAACCGTAAACTAAGTGTTCTGTTGATATCACTACATCATTTAAAATATTTTTAATATCATTCGCCTTCAAAAATATTTTGTGAAGAGTATCACCTATATATAAATTATCTTGTTTACTTTTCATTTTTGCCTTCGCATTTAATGAAGAAATTATTTCCCTCTCAAGATCTTTTAGATTTACATTATTTTTTTTTAAGATCTTTTTTGTAAAGTTGTCCTCTTTTACAAGAGCTAATAATAAATTATCAGAGTCTACGTTTTGTTGATAATTTTTATAAGCAATTTCTTTGGCAAAAATAAAATAGTTCCAAGCAAAATTAGAAAATTCGCTTGGAACTATTTTCATCAATCAAAATTTAGGTTAGACCATAATAAAAATAGGTCAAAGAAGGTGTTTAACTATTTTGAAGATTTATTCAACAATAACTTTACCTACCATTCCAGCACCTCTGTGTGGCTCGCAATAGTAATCATAAGTTCCAGCAGTATCAAATGTTTCTTCCCAAGACTCTCCTGGAGCAAAAGCTAGGTCTGCATGACTTAACTCCTCATGTCCATCAAAAACTGCATTGTGAGGAGCAAGTTTATTATTGACGAATTTAACTGTATCACCAGCACTAATGGTTACTGTACTTGGTTCAAATGCAAGCATTCCAGCATCTGTTCCAAGTTTTACTTCAACAGTCTTAGCTGAAACTGATGAAATACCTAGACCTAGAGTTAAAACTATTGCAAATAACCCTGCAAAGATTGAACGTAACATAATTTAAATTTGCTTATTTATATATATTACAAGGCTTTGGTAACCTAACTGCGAGAATTTTAATTGTTATTACAGCTTGGTAACTTTGATAACCTTAAAATATCATTCAGTGACTTTGCATAACTTTTTAGTTTGAAAGTCTCAGGATTAGTGATGGGGACATGATTAAAGTCATATTTTTTGATACTAAAGCTATCCCAAGGAGTAGTTTGGATGGGGAGAATTCTTAATAATATTTTTAGAATTTTTTTTGTAAGCGGTATCGCAAAAAATCTCCTCATATTATGTCTTTTTAAAAGTGTAATTATGGCATCATCGATTGAAATGAATTTCTGACCTAGAACAAATTTTCTAAAGCCTTTGTATCGCTCTTCTTTATGATTTTTAATTAGAAACCCGCAAATCTGGGCGATATCATTTGCGTGTATAAAGTGGAATTTAGAATCGAGTTTTAAAAATCTCGCTAACCAAAGCCATTTCCCAATTTCTTTCAATCCGCTAGTTAAATAACTCACAGGATATTTACTTTTTTTTCCAAGATTTCCTCCAAAAACCAAGGTAGGGAAAACAGCGAATGTTTTTTCTGCAAATGAGCTTTCTCTGAGTCTCTGGAAACATTCATATTTTGTTTGAATGTATTCTGTTCCATAAATCAATGATTCCCTCATTAATTCCGTTTGGGTATCAAGAATACTAGCTGTTGAAAAATAAATAATCTTTTCTAACTTTTCAATATCAAGCATTTCAAGTAATTCTTCAAAAGCTTTAATATTTACTTCATAGGCTCTTCTGGGGTCTCCCCAAGCTGTAGCAGTATGTATTAGGTAATTAACTTGACTAATTTCATTTTTATACCTACTTGATTCCCTGATATCACAAACTATTAACTTGACTTTTTTATTTTCTTGAACAGAAATCGGCAACTTACTTTTGTCTCTAACCATGAGATAAAGCCTGAATTTTGTATTTTTTAAAAACCAATCAACTAAATATTGGCCGACACATCCATTAGCACCTGTGATTAATAAGCTTTTATATGCCAAGGCTTTGACTAGTAAGTAAGTTTTTTTCCATGTTCAAAAAACGTTTGAGCATTTTCTTCTGGAGTCCCAGGTAAAATCCCATGACCCAAATTTAGAATATATTTCCTGTCTTTGATTTTATTGAAAGTATTATCTATTCTTTCTTTTATTGATTCTTTGTTTCCGAATAAAATGCCAGGGTCAACATTACCTTGAATTCCTATTCCACTCGGGATTCTTTTACAAGCCTCTTCAATATCTACTGTCCAATCTAATGAGATTATATCTACTCCAGTTTTTGCCATTCTTTCTATGACACCAGCGCTTCCTGAAATGTAAAGAATTACTGGTGTTTCGGGGTATTCCGTTTTTACAATGTCAACAACTTTTTTTTGATACGGCCCAGCAAAGATATCGTAATCTTGTGGGCTTAGTTGACCTGCCCATGAATCAAAAATTTGTACTACTTGCGCTCCAGATTTTATTTGATATTTAAGATATTCACCGATAGATTTTGCAAAATGATCAAGAAGTTTATGAAGTAATTCTGGTTCTTTGAAAGCCATTGATTTTATTAAAGAATAATTTTTACTGCTTTTACCTTCAACTACATATGCAGCAAGAGTCCAAGGTGCGCCAACAAAACCTAAAACTGTGGCCTCATTATTCACATCTTTTTTTAGTGAAGAAAGAACTTGCCCAACAAAACTTAGACTCTCACTAGGATTTAATTCTTTTAAATTTTCTATCTGGTTAAGAGTTCTTATTGGGTCTTCAATTATTGGCCCTTTACTTTCTATTATTTCAAAATTTATGCCCATCCCTGGAAGAGGTGTGAGAATATCTGAAAAAAGGATTACACCATCGGGTTTGAAAGCATGAAAAGGCTGCATTGAAATTTCATATGATAATTCTGGATTTTCAGACCTCTCTCTAAAGCTTGGGTAACGCTCCCTTAAATCTCTATAGATTTTCATATATCTTCCTGCTTGCCTCATCATCCATACTGGAGGCCTATTTACTTTTTTACCTAATGCGGCAGAAAGTAGTAGTGGTAAATCTTGACCCATTTTTCAATTCGATATTTAAAAAAAAATTAAAATCCAACTTAAAAATCTTACAATGTAAAGCAGAGCAAAAGCGTTATATGAACATTTATATGAAGCACTAAGTTAAATGAGCCTTCTTATTTTTTTGATTGATGTTTGAAGATACTCACGCTTAATGGAGGCAATGCAAGTTCTAGTGCATTTTGATAATCATGAATATTGTAATTTATAGTTTCTTTACCCCCCATATTTCCTTTGTTACTGCCCCCGTATCTTGAGCTATCTGAATTAAATATTTCTTTATAGAATCCTTCCAAAGGAACACCTACTTTGTATGAACCATGAGTATTAGGTGTAAAGTTAGCAACGACAACAAGCCACTCATTGGTATCGTTTTCTCTTCTCATGAAACTTATAACCGAATTAGATTTGTCATTACAATCAATCCATTGAAATCCATAAGGATCAAAGTCATTTTTCCATAATGCAGGTTCATTTTTATAAAAAACGTTTAGGTCATCAATCAAGTTCCTTATACCTATATGAGGCTCAAATTCTAATAAATCCCATTGCAGATCATCCCAAACATTCCATTCTTGTCTTTGCCCAAACTCCATTCCCATAAATATCGTTTTTTTACCAGGGTGGGTCCACATATAAGTTAGTAATGCTCGAGTATTTGCATATTTCTTCCAGTCATCGCCAGGCATTTTATGCAAAAGATGACTTTTCCCATGGACAACCTCATCATGACTAAGTGCAAGCATAAAGTTCTCTGTATAGTTATATGTAATTGAGAAAGTTACACTATTTTGATGGAATTGTCTAAACCAAGGATCTATTTCAAAATAATCAAGCATATCGTGCATCCATCCCATATTCCATTTCAAATTAAACCCTAACCCTCCCATGTCAGTTGGTTTGGTTACCATTGGCCAGGTTGTTGATTCTTCCGCGATAGAAAGTGCACCTGGGAAATGTTGGAATAGTACATGATTAGCCTGTTGAAGAAATTTAACGGCTTCTATATTTTCATTACCACCATTTTCATTCGGAATCCATTCTCCATCTGGACGTAGATAATCCCTGTAAAGCATTGAAGCTACAGCATCTACTCTTATGCCATCAATATGAAACTCTTCAAACCAATAAACGAGGTTGGCTACTAAGAAATTTCTTACTTCGTTTCTGCTGTAATTAAATATTAAGGTTCCCCATTCTTTGTGTTCACCTATGCGTGAATCTCCATGTTCATAAAGATGACAACCATCAAAAAATGCTAAACCATGCTTATCTTTTGGAAAATGACCAGGCACCCAATCAAGAATAACCCCTATGCCCTCTTCATGACATTTATTTACAAACTCTCTAAATTCATTTGGGGTGCCAAATCTGCTTGTTGGTGCATACCAGCCTGTAACTTGGTATCCCCATGAACCATCGAAAGGATGTTCAGATATTGGCATTAATTCAATATGAGTGAATCCTCTCTCTTTTACGTAAGGGATGAGTTTCTTGGTTAATTCTGGATAAGTTAATAATCTTGTTCCAGGTTTTAAATCGGCTGCAGGCACTGGGTCTCTTGGTTCACCATTATCCTCCAAATATTTATTATCTGTTGATTCATGGAGCCAACTTCCTAAATGCATTTCATAAACTGAAATTGGCTTGTTAATTTGACTAGAAGAATCTCTATTTGAAATCCAAGAACTATCATTCCAATTAAAGTTTTTCAATTTTGAAACTATTGAACCATTTTGAGGTCTGATTTCATGAAGGAAACCATATGGATCAGCTTTCTCATAAATATGACCTTGTTGTGTTCTTATTTCGTATTTATATTTATCGCCCTCTTGCATTGTAGGCATGAATAGTTCCCAAATTCCCCCTAATCTTTTTTGCATTGGATGATGTCTCCCATCCCATGAATTTATATCCCCAATTATCGAGATTGATTTTGCATTTGGAGCCCAAATGCAAAACATGACTCCTTTTTGATTATTTTCTTCAATGAGATGTGCTCCCATTTTTTCCCAAATATGATGATGATTACCTTCTGCAAAAAGATGTCTATCAACTTCTCCCATCCATTCTTCTCTAAATGACCAAGGGTCATATTGTGTGTGTGTGATCCCTCCTCGTAAAATATTTATTTCGTAATTATGATTTGGATTTTCAGGCAGAATAGCTTCAAAAAGCCATTTATGGTTTATGCTTTCTGCCTTATAAGTATCGTTTTTAAAATTTATTTTAACTTCTTCGGCTTCAGGCATCCATACCCTAATTACCCATTGTTCTTCATAAAAATGAGGACCTAATATTTTTAATGGATTATCATTGCAACAATTTTCTAGGTTGATAGCTTCTGATTTAATCCAGTCTGCTTGAATTGTCTCGATCATGACTGGTAGATATTAACGTTTAATAATATCAAATTATTAACCAAAAAATTAATTATTTATAAAAAAAAGGGGTCATTTTCATAAATGTTTTATCAAGGCTAAAACTTAGAGTAATAACTCTATGATTTGCTGAAGAAGATCCAACATTTCCCTCCCCAAATCCAGAATTAACCCCAATAGCGGGATATGCTGCTGCAGATATAGATAAGCGAAGCTTGCTATCTTTAATCAAACAAATATTTGTTGGTTGCATTGTTATTTGATAAGTGCATTCTTCACTTATTTTGGAGTTTTGAACCCTTAAGAATCCGGTTGAAAATTGATTCACCTTTTCATTACCTTCTTCAACTTGAGATAAAGCAAGGCAGATATCAAAATTTGGCTGATCACATTTTACTTGGATTTCTAATAGGGGAACTCCTCTTAAATATTGATCTTCTTCAAAAGAATTGGTTTGAAAAACACCTACATCCAGGCGTTTATCAATAATACTTCTATTGAAGTTTCCTGGATTTGGACCTAAATGACCACCGTCAGATGGAGTAGGTCTCCAAGGGTCATTAACAATTGTCAACCATCCTGATCCCTCTGAATTTATGGTCAGACTTCCATCTTCAATCTCTACATTTGCTGTGCCATCGCTTTTGAGCCCAAAAATAAATTCAGGCTGAAATTTATTATCTAATTCATCCCATTTATTTAATGAAATATTCCATATTTTTTTCTCGCCTTTATAGTTATTAGAATAAAATTCTTCATCTGATTTTAAATGTTTATCAAAAAATTTTAATAAAGATTCTTGTGATCCCTCCCACCAAGTTAGATGTGTAGCATTACCAATAATAATCTCTGGGCTTCCACCAGCCTCTTTAGATTTTTTATAAAGATCAAAGGCACCTTTTAAATGTGGATCCCAAAGTCCTCCAATAATTAACATAGGTTGTTTAATCCATGTTGAAATTGGTTTAAATTCTTCAAATGGGAGATCATTATTTAAATTTTTAAGCCATTCCAAAACAAAGCTGTTAGGATCATATTTTTTTAAAATAACAAGGCCTTCATTTAAATAACTCTTATTTTCTAAGGCTAATCTTATCTTTTTCCACTCAAGCAACTTATTTTCTCTTTTCATTTTTAGTGCTGTGATTTGAAGTCCCCATGCAATATTGTTATGCCACCAAAATGCTCCTCCATCAGAGCACCAATGATCCTTAATATTCATACCAGTCATTGCTGGAGATAAACAATCGGGCGGCTTTGAATTTAATTCACCAGTTAGTTGAGTAAATCCTTGATATGAAAAACCATATAAGCCAAGTTTCCCATTACATTCTTTTAGAGACCTTACCCATTCATGTGTTTCTGAAGTATCGCTAGCTTCTTGAGAAAAACCATTAAAAACCCCTTCAGAAGAACCCATACCTCTAACATCTTGAATTATCACCATATACCCTTTGGAAGCCCACCATTCTGGGTGAGAATAGGTAATAGTTGAAGCTATTTCCCTGCCATATGGTTGTCTCATCAATAATGCAGGCCATGGCCCATTACTATTAGGTAACCAAATCCTGGATATAAGTTTTACTCCATCTCTAAGTACTAGAGACTTGTCAAACCATCTTGAACCAGACATTAAGCTTTAGATAATATCTGGACAGTGCAGCCCAATAACGTAAATAGAGTAGATTTCTGCATTAACGGGAGTTAACTTTTTTTTATTTGATACATACTCTATAGCTTTATCTGAACTAGCTGAAATGCCTTTTGAATTAAACTCTCTAAACTTATTACATAAATTCCTAGCTTCGTTCGGATTCTTTTTTACAGTTTCCAATAAGTTAGACTGACTTACAACAGGGTATAAAGAGTGGGAAAACAAAAATAAAAAAAATAACAAAGGTTTCATTATCACAAAGTTTTTCTAAATTCTACATTAAAAATTTTTTTTTATCCAAGATTTCAAATAGATTTGTCGATTTGACTAGCTTTTTTAATCCATTCTTTTAAGAGAGAAAAAGTTACATCTATCTCAGTTTTTACTCTAAGAATTCTTTCTAATCTACCAATTTTGCGTTCTAATTCGTAAGGGGTAGATATTGATAATGATTTAAGAGAAGATATACCACAATGTAAAAGTAGATATGCGTGCGGTGGCGAAATTCCAATTTCTTTTTTAAAAATAGCAATAGCTCTAATTTTCTTTAGATTATTCGATGTACATAGTGAAGAATTTCTTTGAATCTCATTTATATCTAAGTCCGAAAGATTACTTAATTTTTCAAAGTCCATTAGATTATTTTGAATAAAAAAAGATTTCTCATGTCTAAAATTAGTTGGCAAAAAATCTAAAAAAGTTTTACTTTCCATTTTTTAACAGATTAATTCATTTTGACATTTTTCTGAATTTCTCCTATAACCACTGGTTTACTTACACCATCTGAAATTTTTTCAAGTTTTCTTATTTTTATTTTTACATTCGCACCAGATCTGCTGCCTTTCCTTAAGTTTTCAGATAATTGTTCTAAAGTTGGTTCGATAGATTCTTCTGGGAAGTCATCCTCTGCTTTAGCAATAATCAAATCGAACCCATTGTCATAAACAATTGGAACATATTTTGCCCCTTCAATTAAAACCTTTTCGGAGTAACTTTGTATAAAAGCCCAACTACTCAAAGAAAGCAATAATGAAAAGATAGTTGCTCCAATAATTCGAAATTTAAAACCAAAATTAAATATAAAAGCTACTATTGTGCAAATGAAAAGAAATATTCCAAAAAATCCAAAAATTTTGGGTGTGTTCTCTAATAGTTCAAAAAAATACATTTAGTGGCTTTGACCTGATTAATTTCTTATATTTTGTAAGCCTACTCTATTTTTGGGCTCTAACTTGAAAAAAATTAGATCTCTAAATTTAAATACTAAGATACTTTTAGTAGGGATGCTTTTACCCTTAGGTTTTGTAGGCTCTTTTTTATTAAATAATTTTTTAAAAGAAACTTATATTTCAAGAAAATTAGAACTAGAAAACAGTATCGAGAATCTTTTAGATAAAAATGTTGATTTAGGTAATTATGTCGGAATTAGGTTTCTAGGTATTTCTTTGGGTAATTCAAAAATTAATGATAAAAAAAATATAAATTCTGAAATCAGAGCTAAAAGTGTATATGTAGGAATTATGCCTTTTAGATCTTTCTTAAAACAAAAATGGATTGTAAAAATAAGTCCTAAGGAAGCTGCCATAAATATAGATAGAGATTTTTTTAAAAGGGAAGAATCTTATAAAAATGCTCGAATTACAAAGAAATCGCAACCAAATTATGAGTTAAATTTTAACTTAAATAAATACTCAGATCTGAAGTTTAATAAAGCAGGATTAAAAACAAAAGTAAAAGGTAATGTTATTTACAAGTCAAGAAATAGACAAATTATTGCAAATGTAAAATCAAATTTTGATGAAAAGGGTTTTTTGAAATTTAAATTTAATACGAAGTTAAATCAAGACTATTTAAAACTGGATTTATTTTCTAGTGGCTTAGATCTAAGTTATCTGATTTATTTATAGGAATTAAGCCTTCAATATTTATTGGGATTTCAGAATCATTTATTAGAAGGGAAAAATCAATGCCAAAAATAGAATTATCAAATGAAACTAGTCCTTTATCAAATATTATTGCGTTATTTTTAATTGATGAATTGTTTGAAGAAATTTCACTAGAGAAAGATTTCGTATCAAGGTTATAAGATAAATTGATATCTAACCCTCCAAGAAAATCTCTTGGTTTATTTAGAAAAATATTTGCAGTACTTAATGGTAGTTTTTTAATTTTTAAAGAACCATCACCTTTTAATAAGCCCCCTTCCAAATCAATAGAAAACTCCTCTTCTTTATTTTTATTATCATCTCTAAAGACATCAAGATAGCCATTTAATTGTGCATTCAATTTATAATTGTTCAGTCTATCTCCCTGAATAGCAATTTTCCCACTGTATCTACTTCTAAATTTCTTTAAATATTTTTCCAAATTATATTTATCTTCTAGCACATTGCTATTTTCAATAAAGTTATTTATAAAATCGATCCTCTCTTTAAATGATTTATTTTCATTATTTATTTCCAAATCATCCAAAATATTCGATTTACCTAAGGGAATAACTTTTTTATTATCAAAGTTAAAAATATCAACAGCGGTAAGAATAGTCCAACCAGTGCTTACATTTGTGAATTCTGAATTAATAAAATTATTTTTATTTGAATCATATTCGACTTCAATAACTCCTCCATCAATTGGATATAATGAAGTATCTATATATAAATAATTATTATTGACGCTGAAATCAAATAATGAATTGGCTAGATTTATATTTCTATATTTACCTAAACTCCAAGCAATTCGCCCAACAAGTGATGACTGATCTGACGAAATTGATCCCTCACCATTAATAATTCCATCAATTTTATCGAATTGATTTTTGTTTAAAGATAATTCAAGTTCATCAAGAGGAAAATTATCCGCTCGCCAGTTATAACTATCTTCCTCGTTGACTATACCTATAGTCCCTTTATTTGAGTTAAAAACTCTTATGAAATTTGCATTATCTAGTTTAAAATCGGAATCAAACTTAATAGAAAGAAATGAAGGAATTGGAGAATATCTATTTTTCATATTTAGCAGAAATTCATTATTTTCATTTTTAATATCTCCCTCCCATGTTTCTCTAATGCGGATACCTTTAAAGTGAGGATGATCAACATTAAAGTTTATAGAAATATCAGGATCAGTAATTTTTCCTTTTAATTCCCCTTTAGCTGTAATAAAACCTCTTATATCATTTTTTCGGAAAATATTTAAATTAGATAATTGTGTTCTATTTATTTTGAAACTAGTATCTATATCACCAAAATTAATA
>CABYGI010000012.1 GCA_902518475.1 uncultured Prochlorococcus sp. | reverse complement strand
AACAATAATTTAGAACTTTCTAAAGAAGAGGTTCATTATTTAAATAAAGTAATGAGGATAAAAAATGGTAAAAAAATATTTATAGCTAACGGAGAGGGTTCATTATGGAAAGCTATAAAAGTTAAAAATCATTGCTTAGAAATAATTAAATCAAAAAAACCTTACTTATTTCAAGAAAAAGAAATGCACTTATTAGGAATAGCTGTTGTTATACCAAAAAGTGGTTTTGAGGATATTTTAAAAATGTGTACTGAAATAGGAATTGATTATATACAGCCATTATTTTCAGAAAGACAGATAAACAAAAATTTAAATTTTTCTAGAAAACTTTTGAGATGGAATTTAATTATCAATGAAGCTGTTGAGCAAAGTGAGAGATTATGGAAACCATCTATTTTAAGTGGAATGGATATTATTGAATGGCTAAAAAGTATAGATAATCAAGAAAGAGTTTCAATTTCTATAACTAGAGAAGAAACACTATATGACTTAAATCAATGGTTAAGAAAACAACAAGAATTTGGAAATAAAAAAGGAGGTATTTTTTGGAATGTAATTGGTCCTGAAGGAGGTTGGTCCGCTAAAGAAATTGATTTTTTTAAAAAAAATAATATTACCTTTGTTAAGCTTTCCGACACTATCTTGAGAACTTCAACGGCTAGTATTAACGCATCATCAATCTTAAATCAGTGGAGAATTGATTTGAAATTAAAGAATTAGATAAATATGGATTTAATTAAAAATCAATTTTTTATAGGTTTTTGCATTAATTTTATTTTGATTTATATATTTTGCAGGATTCCTTTGATGACGAAAAGTGGTTGGGTAAGTGCAGGCATCTTAGGCACAATTTTGTGGGGATGTTTGTCTTGGCAGGGATGGATGTCAGTTGTAATTTATTTATTATTTGGATCCCTCGTTACCAAAATAGGTTTTAAATTTAAAAAAGCACGAGGAATTGCTGAAAAAAGAGGCGGGAGAAGAGGTCCTGAGAATGTATGGGGATCAGCAGCTACAGGATTATTTCTTGCCATTATGACCAAATTTAATGCTGCCAATGTAGTGATGTTTAAAGTAGGCTTTGCTGCAAGTTTTGCTGCAAAGTTGGCGGATACTTTTGGTAGCGAAATTGGAAAAAGATTTGGTAAAGACACATACTTAATTACTTCACTTAAAAAGGTGGATAGGGGAACTGAGGGAGGAATAAGTATAGAAGGAACATTAGCTAGTGTTTTGGGATCAATATTTATGGCTTTTATAATGCTTCGTCTATCAATTATTTCTACAAAATTTCATTTTATAGTTGTTTTAGTTTCTGGATTCTTGGCAACACTTTCTGAAAGTATTATTGGTGCTAAATTTCAAAAAAAATATAAATTAAGTAATGAATTGGTAAATGCTATTCAGACAAGTATTGCTTCTGTTTTTGCTATCTTTGCTCTTATTTTATATTCATATTTTTTAAATTAATAATATTTGGAAAGACCTAAGATTCCTTCCATTTTGTAAGAATCTCCCAGCTTTTAAGTCTTTGGAAAAGCCAGAAATGACCTTCGGAATTTAGATGAATTCCATCATGCGTAATCCAATTTTTACTCCTTTTATCAGAGTACATTTCTCTAAAAGTAGGAAGAAATGGGACATTCTGATTGAGGCATACTTCCTCCATTCTCCTTTCATAAGAATTACAAAAATTATTTGAGTACCATAGACATCCTGCGAACGGCATTTTGCTTTCGTCAACTGGTGTCAAACCAATAACAAATACATTTGTTTGAGAGTTCATTTCATGAATTAGCCTTTCTAATCCATATTCAAATCCATCTATATCTAATTGATGTCTTCCATTTATCTGACCAATTACTGCAGTGTCGTTAAGACCTACATTTAGTAGGATTGCTTTAGGTTTATTTCTTCTCGTCTCTCCTCTAGATGACCATTCTTTTTCCCATCTAGATGAAACTTTTTCTATCCCATCTCCCCTAACGCCGAGTTGATAAATAACTGGCCCATTTTGGTTATTGCCCCAATCTTTTCTAAGCCTCTCACACCATCCACCGCCCTCATTATCTCCCCATCCATAAACTGAGCTATCTCCAATTACAACAAGCTGTTTTGGTAAACTAATCACTATAACTGAAAAAAAAATTACTTGATTTAACAAATTATTCTTACAAATCAAGTTAAACTATTTTTGATTTTACCATTTATTAATTCGCCAACTATTGCGATGGAGCTATAAGCTATCAAAACTATCGTGACTTCTTGCCATGCGAAGGAACTTAGTGATTCTTGCAATTGCCAACCTAGACCAACACTTCCAATAACCCCAACAATTGCAGTTTCTCTAATAATGATGTCAGATCTATAAGCGCAATATGCTAAGTAACTTTTTGCTTGTTGAGAAAATAAACCTAAAAGCCAACTAGTCTTTTTTGAGATTCCTAGAGATTTCATTGCAATATAATTTCTCTTGTCTTGGCTATCTAGATTTGTAAAAAGTAATTTGCTAGTAATACCAGCGTTGTGGAGACCTAATGTTAAAGCTGCTAAAGATAAAGAAGGATTATTAAAAGTTAATAGAGTTAGAAGTATTACAGGTGTAGGTATTAAACGTAATAAAAATGCAAAAATTTTTATAAAAATTTTAGAACTATTGTTGTTAAAAATTCCTATTACTAATGGAGGTAAACTAATTGCGATTCCTGTTGATAAAAGACTTAAAATTATTGTTTCTAATATAAGTTTTAAGAAATAAAATAATCCTAAATCTGAGCTTGATTTAAATAGAGAACTAACGGAATTAAAATTTTCAAAATTATTATTAAAAATAAAATAAAGAAAATATGAAAAAGAAAATAAAATTGTTATGACAAAAACTGTAATAAAAAAAATAGATAGGATTTTATTTGTAGTATTAAATTTTATTTTTTTGAATATTAATCCAGAAAGAATTATCAAAATTGCTAAGGACCATAAATAAGTCCATAACTCTCTAAAATTCATAGTTCGGAAAGATAAAAAAATACTGGTACCTATTCCTCCAATCCCAAAAAGTCCTAAAATCACCGTACTTCTTATTGAACACTCTAATCGATATAAACCAAAGTTTTTAAATGTATTTAATATTGGATTCCATATTAAAGTTAGTAAAGAAGAAAATTTAGGTGCATTTATTTGATTTATAGATTCAAAACTTTTGTAGTCAATAGTTTCTAATTGCTCAGCAAAAACTTTTGAATTTACAGCAATATAAGGTATACATATAGCTATTATTCCTATCGAAAAATTTATTCCATATATTTGCATTAATATTATTCCCCAAACCACTTCGTGTATAGATCTGATTATTGTTAGAAAAAACCTTATTATGTGGTGTAAAAAATTTGGAATATTAAAGATTTTATAAAAAATATTTGAGGAAATTATTCCAAAAATTGCTCCAAAAATAATACTTACTAACCAACTAAAAAAACCAATTAAAATAGTTTCATTTAATCGCTTAATTACGGTAATAATAATTTCATTATCGATCTTGGGATTAAATGCAGAAATTAAGAATTCCTGGAATAATTTAAAGCCTCCAAAATGAATATTATTTATTAATTGATACCCTAGAGGTATGCATACCAAAATTGGAAGAAAAGATAATGAGGTATAGTTTAATTTTAATTTGTTCAACTAATTAATATATTTTCTCTAAATGAATCTTCTTTAAGTTATTTCTTTTTATATTGAAAAAAATTTTACCATCCCTTATCCCAATAACTTTATCGAAATCGTTCAGCAAATCTAATCTATGTAATGCAACTAATGCCGTCTTTGGGGATTTTTTTGTATTATTTTTATCTACATTTTCTAACAGCAGGTTTTTAATTGTTTTTATCAATTTAGGATCTAAATTATTAAAAGGCTCATCTGCAAGTAATATATTTGATCCTTGAATCAATGATCTAGCTATAGCCACCCTTTGTTTTTGCCCCCCAGATAGTTTTCTGATTTTTTTGTCGTAAACAGAGTTATGAAGTCTACATAATTGCATATATTTATGCGCCTTCTTAAAAGAACTTATATTTAGCAAATTTTTTAAAGCGAAATAAAAATTGTTTTCCGCTAGTAGTCCACAATTAACATTTTGTTCTGCAGAGAGATCATCTATTAATCTTAAATCTTGCCAAATAGTTGTTACCTTACTTTTCTGCTTTCTATTTAATTCCTCAAAACTTTTATTGAATAATTTAACCTCACCTTGAGTTGGCTTGATAGTGCCATTAAGTACTGATATAAGTGTAGTTTTTCCTGAACCGCTTTTACCTAAAAGTGCAATTTTCTCCCCTGGACTTATTTTTAAATTTATTTTATTTAAAATCAGATTATTTTTGTATTTATAAGATATATTTTTTAATTCTAAGAGAGTATTATTCATCTAATTTTATTTAATTTCCTCCCGATTTCCTCTATATTTTTATACTGTTTTGCTTCTGCATTTATAAATCTTTTTGCATTGAACATATCTAAAATCTGTTTATGTGATTTTTGCTTTATATCTAAATTTAGAATTACTGATTTAAGTTCGTTTGTAAACCCTTCCCCGAATCTATTTTCAAGATCCCCTTGAGCAATCCAATGATAGTCAAAATATTCTGGCGTGATCCAGAATAATTCTAAATTACTTGTTCTTTTGGGATTATTTTTAAGATTGTTTTCCCAAACTTGTTTATTTAAAGCTCCAGCATCAAATGCCCCACTATTTACTAAAGCTATAGTGGCATCATGACTCCCACTAAAACCTGCTTTTTTTCCTTTAAAGTGCTTAATTTCCACCCCTGCTCGATTTAAAAAATATTCTGGCATTAATCTTCCAGAAGTTGAGTTTTCAGAGCCAAAAGTAAATCTTAAATTTTTTAGTTCTTTAAGTCCTTTAATATTTGAAATTGGGTTAAGTTCTAGATTTTTGTTTACTATAAAAACACTTTTAAATTCCTTATCAATATCTCTTTGAGCTATGACAATTGAATTAGGAGTTTGTAGTCTTGCTTGAACTCCCGATAAACCGCCAAACCAAACTAAATCTAAATCTTTAGTCCTAAATCCAGTTACTGCTGCAACATAATTAATAACGGGAATGTATCTTACTTCTACATCAAGTTGTTTGGATAATTCTTTTGAAAATAAATTAAACCTTTTGTCCAAAACATCTTGGTTTTGATCAGGTATTGCTCCAACTTTTAAAACTTTGGGATTTGAAAATACAGGTGATGAAAAAAGAGAAAATAATAGAGATGAACTGAGTAGGAAATTTTTTAAATTCAACATAATTGACTTTAAAATTTATAATATGCTGAGATTGCTTTTTCAATCCTTTTTAGTCCATCTTTGATTTTAACTTCTGAAGCTGCACAGGATATCCTGATGCATTGATCAGCCCCAAAAGCTTTTCCAGGTACGATAACTAATCCATAATCTTGAAGAGCTTTGTTGCAGAAATCAGCGGAAGTAATTGAAGAGTTAGGTAATTTTGGAAATGCATAAAATGCTCCATTAGGTTCTTCAATATAAATACCATTTATATTCTTAAGGCCCTCATAGACAAGACTTCTTCTTTTATCATAATGACTGTTTATCGTAGAGAAAAATTCATTATTAATTTTTAAAGCCTCTAAAGCACCTTTTTGAACAAAAGAGCAAACATTACTTGTACTTTGGCTTTGTAATGCTGAGGATGCTTTGACTACATCTTTGGGACCTACTAAATAACCTATCCTCCAGCCAGTCATAGCCCAACCTTTCGCAAATCCATTTATTATAAAAATCCTATCTTTTAAGTCATTCGCTAGTGAAGATAAACTGTAGTGTTTAAATTCTTTTTTAATGATTAGTTCGTAAATCTCATCAGATAGAATATTGATATTTGGATTTTCTCTGGCTAAATCGGCAATTTGTAATAATTCTGCCTTTGACATAACTCTTCCAGTAGGGTTATTGGGAGAATTGATAATTATAAATTTAGTTTTTGAAGAGATTTTAGACTTCAAATCTTCCATATTTATTTTGAATCCATCTTCTGCAGAAGAATTTGTAAAAATTGGCTTTCCACCCGCCAATCTAACCATCTGGGGATAACTTAACCAATATGGAGAAGGAATAATAACTTCGTCTCCAGTATTTAACAAGACTTGGAAAAGATTATATATTGCTTGCTTAGCACCATTTGTGACCATTACATTTTCAAATTCATAATTTAAATCGTTTTGAATTTGAAGTTTATTTGCAATTGCTTTTCGGAGATCTAAATTCCCCGCTGCAGGCCCGTACTTTGTGAATCCATCAAATATAGCTCTACTTGTAGCCTCTATTACTTCTTTTGGGGCATCAAAATCAGGTTCTCCGGCACTTAAATTGCAAATATCTACTCCTTCTGCAGATAATTGATTTGCTTTAGCACTTATCTGCAATGTAAGAGAAGGCTCAATTGAAAGTGCCCGATCAGATAAATTAACTTGACTCATTGACTTATGACTTTTCAAATATGACTTTTAATAATGAGAAATGCATAAATTAAGAATAAATAAAACTATCACACTATGGTTTAATTTAGTTCATTTTCTTAATCTATTTTATTTTCATGTTTTGAGTTCTTAAGATAAAAATATTTAAAGTTTTATTTTCGGTGAAAAGGTTAGTAATTGGGAGAGGAAGTGTATTTGCAGATTTGTTAATAATTGGTGAGGCACCTGGAGCACAGGAAGATTTAGAAGGAAAACCTTATGTAGGTAAATCTGGTAAGCTATTAAACGAATTATTAATACAAGCTGGGATTGACTATAAGAAGGATGTTTATTTTTGTAATGTAATTAAATGTCGTCCACCAAATAATAGAAAACCCACTGCTAGAGAAATTAATATTCATAAACCTTGGTTATTACAGCAAATAAAGCTAGTTGATCCAAAATTTATATTACTTACTGGTTCAACTGCTATGAGAGCTATTTTAGAAGTTAAAGATCCTATAAGTAATTTAAGAGGTCAATGGATTAAAAAAGATGGGAGAGAAATTATGGTAATTTTTCATCCATCTTATTTGTTGAGATTTCCTTCAAAAGAAATCAATAAACCTTACCATCTAACTTTGAAAGACCTAGAGAATGTAAGTGGTAAACTATATGCCGTATAATTTAGTGAAATCCTTTTTGAATATCAAGAATTTTAATGTCATTAACTCAATCAAAAGAGGTTAATAGTCTCTCCAAAAGATATTCAACTCATATTGAGAGAAGGATAACTAGAACAGTAATGGTGGGTGATGTAGCTATTGGAAGTGATTATCCAGTAAGAGTTCAATCGATGATAAATGAAGATACGATGGATGTCGAAAATGCTTACTTAGCTATCAAAAGACTTCATGATGTGGGTTGCGAAATAGTAAGGTTAACTGTCCCTTCGTTAGCACATGCCAAAGCAGTAGGAGATATAAAGGCAAAATTACTTAAAAATAATATCAATACCCCCTTGGTGGCTGATGTTCACCATAATGGTATGAAAATTGCAATGGAAGTTGCAAAACATGTTGATAAAGTAAGAATTAATCCTGGATTATTTGTTTTTGAAAAATCAGACCCTACAAGAACTGAATATACAGATGAGGAATTTGAAACTATTAAGCAAACTATACTTAAAAGATTTACCCCTTTAGTTGAAGTTTTAAAGGCTGAAAACAAAGCTCTAAGGATTGGAGTTAATCATGGGTCTTTATCTGAGAGGATGCTTTTTACTTATGGAGATACGCCATTAGGAATGACAGAATCTGCGATGGAGTTCGTCAAAATTTGTGACGAGCTTGATTTTCATAACATAATTATTTCTATGAAAGCTTCTAGGGCTCCGGTCATGATGGCAGCTTACAGAATGATTGCAGATAGGCTGGACTCAGAAGGATATAACTATCCCTTACATTTAGGAGTGACCGAAGCTGGTGATGGTGATTATGGAAGGATTAAAAGTACTGCTGGAATTGGAACGCTCCTAGCAGAAGGATTAGGAGATACCATCAGGGTTTCCTTAACAGAAGCTCCAGAAAAGGAAATACCAGTGTGCTATTCAATTTTGCAATCTCTAGGATTAAGAAAAACAATGGTTGAATACATCAGTTGCCCTAGTTGTGGTAGAACACTTTTCAATCTAGAAGAAGTTGTAGATAAAGTTAGGAACGCCACCTCACATTTAACGGGTCTAGATATAGCAATAATGGGATGTATTGTTAATGGGCCAGGAGAAATGGCTGATGCTGATTATGGTTATGTTGGGAAAGGTAAAGGAACTATTGCCTTATATAGAAGGAAAGAAGAGATAAAAAGAGTACCTGAAGATGAGGGGGTTAATGCTTTAATCCAACTTATTAAAGATGATGGGAAGTGGATTGATCCTTAAGGATTAGTCAAATTTTTGAATTATAAATAAATTCTTTTTATAATAAAAAGTATCAAATTATTTGAAGAATAGAAAATTGCTTAAAAAAAAATATATATTTTTGCTTGCGACATCCTTTTCTGGGCTATTTTTAAATAATTTTGCAGAGGCAACAGTTTTAAATAATAGTTATAAAGAAGTAATTGATCATGTTTGGCAAATTGTATATAGAGATTTTCTTGATTCAAGCGGCAAATTTCAAAAGTCCAATTGGATTAATCTAAGAAAAGAAGTTTTATCAAAAACATATTCAGACAGCAATGAAGCATATGATGCGATTAGAGATATGCTTTCTAATTTAGATGATTCTTATACAAGATTTTTAGAACCTAAGGAATTTAATCAAATGAGAATAGATACCTCTGGTGAATTAACTGGAGTTGGTATCCAAATAGTTAAAGATAAAGAATCTGATGATTTAATAATCATTTCTCCTATAGAGGGCACCCCTGCATTTGATGCTGGAATTAAAGCTAGAGATAAAATATTGTCTATAGATAATATTTCTACTGAAGGCATGAATATTGAGGATGCCGTGAAATTAATAAGAGGAAAAAGAGGTACTAAAGTTAAGCTTGAAATTCTTAGAGGTTCTAAATCCTTTTTTAAGATTTTATCAAGAGAAAAGATTGAAATAAAATCTGTATCAAGTAAAGTCAATCAAACCAAAAACGGTTTATTAATTGGCTATGTAAGAATTAAACAATTTAATGCAAATGCATCAAAAGAGACTAGAGATGCTATTAAGGATTTAGAAACAAAAAAAGTCGCAGGATATGTTCTTGACTTGAGAAGTAATCCAGGAGGGTTATTAGAATCAAGCATTGATATCTCAAGGCACTTCATTAACAAAGGAGTAATAGTAAGTACAGTAAGTAAAGATGGTTTAAAAGATACAAAAAAAGGAAACGGTCAAGCTCTAACTAAAAAACCCTTAGTTGTCCTTGTTAATGAGGGTTCTGCTAGTGCTAGTGAAATAGTTTCTGGTGCAATAAAAGATAATAAAAGAGGAAAATTAGTTGGGAAGAAAACGTTTGGTAAAGGTCTAGTTCAATCTATGAGAACATTAGTTGATGGTTCAGGATTAACTGTTACAGTTGCTAAGTATCTAACTCCCAACGGCACTGATATAAATAAATCTGGAATTATTCCGGACATAGAAGTAAAAATGAATATAAACCCTATACTCCAAAGAGAGATAGGAACTAGAAAAGATAAACAATATAAAGCTGGTGAAAAAGAGCTAATAAATATAATTAATAGAAAGAATCAGATAAGCGAATTTAAGCCTGACAGCACAAACATTAATGCATTCCTAAAAAATAATAAGGAAGATAAAGTATTTTCATTAAATTAATTACTCATATCCAGCATTCTTTTTATTGGCACATAGGCTCTTCTTATTATTTCTGGGTCTAGTTCGATAGATGGGGAATTATTTTTCAAACAATCTAGAATTTTTTCTAAAGTATTTAATTTCATATATGGACACTCGTTACATTTACAACCTTCTACATCTGGGACTTCAATAAAATTTTTGTTGGGTTCTTTCTTCTTCATTTGGTGGATTATTCCAGGTTCAGTTAAAACCATGTAAGTTTTAGATGGATCTTTACTTACGAAATCAAGCAGCTTACTTGTTGATCCAATAAAGTCTGAGAGAATTAGTAAATTTTGACTACATTCAGGATGAGCAATTACTTTTGATCCTGGATTTTGATATTTTAATTTTAGAAGTTCTTCTTCACTAAATGATTCATGAACAATGCAGCTGCCAGGCCATAATTTAAGATCTCTTCCAGAATTTTTTTGTACCCATCTCCCAAGGTTCTGATCTGGTGCAAATATTATCTTTTTATCTTGAGGTATCTTTTTAATTAATGAGACTGCATTACTGCTTGTACATATCAGATCACTTTGAGCTTTTACTTCTGCAGTACAATTTATATAACTTACAACATAGTGATCTGGATTTTCTTTCCTGAACTTTTGAAATTTATCCGAGGGACAATCATCTGCTAATGAGCATCCTGCGTCAATATCTGGTAATAGGACTTTTTTATTAGGGCTAAGTATTTTTGCGGTTTCGGCCATAAAGTGCACACCGCAAAAAATTATTATATCAGCATCATTATTTGCAGCTTTCCTAGATAGATCTAATGAATCGCCAATAAAATCTGCAATTTCCTGAATCTCAGGAGCTTGATAATAGTGCGCAAGAATAATTGCATTAGCTTTTTTGCAACGCTCCTTTATTTCAGAAATCAAATCCTCTTCATTTTGAACCGATTTCTGTTTTGCAGTAGAAGTTATACTGGTCAGGATTTAGAATATCTCTAAATAGATTATATGCCTTTAAACAGAAAAAATTCTGACAAATTTAAAAATTGCTATTGTTGGTGACTGTCATGGTCAATGGTCTGAATTGGACTTGAAAGTTTTATCGATTATCAAACCTAATATTGTGTTATTTGTTGGTGATATTTCTGATGGGAGTGTCAAAATAATTAAAAAAATCAATGAGATCGAAATCCCTACTTTTGTGATTTTAGGAAATCATGATAGAGGGAAAGATTCTACAGGAGATACTCTCTCAAAGCAGATAGGTGTTCTTGGTGAAAAATATTGTGCATGGGATTTGAAAATTTTTAATAATCAAATAAATTTATTGTCTGCTAGACCATGTAGTTCTGGCGGTGGCTATTATCTTTCGAAAGAAGTTAAAGGTGTTTATGGACCTATCACCGAAGAAGATTCAATAAATAAAATTATCAAATGTTCAGAAAAGACTGTAGAGAATATACCTTTAATAATTATGTCTCATGCTGGTCCCTCGGGTTTAGGTTCAGAACCTAAAAGCATTTGTGGAAAAGACTGGAAATTACCCTCATTAGATTGGGGAGATAGAGATTTGTCTGTAGCTATTTCTCAAATACAAAAGAAAAGAAAAGTTGATCTTGTAATTTTTGGTCATATGCACAACCGGCTTAAAAGAAATCTTGGTTTAAGAGAAATGTTTAAAATTGATAGCAAAGGAACTATTTATTTCAACACTGCTGTGGTGCCAAGATATAAAACTGATGTAGATGGGAAATTACTAATTAACTTTTCTTGGATTGAGTTTGAAAAAAAAGGATTAAGTCATGTTTCTCATCGATGGTATTCAGAGTATGGTGAAATTCGTGAAGAAGATAAATTTTTTTAGGATTAAATATCTTATCATATTTTAAGTATTATTGGTCTTTTCATATCTTGCAAATAATGTTTGAGATAAGATATAACCTGCAATTCCTGCTGCTGTAAAAGCTAAACCATTTTTAAATAAAGGTAATAAATCATTTGTTCTGGATATTATAGGTGCTAAACCAAAAATTCCAAATAACATTCCCCATAAGGGAGAAAGAAGTGCTAAAAATCCAATTGATATGACTTGACCTTCTTTTCTTGGAGCAGATGCAAAACCTGCTACTAAACCTCCAAGAATAGATGTACATAAGGTCCAAATATATTGCTCTTTGGGTAGGCCAGGGACAACTTGGCATCCTCCTCTTTCGAGGCAAATCTTTACTGAATCAATTGCATCTAATACTGCACCATCCTCGCCATGATCTTTAACATAGTATTGGTTCCCAAATCTTGTTTGAAGTTCAACCCAAAATAACCTTGGCATAAAATTAAAATAAGCCTCTCCGACGTTAAAGTTCAGCAAATTTCCCCCTCTAGGATCCGCAACTATCAATAAACTCGTCTCATCTAAATCCCAATAGTCCTTTATTGCGCTACCAGGCGAACTTTCAAACTGAGATAAATATTTAATTTTCCACCCACTTTCAATTTCTAGATTGTTGAGCTTTTCTTCCAATGATCTTTTCTGATTAGGGCTTAATGTTTTAGCTAAATCAATTACTGGTGTTTTTTCTTCTGGTAAGAGATTTGGATTATTTATAGCGAAAACGGGTTTATGTGAAATTAAAACTAATATAGATAGAAATATTCCTAATAAATAGTTAATCTTTGAAGGCATAAATAAGTTCTGTCTTTTTATATTTTCGCCGATGAACAGCTTACCCGCGAATAATCCAGATTGGTTAGTAAAAAAAATAATAAAAATGGGTGGGACTATAAGTTTTTATGACTTTATGAATTTAGTATTAAATGATCCTATTAATGGTTATTACGGCAGCGGTAAAGCTGAGTTAGGCGTTCGAGGAGATTTTGTTACATCACCCTCTTTATCTGATGATTTTGCTTTTTTGGTTGGTAAACAAATAGAAGATTGGTTGATTCAGTTCAAAAATAGTTTTTTATCTAATCAAAAATTAGCTGTAATTGAATTTGGAGCGGGAGATGGAAGCTTTATGAGTGGATTAATTAAATATTTTTTAGAAAATAACAAGAATTTTTTGGAAGGAGTTTCTTTTGTAATTATTGAACCTAATGAAGGGATGGTAGAAAAACAAAAAAATAAATTGGAAGAATTTTTAAACTTAGGCATTGATATTTTATGGAAAGGTTTGGATGAAGTAGAGGAAAATAATATAAATGGAATAGTGCTTGCAAATGAGGTTTTGGATGCTTTGCCAGTAGAGAGAATAACCTTCTCAAAAGGAAAAATACTTCGACAAGCAGTTTCTATAGATAAAAAATCTCATAAATTATATTTTGATGAAATGCCAATTACAAGTGAATTAAGAAAAAGTATTGAACTTGCTAAAAGTGAGTTGGGAATCATTATTCCGCCTGAAGATGCTCTTGAGGGATGGACTACAGAATGGCATATAGATAACTCAAAATGGTTAAAAGCTATTTATCAAAAAATTAATTATGGTATTTTATTGATTATTGATTACGCTAAAGAAGCTAAAAAATACTACACCTCTAAGAATTCTGATGGGACTATAGTTTCTTATGAAAATCAAAAAATGACGAATAATGCCCTAGATTCTCCTGGAAATTGCGATTTAACATCTCATGTGTGCATAGAAACTTTAATTAATGATGCTGAGACTCTTGGATTTGATACTGTTGGAATAACTAAACAAGGAGAGGCTTTGTTGGCACTTGGATTGGCAGAGAGACTTTATGGGATACAGAAAGAATTTAAGGAGGATTTATCCAATGCCCTTTTAAGAAGAGAGGCATTACTTAGACTCGTTGATCCTGTTTGTTTAGGTGATTTTAAGTGGTTTGTCTTAAAAAAGTTTAATGAGAAGAAAATAAATATAAATTCAACCTGTTTGCGTTAAGAAAAAAACTTTAAAAATAATGAATCTTCTACGTCATCATATATATCAACAGCACCAATTTCTTTCGGTAATATGAATCTCATTTTGCCATCACGAACTTTCTTGTCGCCCATAAGTATTGTTAGGACCTCTTCTTTATTTATTTTGGGGATTTCAGTAGGAAGATCGTAACTCTCTAATAGAATTTGCTGTCTCTCTAATTCCTCTTTAGACCATAACCCTTTGTCAATAGCTATTTTCCCCGCAATATTCATACCAATTGATATTGCCTCACCATGAAGAAATTTGCCGTATCCACATAAATTTTCGATAACGTGACCAAAAGAATGACCATAATTCAATATTGCTCTAACACCATTTTCATGTTCGTCTTGCGAAACAATATGTGACTTTGTTTTTATTGAACTATCAATTATTTTAATTAGATATTCATTCTTGAGATTTACAAGCTCATTCTTGTTTTTTTCAATTTCTAAGTATTCGAAAAGTTCTTTATCTCTTATTACTCCGTATTTTATTACTTCGGCCATGCCTGCACTAAATTCTCTTTTGGGCAAACTTTTTAAAGTTTCTGGATCAATAAAAACTGCTTTAGGTTGATTGAAAGCTCCAATTAAATTCTTACCTTTTGGATGATTTACTCCTGTTTTTCCTCCCACAGACGAATCAACCATTGATAATAATGTTGTTGGAATTTGAATATATTCGATACCTCTCAGCCATGTCGCAGCAGCAAAACCACTAACATCTCCAACAATTCCTCCTCCAAGGGCAATAATTATTGAATTTCTATCTAAGCCAAATTCAAATGCTACATCATATATTTCACTTAAGGTTTTTAAGTTTTTATATGATTCTCCAGCCTTGATAAGGAACATTTTGGCCTGAAATTTATTATCTTTTAAATTATTTAAAAATTTTTCTCCATACAAATTTGATATTTCTTCATTTGAAATCACAAGTATTTTTCTATTCTTTGTTATTCCAATTTTTAAAAGTTCTTCGCTGATATTATTCAGTATCCCCGCTGCTAGAGTTACTTCGTATGACTTATCACCTAATGGGACTAATATTTTTCTCTTATTCACAATTGATTACCTAGTTAAAATTTATAAATATTTGGTATTAAATACTTTATATATTAGCAAAATCTAAGCTCTAGATCCTTAAAAATTCAGTTGTTAAGAATTAGAAATGGTAATAAAATCATGCTATGAGTTTAAAAAAAAATATAAACGATATTAAGAAAAATTATTCCCTAGGAATAATTGGAGGCGGTCAACTGGCTTTGATGTTAACCGAGGCAGCAAAAAAAAGAGATCTAGAAGTATGTGTGCAAACAAAATCTTGTGATGATCCTGCTGGTTCAAAAGCAGATCATGTCATAGAAGCTGATCCTTTAAAGATAAGAGGTAATAAATCATTAATTAATGAGTGTGAAAAAATAATTTTTGAAAATGAATGGATAAAAATTGATAAATTAAATTTAATTGGCAATCAAGATATTTTTGTTCCAAGCCTTAATGCAATTAAGCCATTGGTAGATAGGTTTTCTCAAAAAAAATTAATAGATAGAATGAATATTCCCTCTGCAAAATGGATAAGTATTGAAGATTTTAAAAATCTCTCGGATGAGGAAATCAATAATTGGACTTTTCCTCTAATGGCAAAATCAAATAAAGGTGGATATGACGGCAAAGGGAACAGAAAAATAAAGACAAAAGAAGATTTAGATTCTTTTTTAACAGAGAATAATTCTGATGAATGGTTAATAGAAGAATGGATAGAGTATGAAAAAGAACTGGCTCTTGTTGGTTCGAGAGATAGGACCGGTAAGATAAGATTCTTTCCAATAGTTGAGACTTTCCAATCAAACCATGTTTGTGATTGGGTTCTTGCACCTGGAAAAAATGAATATGATTTGAGCTTATTTGCAATAAATATTTTCTCTTCAATAGTCAATGAACTTAATTACGTTGGAGTTTTAGCTATTGAATTCTTCTATGGAGATAATGGTCTTTTAATTAATGAAATAGCTCCTAGAACACATAACTCAGCTCATTTCTCTATTGAAGCTTGCACTTCAAGTCAGTTTGATCAATATGTTTGCATTTCTTCTGGGATAATGCCACCTGAAATTAAAATGAACTGTGAAGGTGCAATTATGATAAATCTACTGGGGTTAAAAAAGAATTTTCCAATCTCAATGGAAACCAGAATTAAAATGTTATCTGAAATTGAGGGTTCTAATATTCATTGTTATGGTAAATCTCGCGAAATTCTGGGAAGAAAAATGGCTCACATCACATTTTTATTAAATGGTAAATCGCATTCAGAAAGATATGATGAAGCTCAAATTTTATTATCAATAGTAAGAGACATTTGGCCATCTCCAAATGCATAAAAAAATTAGTTAGAGTTAGATTACTGGATCTTTGGTTAAGTTCTTCTTTATGTGCTCTGATCTGACTCTCTTTCGACATGAGGAGACTGTCGTGACGCGGTAGTAAACCGATCTTGTAATCGGAAACGAAAGCCCACTTTGAATCCTCTTCTGGCATTTCCAGGTCGATGCAGCAGAGAACTGACGGGGGTCCGGTGTTACCTATCAAAATGCTTGCTAACACAGGCTTTTGGTGGGTATTTTATTTTTTTTGGAATAACTGATCTGTTTTTATCCTCTATTACTGTAAATAATTTATTTGCCAAAATACTTGACGATCCATTTCTAATGTATTTATATTAGTAGTACACATGTATTACTAATTAATGACTTTAGGAGGAGCTAATGTTTGGACTAATTTTTCTTACGGTTATCGTAATGAGTCCCCAAGTGGTTGGTTGCTTAGCCCAGACCGCAGCAGACTAATTTTATTTACAAGGAATAAAAAATCTCCAAGAAATAGTATGAGAATTTTTGCTCATACATATTATGCAAATGATCTTGGTGAGCCAATGGCAATTAAATCATCAACTCAAATGTATTTGGATAATGCTTGGGATAAATGGCATGACCTACAATTAGAAGGTTGGACTTTTGAAGAACTTGAATTACCTGAATCAGTATGACTAACTTAAATCCAATCAAAAAGAAACTATCAAAAGCAGATAGAAAGATATCTATTAAAGACCCATCAAAATTATTAGCAGAATTTTTTAATGGTGTTGTCATTGAACTTGATGAAGAATGTAAATATGACTCATAAAGAATTGATAGATCAAGTTTCTGCAAATTTATTTAAGCAAAGTGGAAAGTTAGAAAGCAGAAGATCTTGGTTGGCGATGAGAAATTATCTTGAACAATTAGACAGCGAACAACTTAAATCCATGCTTAAGGACCAGGGATAATTTAATAACTTTATTTATGAATTATTTATTTGGTTTTTATTTTTTTCTTAATTCTTAGATAACCATAAGTTGCAAAGCCAACCAAAAACATATCCAAATAAATATGCCAAGTAGGAAAAATCTGGTGTATTAATTCCATTAACTTTTTATTGCAACTTGCCAATAAGGATAATCTAAATTAGATTTTTCTCTAATCAATTGTAATTTTCTAGAATTTATCTTTACTACTATTCCATCTGTTGGGTATTTACTAAAAAGCTTCCCTTCTAGCCATCGTTTTCTAAATACTTTAACTTGGCTCGTAAAGTTGCATGAAATATGTTGAGGGATCTTGAAACCTAGCTTAGAAAGACTCTTTTTGGACTCATATTGGTTAAGTGTTGAATTAAGTATTTGAAATGCGCAGAAGCTAAGACTTTCAGAAAATCCTTCTTTAGCTCTTAAAAATCCAGAAGCGATTCTCTGGGAGATATTCGGACTTTGGTTGGGTGCATATAATTCACCTCTAACTTGAAGAACTCCTCGTAAAGGGAGATTATTGGGAATGTCTGGGACTTTAATAAGTTTACTAGTAACATCTGTCCCTTTTCTTGAAATTGCTTTTTCCAAAGTTCCATCATTATATTGCAAAGCAATAGCACAACCATCAATTTTCGGTTCAATTAATAATCTGGTATCAGCTAATAATCCTTTCAAAAATTCATCTATTGAATCCTTTTCTAATGAAGGTAAAACTAGTTTATTTTTCTTTTTAAAGTAATCACAATTAGGGTTTGTTCTTAATAAATTTTTTTCAAGCTGGTCGAACTGCTTATCAGAGATTAAAGCATTACCATTTCTATAATTATTGTCATACCATTCAATTCGTTCTTCTAAATAAGTCTTCATTTAATACGATGGTTTAAGTTTTTGCCTATGAATCCAACTTGGTTTATCTATGATCCATTTTTCTCTATCTTCATATTTAACAGTCCATACAAGGAATGAAGAAATTTGTTTTAGAGATATGCCAACCATGTATCTTGTCTTTGGACTTATTGATAAAAATCCAAATAATAATATCAACAAAATAAGCTTAAATATACCCTTAATCATTTAGAAGCTCAGCGAAATTTTTTTCAAACTTTTTAATTAGTGCAATTCTTATATCCTTCAATCTTTGCTAGTTCTTCAATGTTCAAACCTGTTTCCTCTAATAAAGTTTCTCCGATGTTATCCATATTAAATTTAGTTAATGCTCCTTTAATAGAGTACTTAGTACATTGGTTTTTGTATTTTGCTTCTTTGACAATAGGAGATAAATAAAAACCAAACAAAATGATAAAAGCTCCATAGGTTGCAATTTTTCTATGGTTTTTCCACCATTCATAAAATTTATTGGACACGAAAAATAAATTACTTATTTCTATTTTAAATAGATTGTCAATAAATTATGTTAGTAATTGAAAGATTGCTTAATTTATTGTTTTTTCATTAATAGATTTAACCCAAGAATAATATCTTGATTTTCTAATCCTTTGCTCTTTTGAGACTAATCTATCTGCAGATTCTAGAGGTGATTCTCCTTTCTCAACTTTTGTGGTAATGGATATACCAAAACCTTTTGCTTCAATTTTCGCAATGCCACCTTCTAAAAAAAATAGAAAAGACCAACCTTTATTCCATCCTAAATAGAAAGGATTTCGATACATTGCATTCTTTTGTGGATACTCTTTAAATGATATTTGCCTTTTCAAGGAGTTACTTGTATTCACTATTACCAAATAAGAAGTTTAAGGCTGATTAATTCTGGAAATTAATTTTAGTATTTGAATAATTACCAGAGAAATACTTGACGTCTAAGAGTAGTACATTTATATAAATAGTACAACTGTATTATCTTCATGACTTCAGGAGTTGCTAATGATCGGACTTATTGACCCCCCAACTGGCTGGTTGTTTAACAAAAAAAGTGGTTTATTGATTTTTTTTGAGAGTTATAAGAAATCTGTATCTAATAACTTACAAGTATATACTCATCTTTTCTATGCAAATGAATTAGGTGAACCAGCCCAAATTAAAAATTCAAGACTTCATTCTATTGAGTGTGCTTGAGAAACATGGAATGAATTAATTTCAGGAGGTTGGCAAATTGTTACTAATAAATTCCAGTAATCATGTTCAAGGTAAATCCGTCAAAATGGGAATATCTCAAAGAATCTACCCTAAAACGAAAACGAACAAAGATTTGTATTACTTGCAATCACTTTCGCTACAGCACTACAGGAACTTTTGCTACTATCTTGATCTGTCCAAAATACGAAAAACTCATACCACAGGGTGATCATTTACTTAAAGGTTGTGAGTATTGGCAAAAAAATAGGACGATATTTTCCCCTGAAGCATCTTAATTATTCTCTAATTAAACTTCTCTAGGTAGAGATATTTAATTATGTAAACAAAGCATTATTTTATACAATTTAAAAATTTCTTTTTAAGTAATTTTGAAGCATGATTCAATTCTACTTTTCCATATTTTTATTAGTTGTACTCACATTTTTTGCACTTTTATTAGATGCACCAGAATTGGCATCTTTAATTCAAACATTTTAGAAAAAAATAAATCAGCATTTTTACTGATTTACTTTCTTAATAAGTAAGGCGTAGGTTTAACTTGTTGAATAGGAGGGATCTAATGATTGACAGTCCACCAGAGGAGTTGAATTATAAAATTTAAATCTAGATAAAACTAATGCTAAATCTGGAATGAATCTTCTATTTGGGATTCATTCCTTTTTAATTTCTTTCTAATAAATGTAAAATATAAATATTAAAAGTAAAAAAATCTGTTCATATTAATATGATTTGAGGCCTAAGTCTCTTCTTAGATAATAGCTAAATTTACCAGAATCCAAAACCAGTTTTTTGTTCTTCTTTTTCTTCCCATTCATTAATAATTTGTTTTAGTAAACTTTTAAGTTCTGAATTCGAAGCATTAGTATCTTTTTGAAGATTTATACAAATGTTTTTTATTTCCTCAAAAGCATTATCAATTAATATTGTTTTTTGATCTGGATTAGCCATGGAATTTTAAAATGCTCCATTACAGTTGAATCCACTGCAGTTAATAACCCTGAAAATATTCATTACAAAGTTGTGGAATCTTTCATCATAAAAAAATGCCCAGGTTGTAAATATAGCAAAACCAGAGAGAGCAAAAGCAGCATATTGAAGCCAATGTATTCCATAGCTATCCAATCCATTTTTATCAAAATCAGAATTACTCAATTGTTTTTTTTACTTATAATAAAAATTTTTTTTTTAAAAGGAGAGTTTGTTTTGAACGAGAGATTTATTTTTTTTCTTTAAGACCTTAATGTATAGATAGTTTAAATAAAACCAGGTATTATCCAGCCAAAAAAACCGTAGTTTATTATCAAAGCTAGAAAACCAATCATAGCTAATCTCCCATTTGTTATTTCGGCATTTTTCCAAAATTTACCCATGTAGTTTTTATTTTTTTTCGAATTTTGATCTATCAAATAATTTGGTTCTAAAGGTTCCTGTAACCTTTTGATTGCGTATAAAGAGAATTGAATTGTAATTGCGACGATAACGACTATAAAACTAGTAAGTGCATCCATTTTTAGATTTCATGTGTGATCAATTAGTAAGCCAAAGAGTAAATGACATTTGTGTACATCAAACATTTCCTCATTTATGCTTGATTGACAGAGGAAACCTCAACTTGAATTATTAAAGAATGTAACATATTTAAAAATAATTAGTATGAATTCTTACTTTTTCTTTGGATTTCACATTTTTAGGTACTTTACTGTCACATTTATGTGTCAGCAACACCCCTTGACTATTTTAAATTGAATTATAGAATTAGCTTTAAAGTTTTTACTTTAAATCAGTTAAATATCGAAAAATTTTTATAGTGAATATATTTTCAGTCTTATTTATTTAAATATTTTTAATAACTAGAAATTATTATTTTTGTTTGATTTCAGGAAGGTAGAATTTATTGCCTAATGTGTAACCAATTGACATTAGAACAAACCCAATAAGTTGAGGTAAATGAGAATTTGCTAGAGAGATTTTTTCAATCATTTCTCAATATGTAAATTTCTATAATAATAAAATTTTTTAAATACTGTAAGTCTATTTTCTTTTTGATTCTTTAATCTCCCCAGATTTTTTTAGTGAATTAACAAGTCTTTCATTTTCTGTTTTTAAATTTTCTAATGCAGATTTTGTGAATTGTTCTTTAGCCTCAAATTTTGCTGAACTTATAACTTTTTTATTAGGGAGTTTTTTCTTCGGTTCTGACTTCATATTAAACAGCAATATAAAAAATTTTAGAAGTTATTTTTTTTGAGTTAGGTATTATTTTTTACAGTTTGCTGGTTAATAATATTTGTTTACATAGACAAATTAATCTTTATCTTTTGGGAGCCTTAACCATCCAGTAGTCCATTCTGATTTTAGTTTTGCCCATGAGATTCTTTTAATATCTTTCTTATTTTTGGTAGGAAAAATATCAACCCATCTATCTTCATTTTTCCCACCATAAGCTTTAACTTGAAAATGCCTATTACCATTAATTGTTTTTGGTGCTGTCCAACACAAAGTAGGAGGCCATTTCATAAGAAATTTTTAAAAGTTTAAAAACTAAAGGTTGCTTTGCCCAGTTAACACTAAACCATAATATGCAATGGTACCAAGGATAAGTGTGATTCCTAGTATTCTAATAATCATGATTTAATATTTTTAAAATTCAAATCATATTAGAGAAATTTTATAAATTTGCGTTGAAGATTTAATATTTTCTAATTTTTCCTTTTTTTATTTCTAACTATGGAGTGGCAAGATTCAGGATGCCATTCATTCTTAATTTTGCCAATAAAATCATAAATAAATGAATCGGGACATCCAGTTTTTTTTGAAGTTCTGAAAGTTCTTCTTTAATGAATTCATATACACTCGTTATTATCCCTAAATTATCTTCTTGGGAGGGAGCCCATTTTTTATTCTCCATTAATATTTTTTAAATTATTTTCCACAATATCGTAATAGGTTATTTCTCCATAATCAGCATCTGAACAACATAAATCTCCATATAGTTCCTCTAACAAATCGTACGCATCTGAATACTTATCAAAACTTTGAGCTGTTAATTCGTCTTCTTTCCCATCAATTCTAATTATTTTGTACGTCATATTTTACTTAGATACAAAAAGTATTTTTTTTGATTCATTAGATCCTCTTATTAATAAAAATCTTATTTAGGAGTATTAGTTGGGTAAAGCTTCTGAATTTTATTTTTCTGAATTTCTATTTTTCTTCTTTCATATTTTTTTGCCATTATTTTTCTGATAAATAATTGTGGGATAAGCCAAACTAAAGCAATAGCTATAGCCATGAAAGCAGGATTTCTCCAGGTTAACCTAATAATCTCTTGTACAAATTCTTGATTGAAAATTTCCATAGATTAAATTTTGATGATAAAAATATCTTTGCTTTCTTTTATAAAATCTTTTAAAATTCTTACCCATCATAACCTTAAAAAATCTAATAAGGAATTTTATAAATTTTTTCTTTTTCTAGTTTGTTTTCTTTTATATTTAGATTTAGATTAATTTTTTATTTTTTAGTTTAAAAATGTCTACTTATCTAATTACAGGATCTAATAGGGGTATTGGATTAGAACTATGTAGGCAAATTCATAAGAGGGGAGATAATGTAATTGCAACGTGTAGGAAAGCTTCTAAAGAACTTATAGATTTAGGAGTGAGAATTGAAGAGAATATAGAAATTTCTTCTGATGAGTCGATAACAAATTTGTGTAAAAAACTATCTGGAGTTAAATTAGATTGCTTAATTCATAATGCGGGAATTTATGAATTTAATTCTTTTGAAAACTTAGATAAAAAAAGTATTTTGCGGCAATTTGAAGTTAATGCATTGAGCCCAATATGTATGACCCAATCACTTAAACACCTTTTAAAAAGATCTTCTAAAGTTGCTTTTATCACAAGTAGAATGGGATCTATTGAAGATAATTCATCTGGAAGTTCTTATGGTTACAGGATGTCTAAGGTAGCCTTGTCAATGGCAGCAAAATCACTTTCTATAGATTTATCAAGAGATGATATTTATGTAGCTATTTTGCATCCTGGGTTAGTGAGTACAAGAATGACTGGCTTTATGAGAAATGGAATTAGTCCTGAAGAATCAGCAAATGGCCTTTTAAAACGTATTGATTCTTTAAATAAAAATAACTCGGGTACGTTTTGGCATGCCAACGGAGAAGTTTTGCCTTGGTAATATCTATATTTTTATTTTTAAGAGATTTATATCTTTAATTTGTTAAAAAACTTTTAAATTTTTAATGAATTTCTTTCCTAATTTCATTCTTTTAGTTATCTTTTAAGAAAATATTAGTAAAGGAGGTGATTCATTGTCGTATCTACCGAAAAATGCGGTTATAAAAGGGGCCGTGAATTCAGAATCTTCATCACATTCATTGGTCTCTTTTTCTTTGATTAAAAAAAAAGGTTTTATAATCAATAGATTTATATAAATTTATTAATTAATGATCAAGTCCTGCATCTCGTGTAGTTGCAGGGCTTTTTTTTGAATTTAAATAGTCTTTCAAAATTTGCTCTATCTTTTTTGGCCGAAGTAAATTAAAGCTAAAAAAGATAAAGTGCTTACCAAAGCGATTAAGTACCACCCTGTTGATGAGTTGCTAGTTACTTCGTTCATTTATTTTGATTTATCGGAGGAATTGATTATTTGAGTGAAAATCACAATTGATATCATTAAAAAAACTAAAAGGATATAAGTTACGTTCATTTATAAGAAAATGCTAATTATCAAAAAGATTATTCCTAGAACCACCGTAACAATTGCTCCATCTACTAATAAGTCTTTCCATGTATAACTTTTAAGCATCCTTGTTTTATCTTCTTCACTCATAAGGTTCTTTAACCACGTCCAATCTAAAAGCTGTGTCAATGAAACGCCAAAAACTAAATGACCAAACAAAATTCCAATTAGATCAATTCTAGAAATATCTTTAGTGAGACTCGTAATAATAAAAAAGTCCACTAGCTTTTTTCTTTACTAGATAAGGCACCACCTTCTTCTTTGTATTTTTCCCAAGCTTCGCTTATTTTTGCTTTAGAGAAATTTTGGTTTCCCTCAGAGAATTTATTTTTGAGGTTGTTTAGACTATTAGTCAGTTCTTTTTTTGTTGGTTCATCAAGAAAGTTTGATGTTAATTTCCATAAGTACCAGCTACTCGCTATAAGAAGAATTAATCCCAGTAGTTGCATATTGGTTTTTTTACTATGCTACAACTTTTTAAATCGTTTCGATAAATTAATTTATTTAATACACGCAGAATTTTTTGACATAAATAAAAATTAAAACTTCAACCAGTGGAAAAATATTCTATCCAGTAACCATATAGTTAAACCCCCTTCCAGGAAAGCCAACCAGTACATCCCATAATCAGAAAATCCCATTTGTTCTTTTACTGTTTTAATTAATTTTTTATGAGCTTGAATGAGATCTTTCATGAACAATCAAATTTTTTAAACCTGTTGAATTTTTTTAATCAAAAAACCCTTACCATAGCAACATAGACATGTCTTAGTCTCATCTAAAGAAATTCTTAGAAACCCTGCTCCATTACATCTAAAACAATTTACTTTGGTGTTTGAATGAATTTTTGATTTAATTTTAGCTGCACGATTTAAGTAAGAAACAGTTTCTTTACGACCATTTGCCTTGGCAGCTTTGTTTAGAAGCTTTTTGTAGTTGACTTTAAGTTCTTGAATATTCATCTTTATTGAAAATATGATGGAGATACAGGAAATGGAATTTTTAATGAATTAAAACCTGAATTTCCCGTTTATATTTCTAATCTGATCTCTTACGGAGATCACAATAATATAACTAAGATTTGTTTTATACGTTTGGGTTAAAGAGTATTAATTTGTATATTTAATGGAAATTTTATATTTGGCAAATATAATATTTTAGATGATCATTCAAGAAATCATTAATTCGACTTGCCAGGAATTTTTGAAAATTTTGTCGTTTAAAAATATTTTTAAGCTCTAAATCATCCAGCCTTTTTGAGATTTTTTACTAAAAAATCATTTTCATTAGTAAGAACTTTAAGCTTAGATTTTTTCAACTCCTTCTTGATTTCGCGTTTAAATTCCTTTTTTGTCTCATTTAGATTCACGGGATTTGTTTTTAAAATTATTTAAAAGATTATAGAAATCATAGTGATCCCAAAAAAAATTTGTGGATAGTTTTTTCTTAAAAGAAGATAATATTTTATTTTGCACATAGAAATTCAAATTTAATCAACACATTGTGGAAAACCCTGTTGAAAAACGCTTAAAAAGTGGATAACTCTTCGGGAGCATTATCAAAACAAGCTTTTCTGGAAAAATTTTTAAGTATTAATACTTCATCAAAAAAAATAAAATATAGTTTAAAAAGTAACATAATCTCTTGTTATAACAGTGGGATCATTACTTTTTAAAAAAGATAAATTTTCTATACCAGAAGCTCATGTTTATAAAAAATTTAAAAAGTTTTTTCTTCATCATGTATCAAATTGAAAATTAAAGTGAAGAAAAATCAATCTAAACTTGAAATTTTTAATTTTTGTCTTATAGGGAAAATTTGTTTAATTCGGTTTTCTCTATGCAAGTATTTCTCAAACCTAAAATTAATAAAATATATTGAATAAAGTTAATTATTAAAAATGTCAGAAGAAAAAAAGGATTCAAAAAAATGTTCTGGAAAGAAAAATATTATGTTTGCCTATGGTTTAATACAACTTGGTTCTAGTTTCGTATCGGCAATAGCTTTAGCCGCAATCGCTTTTGGATTCTGTTCAGTAAAAAAGGAATCTAAACTTTTTAATAAATGTGTTGCAGAAATTATTGAAGATGGTGGTACCAATTCTGAGGCCGTTAGGTATTGCAATGGGGGCAATTAAGATTCCTCTAAGATTAATTGAATGGATTCAACCAGTGATTTGATTATTGAATCTTTAAAAGATGAGCCAATTGGAGAAACTGACCATTTTATTTGGTTCATAACAGATATTGGCATTGTTGCCCTATTTAAAAGAGAGGAAAACTTTGAAACATATAGTTCGAATGTCGAAACTGAGGCAAATAAAATCGCTTTGGATATAACTAAAGAAGAGAAAGAGTACCTCAAAATAAAAGATAGACAACTTTTCTTGTTTTATTCATAATCTAGAATTTTATTCTTGACCTAGTAAGAGGGCTCAAGGTTAAAGGTCGGCTCCATAATATTGTTTTCGCTAATTAATTCGTAGGTTAGCTCATTATTTAGGGCATTTATATAGGACGTATAAAGTTTTCCCCAAACGAATTCAAATTCATCTTTACTTAAATTCTTGAAAAGAATTTCTCCTTTGAAGTAAATGTGATAAGAATCATTCATCATGGAAAATTAATCTTATCCTTTTTAACGCAGTGAGATATCTATGTAGTATAAGGTGCTACTAAAAAGAAATTTATAATCAGAAGTTAGAAATGCTTTTAGACTATCCGTGTATTCATTTTTTGTTTTTTGAATAATCCGACTGTCTCATCAAGATCCATACATGGCTGAATACTTATATCCATTAACCTTCTCCAGGGATGCCATTGCTTCCAAATTGTCTCAAGAGAATCTGCACTTACTACAGAATGTCCAATCCCATTTTGAACCATAAAAATCCAAGAATGAACCTCATAGTTTTCAGGTCTGTTTTGGGGGCCACCTGATTCGTACCAATTAATTAGCATTTCTGCCCCTTCTTCTTGATCCTCGCCATCTGTAAATTCGTAGGAAATCAAATACCTTTGCATATAGATTATTATTAAAATCTTTAAACCATTTTAACTCTAGATTTAGATATTGCCTCCAAATTTAATTAATGCTATGAATTTAATAGAAGTGATTATTTTAAATGACTGAAAAATTTGGGAAAATTAAAAAGAATATTTTGACTAATTTATCTTTTATAAATAAGACAATTTTGAAGTATTTTCAAAACCATGATCTGTTTGTATAGCACCAGTTAAAAGATAAAATTTGATACTTTTTAAAATTCCTTAAATTAGTTAACATATTTGTACTGTATATATACAGATGATAAATAAAAAGGATAGTAGCGATCCAATTGATAATTTAGAGTACGAAAAAGTTCTAGAAGAAGAAATAATTAATTCATACGAAAGTAAATTTCTGAAAGATACTCAACCAGACAAAAAAAAGACTAAATTTTACAGACTTAAAAGAACTCCATTAGAGATACTAAATAGGACATTTTTCTTTTTCTTTATTGGAAGTTTTCTTTTCTCTTTGTTTTTAGCTTATTCAGAAAGTAAGTTGTGGTTCATACTTTATGTATTAAGTGCATTGTCTTGTGTTTTTTATACTCCTAATAGAAAAGCAATTAAAGAATTAATAGCAGCTTGGCCAAATATAGAGGATCTCATTAAAGGGAGGAGTTTATGGAGAAAAGGCAAGTAAATAGATTGTGAAACATTTAAGTACATTTAAAAAGTGGTTATTAAATATTCTTGTGCCATACATAGAGGCCATCAACAAGAAAAAAGAGGATAAAAAATGAGCCTTATACAGCTTGGAATTATCGTTGAAATTTTTTTGTTTGTGGGAGTTTTTTTATGGGTTAGGAAACTAAGTAGTAAACAAAGTAGGCAACCATCTCTATCAAAAAAAATAATAAAAAATCTCAAATTTTAGAATTTTGATCACAAAATAAGGAATCTTTATAAAGAGATCAAATTTATGGGAAAATTCTTTACTTTTTTCTCTCACTTTGTATATGAAATCGGTTAGAACATCTACATCGTTATTAAAAATATGGTTTCTTCAATCCAAGGTCTTGCTCCAATAACTAATCCATTAAATAGTGTCTTAGTAGAAAAGAAACTAATTAATGTTGATCAAAAGTTTATTCAACTTGTTTCTCTGGCAGAAGGTTTACCTCGTACAGAAGTCATTGAAAGTGGCAGAAATTATTGGAGAGGTGTTTGTAGAAGCTTGATTTTTAGATTTCCAGATGACCTTGAAATTTTAAAGCTTGATGTAAGAAGTTATGTAGATAGATCTAAAGGAATTATTCAGATAAGATCTGCCGCAAGATTAGGGCAATCTGATTTAGGTGTAAATCTTAGAAGAGTGGAATACTTGTTTAATCAATTAGAAAAATTTTAGTTATTCTATTTCTATATAAATTTAAGGTTTTTTTTACTAATTAGGTGTGCTTTAATTCATAAGAATATTTGAAATACCATGGTAAAGATAATCTTAGTTGGAATTATAATCGCGCTTGTATATTCTCAACCTGACCTTCGTCTTACAGTAGCTGATTGGTTAAAAGCAGCTTCTGATTTTCTTATTGAATCAGTACAAGTAAAACCTTGAATTAATTTTTAATAAAGAATTAAATAAGACCTGAGACAGAAACCATTTGTTTAATGCATACAGCTACGAAAATAAATATTATTATCCTGCTTAATATGTATTTCACTTAAACAAATAAATAGTTTTAGAATCATAATAGAAAATTTTTAAATAGTTAACGATAATAAGGGATATGAAGCTTAGATTATTTGAGTTCTATTTTATTAAAGACTATTTAAGGCCTTGGTTTGGTCTTATTTATTCTTTATTCTTTCTGTTTTTTTTAGGTGCAATTGGCTATCGAATAACAGAGGGATGGGAATGGAGTGATTGCTTATGGATGGTTCTGATCACAATAACCACTATTGGTTTTGGAGAAGTTCAACCTTTAAGTCCCGAAGGCAGGATCGTAACTGTTTTAGTGATCGTTGGCGGATTGATCTTTATTCAATTTACCTTTCAAAAAGCTGTTAGATTATTCGAATCCGGCTATTTTCAAAGAGTAAACGAATTACGTTTTAAAAGAATTCTTAGAAAAATGGAAAATCATGTAATTTTGTGCGGATATGGAAGGGTAGGTCAGGAAATATCTAACCAAATAAAAACTCAAAATATTCCAATTATTGTGGTTGAGAGCGATGAAGATAGAAAAAAGATTGCTGAAGAAAATGGTCTAGAAGTACTTTGTGCTGACGCCACTCTTGATGAGACTTTAAAACTGGCAGGATTAGAAAAATGCAAAAGTTTGGTTGTTACCCTACCTAATGACGCTGCAAATTTATATGTTGTTTTAAGTGCTAAAGGTATAAGAAGCTCAATCAGAGTAATTGCAAGAGCAGGAACTGAAGAGGCCGCAAGTAAGTTGAGATTAGCTGGTGCAAGTATAGTTGTAAGCCCTTATATCGCAGCAGGAAGAGCAATGGCATCAATGGCTTTAAGACCTATTGCTATTGACTTTCTTGATCTATTAGCAGGAAGTGAATGTGAAATTGAAGAATTTGAATTAAGTAATGATATTAGTCTTTTTGAAACTGCAGAGAAAAGATCACTTTCTGAACTTGGAATAGGCAAAAAGAGTGGGGCTAAAATATTAGCTATTAAAGAAAATGAAAAGTTGTTTACTAATCCTGGAGGTAATTTCATACTTCAGCCAGGTCAGGTATTAATTGCCTTTGGTAGTAAAGAACAACTAAATATTTTGAACGGATTATTAGGTAATCTTGTCGTAGCAGTAGAGTTATTAAAATAGATAGATTGATATACAGAATTAATTGCTAACTTGATTGTGGGTGGAATAAATTAAATGAAAATATTTAAATTTCTATTCGTTATTCCTGTAATAACTTTAATAATTATTTTTCAAACCTCTTTGCAAAATAGATATCTAATGGCTTCTTATATCAGAGATGGAGAAACAATTTTTAGAAATGTTTGCGCAGGCTGCCATGTAAGAGGTGGATCAGTCGTTCTTAAAGGATCCAAATCATTAAAACTTTCCGACCTTGAAAAAAGAGGAATAGCAGATGAGATTTCAATAGCAAAAATTGCCAATGACGGTATTGGTTTTATGAAAGGTTACAAAAATAAATTGAAGGATGGAGAGGATAAGGTTCTTGCACAATGGATTATTCAAAATGCACAAGAGGGTTGGGAGTAGATGAAGAGCTTACTTGAATGCTGAAAAGATTTAAAACATAAAAAATTAGAGAAAAAAAAGAGGGTCCAACCTAAACTCCTCTCTTTTT
>CABYGI010000011.1 GCA_902518475.1 uncultured Prochlorococcus sp. | reverse complement strand
AACTGATCCCGTCAAATGAACTATTTCTACAGGAATATTTAATTCTTCAAAATAAGATCTTGCTGTTTTAATAAATTTACTTGCTACTTTACAATTCGCTGGGAGATCAGTTGGTTTTGAATAATTGCTATTTTTCTTAACCGCCAACGACATATGACAACCACCAAATCCTAAATCTAATAACTTTGCGACTTTTAATTCAGATTCTCGTAAAACGTCATACCCAACAATACCCAAATCAGCCTGACCATAACTTACATAAACAGGCACATCTCCATTTCTTACTAATAAAGCTTTTGCCCGTTTGCAATTTGATTCGAAGGTTAATGATCTATTATTTTCATCCAACGCATCTGAGAAATCTAACCCAACACTTTTTAAAGTTGAAATTGAATTTTTTAACAGAGCTCCTTTTGGTAAAGCTATAGTAAACATAAATCAATTTCTTCCAGGGGTTCTTCATTCTAAATTAACAATGGAATTTAATAAAGCTCGAAATATAATCGGACTTAGAGTCTTAAGTGATAACGTCATTTGGTTGTTGGTAAAAGATAAATCCGTTGTGGTTGTAGATCCATCTGTTCACGATCCAGTTATTAGATATATAAATGAAAACAATTTTCAATTAGAAGCTATTTTGCAAACTCATCATCATTCAGACCATATTGGAGGTACGAAGTCTCTTATTGAAAGATGGCCAAATGTAAAAGTGATTGCTTCTTCCAAAGAAAAAAAGCGAATACCTTTTCAAAATGTATCTGTAGAGGATGGAGAAACTTTGAGTATTTTAGGTGAAGATGTAAAAATAATTGAAGTATTAGGACACACAAGCTCACATATTGCCTTCTTTTTGAATGGAGAAAATCCTGTTCTTTTTATTGGTGACACATTATTTTCTGGAGGCTGTGGAAGAATTTTTGAGGGAACTTATCAACAAATGTATTCTTCACTAGAAAGAATCAAATCTCTACCAAAAAATACTCTCATATATTGTGCACATGAATATACAAAGGGAAATATATTGTGGGCATTGAATCTCAAGCCAAAAGATCAAGATATAAAAAATAAACTTATGGAAGTTGAAAAAAAACTATCTCATAATGAATTGACAATTCCATTTTTACTTGATGAAGAGATGAAAATAAACCTTTTCTTAAGAGCCAAAAATTTAGAAGAATTTACTTTTTTAAGAGCAAATAAAGATTTATGGGTTTAAATAGATAGGTATCTTATTAAACAAATGTCCCCCAAACAAGTTATTAAAACATCAAATGCTCCAGATCCAGTAGGACCTTATAATCAAGCAATAAAAGCTGGGGATTTTATCTATTGTTCTGGTCAAATTGCTATAGACCCAGCTTTAAATGAAATAACATATTTAGGTGATATAGAGAAGGAAACTATTCAAGTTTTAAAAAATCTCGCAGAAGTTCTTAAGGCTGGAGGTGCAAAAATAGAGGATGTAATAAAAACAACTATTTACTTAACGGACTTAAGTAATTTTCAAATTGTCAATAAGATATATAGTGATTTTTTTAATGTTGAGAATCCTCCAGCAAGGGCCTGTGTAGAAGTTTCATCTCTACCAAAAGGAGTTTTAGTTGAAATAGATTGCGTCGCATTTCTAGATTAATTTCTAATTATTTAGAAATTTGAAATATGAACCAATTGTGCACCATAGTTGTATAGATTATTAGTTGATAATTCAACTTTGATCTATGTCAGCAGCAAAGCTTAATATAGATGAACTAGAAGCAGGTTATCCTTTATTTTGCAAAGCTCTTAGACTATTAATTTTAAAAGGAAACTCAGTTAAAGATATAGAAAAGACAGTGTGTTGGAGTCATCTTGAAACTTTAAACAGATGTCTACCTGGTAGATATAAAGCACCAACATATTTAATGGCTTTAATCAAAAGAGATATTTCAAAGCCAAATAATTATTAAAAAAAACTAATCTTCTAAATAAAACTTATCGATATCCATTGAGAAGTCTTTTTCTTTGTCTGATATTTCTTTATTGTCTAAAAAAATTGAAAGACTCACAAAATTTTTACCGAAGCTTATATTTGGATAGATATCCCTTTCTTTACATAATTTCTCAATTTCTCCCATGAATTTACTAATTTTTGAGTATTGATCAAATTCAAATCTTTTTTCAATCCTCAAAGGCGATTCTCTTTCTTTCCACATTACATTCTTTATTCAAGACTAATTACACTATAACTCCAACAAAGTTTTTCAATAAATTTTGAAGTTAAGATTTTTAGTCACTCTCCCAATAATCAATAATACCGCCAATTGTTAAATCGGTTTGAACTTCTGGATTAGGGCATGCAAATCTAGCGGCAGAGCCACTAGAAGTAAAAACCCAGTTACCTTCTCTAGCTCCAACAGGATCAACAGCAACTAATTTCTTTCCTTTATTATTTTCTAAAATTCGTAAATTCATATGGCCTAATCCAGCAACTCTTTGAGTGCATACCATCCTTCCTAATACCTTCATAATTTCCACAATTGATATCCCCCTTTTTTATGACTTGTCAGGATCCCAATGATCAATAATTCCAACAATCGTTAAATCGCTTGGATAAGATTTACTTCCCGCAGCTTCTCTGGCAGCAGAACTTCCAACACAAATAACCCAATCTCCTGGCTTACAGCCAACCGCATCAACTGCAACTTTATTAGAAGAACCATCTAATACAACCTGCAGATGTTTATGTTCAAAACCAGGAATCCTATTGGTAGAAACAAGTGGTTTTACAACTTTGCAAATTAACATAATTAGTGAGCCTCCTCTGTTTTTTTATCTAAAGACATTCCAATAATTTGGGCGGAATGAATGTTGTCCCTGTCTCTAATAGTAGAGCAAGTATGTAACAATCCTTGATCAACTAAATTTTTATATCTAATTGATATCGCATTATTAACTCTTTCACAATCATTTATTGCCCTCTCTTTTGCGCCGGGTACTTTGCCAGAGTAATCAAATCTTATTACTACCGGAATAGGTAAATCTTGAGAAACATTTAAACCAGTAAAAATCTTTACTCCTACATCTAAATCTGGAGCCCCTTCTTCAACTGTATCTAAATGAGCAAAATAAGTTAAATTTCTTAGATGTACTTCTTTGAAGCCTATACCTACTCCAATAAACCTCTCTGCATGTCCAATATCTTCATAAGAACCATTATGAAAACTCTTAACATAATCAATTTGAGAAATATTATTGACAATTAATTTATATGTAAATTTTTCCAGTCCACTGAGTTTATCTTTTGAAGATTGCTTAGAAATTGTCTGGCAAATTTCTCTTTCCGCATCCTCTTTTGAAAAATTTATTGTTGAATTATAAATTTCTAATGTAGAAATAGTTTTTTCTAAATCTATACCACCATCACAAGTTGATAAATGTATTTTTAATGAATCAGTGTCTGTATCAAGCCCAATTAACATTAAATCCACAGAAGCTCCGCAGCAAAAGCTATTCTCTACAGCCTCTTTGAAAGCATATAATTTATTTCTACCCTCTGCTGCAGCTAACTCGTCATTACTACCATGAGCTGCGCATCCCTGATGTAAAGGATCTACTGAACTAAAATGATAAGTTACAACTTTTAAGTATCTGGTATCTTTATGAGCTTCATTGGGAACATTCTCTCTAAATCTTTTATGTTCAGTTTTTACCCATCTATTAACGGTATTTTCAATATCAAACAGTGCTCCAGCATGGGATCTTCTTCTTACTGAACTAAAAGGTATTCTCATTACATAAGCAACTGAATGAGCTAACCTTCCATCTGAACAAGGAGTTATATCAAGTAAATGTATTCCACAATCTAAGAGAAAATTTTCAAAATCTTCCGCATCCCTACTTCCAGCAGCACCTTCAAGTGGATCATTGTTAAAAAAATTGTCACTAAGTTTGTCATGCTGTTTGAAAGCACACCATGCATATAAAGCTCTCATATCAAGAGGTTTAACCCAAGATTTATCTAATACATGGAGAGGTAAATCTATTCCCAAATTTTTTCTTGATATTTTCTGAGCTTTATTTATAAAATCTTCGTGATGTTGGATTCGAGCAATTTCCTTGAGAGTTGGAACAATTTCGTCAAAATCACTTTTTATTTTGCTTTCATACTTAAATAGATTTTCATTTTGAATATTATTGGTTAAATTATGAGCCTTTCCAGAATTTCTTATATTATTTGATTCTTTAGTTTGTATATGTATATTTTCAGTAAAAGTTTTCATTGGAGCGGTTGGCCCCAATGTGAAGTTCTTGGCTTTAGCCAGTCCTCTTAAAGGCATTATTTACTTAACCTCTTGCACCACCTGAAAAGGTAACAAGTTGTCCTTCACGTGTATTTCCACTTGATCCAGTTATCAAGAAATCTGGTTTTTCTGTTTCTTCATTCCTTTTAACTTCCATAGGGGGCATTGCGCTCATGAATCCTGCTCTTGATGGATTTCGCTTTCTAGAAGAAGCTCCCTCTGTGCCTGTTACCTTATCACCGCGATCCCAATCATCGCCAGTTACGTTTCCAACTGATTGTCCCTCTCCAGTAATCCTTGATGCGACTCTTTTTTCTGGTGTCTTTGCAGCTCGGTCTGCCTCTTCAATTTCCATTTTTTGTTTATAAGTAATATTTTTATTCGGTTCAAATCTAAATTTTTCAGTGCCAGTGACCTTATCAACTGCCATATCAAAAGGTCCTGTTACCTTTGAACCATTTTCATATTCATTACCTGTAACACCTTGAGTATTTTTTTCAGAATATTTATCTCTTGATGGTGATTTAACAGAGAATTCCTTCCAGGAGTTACCTGACGTCTTTTCCGAATTCGCATAAGCCCCTTCATGTGGAGTATTATCACAAGCTTGTGAGAGCTGATCTCCACCAACATAGGGAGTACCTGTTAGATTTTTACAAGCACCTTTCTTAGCACCTGTCATTACTCCGCCAATGCCTGGTTGCTGTCCTGTAAGTCTGGCATTTGAATTATTTCCAGAATTAACTGTTGCTCTGGATTTCATATCTTCTGAAATCTCAGCACTACAATTTTCATTGATCTGATCTAAGCCTGCGTATGGTGTTCCTGTTAACACTTTGCATGAACCTGGTTCATCTCCAGTTACTATTTCTGATCTTCCTGTCATAGTGCCACTTATTAAATTTGACTTTGAAGAAAGGCTTAAACCTACTTTTCTAGCTTCTGGTTTTGGTTTTGAACCGCAAAATTTCTCATATTGTTGAGATCCTATGTACTCATCGCCAGTTACATTCTTACAACTCCCATGTTCATTGCCTGTCATATAGTCTGATCTTCCAACCCCTGTACCAGTTACATTATTCCCATTAAGAGTGTTGTAACTGCCTACTTTTTCAAATGCTTTACCTTTTGGATTTGGCTCAGAGCCAAGATATTGATCTCCAGTTAATTGATGTCCAGAACCTGATTCATCTCCAGTAACTAGGGTTGATCTACCAGGAAGTGATCCAGATACTTTTAATCCATCGGTTGTAGTACTGTGTTTAACCTTTGAAGGATTTCTTGGGACATCACCACAATACTTCTGAGATTGATTAGAAGATACATATTCAGTACCTGTAAGGTTTTTACAAGTCCCTGGCTCATCGCCTGTAACCCTATCAGATCTACCAACTTCATTTCCAGTTACTTTATTACCTGATGTTGTAGAGGTAACAGTAGATCTAAGTGGTTGTTTATAACTTGGTCTATCTTGACAAAATTGATCAATAACTTCTGCTCCCATATATTGGGTACCAGTTACAGTTCTGCATGTACTTGCTTCATTACCTGTAGTTTTTACAGATCTATTAGCTTGAGTTCCAGTAACTATTTGACCTGAATCAGTTTCACTTTTACCAACTTTCCAGCTAGCATCTGCAATATTTTGTCTGGCGCCATTTTTATTTGGACCACATGGTCTACATTTACCATTACCTTTTTTGCCTGTGGCACCAGTTTTACTTCTTAGCTCTCTCACTCTTTGAGAAATTTCTCTACTACTTAAATCTGGGTCTCCCCTTCTAGCTAAGGAAGCAGCACTAGTGTTTTGTTTAGTTGCTGATTTACCATGTTTAGATTGAGCTTCTCTTCTCGCTAAAACAATATCTCTACTTGTATTAGTAATAGGCTTTCTTTTCTGATTAATTCTTCTCTTAACGTTGGGTTTTAGGGACTTAGATTCTGTACTAGTTGAATTCTGACTTTCTTGATTTTTACTTATAGTTGATTTAGCTTTGTTTACAGGACTTTCTTTTTTAACATCAGTACGGGTTCTATCGGATGAAGTTATAGCTGATTTACCATGAGTAGACATTGCTTTTCTTCTCTCTATTACTAACTCTTTACTAGATAAAGTTGTTGAAGAATTTCTGTTTATCTGAGTTTTTGGAATATGTTTTGTGGATGGTTTAGAAATATTATGATTATTAGGAGAAGACTTAGTCCCAGAAATCTGTATATCTTGAGAAGATCGAACTCTATCTTTGGTAGTTGAAGAATAATCAGCAGCTTTTTTACCGCTATCACTCATCGCCTTTCTTCTTTCAAGTGCAATCTCTCTACTGGTTTTTTTTGACATAATCTTCAAATGTGAAACTCTTTTGAAAAACTTTCTCCAAAAAAATTTTTTGGAGAAAGATATTAACTACGGTAAGTAGCTTTAACGTCCTTGGAAAACTACAAAAGCTGTTCCTTGACTTTGAGTGTAAGCATCGTATCCGATGATTCTTACATGATGATCAGGGTATGCTCTATGGCATGCCTCTAATTCGCTCACGATCAAGTTAAGATCTTTTTCCCCAAAGAATGGGAGTTTCCAATAAGACCAATAAGTTTGCATACATCCACTAGGATGAACATGCTCAATAACTGGACTCCAACCTTGAGCAATTATGTACGCAATTTGGTCATATATTTCTTCCTGGGTCATCGGTGGTAAAAAACCGAATGTTTCCAGGGTTGCAACTGTTTGATAGTCGCTTACTGTGCTCTGGAAAGGCATAATTAATCAAAATGTGAATGAAATTACTCGTAAAAACGAGATTTTAAAAAGTTTGAGGAGATTAAATCTCCTCGATTTCGAAACTTGAGTTAACCCTGAACATCAAGCTTGTCGACAGTGTCAAACTCAAACTTAATTTCCTTCCAAGTCTCTAGAGCAATAGCTAATTCAGGACTATGCTTAGCAGCTTCCATAAGAATGTCTCTACTCTCTTTTTCGATTTCGCGACCAGCATTACGGGCTTTTACACAAGCTTCTAAAGCAACTCTGTTAGCTGCAGCTCCAGCAGCTGAACCCCATGGATGACCATGTGTTCCTCCACCGAACTGAAGACAGGAATCATCACCAAAGATTGCTAGAAGTGCGGGCATATGCCAAACATGGATACCACCTGATGCGACTGCAAATACTCCAGGCATTGAACCCCAATCCTGATCAAAAAAGTTACCTCTTGATCTATCTTCAGGAACAAATGACTCTCTTAAGTTATCAATATAACCAAGCGTTGTTTGACGATCACCTTCTAGTTTTCCAACAACGGTTCCAGTATGTAATTGGTCACCTCCAGATAGTCTCAAACATTTTGCAAGAACTCTGAAGTGAATACCATGCTTTGGATGTCTATCAATAACAGCATGCATTGCTCTGTGAATATGCAGAAGCATGCCATTTTTACGACACCAATTAGCTAATCCAGTATTTGCAGTAAAACCACCAGTTATATAATCATGCATGATGATTGGCATATCTAGCTCTTTTGCAAATTCAGCTCTTTCATAGAGTTCTTCAGGTGTGTTAGCAGTACAGTTTAGATAATGACCTTTAACTTCTCCAGTTTCTCGTTCAGCAAGCTTAACTGCTTCTGCAACAAACTCAAATCTTTCTCTCCAACGTTGGAATGGTTGAGAATTAATATTCTCATCATCCTTAGTTAAATCAAGACCGCCTCTAAGACATTCATATACAACTCGACCATAGTTTTTACCAGATAATCCTAATTTAGGTTTGATGGTACAACCAAGTAGAGGTCTTCCGTATTTGTTAAGTCGATCTCTTTCTACTACGATTCCATTTGGTGGACCGCCGCAAGTTTTAATGAAAGCAATTGGGAATCTAATATCTTCTAGACGTAGATGTCTTAAAGCTTTAAATCCAAAAACGTTTCCTACTAGAGATGTTAATACGTTTGTAATTGAGCCTTCTTCAAAAAGATCTAAAGGGTATGCAATAAAAGCATAGAAAGCTTCAGGATCTCCAGGGACGTCTTCGATTCGATAACAACGTCCTTTATAAAATTCTAAGTCTGTAAGTAACTCGGACCAAACTGTTGACCAAGTACCTGTTGAAGATTCAGCGGCAACAGCAGCTGCAACTTCTTCTCTTGGGACACCTTCCTGACCTGTACATTTGAAACAGGCTAGTAAATCTGTGTCTAGGGGTACATATTCTGGAGTCCAGTAGGTATCTCTGTACTCCTTTACCCCTGCGTCATACTTCTTACTCATAAGGATAAATTTAGGTCTTTGTAGGGAAAATAATTATTGTGCAAGATTTATAAAACTTGCTTTACTTAATTAGTCCTTTTGACCAAGAAATTCACCATTACCTAGAGCAGGTTCAACTTCTCTATGAGGACGAGCAATAATGTGAGCAGCAACTAAACCGTCACCAACTCTTTCACAAGCATCAGCACCAGCTCTTACAGCTGCGTTAACTGCGCCTGTTTCGCCTCTAACTAATACTGTGACATAACCGCCGCCAACGAATTCACGACCAATAAGGCGAACTTCTGCTGCCTTTGTCATTGCGTCTGCTGCTTCGATTGCAGGTACAAGTCCTCGAGTCTCGATCATGCCGAGAGCGATACCCATTGTTTCTGTAGCCATTGTCTACTAAATACTAAATGTGGAATGTTCAATTCGAAGAATGCTTCATTAAGTACTTATAAGTCAAGCGTTTTCGACAAAATCTCCATTAATGTTTTTTCTATCATTCATAAGTTAAACTTATCACCCTTGGTACTATTGATATGTCAATACTTATGCAAGTTAGTTAGTGCATCAAAACATACTGTTGTGTTAAGAAAAAATTTACATTATGTTATTTCCGTACGAGACAGGCCCTGTCTACACAGGTGTGGAATGTTCAACCTTTCCTGTCTCCGTATCAAGCTTTGAAGTAAGATAATATTCACAATAAATTTATTTGTTATTTTGAACCTTCCAGTTCTAACTATTGCTAGCGGCAATCAAAGAAAAGTATCTGAAATTTCAGGCATGCTGGATGTTTTGTCTTTAAAGGTTCAGAAGCAACCAGAATATTTAAATGTCGAAGAGACTGGAAACACATATTTTGAAAATGCACTTCTAAAAGCAAAGGCAGCTGCTTTAGAGACTAAAACTTGGGCATTAGCTGATGACTCGGGTCTTGAAGTAGATGTTTTAGATGGTCGGCCAGGAATTTATTCTGCTCGATATGCCAAAACTAATGATGAGAAAATTAAAAAATTAATTAATGAACTTTCTGATAGTCCTTATAGGAGTGCAAGATTTATAAGTTGTATGGTTTTGTGCGATCCCTCAGGAAACTTAGTTAAAGATACAACAGGAATATGCTGGGGAGAAATTCTTAAGAATCCCAAATATCCAAACGGGGAATTCGAATCTATTTTTTGGGTAAAAGAGTCTAACTGTGTTTACGGTGAGCTCTCACAATCACAATTAAATAAATTAGGTAGTAGAGGCAAAGCCGCCAAAATTATGTCACCTTACCTCAAAAAAGAAATTGGTTTAAATTAAAAAATTCTCAATAATTTGAAATTTCATCAATTGCTCTTATAGCAGCAGCTGCAGCCTCTTCTACATCCCCTTCTTTCCCTGCAAGAGTTAATCTACCAAAAGCGCCAACTGCCTTTACATCTACAACAGTTATATTTGATGCTTTTTCTGCTTCATTTGCTGCTTTTAAAACATACCCAGCCGGTTCAGTTTCTAATATAAACATGCTCATTCCAGATTGAATCATTGATCCACTTCTGTTTTGTCTATTTATTAAAACAGCATGATCTGGAGTAATAGCTCGAATAACTTCTGTCCAACTTGTTGAAGGTTTAGTTCTTTTTCTAACTTCACTTCCAATAGCATCTAGAACAACATCCCCAGAATGTAAAACCGTACTTTGATCTTTGTGATAAAGAGCAAGAGAGCCAAATGCTCTTTCAACAATCATCTGACCAAGTCTTACATTACTTGCTTTTAAGGCAATATCAGTGACTCTATGCACAGCCATCCCAGGTGAAACTTCCATCCAAAGGCACGAATCTCCCGGTATAGGTAAAAAACCTCTACTAACCGTCCCCATATAAGCAGCTAATTGAGGTTGAAGAGAATCCAAAAAAACATATGTTCTCAACTCAATTTGCTCAACTTGACTAGCTTGTCTGGACACCAAAGACTTTTCTGAATCAGTTGTAATAAAACAGCTTGCACCACTGGCCTGAGATTGCACCTCAGATCCTGTAACAAGAGAACTGCCTTTTTTTCGTTCCCCTCTGTTTAAACTAGAAGTTGGTTCCATTCACGCGACTATAACGGATAATGGTTCATTTTTTCTATTAAATTTACTTGCATGCTTCCCACAAAACGATAACTTCAAGTAAATGATATGCATTTTTATGGGAACTTCTCAAAAAAAAGAACAAAATGTTTCTGGTACCGAAAAAGAATTAACTCCTGATCAAACTCTTGGATTAGTTAGCCTAAGCTTGATGCAAAAAATATCTCAGAAAGACCCATCTTTTAGTTGGTTAGAAGAAGATAAAATTGAAAAAGTTAATCTTAAGAACCTTAGAGATAGATTGGAGTTAACGCAATTAGCTATAAATACTGGAGCACCTTTATCCACTTCAGAAGTCACAGCTTTAATTGGGGCAAAGCCTGGGAAATCTAAGTTAGAAAGAGCAGGATTATTAGCAACGAAAATAGCTAGAAATGTGTGGAAGATTTCAAAAATTAGTCAAGGAAATTCCTTCTACAGAAATTAAAATACGCCCCAAAAGTTTTTTTTCATAATTCCCATTTAAGTATTTAAACATTCATATAAGTTTTTTAAATGTGTTCATTTTGTAAGAGAACTTATTAATTACTTTCTTAAATTAAAAAGTTTATGCAAGCTTGAAATATAAGCTCTTGAAAATTTTTAATGAGTAAAGTTGAATTTAATAAGGAAACTGGGCCCAGGGAAGTTTTTTGTGGGTTAACTTCAATAGTTTGGCTCCACAGAAGAATGCCGGATGCATTTTTTCTAGTTGTAGGCTCAAGGACATGTGCTCATTTAATTCAAAGCGCTGCAGGAGTTATGATTTTTGCTGAACCAAGATTTGGGACAGCTATTCTTGAAGAAAAAGATCTTGCTGGTCTTGCTGATGCTCATGAAGAATTAGATCGAGTGGTAAATAATCTTATTGCGAGAAGACCAGAAATAAAAACCCTTTTTCTAGTTGGATCTTGTCCAAGTGAGGTAATCAAATTAGATCTTGCCACTGTCGCAGAAAAATTAAATAAAAGATTTTTAGGTCAAGTTAAATTCGTTAATTACTCTGGCAGTGGGATAGAAACAACTTTTACCCAAGGAGAGGATGGAGCATTAAAAGCTTTAATTCCATTAATGGATTCATCAGATGAGGAGAAATTATTATTAGTTGGGACTCTTGCGAATAATGTAGAGGATAGGTTTAAAAAGATTTTTAGAAATTTAGGAATTTCAAATATTGAGAGCTTCCCTCCCCGTCAATCAACAGAATTACCAAAGATTGGCAAAAATACAAAAGTTTTATTAACTCAGCCATATTTAAGTGATACCGTTAGGGACCTAAAGCATCGTGGTTGTGAAATAATTTCGGCTCCATTTCCTCTTGGTATCCAAGGAAGTACTGAATGGTTTTTAGCTGCAGCGAAAGCTTTCAAAATTAGTGAATTTAAAGTTCATGAAATTATTTCGCCTTTAATTAATAGAGCAAAACTTGCTCTTGAATCTCACAAAGAAATACTGAAGGGGAAAAGATTATTTCTTCTTCCTGAATCGCAACTGGAGATATCTTTGGCAAGATTTTTGCATAATGAATGCGAAATGGATCTTATAGAAGTAGGCACTCCTTACCTAAATAAAGACTTAATGAAAGAGGAGATAAATTTATTACCTGATAATACAAAAATTGTCGAAGGGCAACATGTAGAAAAACAATTAGATCGAGTTAGGGAATCTAATCCAGACTTAGTAGTTTGTGGAATGGGTTTAGCTAACCCACTGGAAGCGGAAGGAATTAGTACTAAGTGGTCAATAGAGATGGTATTCAGTCCAATTCATGGAATTGATCAAGCCGCAGATTTAGCTGGTCTATTCTCAAAGCCTTTAAAAAGAAATCAAATACTAACTTCAAAAACTTTAGTAACTCATTAAAAACTATGGAATTAACTCTTTGGACGTATGAAGGACCACCACATGTTGGTGCTATGAGAATTGCCTCGTCAATGAAAGACATTCATTATGTACTTCATGCCCCCCAAGGAGATACATATGCAGATCTTCTCTTTACAATGATCGAGAGGAGGGGGCAAAGGCCTCCAGTAACTTACACAACTTTTCAGGCTAGAGACCTTGGAGGCGATACAGCTGAATTAGTGAAGAAAAATATTAAGGAAGCGGTTGAACGATTCAAACCCAAAACTCTTTTAGTCGGAGAAAGTTGTACAGCAGAACTTATCCAAGACCAACCTGGAGCACTTGCGAAAGGGATGGGGTTTGATATGCCGATTGTGAATCTTGAATTACCTGCTTATAGCAAGAAAGAAAATTGGGGGGCCTCAGAAACCTTTTATCAACTAACAAGAACCCTTTTAAAAGAAAAAGTAAACTATTCAGAGAAAATAAGTCCTCTAAGGTGGAAGGAATTTGGGCGTAGACCAAAAGTTAATATACTTGGCCCTTCATTACTAGGATTTAGATGCAGAGATGATGTAATCGAAATCCAACGCATACTTTCAGAGCAAGGAATAGATACAAACGTAGTTGCTCCATTAGGTGCTAGTCCAGAAGATATTGAAAGACTAATTGATGCTGAAATAAATATTTGTCTTTATCCAGAAATTGCGGAAGCATCATGCGAATGGCTTAAACGGAACTTTGAAATGGAATATACAAACACTATTCCAATTGGAATAAAAAATACAATTGAGTTTATAAATGAAGTTCATAAGAAATTAGATCTTCCTTTGACTAATAAAAAAGAATTAGAAAACAAATCAAAACTTCCTTGGTACTCAAAATCAGTTGACTCAAATTATCTAACTGGCAAAAGAGTTTTTATTTTTGGTGATGGAACACATGCAATTGCAGCAGCCAAAATAGCTAAGGAAGAATTGGGTTTTGAAGTAGTGGGCCTTGGTACATACAGTAGGGAGATGGCCAGGAAAGTAAGAGCTACTGCAAAAGATCTAAACGTAGAAGCTCTGATAACTAACAATTATCTAGAAGTGGAAGATGCCATGAAAAAAGCCGCCCCTGAACTAGTTTTAGGGACCCAAATGGAAAGGCATAGTGCAAAAAGACTCGGTATTCCATGCTCAGTAATTAGTACTCCAATGCATGTTCAAGATGTTCCTGCAAGATATAGCCCTCAAATGGGATGGGAAGGAGCAAATGTGATTTTTGATGACTGGGTACATCCCCTAATGATGGGCTTAGAAGAGCACCTTATTGATATGTTCAAACATGACTTTGAGTTTGTTGATGGCCATCAAAGCCATTTAGGACATACAGCGACAAAAACAAAGGACATTTTAAATACTGACGCAAAAAAAGAAAAAAATAGTAAAGAAGGAATTATCTGGACTGAATCTGGTAGAGCTGAATTAACAAAAGTTCCATTTTTTGTAAGAGGTAAAGTTAAAACAAATACTGAAAAATACGCAATCTTGAGAGGAATACCAGAGATAAGCGATGAAACTCTTTACGATGCCAAAGCATATTTCAGTTAATTTTTACTAATAAACTATAATTAAGTCATGAGTATTTCCACTCATAATATAATAGATTTAATCCTAAAAATTCAGTTATAAGAATATATTTCCCGCTTTTAATACAATTAAATACATATTTGTTTAGAAACATATTTCATGTGTAGTTGCACTGCAAGAATATAAATAATAATGTGTTTTAAGCTTTAAATGACAAGTACTATAAATAGACCTCTTGATGGAGAAGGAAGTGTTCAAGTAAAGCAAGATCCAAAAATAAATATTGAGGAAGGGGCTTTAGTTATTGCCGTTTATGGGAAGGGTGGCATCGGAAAATCAACTACATCATCAAACCTTTCTGCAGCATTCTCAAAATTAGGTAAAAAGGTTCTACAAATTGGATGTGATCCGAAACACGATAGCACTTTCACTCTGACGCACAAAATGGTTCCTACAGTTATCGATATTCTCGAAGAGGTAGATTTTCATAGCGAAGAATTGAGGCCAACCGATTTTATGTTTGAAGGTTTTAATGGCGTAATGTGCGTTGAAAGTGGAGGTCCTCCTGCTGGGACAGGGTGCGGGGGATATGTAACAGGTCAGACAGTTAAACTATTAAAAGAACATCATTTATTAGAAGATACTGACGTTGTTATTTTTGATGTCTTAGGAGACGTCGTTTGTGGAGGATTTGCAGCTCCATTGCAACATGCAAATTATTGTCTAATTGTTACTGCTAATGACTTCGATTCAATATTCGCTATGAATAGAATTGTCTCTGCAATTAAAGCAAAAGCAAAAAATTATAAAGTCAGATTAGGTGGGGTTGTCGCAAATAGATCGAAAGACACAGATCAAATTGATAAATTCAATGAAAAAACAGGTTTAAAAACTATGGCCCACTTTAAAGATGTCGACGCGATTAGAAGATCAAGACTAAAAAAATGCACCATTTTTGAAATGGAACCAACAGAAGATGTTATTGAAGTTCAAAATGAATATTTATCTCTTGCCAAAAATATGCTTGAAAACGTAGAACCTCTTGAAGGTAATCCACTTAAAGATAGAGAAATTTTTGATTTATTGGGATTTGATTAGTCTAAATTAATCTAATCCAACCAATTGGCTTGTTAAATCATAAGTTAGTTGAGAGGTCTTCGTATCAATTATTCTTTTTGACAACTTTTGAGAAAAAGCTTTTCTGCCAGTTTTCTGACGATTTCCCCAGCTCCAATGGACTGATGGTTTAGCAAATTCTTTATAAGTTGCCACTTGAGCGACCCTCTCTCCTGCCAGTCTTTGTGAAACATATCCTTTTGTTATGAATTTTTGAAATATCGGGAAAAGGAATCTAAATAACCAAGGTGTATCTCTAAAAAGTTTTGTATCAGCAACACATCCAGGATATAGAGAATTTACAATAATCTTCCCTGCAGGATATCTTTTTGATATTTCCTGAACGGTCACCATATTGCAAAGTTTACTATCCTTGTAAGCCTTACCAGGTTTAAATTTCTTTCCATTCGCCATACTTATTGGAGATAAAAAACCATTTTTGAATCCAGATAAATCTCCCAAATCAGCTGGGGCAGGAATAGGGATCCTTCCTCCAAGTTCTGAATAATTAGCCGTAACAGTCCCTAATACTGTAATTCTTGGCTTGAATACAGTTAATTTGCCATTTAAAACAATTTCTCTTTCAGAAGATAAAATATTTTCCATAAGTAGGTTTATCATAAGAAAATGCCCAAAATGATTTACTGCCATAGAGTTTTCAAACCCCTGTGCAGACCTTTCAGGTCTCTTTAGTCTCGGTTTATAAACTGCTGCATTACAAATAAGAGAATTTATTGGCTTCTTAAATCTTTCTAATATTTCATCGCAACCTTTTCTTACAGCATCCAAGTCTGAAAGATCTATTTCTATAAAGTGAACATTTTTAACATCCTCTTTTGTCAAGGATTCCTCAGCTATTTTTATAGCTCTTTTATTAGATCGATTAACAGCTATAACCTCCCATCCAAATCTTAATAGAGGTTTTAGAGTATTTAATCCAACTCCTGAAGTTGTTCCTGTTATTAGGACTAAACCTTTAATGTTCTTACTCACTAGCAAAAAAGTTTATTTAAAAATGAAAAGTAGAATGATTCAAGATCATCCTTATCAACGCCATATTACTCTGATAATGTCCTTAGAAATTATTTGATCCTGATCCTTCATAAATCTTTGCTCACCTTCGGAAGAGAATAAATCATCAAACTTATCTGTTAAAACATTAAATCTATATTGTTCGTATAAAAACGAATCTTCAATTTCCCTTAATCTGGTCAACCTTACTTTAGAACTATAGCCCAGTTTTATAAGGCTTATTATTGCTAAAAGGGAAAAGCTAAATTTTATAATTAAAAAAATCAAAGATACAAAATTATCCTGTTTCTGTTGTCTTTTTATAAATACAGACCCTAAATATTTTTTGTAGAAAATATTATTTTTATAAAAAGATTTTGACAAATTAAGTAATTGATATTTTTGCTGAATAAATCAATTCAGTCTTACTTTATTAATACCTTATAAATTTTAAATTTTCTAATAGAATTTAGCTCCTACCTAAACTAATTCCAAGTCTTAATGCTAAAACTCCTGCATGTACAACAACTATGAGGCTTAGTGCAATAAGATTTATTGTTTGAGATGGCTCCATGGAAAAAAAATTATTTCCTATATTCTCCACCGAAAAGAGAAGATTTGAAACACTATTACAAAATGATGTTACGTAATTAACAAATTGAAAGAAAAAATTTATTGAAAATTATCATAAATAAACCTACAAATTTAATTTTGGGAATTGAAAATCAGGCTTTAATTTTTTCAACAAATAATTTACCTGGATTTGATCAAATGGCTTTAGATTTAAATTCTTTAGATCAGACAATTTCGAATCCTGAAATAATTCTCACATTGAGGTTCTACTATTGGACTGGGGATTGGCTTTCAATTGGCTATCACCAAAAGGAAATTCCTCTTCATTGGAAAAATTTATTATCTAATGGGGAAATTAATATTGTTAGACGTCCCTCTGGAGGGGGTGCTGTTCTGCATTCAGGAGGTATAACATATGCATTAACATTTAAAAAAAATTACTATAAATCCTTAAGTTATGAAATGGTTAATAATTGGTTAATTAAAAGTTTTAGTGAATTAGGTCTAAACTTACGATATGGTAATTTACGAAAATCAAGTATTAAAACAAATTGTTTTGGGACTTCATTAATTTCCGATTTAATTGATCAGGACGGGTTTAAGAGAATAGGTAGTGCTCAATTTCGTAAAAAAGGCGCATTTCTTCAACATGGAGAAATTCAAACAAATCCTTCAAGAGATTTGTGGTTCAAATTATTCAAAGAAGAAGCTCCACCAAAAGTAAATTTAAAACTAACAAATGATGAAATAGTTCATCATTTGAGAAATTCATTCGTGACAAATAAATCAAATTTAAATTTCAAAAATATTGCCATAGATTATAAAAAATAGAAAATTTTAATTACAAAAATTATTAAAGATCTCCTTTCTGCTTCATTGAATTAATTATTCTCGGCAATTCAATTCCTAAGGGATAATGGTTTTTAAAGTTTAATTTGTTAACAATATCTGAAGGCAAATTAAAACCTAATTTATTCAATACAAAGTTTCCAATTTTTGACCTGTCAATTATCCCCAAAGGGATATCTGCAGCATTGAGAACCAATAAAAAACCTTCATTTGTTTCTTCAATTCTTTCTATAGTTCTCCATAATTTATCGTTATTAGATACACTTTCAAAACTATCGATTGATTTCATAAAATCTCCAACACAGTTCCGTTCCCATTTTTTTAAGGAAACAGTTTTTAAAATATTCTCATCAACAAAACCGGTCCATCTACCATTATTCGTAACAAAAAAATATTTATCCGATGCATCCTTCTTATTTTTTATTAATTTATTAAATTCTGAGAAATTTGAATCGTATTCAATTTTCCTCAAAGGCTTTAGTTTAATCTCAGAAACTTTACTAAATTTTAGTATGTTTTCAATTTTAAAAAATTGACTTTCAGATTTTGAAGAATTAACTCCAAACAAGCCCAAAAAGGAAAGAATAAAACCAAAGTAAAAGCTAAATCTAAATAAACAAAATATCCCAAAAAATAAAACAAAAAAAGATAATAATAAATTTAATTTATTGAGGAAATTTCTTCCTTTATTTTTACTCCCTGAGAAATACCAAATAATACTTTTTAATAAATTCCCCCCATCTAAAGAACCAATTGGGATCAAATTTAAGAAGCCTAAGAATAAATTAAATATACCTACTCTTGAAATTACATTAACTGCTATTTGTTCTTGAGATGCAATGATATTACTTATTAAAAGTAGGATAGATGCTGTAGCGAAACATAAAAGAGGTCTAACAATTGCAATTTTTATATTACCTAAAGCAGTTTGACAATACTTATCTATTTGTAAAATTGCTCCTAAAAAATAAAAAGTAATTTTTTTTATTTTTACACCCTGATTAAGTGAAACAAAAGTATGAAAAACTTCATGAAAAATAATTGAAGATAATAAGAAAAAAGAAGTTAAAAACCCAATAATCCAAGCTTCTTTATTATTGTAGATATCGCCAGAAGATAAATTGACCTGATTACTTATACTCCATGAGAATAAAAAGAGAATAACAAACCAATAGGGATGAACTTTAAAGGGAATTCCCCATATTTTAAAAATTTGCCAACTTCTCAAAAATAATCTCCGCTATATTAAGCAATAATATTAATCTTACATGCAGGATAATGATATGCCCAAGACTAATCCTTTAGTTAAAATTTGTGGACTAACTTCTGAAGAACAAGCTCTTCAAGTTGCTAAATTAGGAGCGAATGCTATTGGCATTATTTCGGTTAAAGAGTCTCCAAGGTATGTATCAGCTGAAATTAAGAAAAAAATATTTAAAACCCTAGAAAATTTTTATCCAAAAATCGAGAGGGTATCAGTTGTACAAAATTGTCCAATAGACTTAATTATTAAAAATTTCCTAGGAAAACCCACTGAAACTATCATTCAATTGCATGGAGATGAAGATATTGATTATTGCAAAAATATAAGGGAAAAAATTCCCAATATTGGCCTATGGAAGGCTTTCAGAATAAAAACAGAAAAGGACTTAAATAAAATAAAACCTTTTGAGGATTTTGTAGATGCGATACTACTTGATTCTTGGAATAAAGAAACTTATGGAGGTTCAGGAAAAAAAATAAATTCTAATTATTTAAAGAATTTGCAATTTAGCAAACCATGGTGGTTGGCAGGTGGAATATCAATTGAATGGATTGATGAAATCCTCGCTGATTTCAAACCAGATGGATTAGATATTTCAAGTAGTATTGAATTATCTCCAGGATTAAAAGATATAAAAAAAACGGAAGATCTTTTTAAGTTTTTAAAAAGATATTAGTAATTATTAGTAGCAGACTGCTGTTTTACAAGCTCAAAAAATTCTTGTTTTAAACTTAAATCGTGTCTAAAATCGCCTCTAACCACAGAATTAATCATGCTTGTATTTGGTTCTTTGACTCCCCTCCACTTCATACAATAATGTTGTGCCCTTACAATAATACCTAAACCTTTAGGTTCACACAGTTTTTCAATTTCATCTGCAAGGATCATTACAGCTTCTTCCTGAATATGAGGTCTTGAAAAAACCCAATCAGCAACTCTCGCAAATTTTGAAAGTCCTATGACTTTATTTCCAGGTTTGATACCTATCCAACACTCTCCAAGAATTGGAACTAAGTGGTGTGAACATGCTGACCTGACAGAAATTGGACCAACTGTATAAATTTCATCAAGATTCTTGTCATTAGGGAAGCTTGTAACTTTAGGTTGTTCATGATATCGGCCTTTAAAAACTTCATTTAAATACATTTTTGAAACTCTTTCAGCAGTTTCTTGAGTATTATGATCATTCTCGAAATCAATTATGAGGGACTTTAGTAAATCTCTAACTCTTGAGGCTATTTCTTTTTCTAAAATTTCTAATTCACCAGGATTTATAAAATCAGAAATATTATCGTTAGCACTAAATCTTGTGCCAGAATTCTTAATTCTGTCTCTTATAATTTCAGATATTAGTTTATTAGTAATCTGGTCGTCAAAGTTTCTAATATTATCGTTGGGTAATGTAGAGGTCATAAAATTTTAAACAGAAAATTGTATGCAACTTAATTTACTGTATCTTCCAAAAGCTTAATTGCTTATATACTATATCACATTCTCTTGTTCAATCGGGTTCAAATAACACTAAAAAAAATCACTGTTTTAAGATTAATCAGATAAACAGAATATTTAAAAGGCTCCGCCAGAAGGCATCAAAGTCAAATCTTCGATCAATTGTGATTCGGGTTTTTGAGCCATGTAGAGAATAGTTTCTGATACCTCTTTTGAGGAGAGCATAGAAGTTCTATCAAAATCAGAATTAATTGATTCGGAGTCCCAAAGAGGAGTATTTACTGAACCAAGAGTTATTGTGCAAGCTCTTATTGAATTAGATCTCTCTTCCTCCCTCAAGCATTTAGTAAACATAGCTAGTGCAGATTTTGAAACACAATAAGCTCCCCATTCGGGAAATGCATTATAAGAAGCATGACTACTAACATTAATAACTAAACCACCATTTTTTCTCATTTGAGGAATTATTGAACTACAAATTTGAAAAACACTTGTGAGGTTTATTTGAATAGTTTGTTCCCATTGACCTAATTCCATTTCAACTAAAGGGCCATTAAATGCGCAACCGGCATTATTTATTAATACTGAAGGGCACCCATACTTCACAGTGGCCTCTTTAACGCAATGCTCTATTTCTAGTGGATTAGATAAATCACATTTTACTAGGTTAATTTTTGATTTAGTGGTCAACAGTTCGCTCTTAAGTTTCTCCATTAAATCCATATTCCTGGAGAGTAAAATTAAATCCCAGCCAGCATTTGCAAATGTAATTGCGGTAGATCTACCAATACCTTTCGTAGCACCTGTTATAAAAGCTAGTTTCAAATTATTCAGTTTTTTGGGGGATTTCACTATAAATTTCTTCAATATTATTTGCTTCTATAAATTTACCTAAAACCCTAAACTTTTTGTATCTTTCCTCAATTAATTCGTCTTCAGGCATTTGCAGCAAAGCATTAAGGTGTTTCTCAATAGCCTCTTTCAGTGTATTACCAGCATCTAAAGGAGCCCAATTATTCCCACCAGAAGGTTCTGGTAATACCTCGTCTATTATTCCTAATTTTAGTAAATCTTTACCTGTAATTTTAAGTGCTGATGCAGCTTCTGGTGCCTTCGCAGCATCTCTCCACAAAATTGATGCACATGCTTCCGGACTAGCAACTGTGTAAACACTGTGTTCAAACATTAGTAACCTATCTGCAACACCTATTCCAAGTGCCCCTCCAGAACCTCCTTCTCCAATGACAGTAGCCACAATTGGAACTTTCAATCCAAACATCTCTCGAAGATTTCTTGCAATCGCTTCACCTTGACCTTGTTCTTCGGCTTTTAAACCAGCATAAGCTCCAGGAGTATCAATAAATGTAAGAATTGGCAAAGAAAATCTATTTGCATGCTGCATTAATCTAAGAGCTTTTCTGTAACCTCCTGGTTTTGCCATCCCGAAATTTCTTACGACATTTTCTTTGGTGTCCCTTCCTTTCTGATGCCCTAACATCAACACTGGTCTATTATTTATTGAACCTATCCCCCCAATTAGTGCCATATCATCGCCACCATTTCTGTCTCCATGTAATTCAATCCAGTCATCACAAAACATTTGAACAAAATCCAAAGTGCTAGGTCTTTGAGGATGTCTAGCTACCTGAATCTTTTGAGCAGGAGTTAGAGATTTAAATATTTCTTCTCTTCTCCTAGCAGCTAAGGTTTCAAGCTGCAGCAGCTGTTGACTAACATCTACTTCTGAATCTCGAGCTAATTCTTTAATTTGCTCTATCTGCTTCTCAAGTTCAACAAGAGGCTTTTCAAAATCAAGAAGGTAACGTTTAGCCATAATTTAAACAGTTAATACTTTAGGCTGCTTATCAAGTCCAATCGCAGAAAAACCATGCTTTAAAGAAGCTGCTCCAATAAACTCCATCTTTTCAAGGGAAATGTTATTTCTTCCCCAACTAAAGTTTGTATGACATTTTTCAAATTCTAAAATCATAGCTTCTGCAAAGCAAGCAAACATCTCTCGCTGAGGGTTTTGCATTTCCGCAAGTTCCATCATATTCCAACCAATATCATTAAAAAACTCTACTATACCTCCTTTTAAAACATGAATATTTTCACCCTGAAATTTCTCATCAAGATTTTTGGGGTAACCGCCATCTATCATTAAACATGGTTTTTTTAAATTATCTGTATCAATTTCAATAGTTTTAGGCATACTTGCAACCCATACAACAATATCCGCTTGAGGCAATGCCTCATTTAAGCTTGTTACGGTACCACCATCTAATTCTTTTTGTAGCAGCGCAAGTGGTTCTTGTTGTCTTGCTACCATAAGAAGTTCTGAAATCCCAGTTTTATTGATAAGCCATCTACAAACAGCACTACCAATATCACCTGTAGCACCAATTACAGCTACAGTTGCTTTTTTAAGGTCTATCCCAATGCGAGGCGCATTTATTTCTAGTTGCTTACAAATAACCCAGGCGGTGTGAGTATTGCCAGTAGTAAACCTTTCCCACTCTAATGAAGTATTTCTAATTTGTTTATGCTGTAGAAGATTAAAATTCTCAAAAATAATAGAAGTAAATCCTCCTAAAGCGGTGATGTTAATCCCTTTTTTCTGAGCTAGTTCCATAGCATTTAATACTTTTCTTCTAGCCGTTTTAAACCTAGACAGCATTTCAGGAACAAAGCACGAATCTATATATGAACCTTCAATAGATATTCCAGTAGCACTCTTAACTTCTACATTTTCAACAAGCTGAGGAGGAGCAGTACACCAAACATCCAAGTCACCATCAGCAATATGATCAAAGCCTAGAATCGACGCTTTTCTTTTTGCATCTTCAAAACTGGTTGAGTGGCCTATTAACCCAAACATTTAAAATTTATAAATGGTTTCTATACGATGTTATGAACAATAGCACAGAGGTAACAACTTAAATAGGATTGATTAATTATTAAAATCCTTAATTAATTAGAAATGTAATTAGACGATAGCTGCCATAGCCATTCTTGCAATTTCTCTATTATCCAGACCTATTTCCATCAAAGTATCTTGATAAGCAATCATAAATTCTTCCATTAATTCTTCTCTGTCCATAGCTAAAACTGATGCGTCATCTGCTACTTCATCCAACATCTTTTTAATTAACGGAAGATTAACCTTATTAGCTTCCATTAATTCCTCTTTACAAGTAGATAGATGCTCTTTAAGCCACTCTTGACCATAATTTAAATGAAGATATTCATCTTTAACCACTCCTTCTGTTATTTTTTTTGCAAAAGGATCCGCAACTCTTATATAGACGTTATAAGCAGAAATTGCAAAAGCTTCAATTAAGATAGCTTGTATTAAAAGACATGTTGTTAGATTTCCTTTTTCAAGAGCGACTTGAAAATTACCATGTAATTTAGAAAAGAATTTTTTAGCAAATTCCATATCAGCTACTACACCTAAATTTCTTCCACATGCCGTAAAGCCCTTTTTGTGCTTCATTTCCATTCTCGCCAATTTAGTTAGTTCCTCTAACTCATTTGGAATTAAAGTTGCTATTGAAATATAATTATCATGAGCCTCTTGCTCCCCCTCTATAACAATTGCATTTATTCTGCTGTATGCATCCTTATAAGAATCTGTAGTGAAGTCGGGCAAATCTAAAGAAATCGGATTAATCGATTCTTCAATAGTTTTTTTATTTGATTCTAGAGTTTGCATGTCAGTAATCTTTAGCTCATTATGCATGAATATTACACGATTATAGAGAGTTTATTTAAATATCATGAAAATAGTTTCAATTGTTAAGTCACATTTTTTACTTAAATTTATTTAAGAATTGTTTGGCCAATCTGACTGCATCAGATTCATAATCAATTTGAACCAATGATTAATCAATAATTCCTTTAAATTTTTCCCTAAAGACTCATTTGCTCCTCTACTATCTCCAATAACACCTGATTTACTGAAGTCGTCAGTAAGCCAAGCAGTAGGCGCATTGCCCTCAAGACTCCAACCTTCAGGGATCTCTACTTTATTACCCTCATTTGGCCGTTCATCACCTACTAATTCTGGTTTCAAAGCCAGCATCAAACTTGTTTCAGCTAAAGAAGCATGAAGCCCATCCTCAATCTCAGTTTTTGTTAACAATTCGTTCAATCCATTCACACCACTCCACAAGAAACAAGGGAAAACTGCCATCCCTGGTGCGACGCTTCTTAGCTCTCTTGCAGCTGTATTCAATAATGAAATTTGACCTCCATGTCCATTAATTAAGATCAATCTTTTAAAACCCATTTCAGATAATTGACCTCCGACTTCCTTGATCATTGAGGTTATTAAATTTGAGGAAAGTGAAATTGTCCCGGCAAAACCCTTATGTTCTGGAGAAAAACCAATATATTGAGTTGGAAGTTTTTTTAATGGGATATCGGCAGAGAATAATTTAAAAACTTCGCTAATAATTTCATCAACAAAAATACTGTCTGTAGCAAGAGGCAAATGGGGCCCATGTTGCTCAACAGCACCGAATGGCCAAATCACTGTTGATCTTTTGTTTTTTGCAACACATTCAATTTCTTGCCAATTTAAATATTCAAATTTATTAGGTATTGGTTTAAAGTTCATTAATTTTAATTTTGAGTACTAACATTTAGAGTATGTTAATAATTAATTATTCTTATTTTACCTACGATGGGAGTCAGTAATAAAAATGCCCAAGATAATATCCAACCAAAGGGCAATAAAAAACCTCTTCAGGTACTTCACATAAGCAAGAAAGATACTCAAAAAATAGATAATGAGCAAACCAATTCGCAAGAAAAAATTAAAAAAGAAGATATCGCAATTAAGCCTCAAATCATTAAAAATGATTCAGTAAAAAAAACTCAGGACTATAATGAAAATCCCAAGGATTTTGATATTTCTCAACATAATTTAACTCAACAAGACTTAAATAGACCCCTTAATTTTTCTGAGCAAAGCACAGATTTTCAATTAGAAAGAACAGTTGATGAATTCGATTTTGATGAAAGTGCTTTTTTGGAGGCTTTAAATGCAAATGAGCCAATTGGGACTACAGGAGAAACAATTTCAGGTAAGGTTATAGCAATCGAAAGTGATGGACTATATGTTGATATTGGCGGAAAAGCACCTGGCTATATGCCCAAAAAAGAATGTGGTTTAGGTGTCATAACTAACTTTAAAGAAAAGTTTTCTATAGGACTTGAAATGGAAGTTTTGGTTATAAAAGAACAAAATGCTGATGGGATGGTAACAGTGAGCGCTCGGGCATTAATTCTCAGGCAAAGTTGGGAGAAAGTATCAAGTTCCGCAAAAAATGGTGAATTAATTAATGTTTTAATTAATGGATTTAATAGAGGTGGGCTTACTTGTGATGTAGATGGATTAAGAGGATTCATCCCAAGATCCCAACTTGAAGATGGCCAAGATTACCAATCTTTTGTTGGCAAAACTCTAAAAGTAGCGTTTCTTGAGGTTAATCCAGAATCCAGAAAATTAGTTCTCTCTGAAAAGAAAGCATCATTAGTTTCTAAACTTATAAGTTTAAAATTAGGTCAATTAATTGAAGGAGAAGTTTTAGCGGTAAAACCATATGGCTTTTTTATAGATTTAGGTGGAGCTAGTGGACTTCTTCATCAATCCTCACTAACAAATGGATCGATTCGTTCTTTAAGAGAAGTTTTTAGAGGAGGGGAAATGATAAAAGCTTTAATATCTGAAATAGACCTCGAAAAAGGTCGTATTGGTCTCAATACCGCGCTTCTAGAAAACTCTGCGGGAGAATTAATTATTGATAAGCAAAAAGTTATGCAAGAAGCTGCAGAGCGAGCACTTAAAACTAAAGCACTCTTTGATAAAAAAGAACAAGATAAATGAATATTAATAAAAAAATGGAGTCAAGTCTTAAATTAAAAATTTCAGATTGGGAATTAGACTTTTACTCGAGACCAATTATTGAATCAAATGGAAAAAAAAGGTGGGAATTAATTATCTGCTCTACTAGAAGTTTTAAGACAGAAGATAGTTTTCTTTGGAATAAAAAGTGCCCTGCTAATGAAGTCAATTCAGTGTGGCTTACAAAAGCCCTAAAGGAAGCAATAAGTGAAGCAAAAAAACAAGGGTGGGAGAAACCTTCTATAGTTCGATTCTGGAGGTCTTCAATGAAATCGATCATTAAGAAATCACTAGAGGCCTTAAGTATTGAGCCTATTGTAAGTAGAAGAACTTACAATTTATTAGATAGAATCGAATTTCTTGAAAAAGAGATTTATCCAAAGGAAAAAGGTTATGTAAGAGGTGTATTAGCTCCTACTTTTACTTCTAAAATGGAAAACTCTCCTACACCTCTACCAGAAGCAGTAAGAGGTGATGCTTTAACTATCTCTGAAATATCGATTGGCGAATTAAAATCAGCAGAAAATTGGCCTATGGAATTTGGAGATATTTTCCCAATTCAGCAAGATTTAGATGATAATTACTTAGTTCCAGGATTAAGACTTTTTAGCAAAGATAGATCTTTGGCACTTTCTGCGTGGTTTAGTTGTTTAGAACCGATTAAATTAGTCGTAAATAAGAACCAACTCATACTTGAAGCTTCAGAAGATGATAGGTGGCTTGTAACTGATTTACCAGAAAAAGATGCAAGAATTTTGAATACAAAGTTTTTAGAGAATAAAAAATATTCTTTTGGGTATCAATTTATTTCCATACAGTCAACGCCTTATATCGAAAAATTTGCAGGATTCTGGATCTTAAGAGATATTGAATTAATTTCATAAATTCAGCTTAGGAGCAGGAACTATTCTTTACAAAGAAATATATTTCTCAAAAGATGAAATTTATATTCAAAAAAAATTTTTTGAGTATTATTCATCACCTATCCTTAATAAAAATAATTTTAAACACGCATACTTCACGAAGTCATGCTCTGAGAACTTTCTTAAATTATTAGGAAATCACTTTAATGGAAATTCCATAAATTGTGTTTCCAATCAAATTCACAGTAATGTGATAGTGTTTGGATCTCATTCGCAAAAAGGAACTAAGACTGATGCAGATGGTCTTATTAGCAATAAATACAATCAAAACTTATGGGTTTACACAGCTGATTGTATGCCAATATTTTTTGCAGATAAAAAGACAAGAAATGTAGCAACCTTACATTGCGGAAGAAAAGGTTTAGAAAAAAAAATAATAAAAAATCTGGTAAAAATTTTCGATACTCTTGGGTCATCTAGAGATGACTTACTTGTTGCAATAGGACCAGCGATTTCTAAGGAACATTATCTAGTTGATAAAATGACACTCAAAGAATTTTATAGAAAGGCCGAAAACAAAAACATAACTTTCAAATTGACTAAAACTAAAAAAGATCTTTGTTTTAGTGATTCAAATCACTTCAGAGAGCGAAACTTAAATCAACTTGATCTAAAAAGATCTGCCTATAGACAACTTATAAATGAGAAGATCCCTCATACAAATATTGATATCTCAAATTTATGCACATACAAATTCAATAATGAATTTTATTCCTGGAGAAGGAGCAAAACAATCTCGAGACAATGGAATCTTATTTGCTCATAAAGATAATTAACTTGGACAAATTTCACTACTTAAGTTTTTAGCGACCAATAATTTCGTCATCTCTTTAGTACCTTTAATATTAAAAACTTTGGCTAACAAAACATTCTCTTTGAAACCTAAAGGCTTTATTTTTACTTTGCTCCCCCTTGGAAATTCACTCTTAAGTAGATTAGTTGCTTCAATCTCATCATTTTCATTTACATCTACACAAAATAATCCAATAGTTAAATTTCTATTTTGATCCCCCACCAAAATAGTATTTGAACTTTTAATTTGAAGAATTTCAGCCGAGTTTACTATTACAGGATTAACAACAATCAAGCAGATTATAATTAAAATTTTTGATAATTTTTTCAATTCAGAAATATATAAGTTTTTTTAATTATCTTAAAGTTAATCATTCAAAATTACGAAAAAAAATTAGTTTTCACAATTAACATATCCAACCATTTGAGCATTACTTTTACCAGGAGGAACCATTGGATAACAATTTTCACCTCTTCTGACAAGGACATTAATCAAGGTAGGGCCGTCATGATCAAGCGCATTTTTAAATTCATTCTGTAATTGTCTTCTATCAGAAATCAAGTATCCTTTAACTCCAAAAGACTCAGCAAGTTTTACAAAATCAGGTTCACCACAACTCATATCAGATGAGGAATATCTTTCATCGTAGAAACTTTCCTGCCATTGTCTTACCATCCCTTGCCAGCGATTATTTATAATGATCAATTTCACCTTCAAACCATATTGAGATAGAGTTCCTAATTCTTGAATATTCATTAAGACACTTGCATCTCCTGCAATACAAATTACATCTGAATTAGGTAAGGCTGCTTTTACTCCAATTGCTGCTGGCAATCCAAAACCCATTGTTCCTAAGCCTGCACTACTAATCCATTTTCTTGGAGAATTCCTAAGATATTGAGCAGCCCACATCTGATGTTGTCCTACATCTGTAGTTATATAAGCTTCTGGTGAAAGTTCCCTAACTCTTAAAAGAACTTCCTGAGGATAAATTTCTCCTTCTTTAGGTGGGTCATATAAAGGGTGTTTATTTTTCCAAAAATCAATTTTTTCTAACCAGTTCTTGGTTTGGCTACTAAATTTGTTATTAAGAAATTTATGATTTATTTTGCAAACAGCTTTTGAAACATCAGAGACAATTGCAACATCTACACGTCTATTTTTATTAACTTCTGCTGGGTCAATATCTATATGAATTACCTTTGCATTAGGTGCAAAAGTATCTAATTTTCCTGTCACCCTATCATCGAATCTAGCTCCAATAGCAATTAATAGATCGCATTCTGTAACGGCAAAGTTTGCATAAGCAGTTCCGTGCATTCCTAACATACCTACTGATAAATTGTCTTTTTCATCAAAAGCACCTTTCCCCATTAAGGTTGTAGTAACTGGTATTTGATAATTCTTTGCCAAAGTTCTTATCTCATCATGGGCCCCTGAAGATATTGCCCCACCTCCCACGTATAGAAGAGGTCTTTCAGAATCCTCTATTAATTTAATTGCTTTATTGATATCGCAATCATTAATATCTCCATTCCTTTTAAATCCTTTAGGAATAATCTCACCAGGCAAAACTCTTTGGTAATTAAAGAACTCCTGACCTACATCTTTGGGGATATCAATTAAAACAGGGCCAGGTCTTCCAGAAGAGGCTATAAAAAAAGCTTCAGAAACTACTTTTGCGATATCCGAAGGATCTCTTATTACCCATGAATGTTTCACTATTGGAAGGGTTATACCAAAAATATCAGTTTCTTGAAAAGCATCTGTCCCTATAGCAGGTCTTGGAACTTGACCTGTAACTACGACTAGAGGGACTGAATCCATTAGAGCAGTGGCAATTCCGGTTACCAAATTTGTTGCCCCTGGACCTGAGGTCCCAAAACATACTCCAACTTCACCAGTAGATCTTGCATATCCATCTGCTGCATGTGAACCACCTTGTTCATGCCTTACCATATAGTGCTTTAACCAACCCTGTTGTTCTGCCTTATGAACAGCGTCATAAATAGGAAGTATAGCTCCTCCAGGATATCCAAATATAACTTTTACCCCATGAATTTTTAAAGAATCCATTAGTGCATCCGCACCAGTTATCCAAACTGGATTTTTATGTTTTGAACTATCCTTTGAAAAGGATCTCGAAGTAAGAGTCACTAAAGAAATTCAATATTTACTATAAATATTAAACTTAATTAAATACTTTTGCCTTATTTAGAAATGTAATGTCAGAAATGTATTCAAAAAAATCTTTCAATAAATTTAAAATTTTTCAAATAATTATCAATTGTTCTTTATAAAATACCTAGTTTATGTAAAGGTCCAGAACCTGAAATAAGTTCAATAAAAAGCACTAGAAAAATAACCATTGCAACCCTTCCGTTCCACACCTCTGAACTATTATTCCAACCCCATTGCCATTTCTCTTGAGGATAAAGTTTAACTTTTTCTGGCAACTGAGAAGCCTCCTCTATATTAACTAAAGGCCCTTCCAGGCAAGAAATAACTAAATCACTAAGACCCTCAATAAAAGTAGGATGAGTATTTAGAGCCTTAACTCTCCTAAAGTTTTTAATACCAGCCTGTTCAGCAATTTCTTTATATTCAATATCAATTTCTTGCAATGTTTCGATATGCTCTCCAACGAAACTTATGGGAACCACAATCAGATCATTAACATTTGACCTTCCAAGATCAGCTAAAACCTCTTCCGTATAAGGCTTCAACCATTCAACAGGGCCAACTCTACTTTGATAGGAAAGTGTATAGGGGTTACTATGCCCTAAACATTTTTCAAGCTCATTTATTATCAATAAAGAACAATCTTCAATTTGTTGCTTGTAAGGGTCTCCAGCTTCTTCTACGTAACTCTTTGGAACTCCATGAGCGGTAAAAAATATATGGGCTTTTGAAGGTGATTCACAAAGTGAAATTTGTTCAGAAATTAGTTCTACCATTGACTTTAAATAACCTGATTGACTGAACCAACTCCTGACACATCTCATTGGCACCTTCTTAAACTCATCATCAGAATCTCGCAATTTCTTTAATTCCCTAAAGCTAGAGCCACTAGTACTTATGGAAAAATGTGGATACAAAGGTATTACAACAACTTGATCTACACCATCTGCCTTCATATCAGCAATAGCTGATTCCGTAAAAGGATGCCAATACCTCATTGCGATATAGGTAGTAGCATTAAACCCTTTATCCCTTAATTTCGATTGCAATTCTCTTGCTTGTTGTTCAGTAATTCTTCTGATAGGTGAGCCTCCACCGATAGAAAGATAGGCCTGTTGGGAAGTAGTACTCCTAAGCGTACTAATTAACCAAGCCAGGGGCTTTTGAAAAACAGGGAAAGGAGTCCTGATTATTTCTGGATCAGAAAAAAGATTATATAAGAATGGGCCTACATCATTAATGCGTTCAGGCCCTCCTAAATTCATTAGTAAGACGCCTATTTTATCCATTTAAAATTTATGGAGATTGAAAATCAACATTAAAAACGTCATGATATGGTCAATTATATAAGTAAATGAACGTAATTCAGGAAATTAATAATGTCAATGATAAATTTGCTACTCAAGGCAGCAAACTTAAAATTGAAAAAAGAGGAGAGAAATTGAATATTCGCGGATCACTACCCTCCAAAGAAGATAAAAATAACTTTAAGATACAAAGAATATCTCTTGGTTTAAAGGCTGATATTTCTGGATTAGAGGAGGCTAAAAAAAAATTACAATTAATCAATTTACAATTGGAATTGAACCAATTTAATTGGATTAATTGGACAGGTAACCCTAATAAAAAGCAAATAAAAGATGGGTTTGAATTCCCAAATAGATTAAATCAATTTGAGGAATTTTTTTTTAAAGAAAACAAAAGTGATTTTCGAACCAGCACGAGAAAAACTACTTGGAGAAGTTCTTACAAACCTTATATGAAGAGAATCCTCAACGTCTATAGAGATAATGAGAATGAAGCTTTAGAAAGAATATTTCAAAAGACACTTGAAAGTTACCAGGAAGGAAGCAGAAGTAGAAAACAATGCGCTACTTCTCTAAATGTTTTGGCTAAATTTTTGGACATTAAACTACCAGAAGACTGGAAATTAAATTCTAGAGGATATGGTCTTAACAAAGCAGGATTTAGGGATCTCCCGACAGACGAGTTAATAGAAAAACTTTGGGAGAATATACCAAACAAATCTTGGAAATTTGTTTTTGGTTTGATGGCTACATATGGATTAAGAAATCATGAAGTATTTTTTTGTGATTTAAGTTCTCTAACTAATTTTGGGGATAGAATTATTAGAGTTTTACCTACGACCAAAACGGGGGAGCATCAAGTTTGGCCATTCCATCCTGAATGGGTGGAAAAGTTCGAATTATTAAAACTTGGCGAAAATCCTGAACTACTACCAAATATCAAAAGAGACCTTAAAATCACAACCTTACAGAATATTGGAAAAAAAATTACAGACCAATTTAAGCGTTACTCTTTACAAATAAAGCCCTATGACCTCAGGCATGCTTGGGCAGTAAGAACAATTTTTTATGATTTACCTGATACTGTGGCAGCCAGAATGATGGGACATTCCGTTAGTTTACATACTCAAACTTATCACCACTGGATTACTAAAAGAGATCAACAGCAGGCAGTAAATAATGCACTATTAAAGGTTAAACAAGCTAAAAATATTTAAAGATTTATAATCATTAAATAAAAATTAGGTTCATATGCAAGAGAAACCTTCATCTTCCAAGAGAATATTTAATCTCGATAATCAAGCAAAAAAACTTGGAATGGGAGGAAAACTATCACCAGATAGTGATGAGAGCTTATATAAAAAAAGAATGCAGCAAAGAAAAGATATTCAAGCCGAAAGAATACAAATTAGAAAAACAAAAAAAGGATTATTGATTGTTTTCACAGGAAATGGCAAGGGCAAGACAACTGCGTCTTTAGGCATGGCTTTAAGGACAATAGGCCATGGCTATAAAGTAGCAATAATTCAATTTATCAAAGGAGGCTGGACTACTGGAGAAGAAAAAGCACTTAAAAACTTGTCTTCAAACATATCTTGGCATTCATTAGGGGAGGGATTTACTTGGGAAACTCAAGACAGAGTAAGAGATGAAAAATTAGTTCAAGAGGCGTGGCAACTAGCCCAAAAATACATAAAAAACGAATCTTATAAACTTATCATTCTTGATGAAATTAATATTGCGACAAAACTTGGTTATCTTGCACCCCAGGAAATAATCACTTTTTTAAAAAGCTTAAATAATAGAAAAAATCATATTGTTTTAACTGGAAGGGGAGCATCTGATTTAATCATAAATTATGCTGATCTAGTTACAGAAATGAAACTAATTAGACATCCTTTTAAAGAACAAGGAATAAAAGCGCAAAAGTGTGTTGAATTTTAGTTGAGATAAATTTTTTATTTGAATTTTATTGAGGCAGGTTTAGAAATGTTTAAAGACGCAAGCAATATCTGAACAAAAAATAAATTTGGCACATTTACTTGCTAAGGTCTTAAAAGTACAATTATTGAATGACTTACAAAAGAGTTCTCTTAAAACTTAGTGGTGAAGCACTAATGGGTGAAAAACCTTATGGTATTGATCCTGCTATAGTTCAGTCAATTGCAGAGGATGTTTCAAAAGTAGTCGAAAATAATGTAGAACTTGCAATAGTTGTTGGTGGCGGAAACATTTTTAGAGGGCTAAAAGGATCTGCAGACGGAATGGATCGCGCGACTGCTGATTATGTAGGGATGCTAGCAACAGTAATGAACGCAATTTCACTTCAAGATGGTCTTGAGAGAGTAGGAGTTGCAACGAGAGTGCAAACAGCAATCGAAATGCAGGAAATTGCCGAACCCTACATCAGAAGAAGAGCCATGAGGCACCTAGAAAAAGGTAGAGTTGTAGTTTTTGGAGGTGGATGCGGAAATCCATTTTTTACAACTGATACTACAGCAGCTTTGAGGGCTGCAGAGATAAACGCTGAAGTTGTTATGAAGGCTACTAAAGTTGATGGAGTATACGATTGCGATCCTAATCAATTTAAAGATGCAAAAAAATATTCCTCTCTCAGTTATCAACAAGTTCTTAGTGATGAAATTGCAGTAATGGATAGTACTGCAATTGCACTTTGCAAAGATAATAATATCCCAATTATGGTTTTTGATATATTCAAAAAAGGAAATATTGCAAAAGCTGTTGCTGGTGAGCCAATAGGCTCTTTAATTAGTTAAAGATTATTTAATTTTTTTAATTATGAATGAAAAAGAAATTCACGAAAATATGAATAAAAGTATTGAAGCCACACAAAGAAACTTTAATACAATTAGGACAGGCAGAGCTAATGCTTCCTTGTTAGACAGATTAAGTGTTGAGTACTACGGAGCGGAAACTCCAATCAAATCGCTTGCCACTATAAGCACTGTTGATTCGCAAACAATTTCAATACAACCTTTCGATATTTCATGTTTACAAGCGATAGAGAAATCTATTTCTATAAGTGATTTAGGTATTACTCCAAATAATGATGGGAAAGTAATAAGAATAAATGTTCCTCCTTTAACAGAAGAAAGAAGAAAAGAATTTTGTAAATTGGCCTCTAAATATGCAGAGGAAGGAAAAGTAGCTTTGAGAAATATCAGAAGAGATGCTGTTGATAAAGAAAAAAAAGACGAAAAAGATGGCCTTATTTCTATTGACGAATCAAGAGATAATCAATCTGAAATTCAGAAAATTACTGATAAATTTATAGCTTTAATAGAAACTAAATTGTCTGAAAAAGAGAAGGAAATTCTAAAAGTTTGATAGGATTTGATGTTGTAATAATTGGTGGAGGTTTATCAGGATCTTCCACCGCTCTAAACCTATCAAAGAAAGGATATTCAGTTTTAATTATTGAAAAAGAAAAATCCCAAGATTACAAACCATGTGCAGGGGGGATGGCATCTTCAATGCAAAGATTTATTCCTTTAAATATTGAAGATTGCATAGAATCAAAAATTAAGAATGTTGAATTCAGATGGAGGGCTGCAGATAATGTAACTGCTGATCTAACTGGTGAATCCCCATTTTGGATTGTTAAAAGAGAAAAACTAGATCAATTATTACTTGATGAATCTTTGAGTAATGGAGCTCAGATAATGAGACCATTATTGATAGAAAAAATCATAAAGAAAAATGATAAATGGGAAATTACTTGCAGTAACAAAATAAAATATATTACAGAATTTCTTGTAATTGCAGATGGTTCCCAATCACAATGGACGAGTTTTTTCAATTTAGGGCCAAGAAAACCGAAATTTGCAACCACACTCTCATTAAGATTAAAAGGATTAGGTAAAATACCTAAAGATGCAGTTAGATTTGAGTTTGGATTTATAAAATATGGTTTTGCATGGGCATTCCCCCTAAGAGACAGCTTAAATATTGGTTTAGGTACTTTTATAAATAATGGTCTTTTAGAAAATCAGGCTATAAATAAACAAGTAATCAGAAGTTTCGGTTTCGATGATTTTGCTCATAAAACAATTAGTAAGAAACTGAGAATATGGAATGGCTTCCACTCAATTAATGGTGACAAAGTTTTAGCAGTTGGAGATGCAGCATCTCTTTGTGATCCATTTTTAGCTGAAGGAATTAGACCATCTTTAATTAGCAGTTTTCATGCTTCTGAATACATAGATCAGTACCTATCAGGAAAAGTAGATGATTTAAATCTTTATACAAAAAAAATTAATAACATTTGGGGGAAATCAATGGCTTGGGGGAGGAGAATCGCTCAAGTATTTTATAGATTTCCCAGAACTGGATATCAATTAGGTGTTAAAAGAAAAACAGCACCTAAACGTATTGCTCAAATATTATCAGGAGAAATGAGTTATGAAGATATTGCAAAAAGAGTTATCAGAAGGCTTTTAACAAAAAGTGGGACTTAATTCTTTTAAATTCAAACTTAAATTTAGTTAGCAGAAATCAATTTATGCTTTTTAATCTCTGAATATCTCTTAAGTAGCAGCTCTTCCAACTCTTCTATAGCCTTACTGAATCCAGTAATACCTTCACTAAGCTTTTCACTTGCCATTTGATCATCTAACATACTTAATCTGAAATCTTTTTCTTCAAATTCGTAGTCAATAGAATTATTTATTTGGGTACTTACATCTAATTTTCTAACTAACTCTCCTTTTTCTTTTTTCAGTTCCTCAAGAAATTTTGGTGCGATTGTTAAAAGATCGCAACCTGCTAATTCTTTTATTTCATCAAGATTTCTAAAACTCGCTCCCATTACTTCTGTCTTGAATCCCTTTTCTTTAAAGTACTTGTATATTTGCGTAACCGAAATAACACCAGGGTCTTCAGCACCAACAAAACTAGTTTTACCAGTTTTTGCTTTATGCCAATCTAATATACGGCCAACGAACGGAGAAATTAGGGTTATCTTTGCTTTGGCACAAGTTACCGCTTGGCAGAAGTTAAAAAGTAAAGTTAAGTTGCACTTAATACCCTCTTTTTCCAAAATTTCAGCTGCCTTAATTCCCTCCCAAGTTGCTGCAATCTTAATCAAAATTCTTTCCTTATCAATTCCAAAATTTTTGTAAAGATTGATCAATTTTCTCGCTTTTTCTACCGTAGCTTCGGTGTCAAAGCTCAGTCTTGCATCAACTTCTGTAGATACACGCCCTGAAATAATTTTCAATATTTCTTTTCCAAAAAATACTGAAACTTGGTCTACAGTTTCTTTGATTAATTCAATTTCAGAGAATCCTTGGGGCAAGGCATTTTCTGAACTTTCTAAAGCTTTATCAATTAATTTCACATAATCAGGGTTCTTAGCAGCAGCAAGTATTAGCGATGGATTGGTAGTTGCATCCCTTGGTTGAAATTTTTTTATCGAATCTAAATCTCCAGTATCAGCAACAACAACGGTCATTGAGGACAATTGTTCTAAAATTGAATTCATATCTAGATAATCATATATATACATAAACTAGCTTTTATTTCTGGTGAAATCATCAGATAATGAACTAAATTTTTATAAAATTGGAAAATTTTAGGGTTTTTTAACAATCATTCCATGATTTTTAATCTTGGGGGGTATTTTTTCAATTACTATCAAACTCTCGATAATTTCTTTTGCAACTGGTACAGCAACAGTTGAACCATATGCATATGATTTAGATGGCTCATCAACGACTACTAGCACAGCATATTTCGGATCATTAACAGGTAAGGTCGCCACAAAACTGCAAACTTTTTTACTCGTATATGAACCATTTAAGGCTTTTTGAGAAGTGCCCGTTTTCCCAGCTATCCTATAACCCTCGATTTTTACTCCAGATCCACTACCTTTATCAACTACGCTCTCCATCCATTCAAGAACAGTTTTAGAGACCTCGTGTGAAAAAAATTGTTTTTTTGAATTTTTATTAACTCTTTCTTTGAAAGTTGAGGTTACATGAGGAGTCACTTCAAAACCACCATTTGCTAGAGCAGCATGAAGTTGAACCAATTTAAGTGGAGAGATTGAGAACCCTTTACCAAAAGAAGTTACAGCAGGCTCAATTGATTGATTTACAAATAAATCTTTTCTCTTTAGTTGTCCAGCAGTTGATTCAAATAAGTCAGTCTCTAAATTTTTATTTATACCTAAATTTTTAAGCCAATCCCAATAAATTGTGGGGTCTAAATTTTGCATTATTTTTACCATCCCGACATTACTTGAAACCTGCAATACTTTTGGATAGTCAATGTATCCGTTACCTTTTTTATCCCAATTATAAAGTGTCCATCCTCCAACATTAATCTTTCCAATATCTTCAACTAACCCATCTTTCTGGATTATTTTTTCTTCTAAAGCCAAGGCAAGATTAATAGGTTTAAAAGTTGAACCAGGCTCAAATAAATCTTGAGAATACCAACCTCTAAATAGTTCAGAATCATACTGCCAAAATTTATTTGGATCATATGACGGGAATGTAACTAAGGAAAGAATCCGACCATTATTAACATCCATAACTATGGCAAATCCCTTTTTTGCTTTCCATTTGCTAACTTGTTTTGATAATGCATCAAATGACGCTTTTTGTAATTTTGAATCTATAGTTAGGCCTAAACTTTTGTAATCAGAAATAAAATCACCTGGGGCTGAATTATCCGGTAGAGGAGTTCCATCTCCTCCTCTTTTAATAAAATTACTTTTATTAAAAACTTTAATTTGATTATCTAAATGAAGCTCTAAACCTGCTGAAGCCTTATTCTCATCATTAACAAAACCGACAAGATTAGAGTAAAGCTCCCCTTGTGGATAATATCTCTGCGAATATTTAAACAAATCAAGTCCGCTTATTTGAAGGTTTTTAATCTTTTCTGCCTTTTCTTCAGAAATTTTATCCAAAAGCATGATACCACTCATTTTTTTATTAAATTTCCCCAAGAGTATTTCATCACTAATATTCAAAATAGGTGATAACCTTTTTGTAACTTCTTCAATAGTGCGAACTCTATTAATTGAATCACCAGGAAAATTAAAATATTTTGGATGGGCCCATAATTTATAAAGCGGTTTATCGTAAGCAATTAGTCTATTATTTCTATCAACAATTGATCTCCTTTTTTTTAACGTGTTAGTTTTAGAAGACTGAATTAATCTAGCTTTCCTTTGCAAATCAGAGGCATTAAAGACTTGCAATTTAACTAACCTACCAAACAAACAAAATATTAATAACAAGCTAAAAATATAGAGGAATTTAAATCTTTTTTGATCAAGGGGTATTAGACGAACAATTTTTTTATATTTTTTCATCAATATCCCCTTTGATATTTGCTATCACTAAAACCTTCAATTAAACTACTCAAATTTTTCCTAAAAAAACTTTCTTTTTCTTCTGTAATTTTATCTAGATAGATTAAATCTTCAGGTTTAGTATTTCTATAAATATTGAGAGATTGAAGTTC
>CABYGI010000010.1 GCA_902518475.1 uncultured Prochlorococcus sp. | reverse complement strand
GTATTTCTAATTTCTTGTGCAACATCAACATTTAGCTTTTTATTGATAAATATAATGTTTTTTAAGATTCAAGCATATTGCTTTTTTTGTATACTTTCAGCAATTTTATCGTTTTCTATCTTTATAATTTCTATGATTGGAGCAAAGTTCGAAAGTAGAGAACCTATGATTTTTAGAGGTTTCATTGTAGCCATTAGTGTCCTGCTAGGGGGCCTAATTTGGTCAACAAACGTTGACCCCTCTAATGCAATTGATGTTGCAAACCCCTCTGAAAATGTATCACCAATAATTACCACTTCAAGCTCTCCCCAGAAGGTAAAGTTTGCAAAATTTTTAAGTGAAAACAATATTATTATGTATAGTGCATATTGGTGCCCGCATTGCCACGATCAGAAACAACTATTTGGTAAGGAAGCAGTTAAAGAATTAAAAGTAGTTGAGTGTGCTAAAGATGGTAAAGATAATGAGTATGAGCTATGCCAAACAAAAGGAATCAGTGGTTTTCCTTCTTGGGAAATAAATGGAGAAATTATTAGTGGTACGCGTGACTTAAATGAATTAGCAACAAAAACCGACTATCAGGGTGATCTCAATTTTTAATGAATCTTTTTTGAATTTTTTGATCTAACTGTTGTCTAGTATGGCATTCCCAATTTTTATCTTTATCAGGGAAATCATCTCTATAATGCCCTCCCCTACTTTCTTCTCTAAATAGACAAGCTTTTAATAAAGTTATAGTGGTTATTTGTCTATTCTTTAAATCAAGTAAAAGATTTAATGCTCTTCTATTAAGTTCACTAAGTTTTATTTTTTGATCAAATTTTATTTTTTCAAGACTATTTAGTAAATCATTTTTATTTAATTTATCTATATCATTTTGAATGTAATTTAAAAATTTACTCATATTATACTTATTTCGAGATACCCCTAAATTTAACCAACATAGCTTTCTTAGTTCATCAATTTTTTCAGCAATTATAGAAATTTGATCTTCTTTAGGATCTTCAATATCAAACTCTTGAAATGATCTATCAAATTTTTTAAATTTAGAAAGATCATTCAAAACAATTGAAGACATTTTTCTTGCGAAAACAAGACACTCCATCAGTGAATTACTTGCCAGTCTATTAGCACCATGCACACCTGTAGAAGCAACTTCTCCAACGGCATATAATCCTTTTCTTGTTGAAGATGCATTTAGATCAGTTTTAACTCCTCCCATCCAATAATGAGCTGCAGGAGCTACGGGAATAACTTCATTTAAAGGGTTAACGCCATAATCCTGACATCTACTTAAGATCGTGGGGAAGCGCTCTACAATTTTTTCTGGGTCAATATACCGAAGATCTAAGCCAACATGATCTACATCATTATCATGCATATTCTTGATAATTGCTCTACTTACCTGATCTCTGGTAGCTAGATCACGATTTTCAAGATTTTTAACTGGACTTTCACCATTTTTATCAACTAAAATCGCTCCTTCCCCTCTAAGTGCCTCAGATATTAAGAAACAAGGTGCGCCATAAAATTTTAAAGCTGTTGGATGAAATTGCACGAACTCTAAATCTTCTATAGCAGCTCCTGCTTTCCATGCAAGAGCAATCCCTTCACCGGAGGATTGAGCAGGATTTGTTGTATTAGTAAATAAGTGTCCACCCCCACCTGTAGCCAAAACAACAGCTCTAGATTTAATCCAATATAAATTTGCTCCATCAAGAACCTGAACTCCTCTACATTCTTTACTTTCAATGAGAAGTTCAGTTACTCTTACACCTCTGCAGTGAAAAATATTTTTTTGATTCTCAATATGATCTTCTAGAACTTCAACTAATGCTCGTCCAGTACGATCTTTAACATGTAAGACTCTTCTTCGTGAATGGGCTGCTTCCAAGGTAGTAGCTAATTTATCAGAACTTTGATCAAAAATCATCCCTAAATTCTGCAACCTTTCTACACAACCTGGAGCTTCTTTAACTAACATTTCTACAGCTTTAAAATCACATAGTCCATCACCTGCTTTTAAAGTATCCTCAGCATGAAGATCAAATGAATCATCTTGTCTAACTACAGATGCAATTCCACCTTGAGCCCATCTACTGGAAGATACCTTACTAGTATTTCTATTTAAAAGAAGCACTCTTAAATTTGAGGGTAATTCAAGACAAGTCATAAGGCCAGCAGCTCCAGCGCCTATAACAATTACATCCCAATTATTTATTGGTATCGGTTCTTGCGAAAATGGAGGCCTTAACATTAAACCAATCCACTAAAAGTTGGTTGCAGAATTGCTAAAACAATAAAAATACCATCAACAATTAATGTCGTTTGAATTACGTAACCAGAAACTAATAGTGCTTTACCACTAGTAGTATTAATTGTGCCAGAATCTAAAATTTCTTTTGAAATAAACCAAAGTATAAGAGCAATAAAAACAATAATAGATAATGATTTGATTTGAATAAGACTCTCTGAAGTTTTTTGAAGAATCATGGGTGCATTTTCAGAATCTGCTGTAATTACCTGTTTCCATTGATCCATGATTCCGATTAAAAATATTGTAATGTCGGTAACTGCGGTTCCAAATAAAGATGAGATATAAAAACTTGAACCTATTTTCCAATTAGTACCAAATCCAATTAAAGCTAATGGGAGAACTACAGCTTCAACAGGTATGTGTAGGATAGGAAATGGGCTTAACCATCCCCAGAACAAACATCCACCAAGCCAACTACCTGATATACCAAGTAATAATGAACTGACAATATACCACTTATTTGATCCTTTCTGATTCAAAACAATTGCCACTAAGACAATAACAAAAGTAAAACAAAGAGCACTTATTGGTTCTAATCTAACCCAAGGGGCTTGCACAAAAATAGGTAAAATTACAAAAAAAGAAGACCACAATCTTAAAGATATTGGATTTGATAAAAAACTATTTTCATATGAATCAACTATCTTATGGGATTCATAGTTGAATTTATCCTTTACTTCTAAATTTTTTGTAATTAATTCTTTCAATGAAAAAGGTTATTTTAATTAATCTAAATCGTGTTTTAGAAAACTGCGAATGCCATATTTTAATAAATAAAAGGCCCATAATTTCACACCTATATTTAGTTTTTTAAAAGTATTTAATACACTTTGAGTCATATATAAGTTTAGAATAAATATAATTAAGAGTATTTGGCCTTAAATTGTGTGGAAAGAAATTAATTACACGGAAGATCCCATTGATCTTTTGGTTCCTAATATTACTTATAAAATAAACCCTGCAGAAATTGAAAGTATTGAAGCTAATTCTATTGCTGAAGAGATAGGATTTGAATCTGGTGATTCAATTATTAGTATTAATGGGAAAAAACCAAGAGATTTAATTGATTATCAGATTCTGATTAGTGAAGAAATTTTAGATATATCAGTTTTAGATAAAAATAATGAGATTCACAATATAAATATTGAAAAAGATGAAGACGTTAATTTAGGTATAAATTTTAAAGATGCATTATTTGATTCAATCAAGCAATGCAATAATAGATGTCCATTTTGTTTTATTGATCAACAGCCAAGCGGCAAAAGAAAAAGCCTTTATATAAAAGATGATGATTATAGATTAAGCTTCCTATATGGCTCTTATTTAACTCTCACGAATTTAAAAAAAGAAGACTGGGAAAGAATTGCTATGCAAAAACTATCCCCACTTTTCATTTCAGTTCATGCTACTGATCCCGCCACAAGAGAAAAATTATTAAAAAATAAAAAAGCGAGAGTGATACTTGATCAAATTTCGTGGTTTGAAAAAAACTCTATCCAAATACATGCTCAAATTGTTGTTTGTCCAGATATAAATGACGGGGATATTCTTGAGAAATCAATTTTGGAACTTGCTCAATTCTACAAAAAAAACTCTCAAACAGTACTTTCAGTCGCAATAGTTCCTGTAGGACTTACAAAATTTAGACCTGAAAATGATGGATTGAAATCCATCAGCCCAGAATATGCAAAAAAAACTATTAAACAAGTTGAAAGAATTCAAGCCTCTCTACAAATTACTCTTGGGACTCGTTTTTGTTGGCTAGCAGACGAATGGTATTTAATTGCTGGTAAAAATTTACCTAGTTACAAAACCTACGAAAATATGCCACAAGAATCTAATGGTGTTGGGACTATTAGAAACTTTCTAGAAGTATTAAGAGAGAAAACACAAAACCTACCCCAAAAAGTAAAAAAGCCAAAAAAAATTAGTTGGATTGTTGGCAAATTAGTTTATGAAGCCCTAATTCCTACAGTTAAGAAATTAAACTTAATTAATGGATTAACAATTAATTTATATGGTTTGCCAAGTATTTATTGGGGTCAAGATCAAGTTGTTACAGGTCTTCTTACTGGAGAAGATCTAATTTACGGGCTGAAAAATAAGGATTTAGGAGAAGCTGTTTACATACCATCTATTATGTTAAAAATTAATACTGATTTATTTTTAGATGATAAAAATATTCAAGAAGTTGAGAATCAAATAAATACTAAAATTCACGTTCTTGATGATTCAAATGATATTATTAATACTTTGATTGGTTAATCGAATATTTTCGATACTATAAAACATGCTTAGAAGAGTAATAAATCCTTTTTTATTATTGCCGCTTACTCTAAGTATGAATACATTTAATGTTCTATCGAGCGAAACAAAAAATTACATTGATAATGTTTTAGAAGAAAAATCAAATATTACTTTTGTTGATTATCAAGAAATAGAAAAACTTGTATTAAATAATCAAGAATTAAAATCATTAGAAAACCTCTTAGCCTCTGCAAGATTTAATCTTTCCAGTCAAATAGCTAAAAGATACCCATCCTTAGATTTTCAAGCCAATGGTTTACCAAAATATGTTGCAGGTAAAAAGTACAATAGCAATTCACCTACTTTAAAAACATCACAATTTGCGGCTAATCCAACCCTGAATATTAGATGGGATGTAATTGCCCCGCTAAGAGGATCTGAAATCAAAATTGCCAAAACAAATTATAAAATTGCAGAAAATAATTATGAGATTAAGAAAAAAGATTTAACTCAAGAAGCAAGAACCAGATATCACAAATACAAAAAGTCATATCAAGATATTCAGAATAAAAAATTTACACTTGATTTATCAATTACAAGTTTAGAAAATGCTAAAGCGAAGCTAGATGCTGGAATTGGTACAAAATTTGAAGTTCTTGAAGCAGAAGCTCAATTATCTCGAGATCAACAATCACTTAATGAAAAGAAAATAGAATATGAAATTAATAAAATTTCTCTTAAAGAGATTCTTAATGTTAAGGGAGATTTCGAAACTAATAAAGAGCAAAATCTTATAGGGTTTTGGAATCATAAATTGAATAAGAATCTTAATGAGGGTTTGGATAAAAATCTTTCCTTAAGAAACCTTATTCTCCAAAAATCAATCAAAAAGAGCCAAGCTGAGAGCTTTTTATCTCAAAATAAGCCAAATATCTATATCAGTAATTCATTATCTAGTACATTCTCAAAGGGTGACTCTCTATCCACTAATATCGACTCTGAAAAATCTGGTTCTAATTATACAAATACCATAAGTCTAAATTTTGCATGGCGTATTTTTGATGGCGGACAAAATAAGAACTCCTACAAATCAAAAATAGCAGATGCAGAATCCGAGAAATATGCTTATGAAAATTTAAAAAATGTTTTAACCACAAGCATTAGTAAAGCTTATTTAAATCTTAAATTAAATGAAGAAAAAATAATCTCTTCTCTTAAAGAAATTGAATCTAGCAAAGAGTCTGTAAGGCTTTCCAGACTTAGATATGATGTCGGAATATCAACTCTAAAAGATGTTCTTGTTAGGCAAAGTGAATTAAGTAATGCGAAATCAAAAAATATTAATGCAATATATAATTACAATCTGAATATAGATGAATTAGAAAGATTAACTTTCATGGATAAAAGTAAAAATTGTTTGAGTAGTAATAGTAATAAAATTAAAGATACAGAGTCTATTTGCAATATATAAAAATGAATCTACCAAATTTAACTAATAAGCAGCTACGTGAATTAGATTCTTTATTTGAATTGGTCAGTCAACGTCAAACTAAAGATTTTGGAAATATTAGCGCCAGCAATAAAGCAGATGGATCATTATTAACAAGTTGTGATTTATGGAGCGACAAAACAATCGTAGATGGCTTAGCTGCAATAGCTCCAGGTGAGGGAGTCCTTAGTGAAGAAGGGCAAAAGTCGATTCCAAACTCAAAAGCTTATTGGGTGGTCGATCCGCTCGATGGAACAACAAATTTTGCTGCAGGTATTCCTTACTGGTCTATATCAGTAGCAAGGTTTGTGGATGGCAAACCGCAATCCTCTTTTTTAATAATTCCTACATTGAAAAAAAAGTTTGTATCCATTAAAGGTAAGGGGGTTTGGTTAAATAACCATAAAATTGATCCCAGCCAGAATAATCATCAAAGTGAATGCGTTTCTTTGTGTAGTAGATCAATAAAAATTTTACAAAAAAACCCAAACTCAGTATTTCCTGGGAAAATCAGACTCTTAGGTGTATCGAGTTTAAATCTTACGAGTGTAGCGATGGGACAAACTTTCGGAGCAATAGAATCAACCCCTAAGATATGGGATATTGCAGCAGCATGGCTGCTATTAGAAGAACTCAATTGTTCTATAGAGTGGTTAGAAACAGATCCTTTAAATTTTGTTTCAGGAGAAAACTTGAGCGATGTTAATTTCCCATTAATTGCTTGCAGATCTATAGAAAAAGCAGAAATTTTAAAGCCATGGGGCAATTTATTATTGGAAAAATAGTTGAATCATAAATCAATAATTACTTGAAAAAATTCTTAATCCGATACAATAAAAAATAAATTAAATAAATATTTGAAGAAAATTAATATGCAGCGAAGTTCAACATGGATACTGAAAAGTTTATGGGGAGCTTGTGAGCGATGGAGCAAATCTGATTGTGTAGATTTAAGCGCTGCGTTTGCATACTACACACTTCAATCATTTTTTCCTATTCTTCTAATTTCCCTTTCAATAGCTTCATGGTTCCTAGGAAAGCAAGAAGGATTAGATCAACAAATAATTGCTATTGCTGCTCAGATTTTACCTCCTTCAGTAGTTGAGTTAGTAGAAACAACATTATTTAATTTGATAGATCAAGGTTTTGGAGCAGGTATTCTAGGGGCTATGTTTTTGCTTTTTACAGCAGGAAATGCATATCTATCTCTTCAAAGAGGTTCGGATCGGCTTTGGGAAGACGAAATTCCTTCTAAAAAAGTAAATTCTGCTTGGAGAGTGCAAGCTTCGAGGTTTCTCAGAAATAGAGTTGAAGCCTTTTTAATAGTATTCTTTATTGGTTTTTTAATGGTACTAGATCAGATTAGTGCAAATCTTAGGATGATCCCAAGTAACGTTTTAGAAAATCTTTCAAAATCTAATAATCTTATTTCTGATTTATTATTAAAGTTACCGTTATTACAAGTTGGTCAGTTTGCAATACCACTAATAGGATTTTCTTTAATGGCTCTTTTATTACAAGCCCTCTTACCCAGTCGAAAAGTTCCTTTGAAACCACTATTACCTGGGTCTTTTCTCATCGGAATTGGCCTAACCACTTTGAATCTAGCAGTAAGTAAAAGTATTCTCTCACTTGGAGCAAGATTTCAAGCATATGGTTTTATTGGAGGTTTTCTTGTACTTACTTTATGGGTATGGCTATTAGGAGTGATTTTATACTTTGGACAGTGCTGGAGCGTAGTTATTGCTAGTATGACTTTATTAAATAAAAAAAGAAATTATAAATAACAATAATTAAGATGAATTATTTTCTTAAAGCTAATAAAAATCTTCTTACTTACTCATTAATCCTACTTGTAGTTATTCCAATTTTTGGAATAAACTTTTTCATAAACTTTCTCGGTAATATCCTACTCCTATTGTTTTTAATTCCTCTGCTATTAATAATTTTAGTATTTATAGGTTTTAATTCTTACAAATCAAAAATCATTACATGTAATGATTGTGGTGCTATATCCCTAGGCTTAAGTGAAAACTGCATGAATTGTGGGGCAAATCTAGAAAATATAAGTAACAACAACCAATTTGATCAAAAGCCCAGTGAAAGTACTATTGAAGTGAAAGCAGAAGAAATAAAGTAAAAAAAACTAACCTATTCCAATTTGTCGAAGAATACTTTGTCCAGTAATTAATTCAGTACCAAGTCCAATCAAAATACCCATCATTGCCATACGGCCGTTCCAGGTTTCTGCAAAATTTACAAATCCAAATCTTGGTTGATTGTCATTATTCATAATTAACTGTTTTATCTATGAAATTATTTTAACGTTTTAAGGAAGAATTTATGATAAATAATAAATTATTTATTTAACATGTCTTACCCCATCAACCGGTCGATACTCATCTCCTGTTAATTCTTCATATACAATGGCTGGCAATCCTGTATCAAACATTGTTTGCAATGCCTCTTTTAACATTGGATTCCAACCTCCAGTACTAACTTTCCCATGTCTTACAGTCCAGTCCCAAGTCCCTTGAAGATCTCTGGGCAGTCTACCTTCTCTATCTCTTCGCGCGACTAAGTCTAAAGATTCAACTATCCCAACAATAACTGGATTTTTACCGTAAGAAGGAGTAAGAGTTAGTTCCAGTCTCACTGGATCTTCTTTAACCATTTTTAAACGAAACCTTGGTGGCAACTTAAGAGATCTAAGTACCGCTGAGACAATTTTTGTTCTTAATTCCAATTTTTTTCCTTAAATGTAATTTGATTAATCAGTTGTTGAACCTTTTTCTTCTAATGTAGAGTCATTATCATTAGAAAATCTTACTGTTAATAGCTCCTCTTCAGTTATATTTCCTGATTTATCTAAAAGTTCAGGATGTATAGTGTACTTTTTTTGTTTAAAACTGGAGGTATTGAAACGTTTATTTTTATTTTCGGCTATGCCCCAGCCATTTGACATAACTTTAAAAGCTTTCCAAACTAAATAAGTTAAAGCTGCAGAATATATGATTGGAAATAGAATAGTCATCAAACTTATAAATTAGATTTTTATACTTTTAATATAATAGCCCGAAAAAAAGAAATTTAGCTATTTTAGGTTTTAAATTATTCTCAGGATTCAATTAATTTAAATAGTAGTTATATTTAAATTACATCTATACGATGTATTAAATGTCTCGAATAATGCAAAAAATCAAAATTGAAAAAATACATCCAAAAGCTATTACTTATCGTCTCATTAATTACAGTAGGCATTACATATCCTGTAAAAGTAATATCCCAACCATTAAGCAAACAAAAAATTAATGAAGCAAGTTTATTTTCCAACAAATCATTCATAACCAAAGCAGTAGAAAGAACAGGTGCAGCTGTGGTTACAATTGATACTCAAAGATATGTTAAAAAAAGAAATTTTCCAAGAAATTCTCAACTATTTCTAGACCCATATTTTGAAAGATTTTTTGGATTAGATTTACCTAACGAAAATCGACCAAGGATAGAGCAAAACCAAGGCAGTGGATTTATATTTGCAGATGGACTTGTAATGACCAATGCTCATGTAGTGAATGGATCAGATAAGGTAATTGTTGGTTTAACCAATGGCAAAAAAATAAACGCTAAACTGATAGGCCAAGACTCTTTTACTGATTTAGCTGTTCTAAAGATTGAAGGGAAAGGGCCTTGGCCAAAAGCAAAATTGGGCGATTCAGAAAAGATTAAAGTTGGTGATTGGGCCATAGCAGTTGGAAATCCATTCGGACTGGAAAACACTGTGACGCTTGGTATTATTAGTAATCTAAATAGAAACGTAACTCAATTAGGAATATATGATAAAAAACTTGAACTGATACAAACAGACGCTGCTATTAATCCTGGCAATTCTGGAGGTCCACTTTTGAATAGCGATGGAGAAGTAATTGGTATTAATACTTTGATAAGATCAGGTCCAGGAGCGGGTTTGAGTTTCGCAATCCCAATTAATAAAGCTAAGGAAATTGCCTATCAACTTTTAAAAAATGGGAAAGTGATACATCCTATGATTGGAATTAGCCTGATAGAAGAAAGGGGTTCTGAGAGAAAAAATAATGTCGTAAAAGTTGGATATATAGTACCAAACAGTCCAGCTGAAAAAAGTGGAATCAAGATAGATGATATTTTGATTAAAATAGGCAACAAAGATATTGAAACCGCATCAGACGTAATAGATCAAATTAGTAAAAATGGTATCAAAAAACAAGTAAATATATTATTGAAGCGTAAAAATAAATTTATTAAATTAAAGGTAATACCAACTGATATTACTAATCTACAAAATAACTAAAAAATTTAATTGTCATTCCGTTTGAGTATTTCCACACATCTAGAAATACATCTACCATCCCTTACATCGCAGGTAGTAATGCATTCAAAATAACTTTCAATGAGATCAGAAATTTGAAAATGTTTTTCTTGAAAATCGTAATTTTTCATTTAAATTATTTAAACCTATCTTTGTATTTTTAAGATTAATCAAGGACGACAACCTATGTAAAGATAAATGAGTGATCTTACTTAGCCAATTGTAAATTTTATTAAAGTAATCAAATTTTTTGGCTTTGAGTTTTTTCTAAAAAATATTCGTAATTACCATCATATGAAAATAATTTTGAATCTTTAATTTCAATAATTCTGTTTGCAACCTTTGAAATAAAATATCGATCATGTGAAATGATTAATAATGAACCTTTATAATTTTTAATTGCTAGTTCTAAGTTTTCCTTAGATTGCAGATCCAAATGATTAGTTGGTTCGTCCAAAAGAAGGAAATTACTAGGATTAATAATCATTAGCGCCAATGCTAATCTTGCCTTTTCTCCCCCACTGAGTTGTTTAATATATTTAAAAACAGTTTCATTTTGAAAGCCAAAACCTCCTAAAAATGTTCTAACTTTTTTTTGGGACCATTCTGGAGACTTATTACATATTAAATCAATAACCCTTTCGTTAAGTGAAAGTGCCTCAGCCTGATTCTGTTCATAATAGCAAGTAATTATATTATGTTTACCCAGATTAATTTCTCCAATTTCAGGAGATATTTTTTTCATAATAATTTTAAGCAATGTAGATTTTCCGCAGCCATTAGGTCCCAATATTGCTATTTTCTCCCCAGAAGAAATCTTTAAATTAATATCTAAAAAAAGAATTTTATCCTCGAAACTATGAGACAAATTTTTGATATTTAGAACTAATTTTCCTGAGCGAGGGCACTCTGGAAAATTAAAAACAGGACTTTTTGATTTTGCTACGGGGGCCTCAATTTTAGAAATCTTTCTTAATTGTTTTTCTCTACTCTTTGCTTGAGAACTTCTAGTTGCACTAGCTCTAAATCTATCTATGTACCTCTTCTGTAACTCAATTTCTTTTTGTTGTAATTGATATGCCTTATTTTGTGATTCTTCATTCAAAGATTTCTGTTCGACAAAAAAAGAATAATTCCCATTATATGTTTCAGATGTTCCTCTATCTACAAAAATTATTTTTTTACATAATTTATCCAAAAAATATCTATCATGGCTGATTATTATAATTGCAATTTTAAGCGATGATAGATATTCTTCCAACCAAAAGATAGTTTCTAAATCTAAATGATTGGTTGGTTCGTCCAGTAAAAGTAAATCAGGTTTTTGTAAGATAATTTTTCCAAGTGCAACTTTCATCTGCCAACCACCTGAGAAATTGCCAACTAATTTATCAGCATCTTCTATAGAAAAGCCTAATTTTGGTAATATTTTTTCTACATCAGATTGCATTTTATAACCTCCTAAAGCTTCAAATTTTGCTTGATATTTTGCGAGTTGATTTACAAATATTTCAAGTTCATCGGAATTTTTTTTTATATCCAACGATTTCATTTTATTCTCAATTTCTAAAAGTTTAATGGCAACAATTTGTATATCTTTAAAAGAACTTTCTAATTCCTGTCTCACTGAAAAATTTAAATTACAATCAAACTCTTGCTTTAAATGGGCAATTTTAGGATTTCCCTCTTTGATGATTGTTCCACTTGTTTGCTCTTCCTCTCCAATTAAAATCTTAAATTGGGTTGATTTACCAGCACCATTAGAACCAACTAAGCCAACTTTTTCTCCTTTCTTAATCTCCCAACTAATATTTTTTAAAACAACATCTGTAGAATAAATTTTGCTTACACTTTCAAATCTAATCACTGCTTTAAAAATAGAATTTACAAAATCTGTGGCTTATTTACTAAAAAATATTTTGTGGAATAAAATTAAATCATGAAAAGAATAGAACAAATTGTAGTAATTTTCATAGCTGCAGCTCTTGCAATTCCAAGTTATTGGTTTTTTTGGACTTTGGCTGGTGGAGGTGGATACAACAAAAGAATAAAACCTATTCCTAATCCAAATAATAATTATTCGAAACCTTTTCCTAAAGACCTCCTCGAGCCTTGATTAACCACATTTTAGTTGCCTCATCATCAATAGTACTCAAATATTCAATAACCTCTTCTTTAGTCACAGAAATATTTAACTCCTTGCCAATATCGCATATTTTATCTAAGGCTTTTTTGGGATTAGTTAAGGCTGTCATAAAGAGACTTTGTTTCTTTTTAGAATCGTTTGCTATTAATTTATAGAGCTTTTCAGCATTACTGGACATGTTTTTAAAATCTATTTATTAATAGATTATTACTTCAAGCTACATTTTGTTCATTATATTTATTATTAGATAAATCATTCTCCACATCTTTTATCTCTTTTGCAGAGGCATCTGCCATACTTCTTGCGTCTAAACATAAAACTTTTCTTAGTTTCGCAAAGTTAGCTGCGTGAGATTTTCTACCATCTTTTTGAGCATAATACTCAGACTGCTGAAGAATATGGTGAAGATGAGTTAACAAATATGGACTAATTACAGCTGATACCAAAACGTCACTATTTTCATTATCGTGAGAATCAGAATTGACTAATCTTTTTTTCGGTTTATCAATTATCGATCTTTTAGGAGAATCAATTTTTCTTGAATTTTTCATGGGACAATAAAACAATTAATTGATACGGACATAAATTTCCTTACTAATAATATACACAAAGATAGTATCCTTGACTAACTGTGTATACTTATAAGTAACAGTTATCAACTTTGACTCATGGCTACCCGCCAAAACTCAACTAATGGGAAGCCTAAATCCCCCAGAATTCAAGTAGTTCTTCCAGAATTAATATGTAAACAATTAACTATTTTGGCCGATAATGAATCTAGGACAGTAAGTAATATGGCAAAAGTGTTAATACAAGAGGGTATAAAAAAATATTTCGAAAAAGAAGGTAAATCACCTGTTTCAGAAAATAATTTAAGTACTGATAAATTTAGAGATGAACTTGAAAAACAAAGCGTCAGAAGATTAAAAAGAGCTCCTCAAAGGATCAGATACTATAAAAAATCTGATTAAAAATAATTAATTTTGAGGCAATTTTTGTAAATCAGCAGTTTTACCCATGACTACCAAAATATTGCCTCTTTCCAAGATATATTTTGCTGGAGGATTAACTGTTAACTTTTCAGCAGGTCCTGCAGCAAGAACATTAACTAAATAATTTTTCCTCAAATTTAAATCTCTTAAAGATCTTCCGATAAATTCCTCTGGAACAGTTATTTCATCTATACCAGTTTGATTATCAAGTTCCAATCTTTCGATTAGGTTTGGTCTTACTAGTTCTAAACCTAATCTTTCTCCTTGCATCCTAGATGGGAAAACAACTTTATCTGCACCTACTCTTTTTAACATTTTTTCGTGCAAGTCACTGGTAGCTCTAGCTATTACTCTTTTCACTTTGCTACCTTCACTATCCTTAGCAATAAGAGTTGTAGTTATACTTGCTTCAATAGGTTCACTAATACCCACTACAACAGTATTCATTTCAAGAATTCCCGATTCCTTCATAGACTCTTCATCAGTACAATCTACAACTCTCGCTTCTATCGAAGGTTCTAATTGCCTTAAATCATCAATAGCTTTTTCCGAATAATCTGCAGCCAAAACATCAGCACCATTACTAATAAGTTCTCTACAAACTGCGGTTCCAAATCTTCCAACGCCGACAACTGCAAAAGTGAGTGCTTCATTTTCTTTCTTTTGAGACCACTGCCACCAATCAGCCATAATAAAACTCAGTCAATTCTATACATATAGATCAGCCCTAGGATAGCCAATTCTCTTTTGTCTATCTATTCTACTCTTATAAAGAGCCTGCCAAAGTGCACTTAAAAGCAAAAGGATCCCAAGTCTGCCCACAAACATTCCCACAATAAGAATAAATTGACCAAAATGATTTAATTTTGCGGTTAATCCAATATCAAAACCAACTGTTGCAAATGCAGATACGCAAGTGAACAGAATTTCTAGGAATGTGAATGATTCTTTTTTAACAAAAGTATTAGTTGTACTAAGCAACATTGCCATTAAAAGAACAAAAAGCAAAGATCCAACTGTGATTCCAACTGCCTTAAGAATAACTTTATCTGAAATTAATCTATTGCTAATAATTACATCTTTCTGACCTCTTAAAGTTGATCTAGTTGCAGCCATTAAAGCAATAAACGTAGTTGTTTTTATACCTCCACCAGTACCTCCTGTACTTGCTCCAATAAACATAAGCGTCATTAATAATAAGAGGCCCGTATCTGAGATAGAGTTCAAAGAAATCGGAAAATTTGTAAAGCCTGCAGTTCTTGCACTAACTGTTTCAAAGATAGATGACATTAACCGTTCAAACAAATTTAAATCATTAAAAAATTGACTATTCAGCAATGATTCAGTGATAAAGAATCCTAATGATCCGAACAATATTAAAGACAAACTTGTCCTAATAACTAGTCTGGAATGAAGACTTAATTTCTTATAAGAAAGATTTTTTTTATTACTCCAAATATCATCAATAACCCGCCAACCCAATCCACCCATAACAATGAGAAAAACAAAAACGCTATTAACCAAATAATTTGTTCTATAGTCTTGAAGACTATTTGACATTAACGAAAATCCTGCATTGTTATATGCTGAAATGCTGTGAAAAATCGAGGACCATAGTCTTTCCCAATTATTTTGGATGTCAACAAATCCAAAAGAATATAAAACAAATGCACCCAAGGATATAATACTAATCGCAGTAATAGCAATGCTTTGAAAAGTTCGACCAATTCCTCCAACTCCAAATTCATCTAAAGTCTTTCCTTTATCTAATCTAGTTCTTAGCTTTGTCCCCTTTACAACAAACCCTTGTAGAAAAGTTGTAATGGCCATTAATCCTAGACCACCTGATAAAAGCATAAAAGCTAAAAAAACTTGGCCAAAGAAATTTAAATCAACACCAATATCTATTATGGTTAAGCCAGTAACGGTAATTGCAGAAGTAGATGTAAAAAATGCTTCCCACAAGCCAACCTTTGAAGACGAACATAATGGGGAGCTCAAAATTAAAGTTCCAAGGCAAATAATAAACAAGCCTGTAACAATAGTAAATTGAGGTACAGATAGCTTTTTGTAAGCATCTTTTAACTTATAAACTGAAAATGGGAATTTCACGATATTACCCGTAATTTAAAATTATCAATGCTGGCACAGTAAATGACATTATAAGTGTTAATCCAGCTCCGTATTTTGCGATATCAAAAAATCTATATCTTCCAGGACCATAAACCATTAAATTTGTTTGATAACCCATTGGAGTCAAGAAAGATTGACTTGCACCGAATAAAACAAGCATTATTAAAGCGCTTGGTGAAATTGCTAAAACATTTGAGAATTCAATAGCAACAGGCAAAATCAAAGCAACCGAAGCAGCATTACTAATAAATTGCGTAAGAATAACTGTAGCTATAAAAATTACGACTAGTGCAAAATAAAGAGGCATTCCGTTAAGGACAAAGTTTAGGTTAACTGCAATTACATCTGCTAATCCTGTTATCTGCATAGCTACACTAAAACACGATAAAGATCCCAGCAATAAAATGACGTCTAACCTAATTGATTTTTGTATCTCTGCAGGTCTTAAACATCCACATGCAACCATTGCAATCACTGCCAAAAGAACTGAACCTACCAATGGAATATTAGAAACCGAAGGCAAAACCACCATTCCTATTGCAATTGCAATCGATATAGGTTTTTTTATCAAAAAAGGTAAGGCATCTTCGAATTGATCTAAAACAAGCAAATCATTACTAGCTTGCAAACCTCTTATTGAATCTAGTGGTGCTTGCAATAATAAAACATCTCCAGCCCTTAAAACAGCTTGGCCTAATCTCTCCTGAACAGTTTGTTGACCTCTTCTTAATGCTAAAACTGTTGCATTATGACGCTGCCTAAATCTTAATTCTCTCAAGCTTGCACCGGCTAAAGTTGAACCAGCTGGTAACAAGGCTTCAAAGGTCTTAGTACCTTCTTCATCTGAGAAAACATTAGCCCCATCGAAAGATGTTTTGTTTTCTCCTAACAGAATAGTATGTTCCTGCTGCAGCCTAAATAAGTCTGCCCTTGTAACGCGGATTATCAATCTATCATCCGGTTCAATTTTTCTATCAGCCAAAGGAGGAAGAATAACTTTTCCATTTCGTTGCAATTCCAGAACATCAACGTCAAATCGTCTTTGCAATCTACTATTTCTGACAGATTGTCCAACTAATTCTGAAGTAGCGGGAATAGTAACTTCAGTAAAATATATATTCATATCACCATTTTTAATAAACTCCTTATCTCTCCCTCTATCGGGCAAAAGCATGTCAGAAACTAGAATCATATAGGTTGTACCTATAAGCCACACAGGAATTCCTATTGATGTCAAACTAAATAATTCCAAACCTCCATAACCTAATTGTTGACTAATATCGCTTACAAGAAGATTTACTGAGCTACCTAATAATGTTAGAGTTCCACCGAGTAAAGTAGCAAAAGAAAGAGGTAATAAAACTTTTGATGGTGATATATTTCTTCGCTCGCACCAACTTTCAATTAAAGGTAACAAAGATGCTACTACTGGAGTATTAGGTACAATTCCAGATATTGGAGCAATCAAAAAAGCTATTAAAGAAATTAATTTCCTTGGAGTTCGAATACTTTCAGAAGAAATCAATTCTCTTACTCTGTCTAAGGCACCACTTTTAAATAATGCTGAGGAAACTGCAAATAAACCCATAAGGGTAATTAAAGAAGGGCTACCAAATCCAGCTAAAGCTTTTTCAGGAGAAAGAACCCCAGTAGATATAAATATTCCGACACATAACAAACCAGTCAATTCTGGTGCAATAGTATTTCTAATAAACAAAACTATTGACATTATTAAAACAAATACCGTTATAAACGCATCAAAATTATTACTAACTACTGCAATTAAATTCATACAAAACTTATTTAACTCAATATACCCAAAAACAATATTTCAAAAAAGTTTAATTCGAATAATCTTTTTTAAGTAACTTTTTAAAAATAGATTTTTTTTGGAATATCCATGAAGATGCAGATTTTAAGCTTTCTGTAATATCAGGCAACTTGGAAGCATATATAAGTCTTCTTGTCTCGAAAGCCAATTTCCCAGATAAAGTAACCCCAAGCCCAGAAATTGAAGCTTCGCCTATTCCTAAGCTAATCATTTCACCATTATCTTTAAATTCAAAGGGTAAAGGATCTTTTCCTTGAATTATAAGTTCTAAATTTTTAGCAAGATGATTTCCTTCCTGCATAGCGACCTGAGCAGTTATGGGTAAATCCTCCATTCCGTCAATAACTGAAATATCACCAATAGCAAAACAGTTTTTATGATTTTCTATTTGCAAATTATTATTAACTAAAATTCGTCCAAATTTTTTTGTTATTTGATTAGTTTCTAAGTAAGACAAATTAGGTTTAACACCTGCTGTCCAAATAACAATATCTTTATCCAAGGAAGTTATTCCAACCTCACTAGAAATACTAATCTCAGTTTCTGAGACTTCTTTAACTGTGGAATTCAAAAGAACGTTGATTTTTCTTTTTTCTAATGCCTTTTCTGCTTGTTCTCTATTGAAAATTTTGTTTTTATTGAGGATTTCATTTGATTTTTCTATTACATTAATTTCAAATTGCTCTTTAAATATATCTTTAATTTTGCATGCCAACTCGATGCCAGAGGGACCACCTCCAACTATGAATAACTTTTTATGCGACGCAGTATCTTTTGATTTTTTTAAAAAAGAATTTAATTTTTTTAAATCGTGTTCATCATTAAAAAAATAACAATTTTCATCTGTACCTTTTATAAAAAAACTATTTGGAATAGATCCTGTACAGATGACGAGATACTGATAACTTAATTTTAATTCATCACTGAATTCAAGAATATTTTCTTTGAAGAAAATCTTGGTTAAACAATTTCTTAAAAAAGTTATACCCGCATCAGAAAAAATATTTGCAAATTTTGGGGTGGCTTCCCAACTTCTTATTTCTTTACTTAAAATTTCGTACATTAAAGGTTTAAATATAAAGTTAGTTTCAGAATCAACCACAAGAATCGGTAAAGAAGGATTAAGATTCTTTAAATTCAAGGCAAATGTCATACCTGCAAAACCTGCGCCAACTATTACTATTGGTTTTTGTATTGATTTCATTAGAGAAATATTGTTATGCGTAAATGTATTATTAAACTATACGATTAATTTTTAAATTGAGCGAAATAAAATTAAACTCATAATCAAACTGAAGAATGATTGAAAAAATCCACAAAGATATTCAAACAAACTTGAGGAAATATAATCAAGAGATTTTAGATATGAAGCCTCAAGGAATGCTTACATGGGGTTATGAAAAGTTTGATAATCAATTTGCTATTACAACAAGTTTTGGTATTCAGTCGTCAGTCCTTTTAGATATGGTCAGTAAATTATCTCTACAAAAAAAAATCAAAATATTTTGGATAGATACAGGTTACCTTCCTCCAGAAACATACCATTACGCTGAAAAGCTTATTGATAATTTATCCCTAGAAGTTGAAGTTCTGCAAAGTGAATTATCTCCAGCAAGAATGGAGGCCAAATACGGAAAACTTTGGGAAACAAACAAAGAGAGTGATTTAGATAAGTATCACGAATTGAGAAAGATAAAACCTTTAGAAAATGGTCTAAAAAAATATGATATCTTCTGCTGGGCAAGCGGTGTTAGATCAAGTCAAACAGAAAATAGAAACAAAATGAAATTCATAGACGTAATTCGTCAAAGACTCTCTTTAAGACCTTTATTAAATTGGACAAATAAAGATATTTTTTATTATATGGAAGAGAATAATCTACCAGCCCATCCACTTTTTATCAAAGGTTATTCTTCGGTAGGAGATTGGCATTCAAGCAGTCCCGATGCTATTGGAACAAAGGGCAGAGATACAAGATTTGGAGGGATTAAACAAGAATGTGGAATACACACTAATAATTAAATTGATCATAGAACAATGGTCTCAGATATAAATTTTTTATTAGTAGGCAATAGTAGGCTTCATTGGGCAAAATTTTCTAAAAATCAATCTAAATTCTTCCATACCAAAAAAGATCAAAAAGTTCCCGAAAATATAGACCTTGATCAATTAATTTGGGCTTCTGTAGGAAAACTACCAAATTTTTTGCTGAAAAAAGAAAATGAAATAAAAACTAAAGATATCCAATTATCAAATCTTCCTGATTATTTTGGAGTTGATAGAGCTCTTGCCTGTATTGCCGCTTTAAAAATTATTGAAAACCCTTTAAAAAAAGATTTGCTAATTGCAGATTTTGGAACAATATTATCAATAACAAAATTGAATTCAAATGGATCTATTATTGGAGGTCAACTTCTTCCAGGTTTTCTAACACAATTAAAATCAATGGAACAAAATACAAAAAATCTTAGAGTTCCCAAAAAATTTAATATTCCGATCAAAGATTTTTCAATTAATACAGAAGAAGCAATTTTAAAAGGAGTAATCAACTCTCTTACTGGCGTGATTAATCGTTTATTTAATCCTAAAAAGGATATTTTAGTAATCTGTGGAGGAGATTCCCAATTACTCATAAAATCTCTAATGACTCAAAAAGAAAATATTATAAATGCTCCTAATTTAGTTATGGAGGGGATGATTATTCACCACCTGTCCATAAAAAAATCAGCTTAACCCAAGGTCTGCAATTATATGATCAGCCATTATTGCTGCTTTTACCTTTAAATAAATTTTTTCGATGTTACCTCCTGTATCAATTAAAAAAGTATTTCTCATCATTCCCATATATTCTTTTCCCATGAATTTTTTCAGTCCATAGCTGTCGTAATCAGAAGAAACTTTGAAAGGTTCAGGATCAGTTAAAAGAATAAAAGGTAAATTAAATTTTTCTATAAACTTCTGATGAGAGGATGCATTATCTTTACTAATACCAAGCACAACAATATTATTTTTTTGGAGTAAATCCCAATTCTCTTTAAAATTACATGCTTCTTTAGTACATCCAGGAGTATTATCTTTTGGATAAAAATATAGTATTATTCTTTTACCTTTAAAATCACTAAGAGAAACTTCTTTCTCAAAAGAATCTTTTAATTTAAATTCTGGTGCTTTATCGCCAACCTTAAGAGCCATTGAAATTATTAAATGAGTATAAATATAAAATACCAAAAATTTGGTTTTATGAGATTAAAGGTGTGCAAGATGTCGTAACTTTAGAAGAAATTAAAACTGCAAAAAACCTAACAAATTCAAGATCAAAGATTTTCTTAGAAACAAGAACTTATTTGCGACAATCACTTTCAACACTTTTTAATTTAGATCCCTTTGAAATTCCAATTAATGCTCATCCTGGAGAACCTCCAAGCTTACCCTCTGGCATGGGAAATATCAGTTTAAGTCATTGTAAAGATGCCATTACTATAGTCTGGCACAAAGACAAAATAGGGATAGATATTGAGAGAACAGATAGAGATTTTAACTATTTAAAATTTGCAGAAAAATATTTTTTTCATACCAATAAATCAATCCATAATAATTATTTGACAAAAAATATGATATTAAATCAATGGTGTGCTGTTGAAGCGGCTATAAAATGGGATCATGGGAAATTAGCTCAAGACATTAACCATTGGCAATTTTTTGAAAAGCCAAAACAGTTAATTCATAAGAAGAAAAATATACATTTAAATTATTCACAGATAAACTTCCATGATTGGACTATCGCTTTAGCCTACGAAGAAAAAACTTCTTTTAATCCTGAGATTATTTGTTGTTCGAAAAATTTTTAGTTTTCTTTTCTTCTAAGGAGTTCTTCATATTGAGTTTTTTCCCATCCATTTTTATTTGGTTCCCATATTTTTAAATCTGTTAAAGATTTGGGAAGATATTTTTGTGCCACCCAATTACCTGGATAATTATGAGGATTGACATAACTATTAGAATTATTTTTTAAATGAAGTGGAACATCTAACCCATTATTAGATTTGATTGCTTCAATTGCTTTAAAAATACTTTTCGTACTATTACTTTTTGGAGATATGGCTAAATATAAGGAAGCCTGGGTTAAAAAATATAATCCTTCTGGAAAACCAACTCTATCAAAAGCATCACAACAGGATTGTACAACTACTATGGCATTAGGATCCGCTATTCCAATATCTTCACTGGCAGATATAAGCAGTCTTCTAAAAATAAAATTAGGATCTTCACCAGCCTCCATCATATTCGCAAGCCAGAATAAAGTCGCATCTGGATCAGAACCTCTTATGGACTTGATAAAAGCGCTTATTACATCGTAATGATTTTGACCATTTTTATCATAAACAATATTTTTCTTTTGAATTGCATCCTCAGCTATTGAGAGATTAATGTTGATTTCTTTAGCATTATTTTCAGCAGTTGTTTCTATGGCCATCTCTAGCGCATTAATTAATGTTCTTGCATCTCCGCCAGAAAATTTAATTAAATGTCTTATAGCATCTTGATTTAAATGAACCTTTTTTGAATCTTTTTTTTTAGAGTAGTGAGTGATGACTTTTTGTATTATTTTCTGCAAATCATTTTCTGCCAAAGGAAGTAATGTAAAAATGCGAGACCTGCTCACAAGAGCTTTATTAACAGCAAAGAAAGGGTTTTCAGTTGTAGCACCAATAAAAGTAATAGTTCCATTTTCTATTGAAGGTAATAAAGCATCTTGCTGAACTGCAGTAAATCTATGTACCTCATCGATAAATAAAATTGTTTTTCTTTTTGAATTTATTAATCGATCTTTTGCATTAGCGATTTCATTTCTTAATTCTTTAAGACTTGATAATACTGCATTTAACTTAATTAATTTTGAACGCGTATTAAAGGAAATAATTTCAATTAGAGTAGTTTTTCCAACACCAGGAGGGCCAGAAAAAATAAAATTACTAATCTTATCGTTTAATATTGCACTTCTCAAAAGCGAATTCTCATTCAGGATTGGTTGTTGACCAAAAAAATCTTCCAAATTCTTTGGTCTTAATTTATCTGCCAAAGGTGCATTATTTTCTATTTGAGAATAATTAGAAAATAAATTTTCTGAATGCATATAAATAAAATCAAAGAATCATTACTTTCAATTCTATGTAATTACTGTAGGAGTTTCCATTTGAGTAAGTTTTGAAATATTTAATAATGCATCTAAATCATTTATTAGAGGTTTCAAAGCGATCTGAGGATTTAACGAAAGATTCTGTTGAGGATCGAAAAATTTCTCAAAATAAAGCCTCAATGTTGCACCCTTAGTTCCAGTTCCAGAAAGGCGAACAATTACTCGAGAATTATCATCAAGGACCAATCTTAAACCTTGATTTTCGCTTATGGAATTATCAACGGGATCTAAATATGAAAAGTTATCTGCAACTTTTACTAAATGGCCAGCAAAACTATTTCCTTTTAAATTTTCAAGCATAGAAGTTAGATCACCAAAGATTTGATTAGCAATATTTGAGGGTATTGCTTCATAATCATGTCTTGAATAATAATTCCTACCAAATTGTTTCCAATGATTCTGCATCAAATCACTTACCGAACATTTTTTCTCAGCTAAAACTTGTAACCAATACAAAACTGCCCATAGTCCATCTTTCTCTCTCACATGATTACTACCTGTTCCGAAACTTTCTTCTCCACATAAAGTAATTAAATTAGAATCTAAAAGATTTCCAAAAAACTTCCAACCAGTAGGTGTCTCGAAACAAGGTATATTTAATGCTCGAGCAACATTATCAACCGCTGAGCTAGTTGGCATGGATCGTGCCACACCTGTAATACCATCTTTATAACCAGGGACACATTTCGTGTTAGCAGTGATAACTGCAAGGCTATCACTAGGATTTACAAAACATCCACTTCCTAAAATCATATTCCTATCTCCATCACCATCGCATGCAGCACCAAAACTATAAGATTTTTTATTCAATAACAAATCTGCCAAGTGGGAAGCATAAGTAAGATTTGGATCAGGATGTAAACCTCCAAAATCTTTTAACGGGTTACCATTCATGACACAATCATGCGCAAGACCCATTTTTTCAACAAAAATATTTTTTGCATATGGGCCTGTAACCGCATTCATTGCGTCAAAGATTAACGAGAAGTCTTTTTTTAAAAAATCGCTAATTTGATCAAAATCAAAAATTTTCTCCATCAAATTAGAATAATCTTTTAATCCATCAATAATTTCTAAGGTAGTTTCACCGTAAGAATAAGTTCCATATTCACTAAAATCAGGTAATTGAGTTTTACAAATTTTATAACTAGTTAGTAATTGTGAGGCCTTGAAAATCTTATTAGTAATTATCTCAGGAGCTGGGCCACCATTAGAGATATTCAATTTAACTCCAAAGTCGCCATTAATCCCACCAGGATTATGGCTTGCAGAAAGAATGATTCCACCAATAGCGTTTTCTTTTCTAATTAAATGTGATGTCGCAGGAGTAGATAATAAACCGTATTTTGGAACAATAATCTTTTGAACTTTATGAGCAATGCATATTTGGACAATCTTTTCTATTGCTTCTATGTTGCCATATCTGCCATCACCACCTACTACTAATGAAGAACCTTTTAAATCTTCTAATGATTGCAAGATTGCTTCAATAAAAATTTCTAAATAATGTTCTTCCTGAAACTTTAAAGTACTTTTTCTTAAACCAGAAGTGCCTGGTTTTTGATCTAGAAAAGGAGAATTGATATTAATTACATTAACTTGAGTCATATTTTTAAAAAACTTCCAAAAATCTAACTAAATTAATGAGGCATTTCGGATGTTCTTAACATAGCGATAAACCATAATGAAGAAATTAATAATGCACTAAAAATTCCATAGTTGACACCAAATTTAGAAATTGTAATTGGAACTACTAGTGGAAAAGTTAAAGCACCAAGCAATGGAGTAAAAGCTACAATTTTTTTTAACATTAAATTAATTTATTAAAACCATTCAGTCTCAGCATTATCTTTTTCATTAGTATCGTCAAGTGGTGTAGTTCTATCAAATTTCATTGATATACTTTTTTCTTGCTCACCAGATACATCAACAGCCTTAATATCATATTTTTGAGTCCCATCTCTAAATGGAACTTGAATTCTAAAAGTACCATCTGCGGCAAGGGGTACATCTTCTCCACCTATTGTTAGTTTTGCGGAAGGCTCTGTAGCTCCATAAACAATTAATTCAGCATCAGCAACGAGCCAAAAAGATCTATTTTTAACGATTCCGCTTCCAGAATCATTTAAACCTGATGACCATTTACCAGCACCTGAGTCTGTGAGATTATCATTAAGGTTTGTTGAATTTACATTTTCCATGAATTCTTCAGAACCAACTTTTCTTCTGAAAGAAATGTTGGTAGCTGCTTGGTACAATCTTTCATGCATACCATTTTGTTCTGAAACAACAGGATTTGAAATATCTGGAATTGACTCAGAAGTAGAATCCAAATTAAAAGGTACAAATTTATCAAGAATTTGCTCAGAAGGATGAGAGCCAGGAACATGACTTACAGAGGAGAATGCTAATGACATCCAGTTAAAACCATATTTATAACCTAATTCAACTTTATAGTCTCTATCTGCAAGTGGGATTGGCAAATACCACTCTGTACTGTAACTATCAACTGTTATCTCTCTAAGTGTTCCTTGATTCAAGTTGCTTCCATCAGAGCCAGAGGCATCAAATAATCGTAAACATAATTTGTTGGCACTCAAGGATTGTGCTTTTTCTCGATCAGCATCTGAAATTTGCCAGAAAACATATGCCCAATCGGGGTCTCGAGGTAGAAATACTACATTTGTTTTGATTTCTTCACTACTATTTAGGGTATTGGACTCAAAAGTTTCTTCAGATTTTGGCTGGGATGTAATGATATATGTATTTTTTTCAGATTTTTCTTGATATTTAAGTATTAAATCTACCAGAACAGCCTTTGTTTTACGACTGTAAAGTGGCACAGATAATTTACTTGCTTCTTGACGTAATTGTCTGAGGGTAAGTGAGAGTAATTGATCTTTATTCATGATCCCATCAGCCACTTTAAAATCTCCGTTTTTGTTTGGGATCAGTATGTTCTTTTTTTTGGAGAATTGTGTGTGTTTTTGCCCTGTCGTCAGGATCCTCTGACTACCAAAAAATTATAGAGATTAATATTTATCTTCAGAACTCTTGGTACTAAAGCAATTAATTAATTTTTAGATAAATTTTAAATTTAAATTAATTTTCTTTTTTTTTAAATTTTATTACCTGAATTTGTTAACGACTCAACAAAAATATATTTTTTCTTCGGGATCAATTTGAAGCAACTCTAAGGTTGTTCTACTAGAAGTACTAGATCGTCAATCTCTAAATCATCAATATTTTTACCTATTTTTTTTGAAAAAGTATTTAATTTTTGCGATGTGGATTCTAACTGCTCATAAAAAAGATCACTAAATTTTTTATCATCAAATTTTTTTGATTGGTTGTCGCACCACTCTCTCAGAGGATTTTTATTTTTATATTCAAAACTATTATCTTCATTGATAAATTTTAAAATCTGGAGGCAATGAGCGAGTATTCTTAAATGATGTTTCTGTATTACAGTTAGATCAAGATTATCAATTCCTTGAATAATTTCTATGTTTAATGGGTTATGCAAGGGATCAAGATGATTAGACATTAATTTTTAGTTTTATTAAAGGAAAAAACTCAATATTGGGGGTATCTTTCGTTAGAGTATATAAAGCTAATTGTAATAAGTTATTTTTGATAACATGGTTAACGAAAATTTAGTTAAAGGTGTAGTAAAAGAGCCTTACAAGTATGGTTTCGTTACTGATATTGAAACCGAAAAAATAGCAAAGGGATTAAATGAAGACGTAATAAGATTAATTTCACGGAAAAAAGAAGAGCCGAAATATCTTCTTGATTTTAGATTAAAAGCCTTTAAAAAATGGCAAAAAATGAAAGAGCCTGATTGGGCAGGATTAGGTTATAAACAAATTGATTATCAAGACATAATATATTACTCTGCTCCGAAGCAAAAAGAAAAAATTTCTAGTTTAGATGAAGTTGATCCCAAACTTCTGGAAACTTTCGACAAATTGGGAATACCCCTTACGGAGCAAAAAAAACTAACAAATGTAGCAGTAGATGCTGTCTTTGATAGTGTTTCTATAGCCACAACTTTTAGAGAAGAACTTGCTGAACATGGAGTTATATTTTGCTCAATTAGTGAAGCAGTAAAAAATCACTCGGATTTGATTGAAAAATATTTAGGTACAGTAGTTCCAGCAAGTGATAATTATTTTGCCGCACTGAATTCTGCTGTTTTTAGCGATGGTTCTTTTGTTTATATCCCAAAAGGCGTCACCTGCCCTATGGATCTTTCTTCCTACTTCAGAATTAATAGTGGAGATTCAGGACAATTCGAAAGAACACTAATTATCGCTGAAGAATCAAGTTCTGTAAGTTATCTAGAAGGTTGTACAGCACCAATGTTTGATACAAATACCTTACATGCAGCAGTTGTAGAGCTTATAGCATTAGACGACGCTTCAATAAAATATTCAACAGTGCAAAATTGGTATGCTGGTGATGAAGAGGGTATTGGCGGAATTTTTAATTTTGTCACCAAGAGAGGAAAATGTTTAGGTAAGAGAAGTAAAATTAGCTGGTCTCAAGTTGAAACAGGTTCTGCAATTACATGGAAGTATCCTAGCTGTCTTCTTTTAGGGGAAGAATCTGTAGGAGAATTTTATTCAGTGGCACTCACCAATAATCTTCAGCAAGCAGATACCGGCACAAAAATGATCCATATTGGTCCTAAGACCAAATCAACTATTGTTAGCAAAGGTATTAGCGCAGGCAACTCAAAAAATAGCTATAGAGGTCTTGTCAAAATGGGAACAAAAGCTAAAGGATCAAGAAATTACAGTCAATGTGATTCAATGTTAATTGGGGATCAAGCTTCTGCAAATACATTCCCTTACATCAAATCTCAACAACCAAATTCTGAAATTGAGCATGAAGCAAGCACATGTAGAATCTCAGAAGATCAACTTTTTTATCTCCAAAGCAGAGGTATAGAATTTGAAGAGGCAGTATCTATGATGGTCAGCGGTTTTTGTAGAGATGTATTTAATCAATTACCTATGGAATTTGCTGCTGAAGCAGATAAGTTACTGGCACTTAAGCTGGAAGGATCAGTAGGTTAATGAATCAATTTCTAAACTGAAATGCAAAGTCAAATGAAAGAATCAGATCCAATTTTAGAAGTTGAAAATCTCTCTGCATCTACTGATAATCTTCCAATTTTAAAAGGGGTTTCACTTACTGTCTATCCTGGAGAAATCCATGCCATTATGGGAAGAAATGGATGTGGAAAAAGTACTCTTTCGAAAATAATTGCAGGACATCCCTCGTATAACATTACAAATGGCGACATAAAATTTTTAGGTGAAAACATCAACTCACTAGAACCTGAAGAGAGAGCTCAATCAGGAATTTTTCTTGGCTTTCAATATCCAATTGAGATTCCAGGTGTAAGTAATCTTGAGTTTCTTAGAGTTTCAACTAATGCTAGAAGGAAATTCCTCAACAAAGAAGAATTAGATACTTTCGATTTTGAAGAATTAGTTAAAGAAAAGTTAGAAATTGTAAAAATGGATCATGCATTCCTATCAAGGAGTGTAAATCAAGGATTTTCCGGAGGTGAAAAAAAAAGAAATGAAATTCTGCAAATGGCTTTACTTGAACCCAAGATAGCAATATTAGATGAGACCGATTCTGGTCTAGATATTGATGCTCTAAGAATAGTGGCATCAGGTATTAAAAAAATTTCTAATGAACAAACTGGAATTATACTTATAACCCACTATCAAAGATTATTAGATGAAATTGAACCAAATTTTGTCCATGTTATGTCAGACGGACAAATCATAAAAACTGGTGAGAGTGATCTTGCTCTAGAGCTTGAGAAAAAAGGATATGAATGGACTGATAACTTTATAAAAGAGACCTAAATAGATGGAAATTATTAAAAAAATAACAACCAATAAATCGATTGATAATCAAACAGAAATACAAAAAATCTGTCTAGATAAATTACAATCAAGTCCTCTACCTAGTGCTAAAAGTGAACAATGGAGACTTTCAAATAAATCAAAATTTTCAAACTTTTTAGACTACTCGGTTAATGCAAAAGTTCCAAAATTTGAGACACCTTTTCCGAACACTTCTCAAAGTTCTATTAGGTTAGTAATTAGTGATAATTACCAAATTAACTTAATAGAGGACAATTATTCAATAAAGCAACTAAGTGAGGATACATTAGTTAAATATTTCAAGGAACAGATATCTTATTTTGACCAAAACGAAAATTGGAGTGACTTATTAAATCTGTCTTTAAACTGTAAAAAGAACACTTTGGGATTAAAAATAAGTGGATCAAAAATCCCTCCTATTGAAATCTTTAGTCACGCATCAAGTAATTCTTTAAACGCAAAAACCCTGGTAATATTTTTAGAAAAGAATTGTGATATTGATTTATTACAAGTAAATCTTGGTAAAGACAACTCTTCATTATCTCAATCAACGTTCTTTTGTTTAGAAGAAAATAGTTCTGTAAACCATGGTGTTGTTTCTTACGGTGAAAACAAATCAAATCTATTAAATTCTCTTAATGTAATTCAACAAAAAAATAGCGAATACAATTTAGGATCTTTACATTTCAAATTTAATTATGCAAGATTTGAAATTCGTATTAAACAATCTGAAGGAAACGCTAAAACCAATATCAAAGGTATGCAAATAACAAAAAAAGATGAACAAATTTCTACTTATACCAGAATAGATTTTGACGGGCCTAATGGATTTTTAGATCAAATCAATAAATCACTTGCTGACGATAAATCACATGCAATATTTGAAGGTTCAATAATAGTTCCGAAAATTGCCCAGAAAACTGATGCTTCTCAATTAAGCAGAAATTTACTTTTATCAAATCTCGCACAAATAGATACCAAACCTCAATTAGAAATAATTGCTGATGATGTCAAATGCAAACATGGAGCGACAATTTCACAACTTAATGAAGAAGAACTTTTTTATATGCGAACAAGAGGGATCACATTAACACAGGCAAGTAAACTACAATTAAGTTCTTACTTTCAAGAAATAATTTCATTTATTCCCGTGTCAAAAGATAGATGGGATTTGCTTGATAAACTTTTAAATGAAAATTAATGGAAACAATTCAAAATTTTCCTGAAATAATTAAGAAAGATTTTCCTCTTTTAAATAAAAACCTAAATAGTAGTGAGCAAATTATTTATTTAGACCATGCTGCAACCACTCAAAAACCAATACAAGTCTTAGAAAAAATTAATGAATATTATAGAAACTTTAATGCCAATGTACATAGAGGCGCACATCAATTAAGTGCTAAGGCGACAGAAGAATTTGAAAATGCAAGATATTTAATTAGCAAATATATAAAAGCGAATTCAACAAAAGAAATTATTTTTACAAGAAATGCTACTGAGGCAATCAATCTAGCAGCTAGATCATGGGGCGAATCTTCATTAAGCGAAAACGATGAAATTCTCTTATCAATAATGGAGCATCATAGCAATATTGTTCCATGGCAAATGGTTGCAGCAAAAAATAAATGCAATTTAAAATTTATAGGTATAGATAAAGATGGGAAATTAGATTTAGACGATTTTAAATCAAAACTAACATCTAGAACTAAGCTTGTTAGCCTAGTCCATGTTAGTAATACTCTAGGTTGCTGTAATCCAATTAAAGAGATCACTAAATTAGCCAAAGATAAAGGCTCTTTAGTGTTAATAGATGCATGTCAAAGTTTGGCCCATCAAAAACTAGACGTGATTGATCTTAATATAGATTTTTTAGCGGGATCAGGACATAAACTTTGCGGTCCTACAGGGATTGGTTTCCTCTGGTCAAGAAAAGAAATCCTAGAAAAAATTCCTCCTCTTTTTGGAGGAGGCGAAATGATTCAAGATGTTTTTGAAGAGACAAGTACTTGGGCAGAGCTACCACATAAATTTGAGGCTGGAACTCCAGCCATTGCTGAAGCAATAGGTCTTGCAGAAGCAATTAACTATATAAACACTATTGGATTGAATAAAATTCATGAATATGAAAAGACTATTACTAAATATTTATTTGAAAAATTAAATGAAATAGAAAATCTTGAAATTATAGGTCCATCACCCGAGATAGATCCAGAAAGAGCATCACTAGCCACCTTTTTTGTAAAAAATATACATTCAAACGATATTGCTGAAATTCTTGATTCAAAAGGAATTTGCATCAGAAGTGGGCATCATTGCTGTCAACCTCTTCACAGATACATTGGAATTAAATCTTCGGCTAGAATTAGCATGAATTTCACAACCAACAAGGAGGAAATTGATATATTTATAGAAAAATTAAAAGATACTATTAATTTTCTAAAAATCAATTCTTAAATATTCAAAGTATTTTTTAAAAATTCCTGAGATTTTTGCATTACTACTTTTTTAGTTTCAATATTTTTAAACCCATGACCTTCATTTTCAAAAAACATGACTTCTGAATGTTTATTATTGCGGATCACAATTTCTTTAATTTTTAAAGTTTGCTCATAAGAAATAACTTTATCTTCTTTTCCATGAAATAATAAGATAGGTTTTTTTATTTTGTTAATATAATTTATCGGCGATCTATTTACATAATCATCATGATTTTTTGCATAATTTCCTACCAAAGAATTTAAATAATCTTTTTCAAACCTATGAGTGTTGTAATGCATATCCTTCAAATCAATAACTGGATATCTACAAATTGCTGCTTTAAAAATAGACCCATATAATAAACAATTTAGAGCAGTTAACCCACCAGCACTATTACCAAATATTACTACTTTCTCGCTATCAACCAGATTTGTTTTAATTAATTCAAGAGCTAATGCTTTGCAATCATAAGAATCAACAATCCCCCACTTATAATTCAACCTCTCTCTATATTCTTTGCCAAATCCTGATGAACCTCCATAATTAACTTCAGCAACAAAAAATCCCTTCATCGTCCAATGTTGAACTTCCGAATTATATGATCCATCAAAAAATGAAGTTGGTCCGCTATGAGCTCTTATAAGGAGCGGTGGCTTTCTAAAATTTTCAACAAGTGGTCTATAAAGAAAAGAATGAGTAGATTGGTGTTCAAAACCTTTAAACCAGAATGCTTCAGGTTTAGAACAGTCTTTTATGTGATCAACAAATATCTGCTCAGAAAAATTTGATAAAACTTTTTTTTCAAAATCAATTTCAAATACAATTTCCAAAAAATCATATCCATAACCTTTTAAAAGAACTTTTTTTCGAAAAACACTGAAATCGCTTATTGAGGTAAAAGGAGTAGAAAATTCCTTTACGAATTCAAGATCTTTATATTGTTCCACTATTAAATTATTTTCTTTTTTTGCTAGGCAAAATAAATTTTTTATAGTCCCTGAAAAAAATGTTATTCCGGAGACCCATTGTGGTGCTCCATATTCAATCAAATTTCTCTCTACTCTTTTTTTAATATAAATATCCTCAATTGTATTAATATCTAAAAACAATAAATTCCACCATCCAGAACTATCTTCAGAACATACTAAAATTGTTTCACTTATCCAATATGGTTGAAAAAAAGAAACGTTTTTCTTAGTATTTATCTTCTTATTTGAGAATTTTTTTATTTTTTGTATCTCTCCATCTAGATCTATTTGAGCAAAAAACAGATCATTTTTCTCCCAGGGCATATGTGGAGAATCCCACTCTATCCAAGAAAGTAATCTAGCAGAAGTATTAGAAGATAATTCTCCAGCAAAATTTTTAAATTTTTTTATTCGATTAATATCTTGTTTAGTTTTTTTTAAATTTAAAGAAAATAAATAATCTCTATTATTTATCTCGCAAAGACCATACAAAAAAAAATTTTCAGAAATGACAAATGAAGAATCAAAATTTCCATCAATTGATTTGGATAGTTGTCTAGGTTCTTCAATTGAATCGAGATATTTATTTTGACTTCTATGATCTGAAGCTGCCTTTTTAAAAACTTGAAACCATACTGCCTTAGTAATCTGATCTATCCATATCAAATAAAAATTATTTTTAAAATTGAAACATTTATAAGATTTACCACCATAACCATGAAAATTATTTTTAATGTTAAATTTTTTACTTGTTAATTTCTGTGGAAACGCCTCTTTATCATTAAATGGTCTTGCAAAAATAGCATTCTCATTTTGACCTTCACCAACAAAATCAATCCAAAAAATAGTATCCCTTATTATGGTTAATTCCTTGAAAGCATTTTTTTTAGATTCAGTTTGCCTAACTTTTAACTTATCATCATTACTCATTTAAAAAAACTATAAAGAAAGTAAATTAAAGTGCTAGTATTTTTATAGCTAAACTCTTAATTAAAAACTTTTTTAACGTGGCAAACCATTTTTCACAACTTGCAAAAAAGTCAAGAACAAATGGAAGCTCAGAAAAAATTGCAAAAGAACAAACAGGTAAGCCATCTCTTGACATTTATAAACTTGGTGATGATGTATTAAGGCAAAATTCCAGAAGGATAACTAAAGTTGACGAATCGGTTAGAAAACTTTCTAGAGAAATGCTTCAAAGCATGTATGCAGCTAAAGGAATTGGACTTGCCGCACCTCAAATTGGAATAAATAAAGAGCTTCTTGTTATAGATGTAAATTTTGAAGATTCAGCAGCAGAACCTCTAATATTAATCAATCCAGAAATTACAGACTTTGGAACAACCCTTAATTCATATGAAGAAGGCTGCTTAAGTATACCCGGCGTCTATTTGAATGTAGTAAGACCATCAACTATAAAATTAAAATTTAGGGATGAAATGGGGAGACCACGTAAAATGAAAGCTGATGGACTTTTGGCGAGGTGTATACAACACGAAATGGATCACTTAAATGGAATATTATTTGTTGATAGAGTTACATCAAAAGATGATTTGAACAAAGAACTTATAAAAGAAGGTTTTAGCGAAAAAGACGTAATTTCTATTAATTAATTTAATGACTGAAACTACAATATTTCAAAAAATAATTAATGAAGAAATACCTTGCGATAAGCTTTATGAAGATGATTTATGTATTTCATTTAATGATATCCAAGCCCAAGCACCAGTGCATTTTTTAGTGATTCCAAAAAAGCCAATTATTAGTTTATTAGATTGTATTAAAGAAGATTCAAATTTATTAGGGCATTTACTTTTTGTTGGTAGCAAAATAGCTAAATCAAAAAATCTTTCTAATTGGAGAACAGTAATTAATACTGGAGCAGAATCAGGTCAAACTGTTTTTCATTTACATATTCATTTTTTATCTGGAAGAAAAATGAATTGGCCCCCAGGCTAAAACTCTCGAAAGAAATGTTTATTGGCTATAAATAAATAAAAACAAAATGAATACACCAGAATCTTTAAATACAGAATCCAAAAATTTATTCAATTTAATCTCAAAAAATTGGGAAGAGCTAGACGATTCACTCAAAACAAAATTAACAAAAATTTGGCAAGTATTAACTTATAAATGGCAATTACAAATTTTATTTAATCTACCTTTTCTTGTTTGGTGGTTATTAGATAAATCTTTTCCAAAAATTCATAAATTTGATATATTAATCTTGAATTACTTAAATTTACCTGACTGGGCACTATCATTTATTGGCTTTGGTCAATAGACTGCTAAAAGTTATAATTTACCTTACAAGACTAGTCGAGTAATGAATAAAGCAATTAATAATAAATCCAAAATACTATACCAATTACAAAAATTAAGGAAGCTATCTCAACCGTTTTTTCTTCCCATAGATCAATGTAATGGATTTCAATTCATATGGCTTTTGATTTCTCTTTTATTTTGTGTTGGCGGAATTGTACTTGTTGGTCTTACAGGAATAATCAGTTTTTTTGAAAGCTTTCAACCAATTTTTATTGAAAAGTATTTCGGAGGTGTAGTAAGCACTATCAATTCAATTTGGGCAGGAAGCTGGGGTTTGCTTTTCTCTGCCTTATTTCTAGTTGGATCAGGAAGCTTTTTTAGCTTAAGACGTCAATTAAAAAACCGTAGATGGCTACACTGGTTATTCCTTGCGATAATTGTATTAATGCTTTTAGCTGTAAACGGAATTAACGCAGGTATTGGATTCATTGCAAGAGATTTAACAAATGCTTTAGTAGAAAAACAAGAAGATGGGTTTTATCGAATATTGGGGATTTACGCTTGTTGTTTCGCTGTGGCTCTACCAATACGTGTTTCCCAAATATTTTTTACATATAAGTTAGGAATAATTTGGAGAGAATGGCTTTCAAAAAGTTTAGTCAAAGATTATATGACTAATAAAGCTTATTACCAATTAAATCCCAATGATGAAGAACAAACGGATGTAGATAATCCTGATCAAAGAATCACAGATGATACCCGAGCTTTTACCGGGCAAAGCCTCTCTTTCACATTAGGTATTTTTGATGCCCTACTAACATTTTCCCTTAATATTCTTATTTTATGGAGTATAAGTACAACACTTACTTTTTCTTTATTTGGTTACGCTGCATTTGCAACTTCAATCCTTTTAATTGCGGGAAAAAATCTTGTAAAGATTGACTTTGATCAACTCAGATATGAGGCAGATTTTCGATATGGCTTAGTACATATTAGAGATAATGCTGAATCAATAGCCTTTTACTCTGGGGAGAATCCTGAGCGAAGTGAAACTGAAAGACGGCTGGGAGAAGTGGTGAGAAACTTTAATTTACTGATTATATGGAGAGTAATAATAGACGTTATGAGAAGATCCATTAATTATGCTGGGAATTTCTTTCCATATTTAATAATGGCAATCCCCTACTTTAAAGGTGATATTGATTATGGACGTTTTATTCAGGCAAGCTTTGCATTTGGAATGGTTGAAGGTTCGTTATTTTTCATCGTTAATCAAATCGAAGAACTTGCAAAATTTACTGCTGGGATTGGCAGATTAGAAGGATTCCAATCAAAAGTTGAATCCATTAGTCAAACTAACCCAACAAGCAATCAAAATATTATTTCAGATTACCCGTCAATTCTTATTAATAATGCTGATCTTTGCCCACCAGGATCAAATAAAACAATAATTAAAAATTTAAATTTGAGCATTGATAATAATCAATCACTTTTGGTTGTAGGACCATCTGGGTGCGGAAAAACTTCTTTACTAAGAATGATTAGTGGTTTATGGGAACCAGATCAGGGAGTAATTAAAAAACCAAAAATTGGTGAATTATTATTCATACCTCAAAAACCATATATGTTACTTGGTTCTTTAAGGGAACAATTATGTTACCCCACAGAGGTTAAGAAATTTAGTGATGAACATCTTACCTCTGTACTTCATGAAGTTAATCTAAAAACCTTAGTTGATCGGTATCCTAATCTTGATATCAAACAAGATTGGCCGCGAATTCTTTCCCTTGGCGAGCAACAAAGATTGGCTTTTGCGAGACTCTTGCTAAATTCTCCAAGATTTGCAGTACTTGATGAAGCAACAAGTGCTTTAGATATTAACACTGAAAAAAAACTATATAGTTTACTAAAGAAACGTGAACTTTCTCTGATTAGTGTTGGACATAGACCTAGCTTAAAAGATTTTCACGAAAATATTTTAGAATTAAATGGACAAGGAGACTGGAAATTAGTGACTTCTGATAAGTATAATTTTAAGGATTAAGAAAAAAAATGAATTCTAAAGAAGAACAAACTAACTCAGAAGTCACTAATTTAGAGAATGAAAGTTTTATAGAACAGCAGAAAGATCCAAATTACATCAATAAACAAATTGAAGACAATAAATTAGATGGAAAATCTATAGATATTAAAGATGAATATAAATTTGGGTGGAGTAGTTATTCTGAAATAACTAATGGCAGATTTGCAATGATTGGATTCCTTACAATAATAATAATTGAATTATTTAGCAAACAATCGTTTTTAAAATGGGCAGGAATCCTATGATTAGTCATCAAACCTAGAACTGTTATCTCTAGGTTTCTTCTTGTTTATTCCGACGTTGTATCTACTATTTTGATTTTTTGAACTGGATCTAACTGAAGAGCTTACTCTACGAGTATCACGTGGTTTTTTTGTTTGATTAGCATCTTTAAATGAAGCATCTTCCACTTGAGCTGTTGAAGTTTGCTGCCTAATAGGCGATCTAGTAGGTTTCTTTCTTGATGGTGAAGAATCACCAGGAGCAGAAATATTGGTTTGTCTAGAAACTGTACGATTCATCCTGGGCCTTGACCCTGTTTTAACTGTATTTCGAGATAAATTTCTTCTCTCACCAAAGTTATTTGTTTCTGGTTGTTTAATATTTCTATCTTCAGAAGTTTGTCTTCTATTTCCTATAGGTTCATCATTTTCAAACTGACTTATTTCCCTTGTTGATGGCCTATTTCTACTTGCTGCAGCAGAGGGTATAGCTCTTGAAACACTCCTCCTACGAGATCTCCCCTCCGTATAGTCTTCTTCAAATTCATCTTCTTGAGATTTAAATCTTCTTGTTGGTCTCTCAGATTCTTCAAACCTATCATAGTCGTCATTAAATCGACCTCTAGAATTTCTGGGAACATCAGAAATAGGATCATCATCAAAATAAGATGACCTTCTTGCTTGATCAGTAGCAACTCCCCTCAATCGCACACTTTCATATGCGAAAAAAACTGTAGTTCCTGCTAATAAAAACTGTCCAAACTGAAGGATAGGATCTAACCTCCAGCCTTGAAAAAATAATATTCCTCCGCACAAAAGTCCAATTGCTGCAAAGAAAACATCATAATCCCGTGCCAAGGCAGGCTTAAAAGACCTCAAAAAATAAAGGCCTCCTCCACATACCGCGAGAACTATACCAACAATACTGGCCCAATTGAGACTAGCATTGACCACATTCTTTCTCCAAAAATTTATTTTTAAAAGGGTTTATTATATCCCCTATATATAGTGTACTTAAAACTTTTACAAAAACTAGCGTCTTCCAGTAGAAGTACGATCGAGGGAATCTTTCTGGCTGACAAAAATCAAAAATGCAGTGGCTGGAATAACGATAAGTAAGGCAGCAGCAATAAAACTACCTATCATTCCAACTGCGGAATTATTTGCAACTTCAGCAGAAAAATCTGCGGCTAGTAATAAATTTGAGATTTGAATCACTTTTTAAATATAAAATTCTCAATTTATAATACGAATTAAATACGATTCAATGGGTTATTTATTAAGATGAATTAAATAATTGTGATTTCCTTGCTTATAAACTACCTCCAAATTTTAGATATTAGTTTAGGAATTTCTCTTTCATATCTAACTATAGTTTTTCTAATAAGATTAATACTTACTTGGTACCCAAAAATTGATTTAAGTAAAGGTTTATGGTTATTAATTTCAATACCATCAAGCTCTATTCTTAATTTAACAAGAAAACTAATTCCTCCTATTGGAGGCGTTGATGTTGGACCCGTAATTTGGATCGGAGTCATAAGCTTTTTAAGAGAAATTTTAGTCGGTCAGCAAGGACTTGTAAAACTTGCATTGCATACAAATATTTCATAGAAATCATTTAATTATTTCTCAGTAATTAGGCAATAATTCTTCTTCCACATATTTTGTATGTATCTTACCTTGCTTAAATTTAGATTTATTCAGTAAGGTTAAATGAAAGTTAATTGTTGTAGGAATACCAGTTACTGCACATTCATTTAAAGCCCTATTCATACGTTTAATTGCAGTATTACGATCTTTCCCCCAGACTATTAATTTACCAATTAATGAGTCATAAAACGGAGGTATTTCATAGCCTGTATAAACATGGCTATCCACCCTTACACCAGGCCCGCCAGGAGGAAGCCACCCAGTTATTTTTCCAGGTGATGGTCGGAAATTGTGAGAAGGATCTTCAGCATTGATTCTACATTCAATGGCATGACCGTTTAAATGGATATCATCTTGATTAAATTCCAAGTTTGCTCCGCTTGCGATTTTAATTTGCTCAGCTATTAAATCAACTCCAGTAACCATTTCAGTAACAGGATGTTCAACTTGAATCCTAGTATTCATTTCCATAAAATAAAAATTATCATCATCATCAACTAAAAATTCAACCGTCCCAGCACCTTCGTAGCCAATACTTTTTGCAGCAGCAATAGCTGCATTCCCCATTTTTTTTCTTAGCTCAGCGTTAATTGCAGGACTAGGAGACTCTTCAAGTAACTTCTGATGTCTTCTTTGAACGGAACAATCTCGCTCTCCTAAATGAACAACATTTCCAGACCTATCCGCTAAAATTTGAATTTCTACATGTCTTGGCTTCTTTATAAATTTCTCCATATATAAGCCATCATTACCAAAAGCTGCTTCTGCTTCCCCTTGAGCTGCTTTAAACATTTTTTCAAGATTATCAGAGTTTTCCACCAACCTCATACCTCTGCCACCTCCTCCAGCAGTCGCTTTAATAATAACCGGATAGCCAATATCATCTGCCAATTTATAAGCCTCATCAACATTTGATAACAAGCCTTTACTCCCAACTGCTTCCATAGTTTCTTTAGCTGTTGATTTATCTCCCATAGATCTAATAGCTTTAGGAGATGGTCCAATAAAAACTATGCCGTGATCATTACACATCTCAGCAAATTTA
>CABYGI010000009.1 GCA_902518475.1 uncultured Prochlorococcus sp. | reverse complement strand
CAGTCGATCTAACATAGAGCGATAAAACCCTCTTTATTTAATGATCCATCCCATGCAATTTATGGCATAAGCGGAGAAATAGTATTGTTGATAATTTATAAACGATTACTCCAATAAATATCAGAAATAACAAATCGTAGTATATTAAGCAGCATCAGATATGTTGTTATTCGTATCTTCAATCTTTTCAATTTCTTTAATCATTTCCTCTAGCCATAAATTATTATCTTCTGATCTCTTTTTAAAATAAGAAATCTTAGGTTGATTGATTTCTAATGTCTCATAATCTCCACTCATAAAATTTTACTAAATTTATAACCACTTAGATTTTAGTTAGTTTATTTATTAGTTTTACTAAGGGGAAAATAAGAGAAAATTAATTTATGGTTAATATGAACTAAGACAAGTTAAATATTATTTATAAAACTATCGGAAACACTTAATTTACCTAATGCTAACCTAACCACCGGTACAGAAACGAACCGCATCAGCTGTTGGCGAACCAGTCGCTTTCATTTCTTCAACACATTCATTAAAGAACTTTGATTCTTTTTTTAATGAGCAAAAGCTTAGTGCAATAGCTACTAAGGCAACAGCTGATACAACTGCTGATCCTAGTTGTATCACTCCGTAAGCAAGCATAGCTTTATTCTTTTTTATATCTTTTTTTGTATCTTTCTTTTTATCAGACATTTTTTTTAAAATTCTTAGCTTATTATATTCAAGTAAATAACTAGACTCCACATAAAGAAAAGGTAAGTTATAAAGTTAAATGTTAAATGTATATTGTTATTCCCATAACCAAATTCTGAAGAGGAAAAGCTCAAACTAAAAAGTAAAAAAAGTGATGAGAAAATTAATTAAAAATTTATTTGAAATTAATTATTTTGTGATTGTTTTCTGAAAATAATTTTATTTCTTAAAGATAACTTTTTCTTAAATTATTTTTAAATTTGATATGAGATTAATGTAGGTAATTGAATAATCTTAATGCATATTGATGATGCAGTGTTTTTAGAGGATTTATGCCCTAAGCTCAAATTAAGATTTTGGAGAAAGTCTATTCATACATTTACGAGCAAAAGATGCATATATTGCGGAAAACCTTCAGAATCTATTGATCATATATTGCCACGAAGTCAAGGAGGATTAAACATAACAGAAAATTGCGTTCCAGCTTGTCTTTCATGCAATGGAGACAAATCAGACGAGAATGTTTTTTCTTGGTACAGAAAGAAAAATTTTTATGACCCTCGAAGAGCAATGGCTATTAGAGCATGGTTAGAGGGAGATTTAAGATTATCTATAAGATTATTAGAATGGGCTAATAAAGAAATTAAGGAAAATAAAGAAAATTTTGAACAAGAAGAATTAAATCTAGATGCTGCTTAACTAGAAAATTTGAGGGAAATTTGAGGGGACGCTTATTAAAAACAATACTTTTGTTAGGTTCAATTTTTGTTGTTTTTATTTGTTTTAATCCAATTTCAAGAATTTATATTGCTGATTATTTAGAAAAGATATCCACATTTTTATTTAGAACAGTAGGTGAAGAAGATTTAAATGAGTGGTATGAGAAAAGAGATAAGTATGAATTACTTGAGAAATTAGGAGGAACTGCTTATTGATTGACAGTCGATATAAAATTGGAGAGATAAAACCCTCTCTTTTTGTAAAAAAATTATTACACATTTTTCTAGTATTAATGTCTTTTACCACTGGTAATTCATACTCATTGGAAAAGGTACCTGTTCCAGATTCTGTAGATAAAAAAACAAAATCTCCTTGGAATTTTTCTGAAGACTTTGAAAATCAAGAAGAAGGAAAATTAAAAGTTGCCAACCCTAACCCTTCATCCTCAAATTCTCCTTCTGGTGGGGGTACAGAAAAATCATTCAACCAAATATTTCGAATCTACGATAAGGGAGCAGGTTTAAAACCATTTAGAATTAAAAAAGATCTTGATGGCAATAAGTATCTTGAAGTTACAGTGAAACATGGATGGAATAATGATCCTCTTAAAGAAGGTTCAGGAAAAGAAACAGAAAGAGCAATATTTGAGACAAAGCAAAGAAGCACTTTAAATAAAGAAATATGGATTGGTTTTAAAACAAGACTTCCTAAAGATTTTAAACATACAGATGGCAGAGTAACGTTTTTTGAATTTAAAAATCGACATGTATATATGAGAACGCATCCTCTTGTAAGAATAAGTTTTGATGACACTGGAAAAACATTAAAAATAGCAGGTAATACTGCCGGTACTGGTTTCAATAGAAGGAATAAAGAAGATAATATTAAGCATCGCATTGATATAAAATATAAAAAAAATGATTCAAATTGGTTTGTGCGTAATGAAAAAACTAGAGGTGAAAAAAAAATAAAAAATAATTTTAAACTCACACCGAACAAAACATTTAGTGTGACTCAATTAGGTGAATGGAGCACGTATAAAATTGGAATCTATAATACAAAGGATGATGATGGTTTTGTAAAAGTCTTCAAAGATAATAAATTAATATTTGACTACAAAGGCATAACATCTGACTGGAAAGGAAAATACACTGGTACTAATGTAAGAATAGGTGTTTATAGACACTCGGGAAAACAAATTGGAATTGAATACCCCGATCAATCTATCCATTTTGATGATTTTATTGTCGTCTCAGATCAAAAAACTTTAGACCAATTGATCAGAAAGAATGAAAAACCCAATGATTGATTAAATTAAATTAAATTGAAAGAGCGGTAACTATATTCTTAACGATATTATTTAGAGATTTTAATCAGAATTTAAAGTTAGGGACTCGCATTTTGAAAAAAAGAAAGAGAATATAAAGGAAAAGGGAATTCCAATGGAATCAACCAAAATTCCAAAAAGGATTATTAAAAAACAGGTTAAAAAGAGAGTTATTAAGAAACAGCTTAAAAAGGTTGATAAAGCAATTGTTGAAATTGCGGAAATGAAATTTGAAAATTATGAAGAAAAAGAAGAAAAACTAGACGCGCTTGTTTTTTTAAAGAATCAAATATTGACGGAAGCGGAGGAGTTACTATGAACGGAAGACTAGACAAGGTTGCTATGACCAACAAACTAATGCAACTCAAGAGAGAACTTCACTACAAATGCGCGATTGGGGAAAAGGGAAAATGGGAATGTATAGGAGCAAACGATTATCTCAACAGAGTGTTTGATGTATTAGATGAGTTTTGGCAGTAAATACTAAACAAAAAAAAAGAATTGATATTGCAACTTGTTGGGCTACTAATAGAATTTCTGTTATGGATAATCTAGAAAGATATGAAGACAGTTATGCAATAGCAGAAGAATTTAGAGAGTGGATACTGCATATAGGAGAAAAGAATGAAAAGAATTATTAGACCAAAAAGTCAACGATTAAATGAAACGCTTAGCTTTATTTATTGTTTTCCCACTTATATTTGGTTTTGGAAACGATAAAGCAAGATTATGCGAAGACCTTAAATTTGCAATAAATAAATCAAAAAATGATTATCAGCAAAAAATATCATTTGCAAAACAAAGCAAAGAATTTGCTAATGATAAAATTACCAAAATTTATGCAATAGAAACAAAATGGGAGGATCTTTTTGATAGTCCTTATGAAATAGAAAGCTTATGTAATGAATATTTCTTAATAAAAGAATTTGATATTGATTTATCTAGTGAATGTTATTTGTTTGAAACTATCTTAAAAAGTGGAAATTATAGTGATGGTGATTTTGATTTCATGGCAGAAGAAAGAAGACAAAATGCTCAAGCTATCAAAGAAGAATTTAAAGCCAAATATGATCCAATTCATGAACAAGCAAAAAAAGATTTTTTATCAGAACAAAAAGAAATGCAGAAAATATATCGAAGGAAAAAATGCAATAAAGTCACATATAGTTTTTAAATGAAACGCTTACTACTGGCAGCTAAATTAAATAGGATTGAAAGTCGATCTAAATCTAAATTTAAAGATAAATTAAATGCTTTTTAAATTATCGTTTTTAGATTGAAATTATATTATCCAATTTTAGTTATGGCTTACTATCACGTTCATGGATTAATTCCTGATGGAATTTCTCAAGCTGAAGGTTACAAAATGTTTGAGCAATATATTGCTTCCGGTGCACCAATGGATAACTTTGAAGGATTTGAATTGATAAGTAGACTTCATGCTCCTGAAACCGGAGAAGTTTTTGTGACTTTCAAAGCTGATAATCACTTGGCAATATCTGAACATTTCGGAGTGTGGAGAGCAAAATTTGGCCTCGAATGGAATATCACTGCTGTTTTAAATGATGAAGAAGTCATTCAAAGAAATAAGCAGGTTGCGGATGCTGTTGCTGCGATGGGATAATTTAATTGAGTGACAGTCGATCTAACATAGAGCGATAAAATACTCTTTTTACATTATTTATGTTGAGAAAAAAAGAAAAACAAACTTTAACAAGACTCTTCCTTTTAGGAGTTGGTGCTCCAATTGGACTTGATCGCTTTTACGAGGGAGATGTAACTGGTGGATTCTTTGCAATTTTGGGTTTTCTTGTCGCTTTGATAACAGTAGTAGGTTTGTTAGTTTGGATCTTTCCTTTTATTTCCAAAACTTTTCGTTTGCTAAGAGAATTTGAAGATGCGGAAGATTGAATGAAACGCTTACTACTTCCACTCCTAGCTATTCTCCCTTTAGCTACTGCTGTTGAAGCAAATCTTTTTCAAAAAGAACCTACTTATAAACAAATAGTCTCTCAATGCAAAAGACCAGGTTTGAAATATGCAGAATATAACGAAATTGGGATGACCCAATTTGCAAAAAATTACTTGGATCTTTGCATAAAGAAAGAAGCACAAAAAGTTTTACAGGCAAAATACAATAAATGTCTCAAAAAAAATAATGCTACTTTTTGCCAACTAACAACAAAGCTTGATCCATAAATGAAACTCATACTATTTGCACCGTTAATATTGCTTTTAACTGAAATTTCATTTGCAAAAGAGAAGCTGAATTATACAGTTACCTCTGATTCTCAAAAAAATACTTTAAAAGGTGATTTAGAGGCCATTGGAAATGTTGTTGTTAAAAGGACTAAGGATAATTTTGAAGCTTCCTCAAATAAGCTTACTTACGATAATGATTCGAAAACTTTAAAGCTAGTTGGAAATGTATTTATTAAAAATTTAGAGTCTGATGAGGGTTTATCTATCCAGGAATCTTATGGTGATGAATTGACTATATTTACTGATACAGGACTTTATGAATTCAAATCTAAAACTAGTAATAGAGTAAAAACAAAACTTAAATTTTAAATGAAACGATTATTTCTCTTATCTCCAAAAATTAGTAATTGAAGTTTGATCTAAAATAAGGGCAATTAGCTTCTTTTTTTTTTAATATGTTTATATAAATTCCTTAAGTTTATGCGTTCACTTTTATTATTGCCTTTGCTTTTAGGTTTTTCATTTCCAGCGAATGCAAAGTCAGAGACTTATTATATTGATGTTTCAGCAGAAAGTATAGAAAACTATATTCTTAGTGGTAAAGATAAAAATGGATCTGTTACTGGGAATGATCCTACAGTTACTGTTAATAAAGGAGATACTATTGTTTTTAATGTTGATGCGTTTAGTCATCCGTTTTATATAAAGACTGAATTTTCTCGTGGAGGCGGTGATCAAGTAACCACAGGGACATTATCAGGTACCCCTGGAACTCAAGACGGAAAACTATCATGGAACACAACGGGTGTATCAGCTGGGAAATACTATTATGTTTGTTCTCCTCATGCACCTTTTGGGATGGGAGGCTCAATTATTGTTGAATAAATAAATGAAACGCTTACTACTCTCATTAGTAGCTGCCCTCGCTTTACCAACTGCTGTTAATGCTGAAATATCTGATGAATTACATAAAAAATGTTTAGAAGCACGAGATTATGCAGGATGTGTGAAAACTAATAAAAAACTATCTCATAAAAAAGATAAGGAAATATCAGGGATTGGAATAAGGCTTTTTCTCAATAGTGACACTGCTGAATTAACTATTCAATCTGTAATAAATGATTCACCTGCTGCTTCAGCTGACATTAAACCAAATGATGTAATCATAAGAATAGATGGCAAATCAACTAAAGGAATGGGTATAAATGAAGCTGTTTCTCTCATAAAAGGACCAAAAGATAAGCCAATTAAATTAGTTTTATCAAGAATTAATGAGGCAGGTAAAAAGGAAAAAATAAATGTTCGATTAGTAAGAGATACTTTTAAAGTCTCAACAAAAGACTATCTATATGAAGGTGATTTAAGGAGGCAATTAGAGTTTTTCTTTCCAGAAAATATAAAACAGATTTTTCCAGAAAATGATTCCTCGTCAAAGCTCAAAAAAGGAACTTCAATTTAAATTTCTGAATGAAACGCATACTCCTAGTTGAACTTTTATTAGTTTTAATTACCATAATTTATGTTTCTCTAAACCCAATTTCAAGAATTTATATTGCTGATTATTTAGAAAAGATATCCTTATTTTTATTTAAAACAGTAAGTGAAGAAGATTTAAATAAGTGGTATGAGAAAAGAGATAAGTATGAATTACTTGAGAAATTAGGAGGAACTGCTTATTGATTGACAGTCGATCTAAACTGAGAGGGATAAAACTCTCTTTTTTTATGACTGCTCAAAATTTTATGAATGTTGTTCGATTTAAATTAAAATCTGATTGTGTAGATAAGTATTTCGAAGTAATAGATAAAACAAGTTTTGAGGGAATGACTCAAAGATATATCGCTAAAACTGGAGATTATGATTACTGTTTTGTTGGGATCTGGAAAAGTGCAGAAGCTATTGCAGCTCAAAGACCAGCTATGATTGCTCACCTTGATGAGGTTAGAGGATTTATGGAAGAGTTGTCTCCAGAACTTGGAGTTACTGACCCTGTTTCAGGAAATATTGTTTCTAAAGTTGGATATCACGATTGACAGTCGATCTACCATAATTAGCATTTAGCTCCTTCTCAACCTCTTTGAGTTCCTCTCAATAATTCTCGTAATTTTAACCTAAGACTAAAAATGAAATCAGGTTCAGAAAACCAACTATCTTTATCTGTTATTTCTACAGTTTCGTTTAAAAATTTAGCGGAAGAAGTCAAAGAATTTGCAATAATTACTTTTGATTTTGGACTTGAGTAAATAAATCCAATAATTAACACAATTAAAAATATGGACCCTTTAACTTTAAGTGATTTAATAAATTCTTTTTTTAAGTAACCCAAAATAATTTAAAAATTAAATTTATTTTAGGAGTTGATATTTAAAGACAGATTAAATTGACAGTCAATCTAAAATAAAAAAAGTAATAAGTTTTTATAAATGAGTAAATTTACTAACTGACAAATTAATTTTTTTGCTTATTATTAAAATTAACTTAAGAAAAATTTAAGTAAAAGTTAAGATTATGGCAAAATCAAAAGTAAAGGGGGGGAAAGCTATTTTATCTCCAAAAACTCCAGCTATTCTGGCAGATGGAGTTATCCAGTTCAGTACAATAGTAACTTCTATAACACTTGTTTTTTTAACAGTTGGATTTTATTCAGCTTCTAATCAAGCTAATAATTTAAATAAAAACTTAGAAAGAATTACTTCACAAAATTCAGTAAATATGAGTGCTGGAAATTATTGCGATTGAGCTCTTTGATAATTAAACTTTAGTGCTTAATGCCTTAAAAATTTATATCAAAAAATTTACTTTTGCTATGCCAGAATCAGAGAGATAAAACAATAAAGAAATGCATTAACTCTGCAAGGAAATTAAAAAAAAGAAAAAATCATCATTTGTTTATATTTTGAGGAACCAATAACTAAATTTAAACTTGATATCTTATGGAATTTTTTATGCGTAAAATTACAAAATTCATTTTCATCTGAATAGTTAATTAAATCAACTGCATTAATATTTGAATCAAACCACAGGTCATATTCAATGTAATTTGGCTCTGCAAAATAAGTCATACCAAATTTATTTCAAAAAGAAAATGCTTCTATTTTTCGTGTGAGGAGAATATAGAAGCTATCTCCAGCTTAAAAGATTTAATGAACTCTTCTTTAAGAATTAAATAAGATACAAATAAGAAAAAATAAAATATTATTTTAAAATCAAAAAATGATTAGTTGCAGACTATATAAATTTGCATCCAAGACCACTGCTTTGCTTTAGAAGAATTGAATGCATAATTAGAATCACATTTTAAAGTTATAAGCAAGTTATGAATTGTTTAAAAAAAAAAGAAAAAAATTGATTGAAACTTTTGATGAGGATTATTAATAATCAAGTAGTTTTTTAAGATCTAGTCCCCCCATGCCACCCATCACTTTCCTAAATAAGAACTTTGATGGATAATGAATTTATATCTGAACGAGTTATTCAAACTTCATTCGAACCTGACATTTTCGCCGAGATCCCATGCCACAACAGGAACCAAGCTACTGGCTAATGAAAAGTGAACCTGATGCTTACAGCATAGATACTCTAAAAAATGACGGGGTTACTTTGTGGGACGGAATAAGAAATTATCAGGCTCGAAATTTCATGAGAAAAATGAATAAAGGAGATAAGGTTTTTTTCTATCATTCAAACTGCAAACCCCCAGGTATTGTTGGACTTATGGAGGTAATAGATCTAAATATTGTTGATCCTACTCAATTTGATAAAGAATCAAAATACTTTGATCCAAAATCAAAATCTGATAATCCGAGATGGGATTGTGTAAAGGTAAAATATAAATCTAAGTCAGATAAGATTTTAAGTTTACCTGAATTAAGAATTTTATTTAATGAAGATGAGTTGTTAGTCGTAAAAAAAGGAAATAGGTTGTCAATTTTACCTGTGAGAAACGATATTGCAAAAATGCTATTAGAAAAAATATAAAAAATTTTTAGTCCTTAAAATTCATTGAGAACATATTTCCAATATAAAGTCTCGTTAAATCCCTATTGTGAAATCCTTTTTGTATTAGAAATCCTGCAATAGCAGCTTGCAGTATTCTGTATTGATCCCAGTTAGGATGATCCTCAACAAATTCGTTCATTGCCTTTTGGAGATTTTCTTGAAGTTCACATTTGAAGCTTATTACTTCATCTTTATGATCTAAAACTTTTAAATTTTTGCCGTAATTTAACTCTTGCATATTAAAAAAATTTATTGAAATTTTAATTTACAAAATCTAGTTTTCTCCAAAATTACTAAATCGTCAACAAGCATTATTAAGAAACAGTCTCAAGTCATAGAATAATGAGAATCCAGTCATAAACAAGGGGGATATGAAAATTAATTTCGTAAAATTAATTCTTACTAAAATATAAAGATTTATATAAAATCAGAAGTTTTCCACATCCTTAAGATCAATAGATATTTTTAAAAAAAATTTTGTGGAAAAGTTGTGAAAAAAATTTTTTTTTAAGGGGAAATATTTTCTAAAATTTCCAATTTTATTTATCTTTTAATCCATTGATTCCCACATGTTTTTTATTTCATTAAATAAATCTTGTGCAATTGGTATCGGCCAATACATTTCGAATGATCTAGTTTGGTCTTGACTTTCAAAAATAAACCTTAAACTCCATTGATTCTTTTTACCTTCTAATTGAATATACCAAGGTAAATGTTCTAATTCTAAAGAAATTGATTCCTCATCCATTAGTCCATCCTTAATAACTAATAGTTGTTCATTAATTTTTAAGAGTAGAAGGTAAAGCGAATAGACTTCACTTTTTTGTAATTCGACTGACCAATTATCAACACCAATCAAAAAGCAAAATTTGCCTTTTTTAAAATCCTTAAGTAATCTCCATCTTTTTTGGTCTTTTACCAAAATTAGCCGGGAAGTAAATCTGGTTGATCTTGTTCATCGCTTAGCTCAATGATAGACCTTTGAACGGGTTTAATAGTTGATTCCTCTAATAAGCCATCAAAATCATCAAATCGTCTTTGTTTAGCTCTGAAAGCAATTTTCACTGTAGTTAAATATCTATTAGTTGATTTTCTTATTAAGCTTTCACCTCTCTTTGCAAGATCATTAGAGTCGATCCTGGTATTACTTGATATGTTCATTAAAAAAAAATTTTTACTATAGAATTTATTTTACAGTTTATTCGACAGTTTCAAAACATAAATTACAAAAAGAACTTAATTAATTCAAATAATTTGATATGAAAGAAAATTTATCTGGAACACTTGCTATTGATTTAGGTAACACAAATACAGTAATAGCTTTTCAAGATCAAAAAGACATTAATTCCGTTTTAGTTGAAATACCAAATATTACATCATCTCCAGGAGTTATTCCTACAGCAGTTTGGTTCGAGGAACCTTCAAAGATTCCTAAGATTGGTATTAGTGCTCTAAAGATGAGGGAAAACTCAAATTCTGATTTGTTTTTTCATTCAAATTTTAAAAGATTAATAGGAAATTCTATTGAAAAAATCAACCATAAAAATATATTAAGCCCTAATGAATGCGGCGAAAAATTTTTTCAAATTTTATGGGCAAGCATTCCTCACAAATATGAAATCAAAAGACTTGTATTAACTGCTCCAATAGATACATATAAGGGTTATAGAGAATGGTTAATTAACCTTTGCGAGGAACTATCCGTAGATGAAATAGCTCTAGTTGATGAGCCTACAGCTGCAAGTTTAGGAATAAATGTACCATTTGGCTCAAAAATTATGACATTAGATATTGGAGGAAGCACAATAGATATCAATATAGTCAAAATAGAAGGAGGAGAAGGAAAATCTGGACCAATTGCTGAACTATTAAAATTTAAAGGTACTGATGTAAGCTCAATTTCAAAACAAAAAATAAGATGTGCTGAAATAATTGGGAAGACAGGTTCAAAAATTGGTGGGAAAGATATTGATCAATGGATAGTTGATTTTTTTATTCCAGGTAATAATTATGCTACTAATCTTTTAAATGCAGAAGCTATAAAATGTAAACTTAGTTCATCTGCAATCAATTATGAAAATCAATATCCAATAAAATTATTTACTGAAAAATATCAAGAAAAAGAATTTTATTTAAGTAAAAAAACATTTGAGAAAATACTAATTGAAAATAATCTCCTAAATCACCTTAACTCTTTACTCAATGATTTATTAAATCAAGCAAGAGGCAAATTTTGCACAGTTGACGACTTAAATGCAATTGTTTTGGTTGGCGGAGGAACTCAAATACCATTAATTAAAGAATGGATAACAACGAATATTTCAAAAATTCAAATAAAGTCACCACCACCTATCGAATCAATAGCTTTGGGAGCTTTAGCAATGACTCCAGGTGTAAAAATTAAAGACATATTAAACAAAGGATTATCTATAAGATTATTTAACAAAAGAGAACAAAAACACTTTTGGTATCCTATTTTTTGCAAAGGTCAAACATGGCCAACTGAAAACCCATTTAAACTAATCCTTCAAGCCAGTAAAAGTAATCAGAAAATATTCGAAATCATTATTGGAGAAACACAAACAGAAAGATCATATGATGTTATTTTCGAGAATGGATTACCAAAGTTATCAGAGGTTCAAAATGAAGAAGAAATTATAAAATGGGACAAAGAACCACTCAAAATAGTACTCAAGAATACAGCTAATATTGGGGAAGACAACTTAAAACTTTTTTTTAAAATCACGAAAAGTGCTGATTTATTAGTTAAGTGTTTTGATATTAAAGATGAATTTTTAGGAGAATATAATTTAGGAAATATCTTCTGAATGAAAGCTATTCAAGAAAACTCCTTCTTCATTATCAACATTATTCAAACGTAAACTAATACTTTCAATTTTACTAGTAGGCACTTTTTTGCCACAAAAATCTGGTTGAATAGGTAATTCTCTATGACCTCTATCTATCATTACTAATAACATCACTCTTTGAGGCCTGCCCCATGAATATAAAGCATCCATTGCAGCTCTAATTGTTCTTCCTGTGTAAATTACATCATCTATTAAAAGAATTTCGTGTTGCTCAATAGGAGTTGGAATATCTGTAATTTTTATTAAACGAGTCCCAACTCTATTTTGGTCATCTCTATAAAAAGTTGGATCAATTATCCCTTTTCTAACTCTTACACCTGTCCTAGAGAATAATTCCTTTTCTAGCACTTCGGTCAGTTCAATTCCTCTAGTCGGGATACCAACCAAAAGAAGGTTATCAAGTTTTTCTACTTTTTCTATAATTTCGGAAGTTAAACGTGAAATAGTTTTTCTAAGCTCAACTTCAGTAAGTATTACGATCTTCTTTGTGTTATTGGACATGATTTATCAATAAAAAATTGTCGTCTAATATTTTCATAAATTAGCAAAAGCTAACTATATTAAATATAAATTGTTAAAGAGTAACGTTTAAAGCTAGATTTAAGGTTGGATCATTTAAAAAATGAATTTGATCTAAATATGTCAAAGATTAGCAGCAAAAATATAAAAAGATTAAGTGTTCCTCAGAGCCCTGTGGTTCTTGCAATATTAGATGGATGGGGATATCGAAAAGAAAAATCAAACAATGCTATAGAAAGTGCCAATACGCCAATCATTGACTCTTTGTGGCATGCTTATCCACATACCCTAATAAGTGCTAGTGGATCTGATGTAGGCCTCCCAGATGGTCAAATGGGCAATTCAGAGGTAGGGCACCTCACCATTGGTTCAGGAAGAATAATACAACAAGAACTTGTAAGGATTTCAAATATTGTAAAAAATAATCAGTTAGGCTTGGTTAATGAGTTAAAAGAGATGGCAGATTCTTTAAAGAAAAATAATTCTACTTTGCATATCACGGGATTATGTTCGGATGGGGGAGTACATAGTCATATTGATCATTTAATAGGTTTAATAAAATGGGCATCTGATAATGAAATCAAAAAAGTTGCAATCCATGTTATTACCGATGGAAGAGATACCCCTGCAAAGAGTGCCTCTAAATATCTTAATCAAATAGAATCATGTATAAAAAAATTTAATACAGGCGAAATAGCTTCCATATGTGGAAGATATTGGATCATGGACAGAAATCTTTTATGGGATAGAACAGAAAAAGCATATGCTAATTTGACTGATCCAGACATTCAAATATCAAATATTGCCCCTCTGGATTATATAGAAAAAAGTTATGCCAAAAACATAACTGATGAATTTATAGAGCCTATACGGATTTCAGAAAACTATCTTAAAGATGGGGATAGTCTTATTTGCTTTAACTTTCGTCCAGACAGGGCAAGGCAAATAGTTAAATCCCTTTCAATCAAGGATTTCTCAGACTTTGAAAGGAAAAATTATCCAAATCTAGATTTTGTCACTTTTACTCAATATGATCAAAACTTTCCTGTTAAAGTTGCATTTCCTCCTGAATCACTCAATAATTTTATAGGCCAGATAGTTTCAGAAAACGGACTTAAGCAATACAGAACCGCGGAAACAGAAAAATATCCTCACGTAACATATTTTTTCAATGGAGGAGTTGAAATTCCTTTACCTGGAGAAGAGAGACATTTAGTTCCATCTCCAAGAGTCGCAACTTATGATATGGAACCCGAAATGTCTGCCGAGGAATTAACTATTAGTTGCTCTAAAGCAATTAAAAGTGGAAATTATGCTTTTATTGTAATCAATTTTGCTAATCCTGATATGGTAGGTCATACAGGCAACATGGATGCAACAATAAAAGCTATAGAAAAAGTCGATGAATGTATAGGTCAGATAGTTAATGCTACTGGAGAAATGGGTGGAAGTATTCTTATTACAGCCGATCATGGTAACGCGGAGGTTATGAAAGGAACTGAAGGTGAACCATGGACTGCTCACACAACAAATAAAGTTCCATTAATTTTGATTGAAGGTGAAAAAAGAAAAATCCCAAATATGGGGAATGAAATTAATTTAAGAGATAATGCCGGCTTAGCAGATATCGCTCCCACTCTATTACAATTATTGAATCTCCCAATACCAAGAGAAATGACAGGCAAATCACTTATTAAAGAAATTGAATTAAAAGGTTATAATAAAGTCGTTCAACACGTTTAAATTTAATAAAATTTTTTTAAGAAATGATTCAAATTATTAGTTGGGTATGGGTATTTTCGGGAGTTATTCTTATTCTTCTAGTGTTACTCCATAGTCCAAAGGGTGATGGAATGGGAGGAATAGCTGCGAGTGGAAGCTCTATGTTCAACAGCGCAAGCAGTGCAGAAGCCTCTCTAAACAAAGTAACTTGGACTTTTTTAGTGATATTTTTGTCCCTCGCAGTTATTCTCAGCGCTGGTTGGATTTCATAAAAAAAAGGATCATTTTGAATGATCCCTTTAGAAGTTAATTTAGTAACTATCGTTAAATTAATAATCGAAATCACCGCCCATACCTGGAGCGCCTGCAGGAGTAGCTGAATCTTTTTTCTCAGGTAAATCTGCAACTATGCATTCAGTGGTTAGAACCATACCTGCTATTGATGCTGCATTTTGCAATCCTGAACGTGTAACTTTTGCAGGATCAACTATACCAGCAGAGGACATATCTACATATTCTCCAGTGGCAGCATTAAATCCATCATTAAATGGTTTAGTTTTTACATTTTCAGCAATCACAGCTCCATTGGAGCCTGCATTCTCAGCAATTCTCATAAGAGGAGCTGTAAGTGAAGCTTCAACAATGTTAGCTCCAATTAATTCCTCTCCTTCCAAATTTTTATCAGCCCATTCTTTTAAAATAGGAGATAAATGAGCGAGAGTTGTTCCTCCTCCAGGCACAATTCCTTCTTCAACAGCTGCTTTTGTTGCGTTAATAGCATCCTCAAGACGAAGTTTTTTATCCTTCATTTCAGTTTCAGTAGCAGCCCCAACTTTAATAACTGCTACACCTCCAGCTAATTTAGCTAAACGTTCTTGAAGCTTTTCTTTATCGTACGAGGAATCTGTTTCATCCATTTGCTTCTTAATTTGATCACATCTAGCTTTGACTGCTTGCTCATTACCTTCAGCTACAATAGTTGTGGTCTCTTTATTGATAGTTATTCTTCTACCAGTTCCAAGCATTTCTAGGGTAGCATTCTCTAATTTCAAGCCTGCATCTTCAGTAATAAGTTGTCCATTAGTTAAAACGGCCATATCTTCAAGCATGGCTTTTCTTCTATCGCCAAACCCAGGTGCTTTTACTGCAGCAACATTTAAAACACCTCTTAGTCTATTGACTACAAGAGTTGCTAAAGCCTCTTTCTCAATATCTTCTGCAATGATGACTAGTGGTTTACCTGTTTTAGCAATTTGTTCCAAAACGGGAACTAAATCTTGAACCAAGGCAATTTTTTTATCAGTCAGAAGGATATACGGTTCATCTAAGACAGCCTCCATTCTCTCAGTGTCTGTTGCGAAATAAGGTGAAATATAACCCTTATCAAAACGCATCCCCTCAGTAACCTCTAATTCTGTAGTCATTGATTTTCCTTCCTCTAGAGAGATCACCCCTTCTTTACCAACTTTATCCATAGCATTGGCAATCATTTGACCTACTTCTTCGTCATTTCCAGCGGCTATAGTTCCACATTGAGCTATTGCATTGCTATCACTAATAGGTTTGGAATTCTCCTGGATTTTACCAACTAAAAATTCAGTCGCTTTATCAATTCCTTTTTTTAAAGTAATTGCATTAGCTCCTGCAGCAACGTTTCTCAACCCTGCCTTGACCATTGCATGAGCTAAAACAGTCGCTGTTGTAGTACCATCTCCAGCTGCGTCATTAGTTTTTGAAGCGGCTTGTCTAATCAAAGCAACCCCTGTATTTTCAATGTGATCCTCTAATTCGATCTCCTTAGCGATTGTGACACCATCATTGATAATTTGTGGAGCACCAAATTTTTTCTCTAGTACAACATTTCTTCCTTTAGGTCCAAGCGTTACAGCCACAGACTCAGCAAGGATATCAATTCCTCTCTCGAGCGCTCTACGAGCTTGCTCATTGTAAATAATTCTTTTAGCCATATTTAGGCAGTAGTTTAGTAATAAGTTTTAATAATTTTTGAAACAAATATTTAGCTTACAACAGCTAAAATATCTTTTTCTGAGAGCAAGACATATTCATCTCCTCCCAATTTAATGTCTGTTCCAGCATATTTGCTGTACAAAACTTTATCGCCAATACTCACTTCTGGAGTTTGTCGAGAACCATCGTCATTAAGTTTGCCAGGGCCAACCTGAGCAACTTCTCCAATCTGTGGTTTTTCTTTAGCTGAATCAGGCAAAAGAATGCCCCCAGCAGTTTTTTCCTCAGATGCGGAAACTTTAATAAATATTCTATCTCCCAGTGGTTTTACTGTAGAGACTGTAAGTGAAACAGCTGCCATAAATTAATGGAGGATCGTGATTGAGACGCTTAGCGTCATAAAAATGGAAAGAGAAATTCTCCATCCGTATCATCAACAACATAATCTGCAAAGCGGTAATTAAACCATACTTAAACTGTGCGGGTGGCCGAACCCATTTAACGAATCTACCCATTAGGTGGTAGTATTTTCGGATTATAAGCTGTTAAAAATCAGCTATTCATCACCAATCAATAAAAAATGGTAGCAACTCCATCAACTTCTTCTCAAACAAAAGGCGTAGTGCGTCAGGTAATTGGACCAGTTCTAGATGTAGAATTTCCAGCTGGAAAATTACCCAAAATATTAAATGCTTTAAGAATTGAAGCTAAAAATCCTGCTGGACAAGATATAGCGCTCACTGCAGAGGTCCAACAACTCCTTGGCGATCATAGGGTTAGAGCAGTGGCAATGAGCGGCACAGACGGCCTTGTAAGAGGCATGGAAGCAATTGATACAGGAGCGCCAATATCTGTACCTGTAGGAGAAGCAACTTTGGGAAGAATATTTAATGTTTTAGGTGAACCAGTTGATGAACAAGGGCCAGTAAATACAAAAGATACTGCTCCAATACATAGAGCTGCTCCAAAGTTAACTGACTTGGAAACCAAGCCAAAAGTTTTTGAAACTGGTATTAAAGTTATTGACCTATTAGCACCTTATAGACAAGGAGGAAAAGTTGGTTTATTTGGAGGGGCTGGCGTTGGGAAGACGGTTCTTATTCAAGAATTAATTAATAACATCGCAAAGGAACATGGTGGAGTTTCTGTTTTTGGCGGCGTAGGAGAAAGAACTAGAGAGGGGAATGACTTATATGAAGAATTTAAAGAATCAGGCGTTATCAATGCAGATGATTTAACTCAATCAAAAGTTGCCTTATGTTTTGGACAGATGAATGAGCCACCTGGTGCAAGAATGAGAGTAGGCTTATCAGCACTTACTATGGCCGAACATTTTAGAGATGTAAATAAACAAGACGTTCTTCTTTTTGTTGATAACATTTTTAGATTCGTTCAAGCTGGCTCTGAAGTATCTGCATTACTTGGAAGAATGCCTTCTGCTGTTGGATACCAACCAACTCTTGGAACTGATGTTGGTGAATTACAAGAAAGAATTACATCTACATTAGAAGGTTCAATAACATCTATTCAGGCTGTTTACGTACCTGCTGATGACCTAACAGACCCTGCTCCAGCTACAACCTTTGCCCATTTAGATGCAACTACTGTTCTTGCTAGAGCTCTTGCAGCCAAGGGAATTTATCCAGCAGTTGATCCATTAGATTCAACAAGCACTATGTTACAACCATCAGTTGTTGGCGATGAACATTACAAAACAGCCAGAGCTGTCCAATCAACTTTACAAAGATACAAAGAACTTCAAGATATTATTGCAATTCTTGGTTTAGATGAGCTTTCTGAGGAAGATAGATTAACAGTCGACAGGGCCAGAAAAATTGAGAAATTCCTTTCACAACCTTTCTTTGTAGCAGAAATATTTACAGGTATGCCTGGTAAATACGTCAAATTAGAAGATACCATTGCTGGTTTCAATATGATTTTGTCAGGTGAATTGGATGATTTACCAGAACAAGCATTTTACTTAGTTGGTAATATTGATGAAGTTAAAGCAAAGGCTGAAAAAATAAAATCTGAAAAATAAATATTTGAATAAAAATATATTTATCCTTCAAAAATTTTAAATTAATGGCAATTTCCCTAAAAGTTTTAGCTCCTAATAAAAACGTTTATCAAGGAGAAGCTGAAGAAGTAATCCTTCCAAGTACTACTGGTCAACTTGGAATACTACCAGGACATATCTCTTTAGTTACTGCGATAGATATTGGCGTATTAAGGCTAAGAATGAATTCCCAGTGGAAGTCAATAGCCCTAATGGGAGGCTTCGCTGAAATTGAATCAGATGAAGTCATAGTTTTAGTAAATAATGCTGAAGTTGGTTCTGAGATTAATGTTCAAAATGCTGAACAAGATCTTAAGGAAGCGAAATTAGCAATAAGTAAATTTTCTGAAAATGAAAAAAATCCAGAAAAGATTAAAGCCTTGAAAGAGGTTTCTAAGGCTGAAGCTAGGATTCAAGCTGCAAAAAATTAATATTTAAGCGGTCCCACAAAAAGTTACTTCGGGAAATCTTAATTTGGCTTCTTCTAATTTCTTTTTTTTACCTTCTTCTTGCCAATAATTTATTACTTCAGTAGCTTTATTCAAAATTTCTACTCTTTCGTTATCTGTAATCCAACCTTTATTCTCTAGTTCACTTTTTAATTTTTCCCAAGCATCATCTCTTGGCCAAAAATAATAAGCAGTTAGAGGGCTTGGACCTCCACCAACTATTTGATCTACTGCCAAAGCAACGTTATCAGGTAACCACAATACTTTTATTATAAATCTGCCTTCGTCAGGTTTAGGAGTATAACCAGTAGGTACTCCATCTTCATCAATTGTGGCAGCTGCCAATACAGCTGTAGCACCCATCATTCCTGAATTAGGAGCAGAATTTTTAGACTTTGGAGCTTCACTTTTTTTTTCTTTTTTTTCTGTTAAATTTTGATTTAACTTATCTGATGAAGTCATTCACTTATTTATGTTTATTAAATAATTTATCAGTTTTTGGTCACATTTTGATTGATTTATGCAAAAATTCTTGATTTTAGTTATTGATACCTTCAAAAAGGGATTTTTATCTATCATGGGATACTTCATAGAAGTCATAAATTGTAGCTTCCAATGAATCCCAAAGATCCTTAGGGATATCGTTTTCTTCTGCAAACATACCAAGCTGACTAGCTAAGCCTCTTGCTTGAGAGAGTTTCGAATCATATGAATCGGACTTATTCATTTTTGAGCTTTAGACTTAATAAAAATAAATCTATTAACTAGATAAGTCAAATTTTAAAATTCTATATCAGAAATTTCTTTTAGTGCTGTAATACTTAAAACTTCTGGGTTTGTATTTGTGACCAGAACATCATCTTCTATTCTTATCCCTATACCTTTCCATTTTTCGTCTATGGGTGGTTGTCCCTCAGGGACTGGGATCCTATCACTTATATAGATACCAGGCTCTACTGTAAGAATCATTCCATCTTGTAATGGCACTTCATAGTCTCCCATTCTGTATGCTCCAACATCATGAACATCTAATCCGAGCCAATGTCCAGTTCTATGCATATAAAGATGTTTATAAGATTGATTCTCAATTATCTCCTCAGTATTGCCAGACAATAAACCAATTTCTTTTAATCCCTCTATCAGAATTGTTAAAGCAACATTATGAACAGCACTAGAATTAGAGCCCTTTACAGCACTTTTAATTGCATTTTTCTGCGCATTCAATACAATTTCATATATAACTTTTTGCTCATTAGAAAATTTACCACCTATTGGTATGGTTCTTGTTATGTCTCCATTGTAGTAATCAGTTAGCGAGCAGCCAGCATCCACCAACAACAAATCTTCCTTCTTTAAGGGTGAGTTATTTAAAGTGTAATGCAAAATACATGCATTATCTCCTGAAGCAACAATAGAATTATAAGCTGGTCCTCTTGCCCCTTTCTCCAAAAAGAAGCCCTCTAGAAGACCCTGAATTTGTCTTTCATTTTTTTTTGATGAGATAGATTCTCTAACTAGTTCATGAGCTTCGGCTGAGATTTGTATGGCTTTTCTCATTCTATTAATTTCAAATTCACTTTTGATTAATCTCATATCATTTAAATAAATTTCTGGAGATTTTATAGAATTTGCACCAAATCCTAATCTTGAACGCTTGTCAAGTTGTTGTGAAAAAATCTCAAGAACTAATTTCTCAATTAATGGATGCTTACCAATTGAAAAAACAAGTTCATCAGAACCATTTATGTAAGATGGGAGTAAATCTTTAAATTCCTTAATTGAGTGAGCCTTATCAGCATTAAACTCTTTTTCAGCACCTTCTAAACCCCATCTAAAGCCATGCCAAACTTCGCTCATGACATCTTTAGGAGCAACAAACATTATAAATCTCTCTCCCTTTGACTTGTGCGATAGGAAAAGAGCAATTGCATCTGGCTCATCGAAACCGGTTAAATACCAAAAATTACTATCTTGTCTAAAAGGATATTCACAATCGGCATGATGCTTTACGAGATTTGCTGCTGGGATGATAGCAGATTTACCACCTAGTTTATTTAGGAAAATTTCTCTTCTTTCTTCGAAAACTTTATTTTCTGGTTTAAACATAAATTGTGAATTGGCGTGTTTTAAAAAAAAATGGAAGAATGAATTAAAACAGATTTAGTTTTCAATCTATTTTAATGGAACCAAGTGTTTACGGCTTAATTTTACTAATAACTATAATCTTAATTGGGTCAGCATGTTGTTCGGGAGTAGAGGCAGCTTTTTTAGCCGTGAATTCAATTAGAATTTTTGAAATAGCTTCGAAACAAAAGCCAAAAAGTTCTGCCAATCAACTTCTTAAACTTAGAAAACACCTTGGAAGAACACTTACTGTAATTACTATTACAAATAATGGTTTTAACATCATTGGAAGTCTTATTTTAGGGGTATACGGAGCATTGGTTATAAATAGCAGTTATGGTTTAACCTTATTTTCAATTGTTTTTTATATATTAGTTGTTTTGGTAGGAGAAGTTCTACCGAAAGCACTAGGCACGAGATTTTCAGTTCAAATAGCATTATTATCTGTACCTATCTTGAGAATCTTAAATATCTTAATGAGGCCATTCTTAATATTAATCGAACAAATATTTCCTGTTATTACTGCAGAAAATGAAATTTCAACAGATGAAGAGGAAATTAGACAGATGGCAAAAATAGGGAGCCAAAAAGGTTTAATAGAAGCTGATGAAGCAGCAATGATATTTAAAGTTTTTCAATTAAATGACTTAAAAGCTAAAGACTTAATGATCCCTAGAGTTTCAGTACCTTGTCTTGATGGGTCTTCAAATCTTGATGAAATTTCGACAATCATAATGTCTGATAATTCTCCATGGTGGGTTATTTTGGGAGATAAAGTTGACAAGATAAAAGGTGTAGTTAAACGTGAGAAAATCTTAGCAGGATTAATTAATGGAGAAAATAAAAATTCTTTATCAGAAATTTGCGAACCCGTCGACTATATTCCCGAAATGATTAAGGCAGATCAATTATTAACAAGATTTGACAAGAATCAGAATGGAGTAAAAGTAGTAGTAGATGAATTTGGGGGGTTCGTGGGGATTATCGGCGCAGAAGCTGTTTTATCAGTGATAGCTGGTTGGCGGAACAAATAAATCATGAAAGAATTGAAAATTAATAAAAATTATTTACTCTTAAAAAATTGGTGGGAGACTATTGATCTTACCAACTATGAAAAAAGTTATTTTAATAGAGAAATAATTTCTTTTAATCAACAACTTTTTAGGCTCAAAGAGAAAAAAATTAGAATTGGCGCATATGGTAAATCAGGCGTAGGAAAATCTTCTGTTTTAAATTCTTTATTAAAAAAAGATATATTCACAACAAATATTATCAATGGGACCACAAGAGAAATACAAGTAGAACCTTGGTCCCTAAGATATCAAACACTCAGTAGTATAGAGTTGCAAGACACCCCAGGATTTGATTTCTGCAATATCAAATTTTCTGATAAAGTTTACCCTTACAAGAATCATTCGGATCTTATTTTATTTATAATTTCGGGAGATTTAAATAGAAATGAATTAAACGAAATAAGCTCTTTAATTAAAGATGGGAAAAAGATAATTTTAGTTTTAAATAAAATCGATCTTTTAAATAAAAATGACTTAAAAGAAATTTTGGAAAATATAAAGTTTAAGCTTCCAAAAGATTTAAATATTCCAATAATTCTCAACCATGGAAACAATCTTAAAAATTACCTAACAAAAATAATAAATCAACATGGTGAGATCCTGTTAACACTTAATTCCCTTCAACTAGCTGACAAATTATTTCTACAAATAAAGGAGCAAAGATTGAAAAGAAGGCAAAAATTAGCTCAATCAACTATTGGTAAATTTTCGACCATAAAGGCATCAGCAGTAGCTCTAAATCCCTTTATTTTATTTGATGTTGCTGGCAGTTTTGCTCTAGATACTGCCTTGATTGGAGAATTAAGCAAAATTTACGGCTTAAATTTAAAGGGTGAATCCACAAGAACAATCTTTAAAAAGATATCCATTAATAATCTATTTTTGGGAGTCACTCAAGTTGGCGTAAATACATCATTCAACCTCATTAGAAAAGTATTTTTATTAACGGCACCTTTCACTAACGGTATTTCGTTGTTACCCTATGGGCCTATAGCAATTGTTCAAGCAGCAATCGCTGTTTATTCTACAAAAATCCTTGGGAAATTAGCAGCAAAAGAAATATTTATAAGAAGCAAAGTTGCGTTAGTAGAACCTGCCATGATGATTCAAAATTTAACTTTTAATGAACCAGAGGTTTTTAACCACATTAATATTTATTTATCAAATAGAAATCTAAATAATAATTTTATTAGTTTTCTACCTTGAACCTGAAAATGGGAACAAGAATTGCATTATTTGGTACTAGTGCAGATCCACCTACCATTGGTCATGAGAAAATATTAAAGGAATTATGTAAAGTTTATGCATTAACCATTTGTTATGTAAGCAACAATCCAAGCAAAAAACATAAAGAGGATATCTCAATTCGTAGCCATTTATTAAAAACTCTTATTGAAGATTTAGATAATCCTAAACTTTTATTAAATCAAAGTGTTAGTAGTCAATGGGCAGTAGAGTCAATAAAAAAATGTAAAAAAATTTATGAATCAAATAATTTAGATTTTGTTATTGGGAGCGATTTAATTAAAGATATTTTCTACTGGAAAAATTTTGATAAAATTACTGATGAAGTTAGTTTTTTAGTAATTTTAAGAGAAGGATATCCTGTTGAATCAAATACTCTTAAAATGTTAGAGACTTATAAAGTGAAATTTAAGATTTCAAACATAAAAATCCCAAATATTTCAAGTTCTAAGCTCAGGTCAAATTTTAATTATTCTAATTTACCAACTTCATTAATAGAAATTGTTAAAAAGAATAATCTTTATAAATCCACTAAAATTAGTTGAATGAAGTTTTTACTTGCTCAAATTAATCCAGTTGTTGGTGATTTAGAGGGTAACGCAAAAAAATTACTTTATATAGCTTCTAAAGCTAACGCAACTTCTGCAGATTTAGTTCTTACTCCAGAATTATCACTATGGGGATATCCAGCAAACGACCTACTTCTAAAAAGAAATTTAATTAAAAATCAATATCAAATTCTTGACCAATTAGCAATAGATATTAGTAAAAAATATGGAAACTTGAGTATCACAGTAGGGATTGCTGAGATAATAAATGATTCTTTTTTCCCAAATCTTTTTAATTCTGTTGCATTGCTTGAGCGCGGTAAGTGGAAAATAATTGCTCGTAAAATTATTCTTCCCACCTATGAAGTATTTGATGAGAAAAGATACTTTAGATCAGAAGAAAAAGTTTCCGTATTAACAAAAGAAATAAACAAAAAAACTTGGCGACTTGGCTTTACTATCTGTGAGGATTTATGGGTCAACAAAAATATAGAAGGTAGAGGAATTCATAAAAAGAATCCTATTTTTGATTTAAAGAAAAAGAAAGTTGATATCTTAGTGAACTTATCGGCCTCCCCATATACATTCAAAAAATTAGAGCTAAGATCCAAAGTTTCCAGTTTTGCTGCTCAATATCTTCAAGTACCGCTGATATATGTAAACCAGATTGGAGCAAATGATAATTTAATTTTTGATGGAAATAGTTTTATTCTTGACAAGAATGGGTCGAAAATTAAGCAATTAAAATCTTTTTCAGAAGACCTCTCCATTTGGGACATTGAGCACACAAAACCTCAAAAAAATAAATTTGAAAAGTCTGAGATGTCATCAATTTTTGATGCATTAGTCCTTGGTATAAAGGATTATGCTCAAAAATGCGGTTTTAAAACAGCTTTAATTGGACTAAGTGGTGGCATTGATTCAGCACTAGTTTCAGCAATTGCTACAGCTGCTCTTGGCAGTAATAATGTTTATTGCGTTTCGATGCCCTCTAAGTGGAGCTCATCTCATTCAAAGAGTGATGCGAAAGATTTAGCGAAAAGATTAAAAATAAATTTCAATAGCATCCCAATTGAAAATTTGATGAGCTCTTTTGAAGAATTATTTTTAAATACCATATCTTTTGAGATGGCTGAAATAACAAATCAAAATATTCAATCAAGAATAAGAGGAACGCTTCTGATGGCTTTAGCAAATCAAGAAAAGCATTTATTACTTTCAACAGGAAATAAATCAGAGCTAGCTGTAGGATATTGCACACTTTATGGTGATATGAATGGGGGATTATCGGTAATTGGGGATTTATATAAAACTAATGTTTTTAAATTATGTAATTGGCTTGATAGTGAAGATTCAATTAACCATAGAAAATCATATATGTTAGATACTAATGTAGATATAATTGGAGAAAACATCCGAACGAAAGCTCCAAGTGCCGAATTAGGTCCTGATCAACTAGATACTGATTCTCTCCCACCTTATTCTATTTTAGATAATATTCTTAAAGGAATTATTGAAGAGAAAAAAGATTTACAACAACTAGAAGAAGTTGGTTATAAAAAAGATTTAATTTTAAAAATTATCTCACTTATAAAGAAAGCCGAATTCAAAAGAAAGCAAGCTCCTCCTATCCTAAAACTAAGCAGTCAATCATTAGGAAGTGATTGGAGAGTTCCCATAGCAATATCTTATTAATCACTTTAAGAACACTGTTTGATTTTTTTTAAAGGCCGTTTAACTGAATCAAGGTTGATACCTTTTTTGATAGCAAGAATTATACCTGCAGCTTCTAAATAATTATCAACTTCAAAAAGATTAGGATAATTATAAAACTTATTTGTCACTTTTAATGTATTTTGATTTTTTACAGAGATAATATTCAAACCTTTTTCAATACCTGCCAGTACTGCCTCTCCACCTAGTGCCCCATGAGGAACAACGATAGATTCAATCTGATCAGGATGTAGTGAAATGAATTCATGTTCAGAAGGCAATTCAACAATGTCAGGGGCATTGCTTAATCCAATCAGTACTGATGGTAAAAAGGTGTATCCTATTTCTTCTGCAGCTGCACGAGGATCTAAATTTTCATTCAATTGAATTGAATTTAAAGCAGGTGCATGGGCACAAGGAACTTTTAAAAATTTGCTTATTAAATGACTTATAACCGCTTCGACTCCGGAAATAGGATCGACCCCTTTCCCCTCTCGATAGATATTTGTTTCTAAAGAATCTGAATCATCTGGAAATTTTGCCACAATTGCTATTGCCGTAACTCCTTTTTCTATTAAAAATTTTCCAGCATCAATTAGAGTATCAGGATTTTCTATAGTGCCACCACTGATTTTTGAAGAATCAGAATCAATAACTATGTTTAATGGCTTTTTTGTAATCACATAAGAATGAACATTAATCCCTAGAGTAGAAACACATGCATCAGCAACTTGTAAATGTCTTACTAATATTTCTTTTTCAATAGCTGAATCAAAAATTATCCCAATTTTCTGTTGCTTTACACTTTTTAAAGCGATTTCTCCCTTAGCAAGTCGGTCTAAACTATAACCCTCAACATAAAAAATATTTTTATCTTTTTCAGTAAGAGTACCGCCATTCATAACATTTGGATGAGTAATTAAACATCCACTTGCCGATGCTAATAATTTAGCGGTAGGAAGTGCGTCCCCAGCAAAACCTCCTACTTCACAACCAATACCAGTTGGAACAATGAATATTGTTGGCGAATTTTCCATTATTGAAAAAAATTTAATTTATATTTTTAATTAGCTAAGACAGCTTTAATTTTAAGTTTTTTTGTTCCAAAAGAGTCAATAGAATTTTGAATATCAACAATTGACCATCGAATTAAATCACCTTTTTTTTCTAAATTTGCAGTAATAAATTCCCTTAAATTTTTTAATTTTATTGAAACTGGCCAATCTAGATAATAATCAACTGAACTTAATTTCATTTTTGATATTTACCAAATTGATCATTATATAAATCGTCTTCGACTTCTTTGCCAATAACAATATTCAAATCTGACTTGGGATATGCAACACACAAAAGAGCAAAGCCCTTTTCCCTCAAATCATCATTTAATCCCATAGCATCTTCTTGATCTACAGATCCTTCCATTATCATGGATGCACAATCTGTACAAACTCCTGAACAACAACTACTTGGTAAATCTATTCCATTCATTTTTGCCGCTGAAATAATATCTTGATCTTCAGAACATAAAAAACTAAAAGTCTTATGCTCAAATTGAACTTTGATATTGTATTCAGGCATATCCTAAATCTTATTGCTAAACTGCAGAACCTCCTACAACCTCTAATATTTCTTGAGTAATAGCTGCTTGCCTGGCTTTGTTATAGGTTAGATTCAAAGTACTTGCTAATTCTTTAGCATTATCACTCGCATTATTCATAGCAGTCATCCTGCAAGCGAGTTCAGAAGCTGCTGACTCTTGAAGAGCTCTTAGTACCTGATTCTGTAAATATAATGGTAATAAGGAATCTAATAGTTGATCAGGACTTTGTTCAAAAACAATATCTGATGGCAACTGCTCTGAATCACTTTTTTCCATATTTGATTTTTCAACAAGTAACTTACTGTCTTTTGTAGTCAACCTAAAGATTTCATCGTTTTCCTCAGCAATTCCTTGAGGGTCAAGTGGCAATAGTGTTTGAACGACAGGGGCGCAGCTAACTAAAGTGATGAATTTCGTGTATATAATTTCCACCCTATCAGAATTTTCTGAGAGGAATTCAGCTAAAATTTCATTTGTTACTCCTTCAGAGTCCTTGACTGTGGGTACCTGTTCTAGTTCTTTGAAAGTACTTTTAATTACATATCTATCCTTTCTATTTTGAAAATATCCGATAGCTTTCTTCCCAACCAAAATTAAATTTGGCTTATACCCTTGTTTGACTAATTCCGCGTATCTTATTTCTACCTTTTTTATTATATTTGTGTTGTAACCACCGCACAAACCTCTATCCGCAGTTATGCAAACCAAAGTGATGCTCTTAACGGCTCTCTTTGATAATAGAGGAGAGTCGACAGCCTCAAATTGAACTCTAGATTGGATATTTTCTAAGACCCGTGCAAGTTTATCTGCAAAAGGCCTACTCTTAAGAACTTGATCTTGAGCTCTCCTAACTTTTGCAGCTGCAACAAGTCTCATGGCCTCCGTTATTTTTCTTGTATTTTTAACAGAAACGATTCGATCTCTAATCTCTTTTAGATTTGCCATGATATCTCCTTAAATAAATTTAAACTGTGGCAAGCATTGATGATTTAACTTCATTTATCACCTCTTTTAGTGTTGCTTCTAATCCATCATTTAATTTCTTCTCTTTAAGAATTTCTTCTATAAATTCTGATTTATTTAACTTCAGGTATTCCCTAAGTTCAGTTGCAAATTTAGTAACATCTTCAACAGGCACCTCATCAATAAGACCTTTAACTCCTGCGTAAACTACTGCAACTTGTTCTGCAAGGTTAAGCGGGGAGAATTGAGGTTGCTTTAATAACTCTCTTAGTCTTTTACCTCTTTCAAGTTGTTGCTGAGTTGCTTCATCAAGATCAGATGCAAATTGAGAAAAAGCAGCTAGTTCATCAAACTGTGCGAGTTCTAATTTTAAAGTTCCTGCAATTTTTTTAATTGCTTTTGTCTGAGCGGCACCTCCAACACGGCTAACAGAAATACCTACATTAATAGCGGGTCTTAATCCTGAGTTAAATAAATCTGCACTCAAGAATATTTGTCCATCTGTAATTGAAATAACATTAGTTGGAATATAAGCCGAAACGTCCCCTGCCTGAGTTTCAATAATTGGAAGAGCTGTCATAGAGCCTCCTCCCATAGCATCAGAAAGTTTTGCTGCTCTTTCTAGTAATCTACTGTGTAAATAAAACACGTCTCCAGGATAAGCTTCTCTTCCTGGTGGTCTTTTTAAAAGAAGAGACATTTGTCTATAAGCCTGAGCTTGTTTTGTTAGATCATCATAAATAACAAGTGTTGCTTTACCCTGATACATAAAATGTTCAGCAATTGCTGCACCGGTATAAGGTGCTAAGTACTGTAAAGCAGCAGGTTCAGAAGCTCCTGCACTAACTACGACTGTATAATCTAGTGCTCCTCTCTCTCTTAATACCTCTACGATGTTTGCTACTGATGCTGACTTCTGGCCAATAGCTACGTAAACGCAAACTACGTCTTGACCTTTTTGGTTGATTATCGTATCGATAGCAATTGCAGATTTTCCAGTTTGTCTATCACCAATAATTAATTCTCTTTGACCTCTTCCAACAGGAATCATTGCATCAATAGATGTAATACCTGTTTGCATTGGTTCATGCACTGATCTTCTCTTGATTATTCCAGGAGCCATTTCTTCAATCAATCTAGTATCACTCGTAGGAATTTCCCCTTTCCCATCTATTGGTTGTCCTAGAGGATTAACAACTCTCCCCTGCATTGCTTCACCAACTGGAACAGATGCGATTTTACCTGTGGACTTAACGTTACTTCCTTCTTGGACACCAAGTGCCTCGCCCATCAAAACGGCTCCAACATTATCATCTTCAAGATTTAAAGCTATACCTTCGGTACCATCTTCAAATTCCAATAACTCACCTGCCATGACCTGATCTAAGCCATATATTCTTGCAATGCCATCACCGATTTGCAGAACAGTTCCTACATTACTAACACTTACAGATTGGTCATAATCAGTTATTTGTTGTTTTAAGATTGAACTGATTTCATCAGGGCGTATAGATACCATGGATTTAAGAATTTAAGGTTGATTTAAAAGTTACTTGGAAAGGGATAAGCCAAGTTTTCTAATTTGTGAAGCAAGGGAAGCATCAATTACTTTTGATCCTACACTGGCGACGAAACCACCAATAAGAGATGGGTCGATTTTAGTTACAAGTTCTAATTTTTCTGTTCCAGCAATATTGATGATCTTTTTGGTAATTAAACCTTTCTGTTCATCAGTAAGCTCGACTGCAGAAGTAACAGTTGCCAAAGCAATATTACTATTTTCTCGGTAAATCTCTAAAAACCTATCAAGAATTGAAGTAAGAATTCCAATTCTTTGCCTATCGGCCAATAATTTTAAGAAATTCAGTAAAGAAGAATTAACCTTATTTGAAAAAATTTCAATAATGATTTTCTTCTTAGCATCTGTCTCTAAAATGGGAGAGGATAATGCCTTCTCCAATTCAGGGGAATCATTTATTAATTCCAAAAGTTGTTTAACCTCAGAAACCATCTCTTCAGTTTGCGAATTTTCATTCACAACTTGAAGTAATGCCTCTGCGTATGGAGTAGTAACTGAATTTAAAAGTGGCATTAGTTCACCTCAATATTGTTAATTGATTGAGTTACCAAATTTTCTTGTGTTGTTTTATCAAGTCGATTTGGGAGAGATTCTAAAGCTTTCTTAATTGCCAGTTCTACAGCTTCTTTTCGTAGTTGAGAAATTGCTCTGGATGCTTCAGAGCTCTCATCAGAGATTGCACTTTGTTTAATTCGTGCCATCTCCTCTATGGCTTTTTTCTCACTTTCCATTCTGATTGATTCAGATCTTTTAAGAGAATCAGCTTTTATTTGAGAAGCTTTTTCTTCTGCTGAAGATAAATCTTTCTTCGCCTTTTCTAAAGCTTGAGTTGCTTTTAGGAGTCGATCTTCAGCATCTTTTAATTCAAGAAGTATTCCTTCTCTCCTTTTTTGAAGCATTTTACCTAAAAAACCAGGCAAAAATTTATAAAGACCGAAAACCACTACAGCCCAATTAAGGATATTAGTTTCGAATAAATTGAAGTTCAATCCAAAACCTTCTGTAGCTAAAAGAGTTAAATTCATTTTTCTAGAATCAATCTATTAACAATAAGTTCGCTTAGATCATCAGCCTGTTTAGAAAGTTGATCACGAGCAGCGGTCGTCTGACTTTCAATCGCTAGTCTTGCCTTTTCTTTTGAAGCATTTGCTTCATTATTAGCAAGTTCTAGTGCTTCTTTATAAAGCTTGTCAGACTCATTCTCAGCTTCGCTCACAATTCTTTGGGCTTCTGTACGAGCACTTTGAAGCTGCATTAATAAATCAGCTTCTAATTTTTTAACCTCAGAAAGTTTATTTTTGGCCTCAATAATATTATTACTTACAAACTTTTCTCTTTTTTCTACAACATTGCCAACAGGCTTAAAAAAGAGAGAATTTAATATGTAAGTAAGCGCAACTACTTGTATTGCCATTAGTGGCAAAGTGGCATTTATATCAAATAATCCACCTTCTGTAGCACCAAAAAAATTAAAGGCCAACATATGATTCAGTTGAAGTTAAAAAATTAAATTTAAATATTGCTAATAAGAGTTAGAAGCAATATTAACTTTTAGGAAAAAGGATTCGCAAAAAGTAGTACCAAAGCCACAACTAATCCGTAAATTGTTAATGACTCCATGAAAGCGAAAGACAAAAGAAGAGTTCCTCTGATTTTACCTTCAGCTTCTGGCTGACGGGCAATACCCTCAACAGCTCCTTGAGCTGCGTTACCTTGTCCAAGACCTGGGCCAATAGCACCTAGACCAACTGCTAAACCAGCAGCTACAACTGATGCAGCGGAAGTAATCGAATCCATAATTTTGAAATAAAGAGCTTAATACTTGTGATAATCTTTGTTGTCATACACGCTTGGACATCCTTTGTTTTAAGAATGGGTCTGATATTTTCAGACCTACGCGATTAGATATTTTGCCAGATTACAGACCCTTTGTAAAAGCGTCTGAAAGTATCAGAAAAAAGCTAATGATGTTCTTCAACAGCTTCTCCAATGTAGTAGGCCGCCAAAGTTGCAAATATCAATGCCTGAATTGCACTAGTAAATAATCCTAGGAACATAACAGGTATTGGGAGAATTAACGGAACTAAAAAGACTAGAACACCAACAACAAGTTCATCAGCCAAAATATTTCCAAAAAGCCTGAAAGAGAGTGATAAAGGTTTCGTAAAGTCCTCTAAAATCTTAAAAGGAAGCATAATAGGAGTTGGGTGAACATAATATTCGAAGTATCTCCAACCCTTATTGCTTAAACCTGCATAGAAATAAGAAAGTGAAACCAATAAAGCTAAGGCTATAGTCGTATTAATATCTGCAGTAGGTGCTCCTAATTCTCCACTTGGTAACTTAATCAATCTCCAAGGAATTAAAGCTCCTCCCCAATTGCTAACAAAGACGAATAAAAATAAAGTACCTATAAATGGCATCCAATCTCTATATACTTTTTCACCTATTTGCGTCCTAGCAAGATCTCTAATGTAATCCCAGAGGAACTCAAGCAGGTTTTGAAGGCCTTTAGGATCATTTTCCATTTTTTTAGTTCCTAAAGAAATAAAAACTAATAACGCTCCTAATAAAATCCAAGATGTTAAAAATACCTGCCCATGAAGTCTGATATTTCCAATTTGCCAATAAAGATGTTGACCAACTTCTAATGCTGCAAAATTTGTTAGCAAGGAATTAAAAAACATTTGTTTTGATTAAAAAAAATTTACTTAAGAGAGTGAAAAATAAAGAATGAGTGAAGGCTTGTAAATGAAAAAACCTATCATCGCAGGAAAAATATCTAAAGATCCTAGCTTGCTCGCAAAAATAAAGAGGCAAACTGGAACTAATAGTTGCAATTTTGATACACCTGATGATTCTTTACCAAGTTTCCCTATACTTTTGGCAAGCAAGCGTAGGTAAAAAATTCCGGCAATTGCACCTATAAAAATACTAAAACCAAAAGTAATACCCAGAAAAATTCCAGTTATTGATGCTAATAAAATAGAAATAATAAAAGTAATTCCAAAAATTGTTAATTGCAATTTTGTGTATTCATCATTTTGAGAAAGAAAATGATCTATTTGATTGGCAATGACAGATTTACTTTCTGTGATGATCGAATTATTCAGGGATTGAGGAAATTGAACATTCTCATTAGAAGGATGCTCAAGTTTTTTTCTATTTGAGTCCACTGATGTGAACATAGTTTAGAAACCCTCCGAATGGTTTAAGTAAGTATATAAACTCACGGAATCTATCACGGAGAGGTGCCTTTTAGCTAGTTTTTTTTTATAAAAAATTAATTCTTAAGATTTATGATGAATCTGTAGGCCATTTTTTACTTTATTCTTAAAAAATAAAATTTATGAAAAGTCATCTTTTTAATTGCTTTAACACTTTAAAACGTTAATAAAAGACTTGGCAAAATCTCAATTAAACGTCTCAATAGTAAATATACATCTAAAAAATTGGAGATAAGTCAAGAAAAAATAAAATATAAAAGAATTTCTAAAAGAAAGAAAACCTTTAGTTCTAATTACAAAAAAAGTTTCAGCAATTTTACAGAGTCTATATTTCCCTTACCTTGGGCGATATGGCCTTATGAAGCAAAAATCCTCATCGTCATCATTGGAGTTTGGTCAATATTAGGCATATGCATACTAGGATCATCAAGTTGGTGGGTGGCTAGTAGGGAAATGGGAAATTGGGCTTACTTCTTAAAAAAACAAATCATTTGGACAATTCCAGGAATTAGTTTATTTTATTTCGTACTTAATACAAACATTAGAAATCTTTTAAAGTTTTCAAGAATTATGTTTTATATTTTATTCTTTTTGATTTTCCTTACCAATCTTACTGGAATTACAGTTAATGGATCTTCAAGATGGCTAGTGCTTGGCAATTTACGTCTGCAGCCATCTGAATTAATTAAACCTTTTCTAATTCTAGAAGCTTCTAATCTTTTCGCACATTGGAATCTAGTAAAGAATGATAAAAAATTAATTTCAATCATAACCTTTGGTTTACTAATTTTATTAATACTTAAACAGCCTAATTTAAGTACTGCATCATTAACTGGAATTCTTCTTTGGGTAATGGGTTTATGTGGAGGAGTAAAACTTAGCTCTCTTTGCTCATTTGCTTCAATAGGATTAATTACTGGATGTATCAGCATATTTAATAACGAATATCAAAAACTGAGAGTTACTTCATTTATAAATCCTTGGAAAGATCAACAAGAAAATGGATTTCAATTGGTTCAAAGTTTATTAGCTATAGGTTCAGGTGGTCTATTTGGCCAAGGTTTTGGACTGTCGATACAAAAATTACAGTATCTGCCGTTCATGTATACAGATTTTATTTTTGCCATTTTTGCGGAAGAATTTGGTTTATTGGGGTGTACTTTATTCTTAGGATTTTTAGCAGTATTCTCTTATATAAGTCTAAGAATTAGTCTTAAGTGCAGGAACAACTATACAAAATTAGTTGCTATCGGATGTAGTGTGTTGTTGACAGGTCAATCAATAATGCATATTGCTGTAGCAACTGGTTCAATGCCTACTACAGGGTTACCACTACCTTTTATCAGTTATGGTGGCAATTCATTAATAGCTTCTTTTTTTATTGCAGGGATGTTAGTTAGATGTTCATTAGAGTCAACAGGATTCATTGGTATGATTAGTACACGAAAGACTCTTAATTAGTTAGAATTTAGAAGATTTAATTCAAGCTATCGAATCATTTAATTTAGTTATTTCAGAAATATCTCAAAAGGGTAATCTGCTAATGCAGAATGGTCTTAATAGTCCTGGTCCATTTACTATATTTATGGTTTTCAGCGCAGGACTTTTAACAAGTCTTGGTCCTTGTTCATTATCATTACTTCCGGTGACAATTGCTTATATAGGCGGAACAGAGAAAAATAAATTTAAACTTATTAGTTTTTCAGGAGGTGTAGTTTTTTCGCTTGTTGCACTGGGGGCTGCGAGCGGATTCTTAGGTAAAATATATGGGCAAATTCCATCTTATTACACTTCATTTGTTGCCCTAATAGCAATAATAATGGGTTTAAATTTATTAGGAATTCTAAAGTTTCAGTTTCCGAATGGACCTGATATAAAAATCATTGAAGATAAAATACCAACATTTATAGCGCCTTTTGCCATAGGAACTACTTTTGGACTAGCTTCTTCGCCTTGCATTACTCCAGTTTTAGCAACTCTTTTGGCTTGGGTATCGCAAACTAAAAACCCGATAATATCTATTATTTTTTTATTTTTCTTTGGGATAGGCCAAGTAACCCCATTAATCATTGCAGGAGCCACCGCAGAAAACTTAAAGCAATTTTTATCTCTTAGAAAATTTAGTCAAATAATTCCGACTTTGAGTGGGATATTTTTAGTTTCCCTAGGGTTATTAAATTTATTTTCAAATTGGATTTAAATGATTATTTTTAAGAATCTAATTTTAAAAATATCAAGTTTAAGATTCGCTATATCGCTGATAATCTTCATTGCTATTGCCAGTGGAATAGGTACTTTTATACCTCAAGGTAGTAATAATAAATTCTATATTGATAATTTCGATAGAGCTCCCATTTTTGGATTTTTAGATGGAGAAAAAGTCTTAAAACTTCAATTGGATCATATATATACTAGCTTTTGGTTTTTATTTACATTAATTCTTCTTTGCATTTCTCTGGCAGCTTGTAGTTTCAGGAGGCAAATTCCTTCATTAAAAGCTTCATTAAAATGGATTGAATATAAAAGCGAAAAAAAATTTAGCAAACTGCAACTAACTACAAGTCATCAAATCAATCATGGTGGAGAACATATATCAAAAGTAGATTTATTACTTAAAAAAAAAGGTTGGAAAACATACAAATTTAATAGTCATATTTCTGCAAGAAAGGGGTTAATTGGAAAAATCGGTCCTTTAGTTGTACATATCGGATTAATAATCTTACTTATAGGTTCAGCATATGGAAGTTTTACGAGTCAATCAAAAGAACAATATTTTCTGCCTGGAGAAACTTTAGATCTTTTTAATGAGAACACAAACTCAAAAGCCAAAGTAAAGTTAGTCGATTTTTCTATAGAACGTGAAAGTGATGGTGTGCCCAAACAGTTTATTTCAAAATTAAATTTTTCTTCTGAAGATCTAAATTTAAATGAAATAAAAACAACCAAAGTTAATCACCCAATCAGGTTTAAAGGATTAACTATTTATCAAGCAGATTGGGCAATTTCAAATGTTGTTTTAGAAATAGATAATATCCTGTATCAATTACAATTAAAGGAGATTCCAGAAATCGGTAATCAAGTTTGGGGAGTTTTAATTGAATTAGGATCGGAGACTAAAAAAAATTTCCTTTTAACAATAGATAATGAAAATGGTCCACTTAAAATTTCGAATATAGAAAATTTTTCCGGGAATAATCTCTTTATCAATGACAATCCATTAGAAGTTAACTCTTCAAAAGTATCTCTGAAAAAAATAATCCCCAGCAGTGGATTAATAATTAAAAATGATCCGTCTATACCATTTATTTACTTTTCTTTTATCTTAATAATTTTTGGAACAATATTAAGTCTTATACCAACTAATCAATTATGGATTCTGGTAGATAAAGAATCACAAAAGTTATCTATTGGAGGCCTTAGTAATAAAAATCTAGTTGGTTTTAAAAAAGAATTTTTTAAATTATCAGACGAAATAAAAAATTTTTAATTTCTTTTCTGCCCACTAAAAATATCTAACTGCATAGAAACATTCCCTCTGGGGTTAAATGAAGCATTTAAATGTATCCAGTGAGGTGAACCTTCATTCACTAAATCGTCCATAATTCTATTTACAACTTCCTCATGTGATATTTTTATATCCCTAAAATTATTAATATAAAGCTTTAAAGACTTCAACTCATAGACTTTCAAATTAGGTTGATAAATGATATTTAGCTTTGCAAAATCTGGATAACCAGAAAAGGGGCACTTACATGTAAATTCAGGTAACTGAATAGAAATTTCATAAATTCTTTTCTTATTTGGATTATCGAAACAAATTATTTTTGATTCTTCAATAATTCTTTCACCATATAGCGGTCTTTGAGTCGAATCTTCTAATTTAGCTGTACTCATTTTTAGTAGAACTTTTTTACTAAACCTATATAAAAACTATATATAAAGATAAAAATTCGCAAAAGTATCAACAAATCTAAGTATTACAATTGAATAAGTCAAAAGATGTTAAATCTTATTTTTGTATCAATAATAACATTCATAATGTCCGCCGAAAGGTTTATATGTGTTTAGTTCAATGAAAATTAATGGACATTTGTTTGATAACTATCGATAACAACTTAAATAAATCCCTTCAACCAAAAACTGCAATTGGAATGTTATGGCTTCAAACACACTTTGAGAATGATAAGTGGGAAGCTTTGTCAAATAGTACAGTTGTAATTTCTGAAGAAAATTCCCAACTATTAATTGAAGACGCCAAGAATGCAGGCCTTAATGTTGAATGTTTTTCTGATATTTCAATGTTGGATGTTTTCCCAAAAAACAATTAAAATAGGAATGTTCAATCTTTAATCATGAAGAAAATTGAAGCAATCATACGTCCATTTAAGCTGGAGGATGTAAAAATTGCATTAGTAAATTCCGGTATTGTTGGAATGACAGTTAGTGAAGTTAGAGGTTTTGGAAGGCAAAAAGGACAAGTCGAAAGATATAGAGGTTCCGAATTTACTGTTGAATTCCTTCAAAAACTTAAAGTAGAAGTTGTCGTGGAAGATGAAAAGGTTAATTCAGTCATAGATGCGATTGCTGAAGCAGCAAAAACTGGAGAGATAGGTGACGGAAAAATATTCATCACATCAATTGATTCAGTTATAAGAATTAGAACAGGCGACAAAGACGAAGAAGCTCTTTAATTCAAAGAGTTTCTTTTACTAAATTTTGTATATATTCACTATTAATATTTTTATTTGATTGACTTCCTAAGGTCATCCAAGCTAGATATTCATGATTCCCAGCAGGACCTACCAGCGGTGAAGCTATCAGATTCTTTATATTCCATTTGAAATTCTTTGCAGCATAGATAACAGACTCTATAGCCTCAGTATGGAATTTAGGATTTCGAACAACACCTCCTTTACTGACTTTATCTTTACCTACCTCAAATTGGGGTTTAATTAAAAATATTCCCTCAATACAATCACCTTCTAATAAATTACCAATAGATTTAAAAACTAACTTTAAAGAAATAAAAGACAAATCAGCTACTACAAAATTTGGTAATTCATTACTTCTAGATAAAAGATCATTAGGTTTTAAATTTCGAATATTAGTTCGTTCAAAAAGTATAACTTTTGGGTTATTTCTAATCTTCCATGCAGTTTGTCCATAACCAACATCTATCCCATAAACTAACTTTGCGCCTTGTTGCAATAAGCAATCAGTAAATCCCCCAGTAGAGATTCCTGCGTCAATACATATTTTGTCTTTTACTTTAATTTCAAGTTTTTTAAATGCCTCCAATAATTTTTCGCCGCCCCTTGATACAAACATTGGCGCGGAATCAATAAAATACTCAGATCCAATTAATACTTGTTGTCCAGGTTTATCAAATACTTTTCCATTGATATCTTTAACCTTGCCCGCAAGAATTAAACCTTGAGCTTTTTGACGAGTTTCACATAAACCCTTATTTAGAAGATAAAGATCTAATCTACTTTTTTTAATCATATATAAATCAATAAAAAAAGACTGAATAATGAACTTCTACAAGATTAAAATCCAAATTCTTTAATACCTTTCAATTTTAAATAAGAACTAAAAAATAACCCATGATTAACGAAGGAATATATGTAAACATTTTTATATTTAAGCTTTCTTTATTAGCCACAAAAATGTTACATAGGAAAAAAATAATCAGTCAAATATGTTCAATGGCAAGTACATCTTTAAAGGTGTAGGGCAATAATTCAATTTTGTTATAAAGTTTAAATTGATAATAAATAAAAATTGTGATCGAGCGTTACACATTACCCGAAATGGGGAAAATCTGGACTGAAAGCGCAAAATTCCAGAGTTGGCTTAAGGTTGAAATAGCTGCATGTGAAGCAAATTTTTCCCTCGGAAAAATCCCTGAGAATGCAATGAAAGAGATACGTTCAAATGCAAAGTTTGATGAATCTAGAATTACAGAAATTGAGAAAGAAGTTAAACATGATGTCATAGCATTTCTCACAAGTGTTAATGAATTTGTAGGAGATTCAGGAAGATACATACATGTAGGGATGACCAGTAGTGATGTACTTGATACTGGCTTATCTCTTCAGTTATTAGATTCTTGCAAATTGTTATTAGAAGAAATTGAGAACCTAGAAAATGAGGTCAGATTATTAGCAAGGAAGCATAAAAATACTTTAATGATTGGCAGATCTCATGCAATTCATGGAGAGCCCATTTCCTTCGGTTTTAAACTTGCTGGATGGTTAGCAGAAATAATAAGGAACAAAAAAAGATTGTTAACTCTGAAAGATTCTGTAGCGATTGGACAAATAAGTGGTGCAATGGGAACTTACGCTAATACGAATCCTAAAGTAGAACAAATAACTTGTGATTTACTCGGCTTAAAACCAGATACAGCAAGTACGCAGGTTATATCGAGAGACAGACATGCAGAATATGTACAAACTATTGCACTAGTTGGCGCTTCTTTAGATAGATTCGCAACTGAAATAAGAAATTTACAAAGAACTGATGTTTTAGAAGTTGAGGAGGGCTTTACAAAAGGGCAAAAAGGAAGTTCTGCCATGCCTCATAAAAGAAATCCTATTCGAAGTGAAAGAGTAAGTGGTTTATCAAGAATTTTGAGAAGTTACGTCTTAACAGCACTTGAAAATGTTCCACTTTGGCACGAAAGAGATATAAGCCATAGTTCAAATGAACGTATCATGCTACCTGACGTATCAATCTGCTTGCATTTTATGCTCAGGGAAATGCAAGATATAGTAAGCAATTTAGAAGTTTATCCAAAAAATATGCTCAAAAATTTAAATATATATGGTGGTGTAATCTTTAGTCAGAAAGTTTTACTTTTGCTTGTAGAGAAGGGCTTGTCTAGAGAAAAAGCTTATAGCTTAGTACAAAAAAATGCGCATCAGGCCTGGAATACTCAGAATGGTAATTTTAAACGAAATATAGAGAGAGATAATGAAATTATGGGTTTTATTGATCAAAGTGACTTAGAAGAATGTTTCAATCCTTCAATTCATCTTAATAATTTAAGTGTAATATGGGAGAAGTTAGGTATCTAGGATTACTGAAAACCTTATCTTAGTTAAACCAGTGTTTTCAGAGGAATAATGACCAAAAACTTTAGGACTGAAAAAGATAGTATGGGAACAATAGAGGTTCCCATGGATGCTTTGT
>CABYGI010000008.1 GCA_902518475.1 uncultured Prochlorococcus sp. | reverse complement strand
AAAGATTTTTCAAAATTTATAATTTTCTTTTATGAGTAGATTTAAATCTAGTTGAATCTTTAAGGGCCATATGTTTTGTATTTCTTCCCGAAACTCTCTTTCTCCAGACTTTGAAAGATTTGGGTTTAAGATTTTGACGCATAATTTTTATCGCATCTTCCTCTTTTAAACCAAATTGATACTCGATAGCTTCAAAGGGTGTTCTATCTTCCCAACACATTTCTATTATTCTGTCTATATCGATAATTTCCATATTTATTGTTCACATTGTGAGGTACAAAGTTTTTCAATATCGGATCTACCTGTAATTTGAAGTCTATATTTTGCCCAATATCTGTAAACCAATCTCAATAATGGAGATAAGAGCTTAATCTTCAAGGGATAATAAACCCAACCTAAACCAACTAATTCATAAGAATATGCAAGTACATCTAGTCCCCTAATAATTTCACCATTTTCAATAATCCCATGGAGGTTTGACATAGCTTCTGAATATGAAATGTCATTAAAAAGACTTCGATCATAATCCTTACTATTAATATCTATAAATGCAATTTGATTTAAGGTATCTCTTTTTTTAAGAAAATTTGTTTCTCTCAAACAAAGTGGACAACCACCATCGAATAAAAAAGTTAATTTATTTTTCATATTTTTATTCAAATATAGAAATTAAATAACTTTTTTGTGGAATAAAAAATTTTTTTTTGAGTACAAGCTTTATAAAGCCTTAATAATTGCCAGTTCTAATTTAGTGAAATTATATTATCTTATTAATTAGTAAGCCATTGATTAAGGGATACATCAATGGTTTAAAACAATTTACGATCATTCATCTAGAAGATGAACTCCTTCTCCTACGTCAGGAGTAAATTTACAATATTTTTCAAAAATAAGTCCAACACCTCTCATTTTTTCTCCTAATTCATCGTTAAATTTATTCCATTCTTCCGATTCACGATCAGGTAAATGCCACCCTTGTTTTTCTACCATACTTGTTATAACTGTATAGTCCCATTCTATGTATGCCATTGAGTTTACTTATACTACCAAAATATTATAAACCAAGAGATTTAATAGGTATTCAATATTTTTTGAATATAATTTATAGGTGTGAAAAAATTATAAATGTCAATTTTGCCAAGAAGATTTGAACGAATCAAAAGTGTTTTAGATTGCAGAATGAAAAACTTGACTGTTTTAGTTGAGGATGTAAATAAACCACATAATTTATCTGCGATATTAAGGACATGTGATGCAGCAGGAGTTTTCGAAGCAAATTTTATTAGCAAAACGAATGCCGTTAAGACTTTTAATAGTACCGCTCAAGGAAGTCAAAAATGGGTAAAACTGAATTATCACGAAAACAGTATTACGGCAATATCTGATTTAAAGAATAAGGGTTTTAAATTATATGGAACGACTCTTAATAGTGAATCAGTAGATTATAGGAATTTTGATTATTCTCAAAATACATGTTTTGTTTTAGGAGCAGAAAAATGGGGACTAAGTAATGAACTTATATCAATGGTTGATCAATCAATTTTTATACCTATGAGAGGTATGGTTCAATCTCTGAATGTTTCAGTTGCTGCTTCTATATTATTATTTGAAGCTGTTCGCCAAAGAAAAAATAAAGGTATATTGCCCGCCAATGGAGAAGGGTTAAATATAGATGAATATCAAAAAACACTTTTTGAATGGTGTTACCCAGAATTAGCTGCGGTATATAAAAAATCAGCTAAAGAATATCCAAAGTTGAATGATCAAGGAGAACTTGATCCTATTACAGATAACTAAATTTATTCAGAATTTTGACTATCAAAAATTTCTTCAAGGTCCTCTCCTATAAAAGAAAGACCTAAAACTAAAAAAAACATTGCCAAACCTGGGAACAAAGCCGTCCACCAGATACCTGTAGGTAAAGCGGCAAGAGCCAGATTTAAATCACTTCCCCACTCTGGGACATCTGCAGGAACGCCAAGGCCTAAAAATCCTAAACTTCCTAATACCAAAACAGCATCTGCAGCATTTAGGGTAAGCAGAATAGGCAATGGTGTTATTACATTTGGGAGAATATATTTAAAAATAATTTTTTTAACATCAGCTCCTGCAACTTGAGCTGCCTCCACATAAGTTTCGGATTTAACCAATATTGTCTGATTTCTGATTAATCTAAAATATTGAGGAGAGTAAACAATACACAATGCCAAAGCCGCGTTAAGGATACCCTTACCCAATACAAAAGCCACAACAACTGAAAGCAAAATTACAGGTATTGAAAAAATAGTATCCATTATTAGTGATAAGCATTTATCAAAAAAACCACCAAAATACCCACTTAATAATCCCAATGGCAAACCCAAACTTAATGAAAAAAGAATAGCTAAGAATACAACTTCTATAGCTAATGATGATCCTTGCAAAGTTCTTAAGCAAACATCTCTTCCTAATCTATCTGTGCCACAAAAATGATTTAGAGAAGGAGGGGCAAAGATATCATTGCTTAACATTGAAAATGAATAGCCAAAAAAATTATTGGCCTCTAAAAATTTCATTATTAAAACAACAAGAAGATAAAAAAGTACAATTAAAAATCCCGCTTTTCTGATATTTGCGCCGACACGATTAAATGAGTTAATATCCAAAATCTTTTTTTAAGATATAAATGAAATATACCCAATTCTTTTAAAAATAAATAGTTATGAATTTTAAATTTAAAGAAATTACTGGTTTAATTTCAAAACTGCCATAAAAGCTTCTTGAGGGACTTCAACTTTACCCATTGCCTTCATCCTCTTTTTACCTTTGGCTTGTTTCTTTAAGAGTTTCTTTTTCCTAGAAATATCCCCTCCATAACATTTTGATAAAACATCTTTTCTCAAAGCACTTATGCTTTCACTTGCAATAATCCTGCTACCGATTGATGCTTGAATAGGTATTTTAAATTGTTGTTTTGGAATAAGTTCTTTTAATTTCTCAACTAAACTTCTGCCAATTCCGTAAGCCTTATCTTTATGAACAATAGAAGTTAATGGATCTGCTCTTTCTGAATTTATTAGAACATCTAATCTAACAAGGTCATTTTTTCTATAGCCAATCAAATGATATTCCATTGATGCATAACCTTGGGTTCTACTTTTCATTTGATCAAAGAAATCTGTAACAACTTCTGCTAATGGAATTTCATAAATCAAGGTAACTCGATCTGTTGTTATGTATTTCATATCTATAAATACTCCCCTTCTTTCCTGACATAAACCCATTAATGTTCCATTAAATTCATTGGGAGCATAAATTTCCATTTTCACATAAGGCTCTTCAATTGATTCTCTGAGTTGTGGATCAGGAATTGTAGAAGGATTATCAATAAAGATATGTTCCTGATGATTTAAATTAACTTTATAAATAACTGATGGTGCCGTTACGATTAGATCCAAGTCATATTCTCTTTCTAATCTTTCTTGAACAATCTCCATATGTAGAAGTCCTAGGAATCCGCACCTAAATCCGAAGCCCATTGCGCTACTGGTTTCGGGCTCATATTTTAAAGCTGCATCAGATAATTGTAATTTTTCTAGTGATACTCTTAAATCTGGGAATTGATCAGCATCAGTCGGGAATAAGCCACAAAAAACCATAGGATTTGCTGTCTTATATCCAGGCAAAGGATCATTGGCAGGTAAATTTAAAAGAGTAATCGTATCTCCCACTCTCGCATCAGCAACTGATTTTATAGAAGCAGCTAAATAACCAACTTCTCCTGCATGTAATTCATCAACTTGCCGCTGATCAGGCGCCATTATTCCTATCTCATCTAGTTCATAATTTTTCTTACTTGCCATTAATAATATTTTTTCTCTCTTGTTTAGAGACCCAGATATCACCCTGAAATAAACAATAACTCCCCTGTACGGATCATAATAAGAATCAAAAATCAGTGCCTTTGTAGGTAGTTTAATTTCATCTTGAGGAGGAGGGACTCTTCTTACGATTGCTTCCAAAATATCTTTAATACCAACTCCAGTTTTTGCTGAACAATTTATTGCATTAGATGTATCAAGTCCAATAATTTCCTCTATTTCTTGTTTTATTTTTTCAGCATCAGCGCCTGGCAAATCAACTTTATTTAAAACAGGAATTATTTCAAGATTATTTTCTAAGGCAAGATAAACATTAGCTAAGGTTTGAGCTTCTACTCCTTGGCTTGCATCAACAACAAGTAAGGCGCCTTCACAAGCTTGAAGAGATCTACTAACCTCATAAGAGAAATCAACATGTCCTGGAGTATCTATTAAGTTCAAAACATATTCTTGGGAATCGTCAGCTTTATATTTCATCCTAGCGGCCTGTAACTTGATAGTAATTCCTCTCTCTCTTTCAAGATCCATACTGTCCAAAAATTGTTCTTGCATATCCCTTTGCTGCACAGTACCAGTATCTTGAAGCAACCTATCTGCAAGGGTAGATTTACCATGGTCAATATGAGCGATTATGCAGAAATTTCTAATTTTTGAAACCGATATATCAGTCATATAGAAAGAAAAATTCTCCTCTTGTTACATCTTGATTAATATTAGCTAATTAGAATTATGGATGGAAACCAAAAATGGAATTATTTCTTTTTTTAATTTTTTTTATGAAGGTACTGTAATTTTCAGAGACTGATAGTTCTGGATAAATTAAGTCATTTATTTTTTTCTGAAGATTATGCTTATCGTTTAAGAATAAAACAGATTCTTTTAGAACCTCAACCATAATTGAAACCGCAGTACTTGCTCCCGGAGAGGCTCCCAACAAAGCAGATAATGATCCATCAGATGAATTTACAATCTCAGTTCCAAATTTCAAAGAACCACCCCCTTCAGTTTTTTTAATTATTTGGACTCTTTGACCAGCATTCTTTAAATACCAATCAGAAGGATTAGCTGATGGCATCATATTCTTTAAATTCTCAACTCTTGAGTTATGGTTCTTTAATGATTGTGATATTAGGTAATTAATTAAATCGTTGTTCTTGAAACCAACGTCTAACATTGAAAAAATATTATTCTTTTTAATTGAACTAAATAAGTCAAAGTATGAACTTTGTTTTAGAAATTTCGTTGTAAATCCAGCAAAAGGTCCATATAAAAGAAGTTTTTTATTATCAATCCATCTGGTGTCTAAATGAGGCACAGACATTGGTGGCGATCCAATATCAGCTTTACCATAAACTTTTGAGTTATGTTTTTCTGTTAGATCTTTTTTCTCGCAAATAAGCCATTTCCCACTAACAGGAAATCCACCATAACTTTTTGCTTCTGGAATTTTTGATTTTTGTAAATAATTAATTGTTTTTCCACCAGCACCAAGAAAAATGTAGCCAGTTCTAATTGAAGTTTTTCTACCTTCAGAACTGATTTCTAGTTCCCATTGTTTTTTATCAATTTTCTTTAAATCTACTAATTCTGTTTTGTATCTAATTTCAACATTTTTATTTAAGGAAACTAATGACAAATACTCTTTAGTTAAAGCCTCAAAATTAATATCAGTTCCTCTACCTATTCTGGTAGCAGCAATTTGAATAGATGGATTTCTATCTTTTGTTATTAGAGGAGCCCATGATGAAATTTCATCAAAAGATGTAGAAAATTCCATATCGATAAATTCAGGATTTTCAGTAATTTTCTGAAATCTTTTTTTTAAAAAAGAAATATTATCCTGACCAGAAACAAAGCTAATATGAGGAATAAATTTTAGAAACTTCTTAATATCAATTTTCCCTGCTTCATACAATGAGGCCCATAAAGACATAGATGTTTCAAAAGAACGATTTATTGAGAGCGCTTTATCTATTTTTAGATTTCCTTTTTCATCTAAAGGGGTATAGTTTAATTCGCAATTAGCCGCATGTCCTGTACCTGCATTATTAAAAGCGCCAGTACTTTCACTTCCTGGAGCATTTAATTTTTCTATAATAAGAAATTTTATATCTGGTAAAACTTCTGAAATTAGGAGGGCTAAAGTACTACTCATTATCCCTGCTCCTACTAAGACTGCATCATAGTAGCTATTGTTATTAGTGGGATTTTTAGATGAAGTCACAACAGAAAATTATCTTTTTTGCAATTAATCAGATTTCTTTCTAGGCTTATTATAAAGTTAATCCAAAATTATGAGTACTGAAACACTCTCGCTGACAAACGAAAATGTAGAAAAAGTCCTTGACGAGCTAAGACCTTTTTTAATTTCTGATGGGGGTAATGTAGAGATTGCAGAAATAGATGGTCCAATTGTCAAAGTCAGACTTCAAGGAGCATGTGGTAGTTGCCCAAGTAGCACTATGACTCTCAAAATGGGTATTGAAAGAAAGTTAAAAGAAATGATTCCTGAAATAAGCGAAGTTGTACAGGTTTTATAAAAATTTTTAACTGAAATATATATTATTTAGTTTTTAATTCCTTCAATAAAGATGATTCCATATCAAGGCAATCGATTGGAAGTCCTTGACCAATAGCGATTAAAAGAGGTGCAAGAATTCCTAAAGTAAAAACTAAATTTGATTGGCTTACATCATATTTACTCAAAGTAAAAGTTATCAAATAAATAATTGAAAAATAAGCATGTAGTGAAAAAAATTCTTTTGGCTTTAATACTGGCCACCTTAAAGTATTTCCCAAGAAATATAAAAAACCTGTCATAAATGAATAGTATCATGAAGATTAAACCAAATATAAACATAAACCTTTTTAGAGACTATTTAAAAAAAAATTTACCTAAGATAATAATTAAAAAAATATTAAATCTTCGTTTCTATTTGTAAAAGCTAGACATGCAGTTAAAAATACGTTTATAATTATTTGGTAGCAATTGCTACTTTTTCGTTCACCCTCATTTGAGGGCGCAGTTCGAGTCATACCATGGAACGGGGGATGGCCGTGTTGTCACATCGAAACATGACTACTTTAACTTACAGAGGTAAAAACTACGTTCAAAACAAAGAAGCTGCTAAAAAGCAACTTGTTGAACTTACCTACAGAAGAAACGTATACACCAACAGAATGGATGACGCTTCTTCAAGTAATGAAAAAGCAAAATTAAATTACAGAGGTGTTAATTACACTAAATAATTTAATTAAACAAATTAAAAGCCCCCTTTTAAAGGGGCTTTTTTTTTGGCTATATTTATCAAGAGTCCTTTAAAAAATATGTCTAAAAGTTGCTGTAATACAAACACATCGAATAAAGCACCTAATCAATTCGATCATAAAGATGCGATTCAAGAAAGATATGGCTCAGCCGCACAAGAAAAAGAAAGTTGTCTTTGTACACCAGTTGGGTTTAATCCCGTTTTACTTAAAGCAATTCCTCAAGAGGTTATAGAAAGAGACTATGGGTGTGGTGATCCAACAAAATATGTTCAAAAAAATGATATCGTCTTAGATCTTGGAAGTGGTAGCGGCAAAAATGCTTTCATTTGTGCCCAAATTGTGGGGAAAGAAGGGAAAGTTATTGGAGTTGATCAGAATCCTGACATGCTTTCTTTATCAAGATCAGCGTCTAAAGAAGTTACAAAAAATATAGGTTTCAACAATACAGAATTTCTAGAAGGTTCAATTGAAAAACTTGATGAATTAGATAAAGATTTAAATCCATTAATCTCAGATAAATCAGTTGATATTATTTTAAGTAATTGCGTTTTAAACTTGGTAAGTCCAGAATCTAGAAATAACCTTCTAAATAACATAAAAAGAGTTTTAAACGATAATGGAAGAATTGCAATTAGCGATATCGTCTCTAACAAAAAAGTTCCTTTAAGATTGCAAAATGATCATGATTTATGGACAGGATGTATTAGTGGAGCATGGTATGAACCAGACTTTATAAGTGACTTTAAAGAACTAGGATTTAAAAATTTAGAATTTGCAGAAAGGAGTGATGAACCTTGGAAAGTGATTGAAGATATTGAATTTAGAACAGTAACTTTAGTAGGCAATATTTAAAAAATTCAAGAATTTAAAAATATAATTTAAATTTTCCATGATTAATAATTTAAGAGACCAAATACCAGCACTAAAAAATAAGTATTACTTCAACTATGGGGGTCAAGGACCATTACCAAAATCTTCTCTAGAAGCAATAGTCAAAACTTGGGAAATTATCCAAGATTTAGGCCCATTTACCAATGATATGTGGCCTTTTATTTACAAAGAAATATTGAACACAAAAAGAATCATTGCACAAAAGTTAGGTGTCAATTCAAAGAATGTAGCTTTAACCGAGAATATCTCTTCTGGTATGATTTTGCCTTTTTGGGGAATAAAAGTAGAAGAGGGAGAGGAGTTGTTAATAAGTGACTGTGAACATCCTGGAGTAGTAGCTGCAACACGAGAATTTTGCAGAAGAAATAAATTAATATTTAAAATTTTGCCAATCCAAAAAATTAAAAATCTAAACGACGAAAATTTAATTTTAGAGATTTTAAAAAAACTCAATAGTAAGACTAAGATCCTAATTATTTCTCATATTTTGTGGAACTTTGGATATAAAATTCCCTTAAAACAAATTTCCATCGAATTAAAAAATAATCGAGAAAACTCTTATTTAATTGTTGATGGCGCTCAAACCTTTGGGCACATAAAAATTGAAGAAGAAGTTTTTTATTCTGATTTGTATTCAATAACTTCTCATAAGTGGGCATGTGGACCAGAAGGTCTTGGAGCAATTTATGTCTCAGATAGATTTATTTATGAAACAGATCCAACAATAATTGGTTGGAAATCATTAAAAAAAGAACAAGGAATCTATGAGCCCTCAGATAATCTTTTTCATGATGATGCAAGGAAGTTTGAAGTAGCCACCTCTTGTATTCCTTTACTTGCAGGGCTGCGTAATTCTTTAGATCTTTTGGATAAAGACTGCAATGAAAAAGAAAAGAGAAAAAATATAAAAAGGTTAAGTGAGAAACTTTGGAATGAATTAAATCAATTAAAGGAAATTGAATTAGTTTTAGAAAAAAAATACTTAAATGGGATTGTTAGTTTTAATGTTGAAAATATCAAAGATAAGGAAAAATTTGTGAGGAAACTAGGAGAAAAAAAAATTTGGATTAGAGTTTTAGAAGACCCAAAATGGTTTAGAGCATGTATACATCAAATGACAACAGAAACAGAGCTGGATTTACTTTCTGAAGAGATAAAAAAAATATTGACTTAAAGATCTATTGATTAAAAGATAAAATTTATCTTACCAAGGTATCTGAGAGCTGTCCCATGCAATAAATTTTCCAGTAGATGCAGGAGTTTGATTTTTAATAATATTGATTAAAAATTGGGATGATTTCTCTTTACTGAATAATTTATGTTCTGGAACAAATTTATGAAAAGGTCTAGATAAATCAGTATCTACTGTTCCTGGATGAAGCAATGTAATAATAGCCTTTGGGAAACGTCTAGCCCACTCAATACTTAAAGATTTAAAAAACTGATTTTGTGCTGATTTTGCAGCTCTATATGAATACCAACCTCCAGTTTGATTATCTCCAATGCTTCCCACTCTTGCACTTATACTTGCAAAATTAAAATTAATATCTTTTGGAATAAATTCTTCAATGGTCTTTGCTAACAAAATAGGAGAAAAAGCATTTATTGAAAAACTTTCCATCATATTTTTTTTATCAAGATGTTGTAATCTTTTTTCTGGTTGAAGAGAATCACTATGAAGTCTCCCTGTAGCGTTAATAACTAATCTTAATTTTGAAGGATGATTTGATATTTTATTTTTCAACTGCAAAAGGGATTGAGAATCCTCTATGTCTAATTCCCAAAAAGAATTAAATTCACTTTTTCTTCCACACAAAACAACATCTAAATCCTTTTCACTTTCATTCAGATCTTTAGCTAGTTGTGTTCCAATTCCACCTGCGCCTACAACTAAGGCTAAGCCTTTCATTTTATTAATAATAACTGTATTAATTCTAAGAAACTTTTCTTGTAATTTGCGTAAAGATCTTTCTTATTTGATTATGATATTTTATTGAGATTTATTTTTTTCTTTTAATAATTTATAAGCTATTTTTCTATCATCAAAATTAATAACTTTATCATTGAGAATTTGGTAGTCTTCATGTCCTTTGCCTGCAATTAAAACAATATCTTCTTTATTAGCAAATTTAATAGATTCATTTATTGCTTTAAATCTATCAATCTCAATTGTTATTTTTTCTCTTTTTTTTATACCCATCAAAATATCATTTACTATCTTTTGGGGTTGTTCTGATCTTGGATTATCTGAAGTTATGAAAAGTTGATCAGAAAACTCTTCAGCTATTGATCCCATTAAAGGCCTTTTACTACGATCACGATCTCCGCCACAGCCAAAAACAGTTATGAGTTTTCCTTCACAAAGTTTTTTGATTGATTGCAAAACTTTTTTTAATCCATCAGGAGTATGGGCATAATCAACAATTACTGTTGGAAGAGATCTTGAAACTTCATTATTATCAATTTGTATTCTCTCCATTCTCCCAGGAGCACCAGGGAAAGATTTTATTAACTTTGATAAATCTTTTAAAGAAAAATTAAGTTTATACAAAATTGTTATTGCTTGAATAGCGTTCATTAAATTAAATTCACCGACAAGTGGAACAAAAAGTTGAATTTTTTCCCTAGGTGTATGAAAAATACAAGTGGAACCACTTTCAGTAAATTTTTTATCTGTTACGAAAAAAAAATCATCATTTTCAAATTCACTTTCAGTAATCTTTGTAGAGACTAATAAAGATCTTTTTTCAAGATCAGATGATAATTTAGATATCCAATTGTCATCATGATTTAATACACAAATCCCATCTTTTTCTTTTAAATAAGGTGGGAAAAATAATTTTCTTTTTGTTTGAAAATATGATTCCATATCTAAGTGATAATCAAGATGATCTTGAGTTAAATTAGTAAAAATAGCCGCCTCAAATTCGCATCCTGATATCCTGTTTTGAGCAATAGAATGAGAACTTACCTCTAATATCGCGAATTCAGATTCTGCCTCAACAGCAGCATTTAATTTCTTTTGGAGTTTATCAGCGAAATCAGTTGTATGAAGAGCCACTTCTGAAAAGCCAGGCCATCTATTGAGCAAGGTTCCAAATAATGCAGTCTTTTTCCCTAATTTTTTTAAAAGATATTCCAATAAAAAAGTAATTGTCGTTTTTCCATTTGTACCCGTAACACCAATAAGTTTAAGTTTTCTTGAAGGCCTATTCCAAAACTCAGCGACTATTTGACCAAAAAGATAATCTAAATTATCCTCTATAACCAAAATCCTTTCTCGATCAATAGAGCCAATTTTTTCTTTTGCAGCAGACCCAATAATGGCAGCCACTGCACCATTTTCAATTGCCTCAATACAATATCTTCCTCCATCAACATTTAAACCAGGCATACCTAAAAATAAAGTTCCTTTTTGTACTTCTTTAGAGTTAAAAGAAATATTATTGATTTCATGATCGATTAAATCCAATGAAGGAATAATGCCTACTAAATCTAAAAGTTTATGTAATTTTATAGATCTCATATGAAAAATTATTTCTCCAGAATGGTACTAATATTTTTTTGAAACCAATTCTTTAATTGATCATCTTTTAATCTTGGAGAAATGCGAGGCAATTCTATAATCTCCTCGGACCTAATTCCTTCAACAGCGATAACGGGTACTTCATAATCATATTTTTTATATTTATCTTTATATAAATCGACCCTATCAATATCAATTTCTTTAAGCTCCTCCAGATTAGGGAATAACTCATTAAGATTTATTTTTGCTAGTTTATTTTTTAATGAATCACAAAGGCAACATCCCTGCCTAACAAAAATAAATATTTTCATTCATTTAGTCAGGCACAGGGTCACATCCACAGGGAGTTAAAGGATGACATCTGCTTAATCTTTTTAAAGTTAACCACCCTCCCTTCCAAGGACCGTGTCTAGTAATTGCCTCATATCCATAAGAGCTGCAACTTGGAATAAATCTACATCTTGGTCCGAAAAAAGGAGAAAACCACTTTTGATAGAACGAAATCATAAAAAGAAGTATAGAAGTAATTAATTTATTAATAGTTTTGAACACTTTAATGATGTAAAATAATATTCCAGTAGTAATTATTTTAATTGAATTTAATCAATTATCCAATTTATTGCAAATTTCTATTTAATTTAAAATTATGTCAAGATACCGCGGCCCCAGATTAAGGGTTACGCGTCGCTTGGGAGAACTACCAGGTCTCACCAGGAAGGCTTCAAAGAAGTCTAATCCTCCAGGTCAGCACGGCCAAGCCCGTCGCAAGCGATCAGAATATGCGATTCGTCTAGAAGAAAAGCAGAAACTTAGGTTTAATTATGGAGTTTCTGAAAAACAACTAGTACGTTATGTAAAAAAAGCTAGAGCTCAAGAAGGATCTACAGGTACTAACCTACTAAGACTTTTAGAAAACAGACTAGATAATGTTTGTTTTAGATTAGGTTTTGGAGGTACCATTCCAGGCTCAAGACAATTAGTAAATCATGGCCACGTAACCGTTAATGGAAAGGTTCTTGATATTGCTGGTTATCAATGCAAATCAGGCGATGTTATCGGAATTAAAGAAAACAAAGCAAGCAAAAAACTTGTTGAAGGTAATATAGAATTCCCTGGCTTAGCAAATGTCCCACCTCATCTTGATTTAGACAAGCCTAAATTAACGGGAAAAATAAATGGGAAATGCGATAGAGAGTGGGTGGCTCTTGAAATAAACGAACTACTAGTTGTTGAATATTATTCAAGAAAAGTTTAATACTACTTTTCTTTGGATTATTAAATCTCTCATTTTTAAAAGAGAGATTTAATTTAATTCTTATTTTTAAAAATAATGGGAAATAAGGAAAATAATATAAAAAAGCCAGGTTTGAAGACCTTATCTATTCACCATGGGGAAACATTTGCTGAAGAAACTGGATGCGTTATGCCTCCTATTTTTTCTACATCTACTTTCAAACATGGAAATAAAGATAATTTCGACTACACCAGATCAGGCAATCCAAACTTTAGAATTCTAGAAAACATCCTTAAATCAATAGAAGATTCTAAATACTGTACAGTTTTTGGATCTGGGATTAGCGCGGTAACTGCAATTTCATCAACACTAAAATCAGGTGACAAGATACTCTGCGAGTCAAATCTCTATGGTTGTACAGTGAGGATGTTCGAAAAAGTTTTCAAGAAATTTGGACTCGAAGTTTTATACACAGATTTTACAAACGAAAATAATATCAAAAAGATTTCAAACTTCGAACCAACCTTGATATGGCTAGAAAGTCCAACTAATCCACTTTTGAAGGTACTTGATATTAAGGCGATTTGTGATGAAGCGAATAAACTCAAAATACCAGTAGTTGTAGACAACACATTTTCTACAGCGCTTATTCAAAAACCATTGGACCTTGGTGCAACACTATCGGTTGTAAGCACCACAAAATTCATTAATGGACATAGTGACGCACTTGGCGGAGCAGTACTGACAAATAATGAGGAATGGAATAGTAATATGCTTTTCTCTCAAAAAGCTCTCGGGCTTCAACCATCTCCTTTTGATAGTTGGCTCATTACGAGAGGAGTAAAAACTCTTCCTTTAAGAATCGAACAACAAACTAAAAGTGCAGAATTTATTTCTGAAGAATTAGGTAATCATAAAATAATTAGTAAAGTAATTTACCCTTTTAATCAAGAACATCCACAATTTAATTTAGCAAAATCGCAAATGAAATCTGGAGGTTCAATGATCACCCTTAAATTAAATTTAAATAAAGAGGATACTTTTAAATTTTGCAAATCTCTCAAATATTTCTCTCTAGCAGAAAGCCTTGGAGGAGTTGAAAGTTTAATTTGTCACCCTGCAACGATGACTCATGACTCTGTTGATGACAAAACAAAAAATCTACTTGGGATAGATGATGCTCTTATCAGATTATCAATTGGATGTGAAGATACAAACGATTTAATCTCAGACATCTTATTTGCTTTAAATAAATTCTGAAAATTGAGAGATTTACTTAAAAAACCTATATGGAAAAATACAGAGTTGGGATTTGCAATTCCTGATAGTATTCATGCCGTTTCTGTCGCATTACCAACTTGGAATGATGTAATAAATTACGAGGAAAAAGATCAAGAATGCATGAATTTATTGAAGTCCATTTATCCACGATTCGGGCTAAACCCCATAGTGAAAAGATTATGCGAAAAAGTAAAAAAGCAAAATTACTACAACAATAAAAGTATCTGGCCATATCCGAATGAAAGCATAGCTTTTAAAGCTAAAAAATACATTGATAGAAATACTTCTGAACAATTCTCCTTTATAAAAAAAAGAGATAATTTAGCTTTCTTAATAACTGAAAAAGTAGGAAGTATTTATGCAAAATATTTTTGGCAACATACTGGTCTTGGTCTATCTTCAAGAGCTGCAGCTATAGAACTAGGTCTTGAAGATTGCCCTGAAAAATCTTACGTGAATGAATGTTCTCAAAAAATAAAAAATAGAATTTCCAAATCTACAAAAATCAACTCTAATGATATTCACTTAACTTCATCTGGAATGTCTGCATTGCATACATCATTAGAAATCATATATAAATTATTTCCAGCTAAACCAACACTCCAAATTGGTTTTCCATATGTAGATGTACTTAAATTACCAATGAATATCTTTCATGGAGCCAAGTTAATTACAGAAGAAAATTACGAGGATATTGAATTAGAAATCAAAAGCATAAATCCATCAGCATTAATTATTGAACTACCGAGTAATCCAATGCTCAAATGTGTAAACATTAAAAAAATTTCAAAAATAGCAAAAAAGTTAAATATTCCCTTAATTGTTGACGATACAATTGGTTCAAATATAAATATAAATTCTCTAGAACATGCAGATATAGGTTTTACTTCACTTACGAAAATTTTTTCAGGTAGTGGTGATATTCTTGCAGGATCATTAATACTAAATCCAAAAAGCAAATGGATTGATAAATTTAGAAATGCATTAAACGACATTAATCTTCCAACACTTTCTGATGGAGATACAGTTTATCTAGAGAAAGTTAGTAGAGATGTAAATCAAAGAGTTTTTGAACAAAATAAAGCATGTTTAGAATTAAAAAAAAAATTAGAGAACCATAGCGAGATTAAAAATATTTTCCATCCTGAAAATTGTCCAAATTTTAATTCTATACTTACTTCTGATGGAGGATACGGCTGCTTATTATCATTTGAATTAAATGGAGGATTGAACAAAGCTAAGAAATTTTATGATTCCCTACAAGTATCTAAAGGTCCTAGTTTAGGTACAAAATTTACTCTAGTTTGTCCTTATGTTTTACTAGCTCATTATGACGAGTTGGATTGGGCTGAAAGTTTTGGTATACCCTCGCACCTTATTAGAGTATCAGTTGGATTAGAAGACCAAGATCAATTATGGAAAAGCTTTTCTGAAGCACTAAATAATTTCTAAATTCCTAGTATTTACCGTATAGAAATTTATATACTCTTTTTCTGAATAATAGTTAGTATTAATATATATTTTCTCAATATATAAATGGCAAAAATTTATGAGGACAACAGTTTTGCTATTGGAAACACTCCATTAGTAAAATTAAAATCAGTTACTAAAAACGCGAAAGCTACAGTACTTGCAAAAATTGAAGGTAGAAACCCCGCTTATAGTGTCAAATGTAGGATTGGCGCAAACATGATCTGGGATGCAGAGAAAAGTGGGAAACTTACAAAAGACAAAACTATTGTTGAGCCAACTTCTGGAAATACAGGCATTGCTCTAGCTTTTACTGCTTCAGCAAGAGGTTATAAACTCATCCTTACAATGCCAGAATCCATGTCAATTGAAAGAAGAAGAGTTATGGCAGTGTTGGGTGCTGAAATTGTTTTAACAGAGGCATCTAAAGGTATGCCTGGAGCAATAGCTAAGGCTAAAGAAATTGCAGAAAGTAATCCTTCTCAATATTTCATGCCAGGTCAATTTGATAATCCAGCAAACCCTGAAATTCATTTCAAAACTACTGGACCTGAAATCTGGGATGATTGCGATGGTGAAATTGATGTTTTAGTTGCAGGGGTTGGAACTGGCGGCACAATTACAGGAGTTTCAAGATACATTAAGCAAGAGAAGGGCAAGAATATTACTTCTGTAGCTGTAGAACCCTCACACAGTCCTGTTATTACACAGACAATGAATGGAGAAGAGGTTAAATCTGGACCACATAAAATTCAAGGAATTGGTGCAGGATTTATTCCTAAGAACCTTGACTTATCAATTGTTGATAAGGTCGAACAAGTAACAAATGACGAATCAATTGAGATGGCTCTTAGGTTAGCTAAAGAGGAAGGTCTATTAGTAGGAATATCTTGTGGAGCTGCAGCTGCAGCTGCTGTTAGATTAGCTGAACAAGATGAATATGCTGGGAAGACAATTGTAGTTGTTCTACCTGATTTAGCAGAGAGGTATTTATCATCAATTATGTTTACTGAAGTTCCAAGCGGAATCATTCAAGAACCAGTCAAAGCCTAAATCTATTTTTTCTCCAGTAGTGAATCTGGTGAAATATACATAGCATCGCCATAAGAGAAGAATCTAAATTTTTCTTTTATGGCTTTCTCATACAAATCTAATAATCTTTCTCTACCAATCATTGCACTTACTAAAAGTAATAATGAACTTTTAGGGAGATGAAAATTAGTTAATAATCCATCAACTACCTTAAATTTGTAACCTGGTTTAATTACTAAATCTACGTACTTAGCTATGGGAATAACGTCATTAATTTCGTGAGAATAACAACTTTCAAGAGCTCTTACGCTAGTTGTACCAATAGCAATTATTTTTCTATCTGTTTTCTTTATTTTTTTTATTTCCTCCACTACTTCCTCATTAACACTTACCCATTCTTTGTGAAGTTTTAAGTTACTTAAATCTTCTTGATCAATTGGTTTAAATGTTCCATAACCCACGTGCAAAGTTATCGGTAAGATTATTACGCCTTTTTTTTTTAGATTGGAAATAAGACTTTTGCTTAAGTGTAAACCAGCTGTTGGTGCGGCAACTGCCCCCGGATTTGTTGCATACTCAGTTTGATAACTTTTCTCATGAAAAGATTCTTTTTCGGAATTTTTTATATAAGGAGGAAGAGGGATTTCCCCGCATTTATCAAGAAGTTCATTCATTGAATTGAGACAAGTTATATTTTCCGGAAATTTAATAAATCTCCCTCCAGTTTCTTCATCAACTCCATCAACAATCAAATTAATATCTTGTGCTAATGGAGATTTTAATTTTAATTTTCTATTTATTTTTAACTTTTTTGCTGGCTTTGCCAAACATAACCAAACACATTCATGGGATCTTTCTAAAACTAATAATTCGACTAATGTCCTATTTTCTAATTCAACCTTTAACCTAGCTTTCATAACTTTAGTATTATTTACAATTACAAGATCCCCTTCTCTAAATTCATCTAAAAGATTCTTGGTAAATTTATTAGTTAAACAGTCTTCTTCTAAAAAACTATTTCTAACTATCATCAATCTTGATTCATGCCTAATTGCAGAAGGTTTACTAGCAATTAATGAAGGATCAAGTAAATAATCATAAGCTTCAAGCTTATAATCTCTTTCTTCATTATTAATTTGAGAAATCAATTAAATTTAGGAGACAAGAGTCTCTGGCTCATCTTCAATTAGGGAAGCCAAGTCTTTTAAGAATGAAGCTCCATCAGCTCCATAGATCACTCTATGATCAGCCGTTAGATTTACTTGCATTATTTTTTTAACAGATATTGAACCATCACTATTAGCAACAACGGTTGGTTTCGATGATGCTATGGCTAAAATAGCACCGGTCCCTGGAGGAAGAATTGCATCAAATCTATCAACTCCAAACATCCCAAGGTTAGATAAAGTGAAGGTTCCCGTTGAGTATTCATCAGGTTCTAATTGTTTTGATCTTGATCTTTTTACGAGATCTTTCCATTCCCTAGATAATTCAAATAAATCAGTATTACATGGTTCTTTTAAAACTGGAGTTATTAGTCCACCATCTTCCATCGCAACAGCAACAGCAATATTTATATTTTCTGGATAAGAAATTCCATTCTCTGAAAAACTTGAGTTAACTTGAGGATGTTTCTTTAGTGTCTTTGCAACTGCCTTTACTAGTAAAGCAGTCATAGTAACTCCGTTCTGTTTTACTTTTTTGTAGAAATTATCTAATTTATCTGTGTTAATGGAATAACCCACCCTAAAACATGGCACATCTAAACTAGATTCCATATTTTTATTAACCGCTTTCTGAAGAGTATTAAATTGAACTGTTTCTCCGGGATTACCAAAACTATTTCCTGAAGGTTCTGGTTTACTTTCAACTCCCAAAGTTACACCAGGTATACTTGCAGGAGAACCACCTTCTCCTATCCATGGTATAGAGACAGGTTGGCCATTAGCTTTTAAAATATCATCGGCTTGAATCCTTCCGTGAGGTCCAGATCCATGAACCTTTGCTAAATCAACGCCCATTTGAGAGGCAAGTTTTTTAGCTCTTGGAGATGCAATCACCCTCGAAGAAACATTACTCGTAGCAGCATTTATTTGATCAGTATTAAAAGATGAGGCTGCCTTTTCACTCATTAATACGACTTCTTTTTCTTGTTTTTCAACAATTTCACTTTGAATCACAGGTTTTTCTTCAGTGTTATTGCTTACCAATTCAAGTTGATCCGAACTAGAAACTTCGGGTTGTTTTCCTTTATTTTGTTCTTGAACAGAAGCTATCTCATCCTCATTTTCTACGATAAGACCGATAGTCTCTCCTACTGGTGCAGTGCTGCCAGCAGGCATTAAAACAGCCGCAAGATATCCATCTTGAAAAGATTCAACATCCATATCTGCCTTGTCAGATTCAACAACCAAGACAGATTCACCTCTTTCAACTTTATCTCCTGGATTTTTCAACCATTCCACAATCTTGCCCTCTGTCATAGTAGAACTCAAGGCAGGCATGAATATTTCGTGAGACATAAGAAAATTGTTATTGCATAAGTTTCAAGGGATTTCTACCAAACTTCCTAAAGTTTTATTGGTTAAGAACCCTTTAAACTCTTGTTTTAATTATACGAAATCATGTTCACAGTGGGAACTCTTAAAACTTAAGAAAGTAATAATTTAGATCGATTAGAATTTAAAACTTTTCGAAATTAAGATTTACTTATATTTATCAAAAATACTAAATCTTCTCTTTAATTATTATCTATAGATTGAATAACTCCATCCTTAACCGTAATCGATACTTGCATTTTCTCAATAAGATTGTCTCCCACAGTGACATCACAGAAACTATCCACTTGCCCTTGATCAACAATTTCGTCCATTTTTAATTCGCGAACTTGACTCTGTTGTTGAAGAAGATTTCTTTTTTGTTCTTCAATTTCATTTCGTTTTGCTGCGACTTGTTGTTGCACCTGACTAACCTGTTCTTGAACTCTTGGATCTAGGGGATTAACCGATTGGGATCTAATATTATTTACTATTTGCTGCCCCTCTTGCTCCAGTTGCGATAATTGCTGATCAATGTTTGAAATTGCTTTACTTAATTCTTTTTCAGCATCTTCCTTCCAAGTTGGTGTAACTACAGCTTTAATAGCTATTGAGCGCTTTATAGATATTGAGTTTTTTGTTTCCATAAAAAATTAAATTACCTTTTCAATATAGATAGAACAAATCAAATTTTCTTACTAAATTTGTTTTCATACATATTTTCTATTTGTAATGAATACTTTTTTTCTATTTCTTTTCTTTTTTGTTTAAGAGTTTGTGTTAATAACCCATTTTCTAGAGTAAAGGCATCAACAAAATAACAATCTAATATTTGTTCTTCTGATCTTGCTCCTAATCGACTTTTAAGCAAATTATTAATTTGTGATTTGAAAAATGTACCAATTTTCTTATTCAGGTTTAATTTTGAAAGGTCTTCTTCCAAAAACTTACTTTTAACCAATTCGTCATTAGGAACTACGAGAGCTGTTAAACATTTCTTATCTTGTCCTACTAATTGAATCTGATTAATAAATTCAGAACTAAGAATTTCAGTCTCTAGGGGATTCGGTTCTATATTTTCACCACTTGATAGCACTATTGTATCCTTGGCTCTTCCTGTTATAAAGAGAGAACCATTTGGTATTAGAAAACCTAAATCACCAGTATCAAACCAACCATCCTTGGATAAAACATCATTTGTAGCTATTTCATTATTAAGATAACCTTTCATTACTTGCGGCCCCCTAACAAGAATTTTCCCGACTTCTCTAAACTTCAGAATCTTTTTTTTATCATCATTCACTATTTTGATTTCAGTAAATGAAAGAGGCTGCCCAGATGATCCTCTAACATTTAATTCTCTTCTCCTACAAGTTAATACTGGACTAGTTTCTGTGAGTCCATATCCCACCAAAACATCTACACCTAAAGATTCAAAAAAAAGATCTACATGTTCTGGCAATGCACCTCCACCATTAATAGGAAATTTCAGTTTTTCTCCGCAAAGTTGTTTAAGAATATTCGGCCATAAAAAAATAGTAGACAATTTATGTAAAGGGTATCGGCTAATAACAGAACCCAGTAAGGGGATTTTTGATTTAAAAGTTATTTGATTTATATCTATATTTCTTATCTTTCTAAGACTTCTTTTAAAAACCGAACTATTACTTATCAAAAACTTAATAAGTTTTTGCTTTTTGGAAGGCATTTTTTTCAACGCCTGAAAAAAACCATCATGTATTGCTTCCCATAGTCTCGGTACAGTAGCCATGACAACAGGTTTTATTTGTGTAATATCATCTTTAAGAAATTTTGGAATTGTATAGTATTGAGAACAACCGCATGAAAAAAAGAAGTATTCAGCACTTCTCTCATAAGAATGCCAGATAGGCAAAACGCTTAATACAGAGGTCCCTGGTTCTGGATCAGCGATATAAGCTAAATTGATTATTTGATGTAAAAAATTTGCATGAGTCAAAGGCACACCTTTAGGTTTTCCGGTCGTCCCAGAAGTGTAAAGAATAGTAGCGACGTCATTAATTTCTGGATTATCTTTTTCAAGATTATTATTTTGTGAATTTTCTTTTTCTACTGAACTTATGAATGTACTCCAACTTATTAAACTTTCAAATTGTTCATCTTCTAAATTGATTATAAATTTGAGTCTTTTTTTTAATTCTTCTTTATTGTTTAACTTTAGCCAAATTTCCTTAGATTGAACTATTAGTCCTACTGAATTAGAGTGCCTAATAATATAGTCTAATTCTACTGAAGGAGAATTAATACCTCTCACTGCATTTATAGCTCCTAAACGCATTAAGCCTTGATCTACTGCTAGCCATCTTGGAGAATTTTCAGATATTACAGTAACAACATCCCCCTTTTTTAAACCATAATTTTTGAAAGAAAAAGAGACTTTTGTTATTAAATCAGCTAGCTCAGAATAAGAAAATTTTTCTTTGTATTTCCCTCTTAAATCGCAAACAGCTAAAGTATTACCACATTTAAATTTTAATTTTTCCCAAATTTGATCTATATGATCAAGGTTCTTAATAAAATCTCTATTTTTGGCAAATGTATTTTTTTTAGAAAGAGGTTTGGCTGCAGGCCAATACGCTAAATCACCCATATTAAGTTGATTTTGAAATTTTAATTTCTATTTTGATATAAAATCAAAATTAAATTCTTCCTCGATGGTTTTTTTAACAATTCTCTTGACTTCTTGAATATTTAAATTTTTGTTGTAATCAATCATATTTGCCATAAGACAATTTTCTATTCCACAAGGAACAATCTTATTAAAGTTTTCTAATTCGCAGTCAATATTGATTGAAAATCCATTTATTGTAATCCATCTTTTACACCCAATTCCAATTGATGCGATTTTCTTATTTCCAATCCAAACACCAGTAAACCCTTTTCTGGAGTGACAATCTATATTAAAAGCTCCAAGGATTTTTATAATAATTTCTTCAATTTTTCTTAAGTACCAATTCAAATCTTTATTAAAATTTTTCAAATCTAAAACCAAATACGTTACTAATTGTCCTGGCATATGACAAGTTACCTCACCACCTCTATCAATCTTAAAAACATCATATTTAGCATCATTCAGAGAAAATAGTAAATTATCGTAATTAGATCCTCGCCCCAATGTATAACAGAGTTGATGCTCCCCTATCCAAATAAAATCAGGGTTAGAATTATCTAAAATCAATGCCTCCTGATATTCTTTTTGTAATTTATAAACATCATTAAAAGAAGAAATATTATCAGGTTGTTTAATTATTGCTGTTCTATTATCCATATTTAAGTAGATTTGGAAAGTAAGTAAATATTTTTTAGATTTGTTATGAAAATTTTAATCCATGGAAAGAATCTTGAGCTCACTGGAGCATTAAAAGAATATACTGAGGCAAAGATAGAAAAAGCTACACATCACTATAAGGATATCGTTAAAGAAGCTGACATACACCTTTCAATAGAAAAGAACCCAAGAGTCTCCCTCCAAACTGCAGAAGTTACTATTTTTGCAAATGGTACCGTAATTAGAGCTGAGGAAAAAACTGATAATTTATATTCAAGCATCGATCTAGTTTCAAATAAACTTTGTAGAAAATTACGTAAATACAAAGAAAGAAACAATAAGACAATCCATAATAATAAATTCAAAAATAAAGAATCTTTCCCAATTGAAACTATGGAATCAAGATTTTTAGATGCAGCTTTACTTAAAGAAGGAATAGAAGGAAGTCTCCCTGAGCCATCTATAAAAAATAAATACTTTGAAATGAATCCAATTTCATCAGAAGAAGCAAGAAAACAATTAGATCTAATTGATCATGATTTTTATGTTTTTCGAAATAAAAAAAATAATGAACTTCAAGTTATTTATAAGAGGAATCACGGAGGTTATGGACTGATTCAATCTAAATAACTTTTAAATGCCAAATATTGAATATGAATTAAACGAAAAAATTCATGCAATTATTATTAACCCCTATCTAACCTGGGAAGATTTCTGCACGAATTGCGATTTAATAAAAAAATATAATATCAAGAATATTTCTACTTCACTTAATTATTTAGATAATTTTAAAAACCGTTTGAGCAATTACCGCGCAAACATAAACGTACTCATTTCTTACCCTTTAGCAGATTTACCAGTTACTTTTATTGAAGAATTAGTTAATTTTGCAAAAGATAAAGGCGCAAACGGCATTGAATATATGCCAAACTTTATTAATTTATCCAAAAGAAACTTAGAAACTTTTGCTGCTGAAATTGAGCAAGTGAAGTTATCTGGATTACCAGTTTCAATAATCATAAATAAATCAAAACTACAAAAAGAAGTTTTGTACAATGCGATAAAAATATCTTTGGAATTAGGAATAAAAAATTTTCAATTCGGGGACGGGTTTGGACCTCCTATTACATTAAATGATGTAGCAGAAATATTAAAAATAACTGGCTCCCAAAATCACATCAAAGTTGTAGGTGGTATAAAAAAACTCACACAAGTTATTGATTTGTTTGACAATGGAATTAGTTGCGTTGGAACTTCTAATTTTTGTGAGATTTTTCAAGAAGTAAAGGTTATTTAAATGTCTGGTTCTGGTGAGTGTAGACTAGAGGGTCTATGTATTAAAGCTTCTCCATTAGGTGAGAATGATAGATTAATAACTGTTCTTACTGATGAGCAAGGGATTGTTCGATTAGCAGTACCTGGTGCTAGGCGTCCTAAAAGTAGTCTTGCCGCAGCTACTCCATTAACATATTTAAGTTTGCAAATTTTTGGGAAAAGAAATCTTAAATCTGTTCGTCAAATTAAAATATTAAAAAGCTATTCTGGTCTAGGAAAAAATATTGAATGTCTTGCAGCCGCTCAAGCAATAACTGAATTAACTTTTTTATTAGTAGGTAATAATGACAAACAACAAAACTATTTATCTTGTGTTCTTGCACATCTTGATAGGATTTATTTGTATGAAGAATCTAAAGAAGAAGATATTAAAATGCTCTCAATGAGTATTCAATCTTTAATCCATCTATTAGCCATTGGAGGTATAAATTTACCAATTCATCATTGCTGCAAAACTGGAGAACCGATTATTCCGCCTTTAGGAAATTGGGAATGGAATTGTTATTATTTGCCAAATGAAGGGTTTTCGTCCATGGAAGATCCTCAGGGTAATCTAAAAATAAATGCATCTGAAGTTGCTCTATTACAGAGACTTCTTTTCTCCGAATTACCAATAAAATCAAACGGAGAGTTATTGGGACCTAAAAAAGTCTGGCTTAAAATATTATTTATTATTGAGACTTGGATCTCTGCTCAACTAGAGAAAGATCTATCTTCACTAAAAATGTTGAAAGAAATATATAGTTAAGATTTTCATAAATCATTAATAAATTTAAAAATTATGATCATGGCGACTCTGACTGTTAACTTTATAAATAGCTAAATCAATTAATGTGGTTCATATTGCCTGGTTGGGTAAAAAATCCCCTTTTTGTGGAAATGTAACTTACGGTAATTCAACTACTAAGGAATTGAAGGCCAGAGGGCATAAAATTAGTTTTATTCATTTCGACAATCCCTCTAGTTCAAATTCACCAAACCCATTATTTCTCGCAAATGATCCTGATGTAAGTCTCCCATATTTAATTAAATCTCAAGTTTATACAATACCCTCGCCAAGAGCTGAAAAAGAGCTAAGGCTATCGTTGGAAAGATTAAAACCTGACATAGTACATGCAAGCCTAACTTTATCTCCTTTAGACTTTAGACTTCCAGAACTTTGTAATGAAATTAATGTGCCTCTTATAGGAACATTTCATCCACCATTTGATGCAAAAAATAGAAATCTAACTGCGAGCACTCAACAATTAACGTATCAACTTTATGCACCTACTTTAGCAAAGTTCGATAAAATTATTATTTTTTCTGAACCTCAAAAAAATGTTCTTGAGAAATTAGGAGTACCTAAAGAAAAACAAATAATTATTCCAAACGGCGTTGATGAAAATATTTGGAAACCTTTTTGCGAAAAAAGTAAAAAATATGATCAGGTAAAAAACAAACTTGGAAATGAAAGAATCTTTTTATATATGGGAAGGATTGCAAATGAGAAAAATATCGAGGCACTTTTACGTTCTTGGCGACAAACAAAAACTCAAAATTGCAAATTAGTTATTGTTGGAGATGGACCAATGAAGCCAACACTTGAAAATAGTTTTTCTAACCTTGGTAATGAGAAATTAATTTGGTGGGGTGCCGAATTAGATTTAGAAACTAGGATAGCAATAATGCAAATAGCAGAAGTATTTTTCTTACCAAGCTTAGTAGAAGGTTTATCATTATCACTTTTAGAGGCAATGTCTACTGGTACTGCTTGTGTAGCTACAGATGCCGGAGCTGATGGTCAAGTTTTAGATAATGGAGCAGGAATAGTAATTTCAACAGATAATGTGGCTGCACAATTAAAAACTATAATCCCAATTCTTATTGAACACCCTTCATTTACAAAAGATCTTGGAGAAAAAGCTAGAAAGCGTGTACTTGAGAGATACACAATTGCTAAAAATATAAATTCACTTGAAAAAATTTATATAAAGTTAAAAGATAATTGAAAACCTAACGAAACTCTTTGCTTCGATTACTAGCAGAAACTATTGATTCAATTAATGCTGACCTTATACTCTTTTTTTCTAAAACCCTTAAAGCAGAAATAGTTGTTCCACCTGGAGAGGTTACTAAATTTTTAAGCTCAGAAGTAGTAAGTTTATTTTCCTTTATTAGACAAATAGTCCCAAGTATCATTTCCATAACAAGTTCCTCTGAAATTATTTTTGGTAATCCCCCACTTAATCCTCCATCACTTAATGCTTCTATTATCAAAGCAATAATTGCAGGACCTGATGAAGTTAAAGCTAAAAATATATCAAGATAATCTTCAGTAAATTCATAAATTTTACTAGTATTTTCAAATAATTTTTTTGTAAATTGTTTCTGATCTTCTGTAATTTCACCTCCCCAAGAAATCCCTGTTAAACCTTTTCCAATAGTTATTGGAATATTTGTAACCACCCTCACACATTTATGATTGGGAAATTTTTGAGCAAGTCTATTTATTGAAACCCCTGCAAGAATTGAAACTATTAAATTGTCCTTGTTGTTTATATAATGAGCCTCACTTATATCATTTATATGTTGAGGTTTTATCGAAAGAAGTTTATATTGACAATCCCAAATTATTTTTGACTCTTTAGAGCCTGATTTATAAACGTTTACCTTATGTTTATAATTTTTTTTTATGTTTTCTAAACTTTTTTCTGTTTTTACGACACAAAAAACATTCTCTGGCTGAATTAGTTTGTTATCTAATAGAGGAGTAAGTATAGCGCTTGCAATATTTCCAAAACCAATAATCGCAATTTTATATGTCACAGATTAATCATGAATAAGCACTTAATTTAGAATCACCCCATGCTGGTTCAGGAGTAGTATTTTTGCCCAAACTATATTTTGGTGTGTTTTCTGTAGACATAGAGGAGGGAGAAGCTTCTTCTGGGGAGGAACTAGTTACATTTACACAGCTTGGAGCAAATAGAAAAATACTTTCACCGACTCTCTCTTGATGTCCATCTATCGCATATGTGCCCCCAGCAATAAAATCAACCGCTCTTTGAGCTTGATCAGGATCCATCATAGTTAAATTGAGAATTACAGTTTTTCTCTCTCTTAATGCTTGTATAGCTTGAGGCATCTCATCAAAACTTCTTGGTTCCATTAAGCTTACTTCTAAGGATGAATTTGAGATTCCAGGCATACCAACCACTTTAGATGATCTGTTGTTATTCATAAAATCGAATGGGTTTGTATTTGCAAGGGCATTTGCATTCTTTGGATTTTGTTTGAAATTATTAATATCATTTAATTCATCCTCTGAAGGATAATCCAACTCATCAAAATCATCATCGAGATACTCATCCCCTGCAACAACTGCCTTTAATCTAGAAATAAGTGACACCTTTTAAATCCTCTTGAAATTGATTACTAAGGTTTAAGAACCTTGAGTAATAGATTCATTTTTTAAATGAATAAACTACCTATACTTAAATAACGTTAGTTGAACTTTACTGCAAGTTAATATATAAGATTTTTATAAAAAAATAACCAATTAGGTTCTATCTCCAAAAATCAATGATCCTAATCTTAACCAAGTTGATCCAGCGTCAATAGCTTCCTCCCAATCACCTGACATCCCCATGGAACAATCTGGTAGTTGAAGAGAATCAGCGAGAGCACGACATTTTTTGAACAAACCTGAATTTTCTTTCGAGCTAAGTCCTTTAGGATTGATAGTCATCAAACCGGTTAATGAAATATTTTTCAGCTCTTGAATTTCTCTCCATTTCAAAATTAAAAATTCAGGATTAAAGCCTCCTTTAGTAGGGTCATCACTCAACTTAACCTGCAACATTATTAATGGATTTTTCTTCTCTTCACTTGAAATATTAGAAATCTTTTGCAACTTTTCAAATGAATCTACTGAATGAATATATTTAAAATTTTGAACTATTTTTCTTATTTTATTACTTTGTATTCTTCCAATAAAGTGCCAATTTATTTGTTTAAGATCTTTTAAGAATAATTGTTTTTCAAACGCCTCTTGAACCTTACTTTCACCAAAATCATTCTGACCTATATTTTGAATAGTCTTGATTTCTTGACTTTTAAATCCTTTACTTACCGCAAGAATATTTACATTTGATGGTATTTTATTTTTTATTTTTAAATAATTTGCAGGATTCACCTTTTATAGAAAAGTTTGCGTAAATAAATTCTCCCATTTAGATAGTTCTTCAGATCCTTTTCTCCTAGCTCTTTGAAGGTTTAATTCAGCCTGATTACGGGCATCTAAATAAGGTATAACTTCAAAAAAAACTTCTCTCTGCTGAACTTCTACCAAGAAAAACATTTTTTGAGCGTATAAAGTCGCATAGATATCTCTCCCATCATTTCCAGGAGAAACTTGGTATAACATGCCAAATGTTGGATGGTTTAAATAACGCTCAGAACTCAAACCTAAAATATTGTGTTATTTATAATGCACCATACAGTTTTCTCAGAAAAATTGCTATGCAAATAAAACAAATCGATAATGTATTAACAATTACATTGAGGGATTTTGAAGGATAAAGAGTTCTAAATCTGTTAGTTTTTATAATAATTTTTTTCTTTGAGAGTAATGATTCTGCTCCATGATCAATTCTCAGAAATATATTTTGAAATAACCTTTCCACTAAGGTTAATAAAACATTAAAGGATTTCTTTAGTCCCAAATTTCGAAAATTTATTGATCTAACTGAAATTGATTTAATAATATTTTGAAGTTCTTCCTGCACTAGAGGAATAAAACGTAATGCAATTAACAACTGAAAAAGCCACTTATTAGTAGGCAATCCAATCTTTCTTAATGGATACATAAACCAACTTAATCCCCATACAATGTCTTCCTGCAATGTGGTTAAAAGCATCAAATTCACACTATGAATAACGGTAAATATCAAAGTGGAGGTTTTTATTCCTAGTTCAAAAGCTTTTCTTGATAAGTTGTAGGGACCAAAATTAATAAACCATATTTTCTGCGAAGGAATTTGCAAAATATGCCATTCTTTTTGGCTTTCCAGTACTACTTGCAATTCGTTGGGATTTCTTAAGTAGCCATCAAGAGATTGAATATCAGACGAGGCAAGTATTGATATACATCCAATTAATAGTGACAAACATGAGAGGAAAAATAATGATCGCCACCATACTCTAGATGGCAATAAACTTAAAAAAGTAATCAATAGTAAAAAACCAACTAAACTCAATCTCCATATTGGACCTGCCCAAATTGGAGTGATTAAAAATATCATTACGATAATTATTTTTAATCTACTATCTATAATTCTTAGCCAACTTCTATTACCATGAACGTATTGACCAACAGAAAATTTGGTTAGAAAATTCATTAATCTTTTTGAATTAACTCAATATTTTCTCTTTCGACTTCTTTATTTAAAGCCCTTTGCTGCTTTCCTCTCCAAAGTAAAATGAGGGGTGTGCCTTCAAAGCCTAAATTTACTCGAATTTGTTTTTCAATATATCTTCTATAGGTAGTTCCGAATAATTTAGGGTCATTTACAAAAAGAGTAAAAGTGGGAGGTTTGTTCTTAACTTGAGTACCGTAATAAAGCTTTCCTTGCTTGCCGCTTCTCTTCGTTGGAGGACTTTTCCAACTGATTGATTCTTTAAGTACTTCATTAACTACAGATGTTGTAACTCTTCTTCTATGTTGATTTACAGCATTAAGAGCATGCTCAAAAATATTATCAACTCTTTGACCAGTAAGAGCAGATATAAAAATCATTTTTGACCAATGTAAAAAATAAAGTTTAGATCTAAGTTCTTTTTCTACTTGATAAATTGTTGAACTATTTTTTTCTACAAGATCCCATTTATTGACAACAATTATGCAAGCTCTGCCTTGTTCTTCTATGCGCCCAGCCAGCTTCTGGTCTTGATCAGTTACTCCGTCAACCGCATCTATAACTAACACACAAACATCACTTCTATCTATAGATTTAAAAGCCCTATTAATACCAAAGAATTCAGTGCCATATTTTACATTTTTCTTTCTTCTAATCCCTGCAGTATCAATGATTTTCCAATGATTATCATCTTTTTTAATAAGAGTATCTATTGAATCAGTTGTTGTACCACTAATATCACTAACTATTGCTCTTTTTTCTCCACAGATTGAATTTAACAAACTAGACTTACCAACATTAGGCCTCCCAATAATTGACATCATTATCTTTTCTTCATCATCCTGAATATTATTTTCAGGAAGTTCGCCAATAACGAGATCTAAAAGATCTCCAGTACCTGAACCATGAATTGCCGAAACAGGGTTAGGTTCCCCCAATCCTAATTTCCAGAACTCCGATGCTAGTGAGATTCCTAGAGTAGTCGATTCGCATTTGTTAACAGCAACAATTATTTTACAGCTTGAGTTTCTTAACCATTTTGCTATTGATAAATCACCATCAGTAACGCCTTGATTTCCATCTACCACCAGTAACGCTAGTGAAGCCTCTTCTAGAGCCAAGAAAACTTGTGTCCTTATCTCTGGGAGAAATTCACTATCATCATCAAAAACTAAACCTCCAGTATCAACTATTTGAAATTCCTTACCTCCCCATGAGGCATTTTGATATGTTCTATCTCTTGTAACACCAGGCTTATCAAATACTATTGCATCATTACTTTGGCAAAGACGATTAACTAAGGTAGATTTCCCAACGTTAGGTCTTCCGATAATTGCTATTGTAGGAAGAATCAATTCTTCTCTCCAAAGAAAGTAGTGTCCATTACAACTATACCTTTAATAAAATCATTTACCTTTTTCAAAAAAAACTTATTTAATTTCTGGATCACCAAAATGTCCTTTAACTGGATTTAAAGGTGGTGAACTAGGACTTGGTAATAATCCACTATATTTTGAAAAACAATCATTTTCAATCGCCCAATAAATCAACCAATTTACTGCCGTCGCTCTTCTAGTTCTTCTTGGATAGAGTTCATTAATCTTATAACCTTTAAAATTAAGAAAATTTTTTAATCCTTGTTTATATTCTTTTGGAATTGATCGAGTCAAATGTACTGAGGCTGGTCGCTCTGAAATGATTTGAGGAGCTTTTTCAAATTTTTCTGACCAATAAGAAGGAGTTAATGCGCTAAAGGCCCAATCATTTATAGAAAGTTCTTTAGTATAAAAAAGTCTTTCCCAAACCAATTCACAAACAAAGATATCACTAACCCTATCTTCGAGAACAAGAAATAATAGATCCTTACATATTGGCCATGTAAATTGATTTTCAACTAATTTTTCTTTTTTATACATTAATCGAACCTTATCAAAATCAAAGAGAAATAAGGCATAAATTCCTTTTTATATTGTGATGCATATTGAATAATTTGATCAGGCATCCCAACACTTAAAGCTATTAATGCTGTATTGATGATATCCTCTTTTTTTAAAATTTCCCTTACTAAATTCCATCTTTTGCCAACTTTCATAATTGCCAATACCGCTTTATTTTCCTTACTTTCCCTAATAAGGGTTGTTAATTCAGATTCTGAAGAGGGGCATTCTTTGATGATCAATGTCTCGCCTTTTTTTACCAAATCAAAATCATTCAAAGCTGCTGCTGCTGAAATAGAGGAAATACCAGGTATTGTTTTGGTAATAATTTCAGCATGATTATTTTTTAATAACCTCAAAATATTTGAAGAACTCGCAAATAGTGAAGTATCTCCAAGACAGAGTAAAACAACTGATTCGCCATTTTGTATAAATTTCACAATCTTTTCTACAGCATTAGACCATATTTCATCTGGATCAAAATCCTTCCTAGCCATTGGAAAGATGATAGGAATATTTTTTTTAAATTTGGTGTACTTCTTGACTATTTCCGCAGCGAAACTCTTTTTATTATCATCTGATGTTGGGAAAACTATAACTTTCGCTTTTTTTATTGCATCAACAGCAGCAATTGTTAAAAGCGATGGATCTCCAGGGCCTACACCAACGATGGTGAATGTTGGCAAATCAGTTTTACATCGATTAAGTAAACGTAGGAACTTGTTTATTATCATTTTTATTTTATTAACTTTAGCTATGTACCCTTGGCAATTCAAAAGTTTCAGCTAATAAAGATGACTCAATTTCAGACAATTCCTCTAACCTTTTGAAAGTTTGATTTTTAGAGAATTTAGTTTGCGCTAGTTTCCAGTAAACCCCAAAATGTCTCGCCTCACTCTCAAGAAGAGAATCATAAAGGTATTTAAACGATTTATCTTCAGAATTCAGCGCAAGTAAGCTTAATCTTTCATGACTTCTTGCTTCAATAAGTCCTGCTATTAAAAAACTATCAAGCATTCTATTGGGCTCTTCCTTTCTTATATTCTTGGACAATTCAGCTCCATATGGAGGCGGTTTTAAGGACTCAAGAGAATGTCCAAGGTCCTTTAAAAAATAAAGTATTTTTTCAAAATGCTCTAATTCCTCTCTCGCTATTGGACTTAGAACTTCTGCCAGATTTGGTTCTGATGGATATCTAAACATCAATTGAATAGCTACTCCTGCTGCTTTTCTTTCACAATGAGCATGGTCAATAAGAATATCTATTGGATTAGATAATGCGAGTTTGATCCATTTATCTGAGGTAAATGACGATAAATATTTAATATGAGAAGTGGGCCTTTTAAAATCGACTAGCATTTAATTTTTACTACTTAAATATCCAATAATTCCTTCAAGAGCCAAGGAATAACTTGATATGCCGAATCCACTAATAATTCCTATAGCTTTATCTGTAAGAAAAGATTCTTTACGAAAATCTTCTCTACTGAAAATATTTGAAATATGTAATTCTACAAAAGGAATTTTTGATCCAATTAAAGCATCACGAATAGAAATCGAGGTATGAGTAAAAGCTCCAGCATTTATAAGAATACCCTGTATACTTTTTACAGAATCCTGAATCTTATCTACTATTTCCCCTTCGTGATTACTTTGAAAACATTCAAGATTAATACTCTTTTCTTGGGCAACTTTTGTTAGATCTTGTTCTATATCACTCAATGTTTTATTACCATATATTTCAGGTTCTCTAGTGCCCAAAAGATTTAGATTTGGTCCATTTATCAATAAAATATTCATCATCAATAAAGTCTTTTCTTTACAAATGCTATCTAGAAAGAAACAAAAAAACCAAAACAATTTCACACAAAGTGTCCATTAACTGATAAGTTCAGATAGTGGGGGTCGGTGCCCGAGTGGTTAAAGGGGGCGGACTGTAAATCCGCTGGCTCTGCCTACGTTGGTTCAAATCCAACCCGGCCCACTTTAAAATTGCCCTTGTAGCTCAGCGGTAGAGCACTCCCTTGGTAAGGGAGAGGTCTCGGGTTCAAGTCCCGACGAGGGCACTCGCGGGATAGCTTGGTATCAGTGAGATTACCACTATCGCACAAAGAAATTATTCAGAAGTGGACGTCCGTTTTCGGGTCCACTTTTCTGTTTTAAAGGCAGATATCTGGAGGTGCATCACACATACGATGACACCGAAATGGCAACAATCAGAAAAAGCGGAAGCGGCTGGCAGGTCCTTATCAGAAGGAAGAATTATGTCGGCCCGAGGTCTAGAACTTTTCTTTCCAGAGATCTGGCAGAATCCTGGGCAGATGCAGTCGAAGAGAGAACAAAAAAGGTTTTCCCCGATGTACCAATCACCTTGGGGGAGGCGATTAATGACTATATAAGTGGTCCGCTGCTGCTACACCGAAGTGCGGAGAATGAAAAATATCCACTCAGGGTGACTGCAGAAAGCTGGCTTGGAAATATTCCTCTGAAGGATCTGCAGATAAAGCATTTTGCAGTCTGGAGAGATGAACGATTACTGAAGGTGAAACCAAATACAGTGATGAGAGAACTTAGGATATTAAGAGTACTGATCGACTGGGCAAAGGATGAAAGAGGAGCGAGAATAAAAGATAACCCCGCAAGGCATCTGAGAGTAAGAGGGACTGGAGATGCAAGAGCTCCTTTTTTCACGAATGAAGATGAAAAAAGACTCCTTTTTGAACTGTCTCAGATGTCCAATAAAAATCATCTGAGACTCACAAAGCTAGCCCTGACTACTGGCTTTCGCCGCTCCGAACTTTTAAGCCTGACATGGAGAAATATAGATCTTAATAAAAAATTACTCTACATAAATAGAAAGAATTGTGCCGCCACAGATAATTATTCAGCACCGAGACTTATTCCTCTTCCGAATAAAGCCAAAAAGATTCTGGAAGAATTATCGGAAAGGCATGGAAAAATTATTGATCTGAAAAAAGGTGCGGCTAGGCATGGATTTGATAAAGCCAGAAAAAGGGCCGGGCTTAACACTCTCAGATTTCATGATCTAAGGCATATAGCCATAAGCAGAATGTGGAGTTCAGGAATGAATGCTCTGGAGATAAGTGCATGCAGTGGACACAGAGATATAAAAATGTTGATGAGATACAGTCACTATCAATTAAGTTTTTAAATTAATAACTCCCCCCTTGGGGGGGTATTAAAAGGGATTGGACGTATAAAACGAAAGAGAATTTTTAGATAAAAATTCAAGATTTTTTGAATAAATTCTGTATTACATAAATATCATCTGCCTTAGGATATTTTTGCTTAAAAACTTTAATGGCATGATCTGGAGAGATCGCCAAAAGATTAACCTTTATTCTGTATTTATCATCTACCAAACCTGATATGAGGAAGTTCTTCATTTAAAAAATTCTTTTAAAAAATTTTATCTTTCCGAACCATTTACCCACCCACCTGATCTACATTTACCTGAATGATTAATATCATAGCTATCACACCAATAGCTATCTGCTGCAAATATAACTTTGCTATTAATTCTTCTAGCCCCTCCACTAATAGGCATAAAATGAATACCTTTTTTTGCATTCAATTCTTCTGAGCAAAAGAAATCAGGACCGCACATCGCATAAGCAACTCCATCTCTATTTAAATAAAGTATTGCTGCTGAGCCTGAATTTCTCCAATAAGGTATGCCTGGCAACCCAATATCTTCTGCTTTTTTATGATGGCGAGCAACTCTAGTTTTAGTAGATTCAAAAACATATTTCCATTCAACTTTAGGCAAATTAAAAATTAGAGCGAAAAAAACAATTGGTCCATATATTGCACCTACAAGATGCCAAATCTTAATACCTTTTTTTTTATTTTTTATTTTTTTGCTTTCGTTATTTTTTGTAATTAACATTGAATTATTAATCTATTTTTTTAATTCAACTGTTGCTAATAATGATCTTGCCCTAGACATTGATACATAAATTTTATTTTCAGTTAATTTTTCTAATTTCTCCCATACCAAAATAGCTTTTGATTCCAGCCCTTTTATATCCTTTATAGTCATTATTCGTATTTTATTTTTATTTTCAAAATCAAATGAAACAGTCTCTTTTAATTTATTGTTATTCGATATTTGATCCCTAATTTGAACAATTGAATTTTCGTCGTTAACTAAAATAATTAATTCAGAAGAAGCTAAAGTAAACTTGCGGATTAATAATTTCAAGCAATCTTCTAATACAGATATATTTAAATCCTCTATTAATATATTTTCTACATTTGGTCCATTTGGCGAAATGGTTTTTAAATAAATAAGTTTTGGGCAGAGATTCATATATTTACTTACTATCTGAGGAGTATTTCTTATATTTATATTTAATGTATAGAACTGATCTAAACCAAATCTATTTTTTAAAGTTTGCGGATCAAAGTTGCAATCATCAATTACCTGATTAGGATCATACAAACCAATAAAGTAGCCTTTTGAAGGCCTCGTCAAGCGTGCTATGGCTGGTATTAATTCAACATCATCACCAGTAAAATCCTGCAGCTCATCAACAACAACAGTTTGGCATCTATATTGAGTATTTAAAGATATTAAATTAATCAAATCCAATGGTTTTTTTATATTTGAGATATCTAGGTCATATTCCTTAGCAACTTCAAAAAGTTTTAAAAGAAAATTCTCTAAAGTACCAAAAAATAGCCTGTCTTTTTTTTGATTAAACTTTTCTTTTATTTCAGAAGCTAATAATTGAGATTTACATATAAAAAAGGAGTCAAAATCATAATCATAAAATTTATTTATTACTTCCAGACCTATTAAAGTTTTTCCTGTTCCAGCAGGTCCACAAATTAAATTCTTTTTAGAGTAATCAAATTGGGATATTAAATTTTTTTGAAAAGTTGTAGGAATTAATTCTTTAGAAAAATAATTTTCAGATTCATGCAGTTCACTACCAAAAGAAAATTTATACTCTCCTTCAGGAGCTAAGACCTTATCCAAAAGAGAAATCTCTTCTAGAGTAAGATCTCTCATACCTTTTTCTTTGAGACTTTTTTTAAATACACTTTTAACCCATAAAAAAACATTTTCTAAATTATCTGAAAAACCAGTAATTGATAACTTCTGATCTATATCTAATTCATTCCAATCTGCTCTTTCAGAATTGGGGAAAAATACGCCATCAGAAATTTTTTGAGTTATTTCCAATTTATTTCCATAAAAAACTTTACTCCTGAATAAATGATCTCTTATCTTATATTTTGATTTTTTAGCTTGATCATAAGGATTATTTATTGAATATTTGATACCATTCTTATCTGTTGAGAAGTATCTATTATCTTTAACAGAAATCCCTCCTCCCTTACATTCAATTACTAATAGACCATATGCAGGTGAAACGATAATAAAATCAACTTCTCCATCGATAAACATTTTTCTTTGACTAAATTTATCTACTTTTTCTCCTCTCCAAACTCTTGAATAATAAACTTTTGTATTTGAATCTAGATCATTTTTAAAAGAATCAAAAAGTACCCTTTCTGCTCGTCTTTTTGGATCTTTTTTAAAATCATAAGGAATATCAGAAGGATAAATTTGAGCCATACGTTCTTATCAATTTTTTAAAAAACCAATATTTGGATTTTCTTCAGTTCCATAAATCAATCCTCTATCAAGAAAACGATTAAATGCACAACAAGAAGTTTCCGGCAACAGAGTACAGCTATGACAGGAGGCTAAAGAACCAGTCAAAGATATATCAGTTGATCTATTGATGCAAAGAGGATCACTAGAACACCATCTTCCTGACTCTATTGCAGATTGTAATAATGTAATAAAGTTTTGAGGTTCAGCCATTGCCGCTAAGCCTCCTAATGTTCCATCTGCATCAGATGAAGATGTATAAATAAGCAACCCGGCATAAGGAGTCTTATCTTCCTCAAGTTTTGATTGCGAATATATTCTTTCTTTAATTGAAGATAAAGAATAACCACAAATATTTGATAATGACCTTATTAATAAATGAGCCAATGTATGCATCAAGAAAAATCTTGGAGTACAGTATTCATCTATTTCTGCCAAGTCTTTACCATCTTTTAAAAAAGCATTTCTAAAAGCTTTAGTTGATTGCTCTACTCTTAAAATTACTTCTTTATTTGTTTCCCAATTTTTAAGATGCTCAGACTCAAAGTCAATAAAAATTCCTTCACCAAAGTTTTCTAAAGCTGGCAACCAAGTTTTCCCTTTTGAAACAACCTCTTTTCTATTTGAATTAGAAACGGAGGGATTTACTCTTGAAAAAGAACATAATGCTTTTACCTCTCTTAGGCGTTTTATTTTAGATATTCCATCAATAAAATATTTAAATTCTTGAGGCACAATCTTTCGATCAGCTTTAAAGTTTTCTTGATTTTCAACATCTTCTGAACAGGCCCCTTTTAAAACTATGTATTCTTGTGAAGCAATTTTTTCTTCATCAAGATCTTCCATTTTTAATTTTGTACTTAAAATTAGATTTTTAATTCTCGCCAAAGAATAATTTCTTTTATTTGCATAATAATAAACAATAGAGCCTTTCATTTGACTGAACATTTCAATGGCTTTGGACAATGACTTTTCATCCATATTTGCGAGAGTTTGGAAATCTCTTCCAAAGGTATTAATTTCAGACCAAGGCGGAATACTTATAGCACTTTTAGTATGGGCAAAATATAAGCTTGATGAACCTCTTTGAAATGTCCTTAGAGGTTTGTCACAAGTAATCTGCTGATTAGTTTTATTAAAATTATTATGCCAAGGACTCTTACAACCACACTCAATTGTTGGAAAAAGAAATCCTTGTTTTCCAATAGCATCTTTTAAACTTCTTGAACTTTTACATCCATCACAACTAACATAGACACTTTCGATCCCCATACCTCTTCCTAAAAGTTTTAATTTTCTTGATTTACATCCAGGCTTATGCCTTACAAATCTATCCCAAGGGAAATCCTCAAGATGTCCATTCTCGCAAGATGCAACGAAACGGACAGGAACGCAATAAATCTTTTGACTTTTTCTTCCAGGCCTAGAACATTCAGGACAAAACTTTTCCATTGGCTCAGAATCGTTGTAATCCCAATCTCTTAAATGTGCAATTCTTCTGCATCTAGGGCATTGCAGCCAGTAAGGGAATTGAGAAACTTCTATTTTTGGGGTACTTGCTGTGGAGCTAAAGTTTCCTTGATCTATAAAGATGGGTGGTTCTATAAAATTTTCAACATTTAAGAGTTTCGCAAGCCTAGGCTCTTCAATATATTTTGCTTTTGTATTTTCCCAACCATCAAAACTTTTAACAATCACAGAGACAGACGCTCCATTTCTTGTTCTGAAATCAATAATACTTCCTGCTCCAGAAGTTGTTATGAATGTACTTCTTCTTAATTTGACTATACTCATCTTCTACTTAGGAATGGATTAGTTTCTATTAAAGAAACTGCTTCAACATTTCTCACGTTAGTTAATGCCTGAAAACCATATTCATCTTCTGTTAAAGTTACAGCCTTTTCTGCTTCAATGAGAAGAGTTGAAGCCTTACTTTTATCAGGAAAATATTTTTGAGGTTTTCTAGCAATCCATTCTGAAATAATATTTTTCACAAGATTATCAAGATAACCAGAATTTTCTGGAGATATAGCTTTGCACCTTTGCATAAGTAATTCGCAAACCTTTTCAGCAGTATCTCTAAATAAATTTATATCTGGGGATGTTAATGCTAATGGCGATAAATGCCTGCAAGCTCCAACAATTACTGATGGCAAGACTTTTTTAATACAATCTGGCGAAAATGGAGTTACGCTTGTAATTTCAACATCTTTATATAAGTTTTGATGAATATCTCTAAAATTTTCAAACCCAGACTTATCTCTTACTTTGGAGTCGTTATAAATAGTGATAACTATTCCAGGATATTTTCTACCTACTCTACTTGAGGCTTGAATATATTCAGATTTTGATTTTGTTTGTCCATTTATTAACATCAAACCTAGTCTTGATACGTCAACTCCAACACTGATCATATTCGTTGATAAGCAAGCATCTATTGAATTTTCAGAATCTCTTGATAAATGAAGATTTTCTAGATACCTCTGAATTTCTTGTTGTGAGCATCTTGAAGTTAATTCACAAAGTTCTTTAATTTGATATCTATCTTCACCAAGATTTTTTGAAATATTCGTTAGGAATTCATTAACGTCATCTAAATAACAAACACTTGCTCCTCCCAATTCCTTAAGTGAATTAAAGTAACTTACAAGAGTTGTAAATGTTTCGGCATGTTTTTTTTGATAAGAATCAGGTTGACTTGATTTGTATATATTTTGAGCATGGTGGAAAGATGAAGACGCGACCCTAGACAATGAAGTTTTAGCTGTTCTTCCCATAGATGAGACTCCAATATAAAGTCTACCTGCCTGTGATTCATCTTCTACTGCAAAACAAGAATCTTTAAAATCAATCCCTGGAGGAGGGAACTGCATCAGGTCTCTATTAAACAATGCACTTACTTGATTCTCAGCATTTTTTATGGTGGCAGTAGACCCGATTATTTTTACTGGAAAATTTTTACTACAAATCATATCTATTGCCGCCTCAAACAATCCTGCGATTGAGCCTAAGGGACCTGATATTAAATGCAACTCATCTTGAAGAATCAACTCAGGACTTCTTCCAGTTTTTGAGATAAAGAGATTATTAGTCTCAGGAACTCTTACTATCTGAATAAATTTATCCGATGTTCCTAAAATCAAGGAAGGTCTAAAATTATAAATATCCTCATCAACTGTAAAAATTGGCAGAATTCCATTTAACTTACAATTACTACTTTCACATCTGGGAGTTATTGGCTGATTAGGAATTAATGCCCAGTTAAGTTTAGATTTACAGCATGGGCATCTTGTTAATTGTCTGGGATCACCTTTCTCTTGCATTTCAACTTTCTCAAGAACCTTCTTAGCTTCATCTCTTTTATTGGGACTTGAGTCACTACCAATCCAAAGGCCAATAGAAAAAACCTTTGAATCTTTATGACATAATTTACTATTTTTTCTGATTAATTCAGAAGCCAAAATTACTGCTGATGCTCTTTCAAATTGCTGCGTTGTGAGCAGTCTCAATGTATACCTAATTAAAATTTGAGTCCCAGGATCCTCGACTTTTTGAGATTTAAAAGAGGACTTAAACAATAAAAATGATATTACACAAAGATATGACTCTGTTTTTCCACCCCCAGTTGGGAACCATAACAAGTCAACTATTGACTTACTTTTTCTATTTTTATCAATAAAAGACTCTAAGACTAGAAGAATAAATGCCATTTGAAATGGTCTCCATATAAAGGATTTTGCGTCCTTATTCCAGGAATTCTGTTCATGTATTGCTTGATTAGCTAACTGAAAAGCATTTCTAAAATCTTCATCTAATTTTAGAAAACCTATAGAATCCTCTATTCTTGAAATGACTTGGCTACATTTATTAATATTGAATTCTGCAAATTTCCTTTCATCCTCATTTAAATTAGTTTCTTTCTTAATAGATAAATTTTTAACCCAGTTTTTATATACATTTAAAAAATCATTTAAAACTTTATCGAGCGTATCACTATCGTAATTAGATATTTTTTCAGCACTTAAAGAATCATTTTCTAAAACAAAAAAATATTTAGATGCTTTATTATCTACAGGATTCAATTCATAGTTTGGCAAAAATGTAGTCCATATTTTATTCTTTTCGCGATTCCAATTAGTAGCTACCCCATGACCAAAACATAATGATCTTGTTGAAGAATATAGAAACTCATACATATTATTTTCGAAGCTTCCACTTTTATAATTTAAAGGCCTTTCACAAAAAGTATTTTCTAAAGAGGAATATAAGATTATTTCTGGTTGAAATAATATATGTTGAGTTTGTTCGTTATATTCTAAATTTGATGTCTTCGAGTCATTTACGAGAGTAATAGTAGAGAGAGTTAAATCATTTTTTTTATTATAAATTCGAACAATATATAAGTAGATATTGTCTTCTAAATAATGCCTTTTTTTAGTAAGAGATAAATCTATTTCAAAAGAGTAAAACTTCCTTTTCCAAAGTGTTTTCTTTTCATCTTCAAATGAGAAATATCTTGCAAAGTTTATTTTAGCCTTAACACCTTTTACATCTCCTTTTAATTGAAATGATATACCCATTGATGATGGCTTATGCATTAAGCTTAAAGGCTCCTTTTCAATCTCATCTCTATCTTCTTGAGTAGTGTTTTCAGCCAGATTAGAATTATCTGCGACTTCATTCTCAAGAGAAGATTCCTCATCAAAACTTGCAGAGGGATTTAAAAAACCATACAGATATTTAACTCTTGGGTTTTCATCAAGCTCCTCCTCTAAAGAAGAAGGACCAATAATACTGGAATTTAATTTTTCTAAAAATTTGCTCCTTACGTCTAGATTATCCATTTCTCGATTCCAAAAGACCTATAATATTTGGTTTAAATATTACCTTAGGTTTTTTTTCAATTTTTTTCATTATTATCTTGACATTCTTATTGAATTCCTCATCTGGTAAATATTGATCAATAAGTGTTGCTGTAGTTCCTACCATAAATACATTCTTAAAACGAGAAGGAATTTGATTATCATATTCTCTTTTTAATATCTCTTTCATTTGAAAAGATAAACATCCTAAATATTTACCATCTTTTTTTGTAATCAGATCATATGAATCTTCCTTATTTCTTGTAATATTGCGAATTATCTCAACTTCAAAAATATTTTTTGCATTTTTTGCAAGCCAATCTTGCTGCATATCTGATTCATAATGATCTGGTTCATTAGACCAAACAAAATCCCCAGAGAGACCAAACGCAACTGCTTTAAGATTAGGCATATACTCTCTTTTACCATAATATTTTTTATATAAAATTTTTTCAGAATTAAACTCTCTAAATCTTAGTTTTTCAACTGCTCTAGTTAATGCAACATAATAAACCCTAAACTCTTCCTCATCACTTGAAATACTATCCGATGCATAATTTAAAACTATATCTTTTGCTTCTCTACCCTTGTAAGAATGTATGCTGCTAAAAGTATTTTTTCCTTTACCCCATGTTTTTGTTGAGAAAAAATCAGGAACTATAGAATTATCAAAGTCATCAACTATTCTTTTTATTTCAATATTTTCTTGACCATCTCCATAATAATTTTCAATATTATCAATTAATTCACCTATTTGATCAATTTCATAAATTTTTTCTAGTTTATTAATGTCAAATCCCTCAATAAATGTCCAAATCTTATCAAGGGAAACTTTTTCATAAGGAAAAAATTCTTTAATAAGAAATGCCAAAAATGGCTCATTAATTTCATGTAAGTAACTAATTCTGAAAGCACTTTTTTTACGACTTTGGAATCTTAATAAAACTGAATTTAAAACATCAATATTTCTTCTAAATAAAAAAACAGATCCACTTTCGGATTTATCTTGTAAAGAACTTTTATGAAATTCTTTGAGATAATTAATTAACTTAAGGTTCTTATTTTTAATAGAAATATTTTCAAGTTTATATATGTCTCTAGCAATTTTAAATGAGTTTAATAATTTTTTATTTTTAACTCTATGATTAATTTTTAATTCATGTCTTATAAATTTATTGTATGTATTGCTTATGGCATAATTCAAAAAAGTTCCTTTTACACCCTTGTTTTGAAAAGTATAAATTTCTTGTACAGGATCTCCAAAAATAAGAATTCGTGAATCTTTATGTATTGAGGAGATAATATATTTCATAAATTTATTTCTTATATCATTAATATCCTGAGCTTCATCAATAATTAGTAAATCAATTTGATTATTCAAAAAACTCTTTACAAGTTTTGAAGATTCCGCTTCACATATTCCACTAACAAATTTTGTCGCAAGTTCGATAGATTCATCGTAGTTTTTACAATAAAATTTTTCTCCAGTTTGATTTTTTACTAATTGATTAATTTGTCCTGCAAAAGAATCAATAGTGAAGCATCTAATTGATTGATAAGGATCAATATTTTTTAATCTTTTTCTAGCCTCTCTTGTCGCAGCTTTCGTAAAAGTAAGAAAATAAATATTTTGGAGTCTCGTGGTTTCAGAAATTTCGAGATATTTTCCGACTGCTGATATTGCAGTCGCAGTTTTTCCATGACCTGGTGGAGAGATACAGATTATATTATTATCTGCCATTAAATCTAAGAAAGAATTTTGGCTCTCATCGTTTTGTATTTCTTCTAGGTCAATATCAATAGAATTCTCTTCAACTTTTGCTGACAAAAATTCCGAATCATTAGAAATTATTGGTGTCTCTTCAGATTTTTTATAAATAAATTTCTCAACTTCATTTTCTCTAAAATCAAAATTATTTGAAAAATTTTTAGTCTGTTCAGAAAATTCTAAACTATCTTTCACTTGTTGTAATTGATCCTTAAAACTCAAATTTCTATATTTATAAAATTCTTTATTTGGCTTTTCCGATTTTATTTTTTTGTTTAATGTAGTTTTCTCTTCTTCAATAGCCTCTTCAAC
>CABYGI010000007.1 GCA_902518475.1 uncultured Prochlorococcus sp. | reverse complement strand
TATGATGTTTTAAGGTTTTGACAGCCGCCGGTTGCCGAAAACCCTTTGCGGACGTGGCGGAATTGGTAGACGCGCACGTCTAAGGAGCGTGTGGCTTCGGCCTTGCGAGTTCAAGTCTCGCCGTCCGCATTTGATGTATTCTGGTCTAACTGCAATGAAAAAAAAATCAGTTGCAGTAGTTATAGTTTCAAATGGTCCCGGCGAATTAACTACATGGGTAAATCCTGTAGTGGATGAGCTTAACAAAATAAATAAATCACTATGTGATGACGATAAACACGATTTCACTCTCAGGTTAGTCCTTGTTCCGTGCCCAAATGCCACTGGTAAAGAATTTTTAGTTGCAAATTCATGGAATAAATTCGACTTAATTACAAAATCCAAAAGTTTTTGGAAATTATTAATAAAGCCACATTCTTTTGCTGAGTGGCCAAAAAAAGGAGTAGTTATTTTCCTTGGTGGGGATCAATTTTGGAGCATTTTATTAGCTAAAAGATTAGGTTATTTAAATATCACATACGCCGAATGGGTTTCGCGATGGCCTAAATGGACCAACGAAATTGCTGCTATGAATGTGAAAGTAAAGGAGTTAATACCTAAAAAGTATAAATATAAATGTAAAGTCATTGGCGATTTGATGGCAGATATCAAATTGAATAGCGAAATATCATTCAGAAATAAGGAAAAAGACTACATAGCATTGTTGCCTGGTTCTAAGAAAGCAAAGCTTTCTGTTGGAATTCCTTTCTTCTTAGAAGTTGCAGATCATATCGCTGAAGAAAATCAAAATATAAATTTTATAATTCCCATTGCCCCAACTACTGATAAAAGTGAATATTTATTTTTTCAAAGCAACAAAAATCCAATTGCTAAATATTACTCATCAAAAATCAAAACAATTAAAAGCTTCAAAGACTCTGTTTTTGATTATGTAATTGAAACATCAAAAAACACAAAGATTTTTCTTATCAAGAAATATCCTTGCTATGAAATATTAAAAGAATGCGATCTTGCAATTACTACTGTAGGAGCAAATACTGCAGAATTAGCAGCAATTTCTCTTCCAATGATAGTTGTTCTACCAACTCAACATTTAAATATGATGAATGCTTGGGATGGTATTTTTGGAGTAATTGGAAAAATTTCATTCATAAATAGATTCCTAACTTTTATAATTAAAAATTTTTATTTAAAAAAAAAGAAGTTTTTTGCTTGGCCAAATATTAAAGCTAAAAGAATGATTATCCCTGAAAGGATAGGTAATATTTCGCCCCGAAAAATTGCAAAAGAAGTATTATTTCTTATTAAAAATAGAGATCAATTAAAAAGTATTAGAGAAAATCTAAGCAAAGAAAGAGGTGATAAAGGTGCTGCAAAAAAACTTGCTTCTATAATTATTAATTCAATAAAAAAACTTTAAGAATTACCAAGGATCATCAATTTCAAATTTTTCTGATTTTTTATTATCTTGAACTAAATTTTGTTCATCTATTGGTTCAATATCTAAAGTTTCAGTTGCATTTTGAATTGGTCTTTTCGAAGCTAAATTAGGAGTTGATTGTTTCTTAGGCTTAAAATCAATATTGTTTTCTTCATCAATTTGATTAACATTATTTTGATTCTCGATCTGATCAGAATAATCATTATCCATGTATAACTTTTTTCTATTTTTTATTTCCTCTGAAGAATCCTTTATTTCAACATACTCAAGTTCATCTTCATAATCATCTTCATAATCATCTTGTTCAACAACTTCTTCATATTCCCCGACCACGTTGTTTTGCTGTTCTGATTCAGAACCTGAAAGTAACTGATTCTCAACAGGCACAAGATTTGCTGAGTATCCATTTGCTTCCCTTTCATCCCATGAAGAGCCTCCGACTCCAAGTTTCTCAAGTAGTCCACTGCTTAGTTGCTTCAATTTCTCTTCAGCACCTTCATAAACAATTATCCTATCAGTACCACTACTTACAATTTCCTCAACAGGTATTTCCCAAGTACTTAAAACTCCCTCACCTAAAAGCGGAACACCAACAGCACCCATAACAAGAGATATCAAAACCCCAGTCTCAATATCAAAAGAAAAGCCAAGAACTCTTCCTAAAAGTTGTCCAGATTCTGTAATCACTTGACAATTAATTACCTTTCCATATCTTTCTGGAGAAAAACCTTCACTCAAAGAATCTAAGGAGTCAACTAATATGACATCTCCAACTTGTTTTATACTTTCTAAAGGCATCCATTTTGGCAAACCTGGTAAAAATCTTGTCAGTGGATTATCTCTTAATCCCAAAGCGACCACCTCTCTTCTATCGATATCAACAACGACTTCGCCAACTACACCTAGCCGCCTACCAGTATCAGTAGTTATCACTTGTGTTCCCATTAATTCTGACCTTAACCATAAACGTTCGCTAGGAACAGAGTTTGGAATATTCTTATTAGCAGATGTGTTGGACAAGCTCATAAATTTCTTTTTATCATTCTGACGTATAAATTTAAAAAAGTGTGTTTATGCAGCATTTGGTAACCCAAGAACTTGAGTATTGGCACCTCGTGCTTGCGCAACCCCAATTGTTCGTTCAGACGCACTAATCATAGGCCTTCTATGACTTACGACTATAAATTGAGCATTTGATGACTGATTAGATATTAATTTTGATAATCTTTCAACATTTATACCATCTAAGAAACTATCAACCTCATCCAATGCATAAAAAGGTGAAGGTTTATACTTTTGCAAAGCAAATAAAAAACTTAAAGCAGTTAATGATTTTTCCCCACCTGACATAGAGGCTAATCTTCTGACATTTTTGCCCTTTGGATGAGCAACTAAAGTTAATCCTCCTTCTAGAGGGGAGTTAGGATTTTCAAGTTGAAGAAATCCATCTCCATCGGATAAATTTGCAAAAATTTCTCTGAAATGCTTATCAACTTCTTTAAATGCTTGCATGAAAGCCTCTTGACGCATGGTAGATACAGTTTCAATTCTCAGTAATAATTCAGATCTTTCATTAGATAGAATTTCTAATTTTTCTCGCAAACCATTTAATCTCTCAATTAATTCTTCTAATTCATCAAGAGCTAACATATTAACAGGTTCTAAACTTTGAAGTTTTGCATTTATGATCGAGATTTCTGATTGCAAAGATTCAAGACTTTTCCCTTCATATTCTCCAAACTGCGGAGAAGGATTAGGTAGATCTTTTTTATAATTTTCTAATTTTATTTTCTCGCTCCTAATCTCCTCTTTAAGAGAATTCATATCCCTTTCAAGATATTCAAGCTTCAAAAGATAGTTATTATATTCTTGTCTTTTATTTGAAATTGAAGAGTTTAATTCATCTCTTTTCCTTCTCAATAAACCTAAGTCCTTCTCTAGAAAATTTCTTTGATTATCGAGATCTAAAAGCTCTTTTTTAAGTTCATCTCTTTTTTCTACCCATTCACTATGAGCAATAGCGAGTTTTTTAGTAGATTCCTGTAAGTTTTTTTCTTGTAATAAAGTAATTTTTAATGAATTATTGATTCGCTCTTTATTTAAAACAAATTGATTCTTTTCCTCTAGTAATGTATCTCTCTTATTAATCAGTAATTCTAGTTTTTTATCAAGATTATTAAAGTCGTTATTAAAAGCTATTAGTGATGATTTTTGATTTTTTTCATAATTAGCCTTTTGAACGGTTTGTAATTGATCAGCCTTATCATGATAAGGCTTTAATTCATTTTCTAATTGATCTAACTCGTTAACTAATAAATTATTATCAGTATCAAGTTTATTTAATCTCGATTTACAATCCTCAATTCTTCGCGAGACAGTCCTGAGAGAATCTTGATTTACTTCAATTTCTTTATTAAATGAGGCACAATCCTCAATTATTTGACTGCGGTTAGAATTTAATTCACTAAGTCTATTATTTTTTATTATCAAATCATTATTTGATTCTTTTAAAGCTTCTTCGATCACTAATAATCTTTCTTTTATTGGACTGGCATCATCAATATCATTATTAGTTCCAAACCTATAAGCCAAATCTTTATTTAACTTACTGCCTCCTGTAATAGCCCCACTTGCTTCTAATAATTCACCACTTAAAGTAACCAACCTATTTTTTTGTGTAGATAACCTAGCTGAAGATAAGTCTGAAAAAACCAAAGTATCTCCAAAAACATATCGAAAAACATCTGAATAGACTTCGTCAAAAGTAATAAGATTAATAGCTTTATCAATAAATCCATTCTCCCTATTATTTTCAAATCTTGAAATTGCATAATTCTTTTTTTGACATTTAATTCTATTTAAAGGTAAGAAAGTTAATCTTCCCGCTTTCTTCTTTTTAAGTATTTCAATTGCTTTAGCGGCAATATGATCATTGTCAACAACAATTTGTCCTAATCTATTTCCTGCAGCAATTTCTAATGCATATCTATTTTCCTCACTGACCTCTCCAAGTTGAGCTACATAACCATGTATACCATCTAACCCTGCCTCTAAGATAATTCTTAAAGCATATGAACCTCTAGATTCATTTAAAGCCTCCTTCCTGCTTTCGAATCTAGATAAATCCTTTTCAAGCCTCAATTGCTCATTGTTTAGCCTTGATTTAGTTTTAATTAATAAATCAATTTCATTTTTTAAAGAATTAATTTCTGAGCTATTACTTACCAAGTTTTTATTCTTTGTATCGGATGTCTCTTTTTTTCTTTGATTTCCCTCAAAAAGTTTCTGCTTTTCTAATTCTAAAGAGTCAATCTGAGACAATATCTCATCTTTTTGAATATTATTTTGAATAGTTTCTTCTTGGATTTTTCTTTTTTTTATTTCCAAAGGATTAATTTGATTTTTTATACTTTCAAGCTCAGCATTTAATTTGATACTTTGTTTTGAAAATTCTCCAGATTCTCCAGCCGCATCAGAAAGTTTTTTTCTGGACAGTTTATGTTTTAAAGTGAGATCATCAATTTGCAAGTTCAATTGATTTAAAAAATTATCATCAAAATTTTCTTGTCTCATCTTTTCTGACTCGATATTCCTCTTAGAAATTGCAATCTCATCTCTCTGCTTTTGTAATTTAATACCCTCTTCTTTATTCAAATTTGAAATCCTATCAAGTTCTCTCAAGCCAGTATTAATACTTCCAATATCAGAATTTACTTTTATCAATTTATCCTCTCCTTTATCCTTAAGCTCATCAACCAGTACTTTTAAAGCATCTTCTAAGACTGATATTTCATTACTTATAGATTCCTTTTGTTTATTAAATAATATTTTATTTTTTTCAATTTCACTTTCTTTTTTTTCTATAGATTCAACATGCTTAACTTGTTTATCAAAAATAAGAACTTTCTCTAATTCCATTATTTGAAGTAGTTTTGCCTTTAACTCTTTATATATCTTTGCTTTTTCACATTCTTTTTCCAGCTTATTCTTACTAGATTGCAATTCATTTTCTAAAATTTCACATTTTTCTTGTCTTTCAAAAACGTCATTTAATTTTGCATTAGTTTGTTCTATTCTTGTATCAAAAAGTGCGACTCCTGCTAATTCATCAATAAGATTTCTTCTCTCCTTATTATTCATTGATACTATTCTTGTTACATCACCCTGCATAACAACATTGCTTCCATCAGGATCAACACTAATATCTCTTAATATTCTCTGTATTTGTTGCAAGGTACATTGTTTTCCATCAGAAGTATAAGTAGAAGCATAAGACCCTCCCGGCATAAGCCTTAATTTTCTAGAAACTATCCATTCTTTTTGACCTTTATTAAGAGCAATTTCTTCTTCTTCAAGTTCCAATGGCGGAAAATCTTCTCTAGGAGACCAATCTTGAATATTAAATTTTACCGATACAGAAGTTTCTGATGACTTACCCTCTTTAACTTTGGAATTATTTATTAGATCTGGTAATCTTTCAGCCCTCATCCCTCTACTATTAGCTAGACCTAAACAGAATAAAATTCCATCTAAAATATTACTTTTACCGGAACCGTTAGGACCCGTAACCACGGTAAAACCTTCTTCAAGAGGAATTTTTACATTTCCCCCAAAAGATTTAAAATTTTCAAACTCGACCTGATTGATATGTACCAATCTCAAGTCTCAATAACTTAATTAGAATAACTAATTTGTAAAAATTCTCAATAGAAATATTACGTTTATTTATAAATGAATATTAATAATTTTTGCTCAATCTACAAGAATTTCCCGAAATTTCAAACAAACCATAAAGAAGTTCACCATCCAAAATGAATCGATAATATTCGGAGTCTAATTTATTAGAAACGTTTTTAAATATTCCATGATCAATTCTTTTTACAAACCCTCTCTCATCAGAGAGTTCATGCTCTATCCTTGATAGCCATACAATTCTATGATTTGGCTGCTTAGAAATTTCTATAGAAGCTTGATTTAATAAAGGTAGTTTTAAAAATTTCCAAGTTAAACAATCTATGCCATTTTCAACAAGAAAATCATAATGAATATCAAAAGAATTAGCAGAGTAAACTTTATGTTCAAGTAAAACCCATCGATTCATAATCTAGTTGATAAATAAATCGAATTTTTTTTCAAAACAAAGTTGAGATAAAGATATATTTTCTTAAAGATGGTTCCTATTATTTAATTACTTGCATCAGGAACAAATCTTAAAGCAATGAATAGCAAACTTCCAGCTCCAGCGATAGCTGCAGCTACCAATCCAAAATCTGTAGGGATTGTGCGAGATGCAAAAAATAATGATGCAAATGTAATATCCATGATGAAATTTAAACTAATTTAATAAATTCAGTAATAGCTTAACAAAAGCTTCTTGCAGAACAGACTAGATAAATAAAATGTAAATAAACTTTTATATGTTTTTATTCTATATAAATCCGACAATTCTTTAGATAAGGGTTCCAAATTAAGAAAATAGGGTCTAATCTTAAAATAAATAAGTTTAAATAATGGAGACTTACCACCCTCCCAAAGAAGTAGAAGAAAAAGAGGATAACTCTAAACTTCCTGAACAAGAAGTTATCTCGGAAAAATGGTTGCTTGAAAAAATTGACAGTTTAATACCTTTAATAAAAGAAAAATGGCCTACTATTGCTAAACAAACCCTTGAATCTACAAAAGGGAGTATTGATGAACTAGTTGAAGTAATAGCTAGCCATAGTGGAACCTCAGCAATTGGAATAAAACGCCAACTATTTGAAATCATTGATTCAATAAGAGAAAACAATTGGGAGATATCAGAAAAAATTTTACCTATCGAAAGTCAATTAGAAGAGTTATTAGAAGAACTTAACAATACACTTAGACCAAAAATAGAAAATCCAATAAGAAAAAAACCACTATTATCTATTGCTATTGCGACTGGTATTGGTTTACTAATAGGAACTCTCCTTAACAGTGGCAGAAAATAATATGGAAAAACCAAAAAATAAAAACTTTGCAAGTACCGCCTCGAGAATTTCAGCGATCGCGAGTTCAGTGATGGATTTGCATGTAAGAATAGCTCTTCAAGAAGTAGATAGAGAAAAAAGAAGATTAATTAGTGGTGGAATATTTTTGGCAATTGGCAGTACATTATTATTATTAGTACTAATTTGCATTCATATTATTTTTTATCTTTTTCTAACTAAATATAATAACTGGAATATTGAATATAATTTATTACTCATAATATTTATCGATTTATTTCTTGCAGGCTTAAGTCTAAAGCTTGGAGGAAAATTAGCTAAAGGACCTTATCTTCCTCAAACACTAGAGGGTTTAGGCAAGACAACAAAGGCAGTTTTAGGCAAAAAATAAATTACCTTATTAAGTACTTTATCCATCTACAATCTATTCCCCCATTGCTAACGGGAATTTTCAATGAGGATTTCATTTTCAAATATTTTGTTAGTTTTGGATTTCCACTTAGCAGCCAAAATTCCCAACCTGAAAAATTGTTCTTTAGGAAGATTCCCATTTGTTCATATAAACAAATCAATTCATTTTCATCGCCTAATTTTTTGCCGTATGGAGGATTACATATGATTATCCCAGGTGTGCAACTTAATTGGAGTGCTAAAAAATCATTATGTATAAGCTCAATATAATTTTCGAGTCCAGCCAATGATATGTTTACATTCGCCTGCTCAAAAACCTTTTTATTAATTTCACACCCTATTATTTTTGGTAATTTTTCATAATTTATAATTTTATTTTTTGCCTTATTTTTTTCATTAAGATAAATATCTTTCCTAAAGTCCAACCAATTCTCAAAAAGATATACCCGATCAATATTTATAGGAACTCCAAGGAATTGGTTGACTGCCTCAATTAAAAAAGTACCCGAGCCACACATAAAATCTATTAATGGAACTTTGCCATTCCATTGAGTCATATTTATTAATCCAGAAGCTAAATTTTCTTTTAATGGAGCATTTCCAATTGCGGGTCTATAGCCTCTTTTGTGTAAGCTTTCTACGCTGCTCTGAAGACTGAGAATTGCTTTATTATTATTTAAATGCAGATGAATTATAAAATCAGGATTATCTAGAGAAATATTTGATCTTTTATTCCAAACTGCCTGTTGCATATCAGTTATAGAATTTTTTACTTCAAGAGCAGTGAAATGAGTATGACTTAAAGAAGATGTTCTCCCAGTTACTTGAACATTAAACGTTTTATCAAAGTGCAACCAATTTAACCAATCAAATGAATCTCTAACCCCCGCATATAAAGATTGCTTGTCATAGCAATTAAAACTTGCAATTTTTCTATAAAAACGAAAAGCTAACCTAGAATAAAAATGAACTCTATAAAAAGTTTCAAAATCACATTCAAAATTAATAAATCTTTTATAAGTATTAATATTAAAGCCGCCTAAATCTGAAATTTCTTCTGCTAAAGATTTCTCTAGTCCCTCCGGAGAACATGCCACTACATTCATATACGATAAAACTTAGTAAAAAAACTATTCAATAACCATTTTGCCTGTCAGAATATAAATGTCCAATTGGACTAGGTGATCTCAACCGATGTTTCGGACAGCGGTTCGATTCCGCTCAACTCCACTATTTGGGGTTGTAATGGTTTCGACGGGGCATAAGGAAGATGACTGAAGCCGGCTCGGTTAGGGCAAAAACACAAATGCTAACAAAATCGTTAGTTTCTCCCGTCAAACAGCACCAGTTGCTGCTTGATCCTAATGGAGATGGGGTTATATCAGCCTTATCAACCAAATGATACTAGGAGTCTGGAAGGACTCCACTTTTTTAAATAACTTGGAAGTTGTAGTAGATAATTTATTAGTGTGTAAATATTGCTGCAATTGCTTGTATTAAAAAGAATTTTTTTAACTTTATAAGTATAAATACCGAGAAGATAAGTTTTAAATTAATTTATCTTATTAAAAAATCCAATCTTGCAAAATGGAATCTAATAAAAAACTAAATGAATTGATAATAAATCTCAAACCAAAAGTAATTAGATTCACTGGTGAAAAATTTCCCAATGAACTATGGAATAGTGGTTATCAAATAAAAAAAAAATAAGAAAATATCTAGCTAAAGATTTAATTAATTACTCGAAAAAGGATTTTTTGGCATTTTTTTTAAACAATTTTTTGAAGCTTCCTGAAGTACTTTAAATTCATTTTTATTTAAATTCCACTTGAATACATTTGACACATCTATAACTTGGGATTTCTTTCGCATTCCAACCAATGGAATAGTTCCTTGATAACAACACCAGTTAATTGCTACTTGAGCTTGAGAAACTGATCTTTTATTCGCAATCGTTTTTAGACACCTTCGCAATTCATATGTTGGTTTTTTGTAGTTTTCAAATAAAGCATTTCGAATAAAACTTGAATCTTGATTTTCTTCTTTATCTGGATCAATACAAAGTATTCCAAAAGACAAAGGACTATATGCAAAAAAATCAATATTATTTTCTTCGCAAATTTTTTTTACCTGATGTTGTTTTTTTAAATCGGGAGCAAGCAAAGAAAACTGTATCTGAACGCTTTTAAGCCTCTGATTTCTTTTTGCCAAAAAATTAATTAATTTTTTTAACCCCTGAGGACCTATATTTGATAAACCAATTTCAAAATCAAAGCCTTGATCTTTTAAATCGCAAAGATTATTCAACAACCCTAACTCCTGCCAAGGATTGTATTTTGCTGTTGACCAATGTAATTGCACTATATCTAATTTGTTATTAAGTCTCTCTAAACTTTTCATAAAAGGTTTGTTAAAACCTTTGTCACCAATTCTCCAAGGATAAGGGGCAAGTTTGGTTGCTACTTGAATTCTTTTTTTCTTTGCAGACGGAGTATTTAGTAAAAATTTGCCTATCAATAATTCACTTCTACCCTGAAGATTCCCAGTGCCGTAAGAATCTGCAGTATCAATTAGATCAAAACCTCTTCTTAACGCTTCATTATATGTCTCAAGCAAATCATCGTCATTTGTTGAGTTGTAATTCCAAAAAAGCTTATTCCCCCAAGACCAAGTACCTAATCCAATTCTTTTCTTCACTATCAAATTTAAACAAAGAACTTTATAAGGTTATCTAAAAATATTAACCTCTTTAAAATATTTCAAAAAATAAGTTTTAAATCATTAAAAATCAATTTCTCTTGACATTAAGAAATTATTCTCCAAAGTAAGAGAAATACAAATAAAAAATTGTTCATTACCGTTTGCGGACAAAAAGGGGGGGTAGCTAAGACCTGCACAAGTATTCACCTTGCTAGTGTTTGGCATTCTGAAGGTAAAAAAGTTTGCATCGTCGATGCCGACAAGAATAGATCTGCACTAGCATATTCATCAAGAGGTAATCTTCCATTTCCAGTTTTTCCAGTCAGTTCAGCTGCTAAAGCATCAAGATCATCAGAAATCGTAATAACTGATGGACAGGCTAGCAGTGATCAAGAAGAACTTAAACACTTAGCGTATGGTTCAGATTTAGTTATCTTACCTACAACTGCAAAAGCAAGATCAGTAGAATTAACTGTTGAATTAGCTAATTTGTTAAGCAACTTAAAAGTTAACCATGCAGTAGTAATAGTAAAAGTTGATTTTAGACAGCAAAAAGCAGCGCAACAAGCCAAAGCTGCTCTAGAAAATTTTGGTTTATATGTTTTTGATACATTTATACCCTTACTTTCAGCTTTTGATAAAGCAGAAGCCTCGGGCAATGCTGTATTTGAAGCTGTAGATGATTTAGGCAGATCAGATCCTCGTCGAATGTCGGGCTGGTCTGCTTATTGTTCAATTGCCTCACAAATTCCATGCCTGATTTCGAAGCCCTCATCCGACACCAACAACTTAAACAACCAACAACCAATCAGCGCTTAAAAGTAGTTGATTCTCCTAAATTTGAAGAAGAAGAAAAAAACAAAAAAATAATAACTGCACAATCTAGATTTTTACTAAATTTTTTTGGAGGTTTTCTTGGTTCTGTAATCGGATCTTTAACAGTATTATTCCTTTATGTAAATGAATATTTACCAATAGATTTTCTTCAAATTAAATAGTATAAGTCTCTATCAATAGCAACCTTAAGGCAATAGTATATAAATCTTCCTGTAAACATTGCTATGACTAAAGTTAATAATTAGAAGATAATCACAATTTTTGATATTTTAAAAAAACTATTGAAGCATTTAAGTTCAACTTCTGAGATCTTATTTATGTTTACAGAGTCAGCTCATATTATCTAAAAGAATTAGACTTCATTTTTAAATTGGATAATGAAAATTTCTTGCTTATCTCAAAAAAATAGAAACATATAAAAAATTCCATTAGACCAAAAATAAAAGTGTAAGTATTTACACCTACTAAGAATTAAAAATTTGTATAATAATTAAAATTTTTCTTAATTACGTGAAAAGAACATTTAAAAAATTATTTGCATCATTATGCACAACTACGCTTATATTTAGTCCCTTGGGTACAACAAAAGCAACAGAAATTGATGCGGTTAAAAGGATATTTTCATACGCAGTTGCCGAAGACCCTCAATCACAATTAAGTGGTTTACACTTATATAAAATTTCCACTGATGGCTCAGCAAGTCTTATCCAACAAGACATTTTTCAGGGTGGAGGACCCGGAAATAGCATAACTGCAAGTGATATAGGTGTAGATAATCTTGATGGTAAAATTTATTTCAGAGAAGGTCCAAGAGGAGATGGGAGTAATAAACTCAGAGTAAGAGTCTTTGATGTAAAAACAGAAACAATAACTGGATGGAAAGAAATCACAGGACTTGGTGATGGAGCTCAGCCAATTTTTGTTCCAATGCCTGATTTAGGTGCTGAAAAAATTCAAAAGAAATGCACATCCTCAGACGGGACCACATGTGCTACTACTGACGAAAAAAGTATTTCATTAGGTGGTTCAGATATGGAAGTTGTGATCGATTCTGAAGGTATATCAGTTGATGGGAAAGATCTTATAAAAGAGACTTCAACTGGGGAAGTACATATTGGAGAAAATTCTTTAGTCACAAGAGAGAGAAATGGTAGACAGCAACTTTACGCTACTGATGCAAACGGGAACAAAATTCCAATTGATGTAACCAATGGCAGTAAATTATTAATAAATGGAAGAGATGTTGAACAATCTATTAATAATGTTGGAGCATTAAGTGCAGCGTTAACTGGATTACCAACAGTACCTACTGATACAACTCTTTCTTGTGGTGTAGGTACTGGCACCCACGGTGGAAGCGTTGCATTTTCAGGAGGTTGTGCTTCTAAGGTTAATAACTCTTTATCAGTTAATTATGCAGCATCTATAAATTTACCTGGTCAAGCATATGCAGGAGATTTTGAAGATACTTTTTCAGCAAGAGCAGGATTCATTTGGAAATTAGGCAAGCCAGTCAATTCAGAACTAATAAGCATGAAAGAAAAAGAATTGCAAACAAAAATTATCTCACTTGAAGAACAGAACCAAGAACTTTTAGCAAGATTAGAGAGAATAGAAAAAGTAGCATTAGGAAAAGTTGAATCAAACGACTTAGCATCTAATACTATTAATTTTCGAGAAATGAACAAAGGATTAAACTTGAAAAAAATTAATAAATAAAATCACATTTTCATAACAGTCTCAAAAGATTTATCTTTTTGGGACTTTAATTAAAATATAAATTGAACCCAAACATCAATTATTTACGTCATATATTCGCTATTAATTTCAACATACTTTTTAGAAAGATCGCATCCCCAAGCCTTGCCTTTCGATTCGCCAGAATTTAGATTTATAGTAATTTGGACAATATCATCAACTAAATATCTACCCCCCATTCTGGACTTAATATAGTCTGTGACTTTTTGCGAATCATATTTCTTTAACTTGCCCTTTTCCAAAATCTGAGCGTTACCTATATACAAGTCAACGTCGTTGAGGTTGAATTGAACTCCAGAATTACCTGCAGCAGAAATGATTCTTCCCCAGTTAGGATCACAACCATGTATTGCGGTTTTTACTAATGCAGAATTACAAATTGATTTAGCAACCATAATTGCATCATCAGTATTTTTTGCTCTTTGAACCAAAACTTCCAATAAACAATTTGCTCCCTCTCCATCCCTTGCAATACTTTTTGCCAAGTTTTGACAAACAATATCAATGCCTTTTTGGATAATTGGGAAAAATCTTTTATCAATTTTCTCTCCTGAATTTATCGCAATGAATGAATCATTTGTGCTTGTCTCTCCATCAACTGATATTGCATTAAAAGATTTTTTAGCCGCAACAGAAATGATTTTGTCCCATTCTTCTTTTTCAATCCCTGCATCACAGGTTAAAAAAGCAAGCATGGTAGCCATATTGGGGTAAATCATTCCTGAACCTTTTGCAAATCCTGCTATTTTTATCTTTCTTCCTTGAATAATCGCCTCTATTGCAACTTTTTTAACCGTCAAATCAGTAGTTAAGATTGCTTGTGCTGCATTTTGAAAATTATTATCTATTAAATCACTAACTAAATTCGGTAAATTTTTCACTAAATAATTAATTTTGATAGGAACACCAATTACACCAGTTGAACACATTAAAACTTCTTCTTCTTTAATTCCTAATAGTTCTGCAACCTTTGCTGTGGCAATTTGAAAATGTTGAAGGCCAAGTTTTCCTGTACATGCATTTGCTTGACCAGAATTAATAATTATTGCTCGTGCAAACCCCAATGTTTTTTTAATCCTCTCTTCGCAATTATCTACACATGAAGCACGAACTATAGATTGGGTAAACATCCCGCTGAAAATACTTCCTTCTGGAGCTAATATAAGCGCTAAATCTTTTTTATTAGAAGCTTTTAATCCCGCAGATATTCCTGCAAAAAGGAACCCACTAGGTTTTTCATTACCTTCATCAACAAACGACCAAATAGGATAAGACTGGCTCAATCTTTTTATATTTTAATTCATATTAACTACTCTTTAATGCTAAAGAAACAGATAATTAGATTATTATTAAATATATGGATATTCTTCAAAAATTAAAAAATAACCAAAGAAGAATTGGTTTAACAGGAGGTATTGCAACTGGGAAGACAACGATAACAAATTACATAAGAAAACATAAAGATATCCCGATAGTAGATGCAGATAATTTATCAAGAGAATTAACCAAACCAAACACATATGGATATAAAAAAATCCTAAACTATTTTGGTAATCAAATAATTGATCATAAAAATAATTCAGAAAAAGAAATAAACAGAAAGCTTTTAAAAAAAATCATTTTTGGACATTCAGAAAGTAAAGATTGGATTGAAAAACTGCTTCATCCATTAATTAAAGAAAAAATGATAGAAGAATGCAGTCAATACAAAAATAATCAAACTATTGTAATGGTTATTCCATTATTGTTTGAAGCAAAATTTGAAGATATCTGCACAGAGATATGGTTAGTTAAATGTCCTAGAGAACTTCAAATAACAAGACTTATGAAAAGAGATAAAATTAGTGAAATAGAAGCATATAAAACTATAAATCTTCAATTAAGTTTTGAAGAAAAAAGAAAATTTTCAAACAGTATTTTAGATAATTCAGATGATCATAACAAATGGATCAAAACAATAAACGAACTTCTTTGAAGCTTTAGCTATTCAATTTTTCTGCAAGAAGTTTATTTGCAAGTTTCGGATCAGCTTTACCTTTTGTTCTTTTCATTAGTTGACCAACAAAAAAACCAAGAAGTTTAGTTTTACCATTTCTAAATGCTTCAACCTCATCCGGATGTTCAGTTATAAGTTCATCAATTATCGGTAAAATACTTGAAGAATCAGATATCATAGCCAACCCTTTTTCTTCAACTAATTTTTTCGGAGAAATATTTTTTTGAATTAATTCAGGTAAAATTTCTTTTGCAATTTTTCCACTGATAGTGCTATTCAAAATCATACTAATCATCTCAGCAAGATTTTCAGGACTAAGTTTTAAGTCACTAAAACTAAGTTTATTTGCTTTTAAATAACCCACAATATCACTTGTTACCCAATTTGAAGCTAATTTGGCCTCAGCACCATTAGCTACAGTTTCTTCAAAAAATTTTGCCATGTTAATTTCGTCAGAAATTACCCTTGCATCATATGCAGACAAGCCAAATTCACTTACATATTTATTTCTTTTCTTCGAAGGTAATTCTGGTAGTTCTTTAAACCATAGTTCTTGTTGGGCTTTTGTTATTTCAATTGGTCCTAAGTCAGGATCAGGAAAATATCTATAATCACTGCTACCTTCTTTTAATCTCATACTTTTCGTCAATTGCTTTGATTCGTCCCATAATCTTGTTTCTTGGAAAATTTTCCCTCCATTTTCGTAAACTTCTATTTGTCTAGCTATTTCATAGTCACAAGCCTTTTGAATTGCAGAAAATGAGTTCATATTCTTAATTTCCACTTTGGTACCAAAAGGAGCATTCGGTCCTTTTCTTACTGAAATATTGACATCACATCTTAATGAACCCTCCTGCATATTTCCATCTGAAACTCCTAGATATCTCACTGTTCTTCTAATCTCAGCAGCATATTCAGATGCCTCTTTGCCTGTTCTAATATCTGGTTTACTTACAATTTCACAAAGTGCGATTCCAGCCCGATTGTAATCAACTAAAGAATACTTAGAACCAGCTAATCTATCACTTCCTGAATGGACTAGTTTTCCTGCATCTTCTTCCATATGAAGCCTTTCTATACCAATTTTTTTGATATAAGGTTCTTTGTCCTTTTCAATTATTTCAACCTCTAACCAGCCATTTTCAGCTAGTGGCTCGTCAAATTGTGAAATTTGATAATTTTTGGGCAAATCAGGATAAAAATATTGTTTTCTGTCAAATTTACAATGTTCTGCAACATTTAAATTTAATGCTAGAGAAGTTTTCACAGCATACTCAAGAACAGTCTCATTCAAAACTGGAAGAGTCCCTGGTAATCCACAAACTACAGGATCAATATGCGTATTAGGAGCATCACCAAAAGCTGTTGACGCAGATGTGAATATTTTACTTTTCGTATTAAGCTGTACATGGGTTTCCAAACCAATTACAGCTTCCCAAGATTCCAAATTGTTCATTATCAAAAGTCTTTTTATTAATATTATTGGATATCAAGGAAAACAGGACAAAAACACAAATAATAATATTATTTATTAAATGACACAAGAAACAAAAAATTCAATATTAATTATTGGCGGTGGACTTGTTGGTTTATCTATTGCTTATGAATTTGCTAGAAATAATTTCAAAGTTTTAGTTTTAAGCAAAAACAGAAATGAATCAGCTGGATTTGTTGCTGCAGGTATGTTAGCTACTCATGCCGAAGGGCTCGAAGATGAATTGCTAAAATTTGGCCAAGAAAGTCAAAGTCTAATTCCAAAGTGGATAAAAAGTATTGAACAAGACAGCAATATTAGATGTGGTTTAAAAAAATGTGGGATAGTGGTCCCTTTTAAAAATCAAGAAGATCTTGAAAAGTTTCCCACTTTTAAATATGGAAAATATTTAAATCACAGAGACCTTCAAACCGAAATTAATGGGATGAATTCTATTTGGAAATATGGTTTACTATTTGAACAAGATGGTCAAATAGATAACCGAAGAAGATTGATGCGTGCTCTAGAGAGAGCATGCTCCTTGCATGGAGTTGAATTTCAAGAAGGATCAGAAGTAGAGGATTTGACATTAGAAGAAAATAAAATTACTGGTGCAAAAGTTTTATGTGCCACTGGGGAACTTAAAAAAATTAACTGTCAAAAAGCAATTATATGTAGTGGTGCTTGGAGTAAAAAAATTTTTAATAAGATTCCAGTCTTTCCTGTAAAAGGACAAATGCTATCAATACAAGGTCCAACAAATTTTTTGAAAAGAGTTATTTTTGGTCCAAAAACTTATCTTGTTCCTCGTGATGATGGACTTATTATCGTTGGAGCTACAGTTGAAAAAGATTCAAAATTTAATCAGGGTAATACTCCTGATGGAATAAAACAACTACAACAAGGCATTCGCTCCTTATTGCCAGAAGCTATTAATTGGCCGCAAATGGAACATTGGTGGGGATTTAGACCTTGCACTCCAGACCTTAAACCAATAATTGGAAAATCAAAAATTGAAAACCTTTTTATAGCTACAGGACATTACAGAAATGGAGTTTTATTTTCTGCAATAACAAGTGATCTTCTTTTGAAAATAGTTCAAAATAAAAGTCTAAAAGAAATAGAAAAAAGCTTTTTAGAAAAATTTAGTTTGGATAGATTTGAAATTTAAATTTTAATTTTCAGATCGCCATTTCGAATCAGAAGTTTCCCACTCACATAATTCCTCTTCTTTAAACCATAGATCAATTTCAAATTTTGCTGTATCTTCTCCATCAGAACCATGAATAATATTCCTCCCAATATCAATAGCTAAATCACCTCTAATTGTTCCAGGCTCTGCTTCCAGTGGTTTTGTTGCACCTATGAGTTTTCTAGCACTCAAAATAATTCCTTCGCCTTCCCACACCATTGCTACAACAGGCCCACTTGAAATAAAGTCTACTAAATCACCAAAAAAGGGTCTTTCTCTGTGTACTCCATAATGATTTTGAGCAAGTTCTTTTGAAGGAATTAATTGCTTTAATCCAACCAATTTAAATCCTTTTTTTTCAAATCTGCCAATAATCTCAGACACATATCCTCTTTGAACTCCATCTGGTTTAATTGCAATAAAGGTTCTCTCTTTGGTCATTTAGTTAATAATCACTCTATGTATATTCAACTTTTGGGTGGTAACTTGGCAAGTAATCATTAAAATAAAAGATATTGTTTTGAGTTTTTTTCAAAAACATTTATTAATCATTTAGACATAAATTGACCAATTTTGAGCCGAAAAAATTAAAGAATATTTGGACTATTGAAGATAGTATTTCGACTTATAACATAGACAAATGGGGAGATAAATATTTTTCTATAAATTCCAAAGGAAATATATCAGTAACAAAAGACATAAAATCTGAAAATAAGATTGATCTTTTTACGCTTGTCAAAGAACTTAAGAGTAGAGAAATAAATCCTCCATTAATCATAAGATTTAATGATATCTTGAAAGATCGCATAAATGCATTACATGAATCTTTTTTAAAAGCAATAACAACCTATAAATATAAGAACATTTATCAAGGCGTTTTTCCTGTCAAATGTAATCAACAAAAAAATGTCCTAGAAAACATAATAGAGTTTGGTAGCCAATGGAATTTTGGTTTAGAAGTAGGAAGTAAATCAGAACTATTAATTGGCCTTGCACTTCTTGAAAACCAAAATTCATTATTAATATGCAATGGATATAAAGATAAAAAATATATTGAGATTGCTACTTTGGCCAGAAAACTTGGCAAAAATCCAATAATTGTTATTGAACAACGAGATGAGGTAAAAAGAATTATTAAAGCAGTTCAAGAACTTAATGCGACTCCATTGATAGGAATTAGAGCAAAGTTATCAAGTAAAAGTAGTGGTAGGTGGGGAAAATCTATTGGAGATAATTCAAAATTTGGATTATCAATTCCAGAAATTATGTTGACAATAAAAGAATTAAAAGAAGCAAATCTTATCAACGAAATGAAATTGCTCCATTTTCATGTAGGCAGTCAAATAAGTGATATTGCTGTGATCAAAGATGCATTACAAGAAGCGAGTCAAATATATGTTGAACTATGCAAACTAGGAGCCCCAATGCAATATATCGACGTAGGAGGAGGATTAGGAATAGATTTTGATGGAACTAAAACCTCTTCAAACACCTCTACTAATTATTCTCTTCAAAATTATGCAAACGATGTAATTGCAACTATTAAGGATTCATGTGAATTAAATAATATAAAGCATCCAACCATAATCTCAGAAAGTGGAAGAGCAATAATTAGTCATTGTTCAGTTTTAATTTTTAATGTCTTAGGAACAAGCCATGTCAGTTCCAAACTTCAAATTTTTGATAATAAAAATCAACAATTAATAATTTCAAATTTACTTGAAACTTTCTATGAATTAAAAAAACTTAAAAATAAAAAAATAAATTTATCTCAAATAATTGAACTATGGAATGATGCAAAAAAGTTTAAAGAAGATTGCTTAGTCGCTTTTAGATTAGGGTTTTTAAGTTTAGCAGAAAGAGCTTATGCCGAAGAACTTACTTGGGCTTGCGCAAAAGAAATTTCTAATAACCTGAATAATGATGAAATCAATCACCCTGATTTATCTGAAATTACAGAAACTTTAGCATCAACTTATTATGCAAATTTATCTATCTTTAAATCTATTCCAGATAGCTGGGCAATAAATCAGATTTTTCCAATAGTACCAATACATAGGCACTTAGAGGAGCCGTTCTGCAAAGGCAACTTTGCAGATTTAACTTGTGATTCAGATGGGAAACTAAATAATTTTATTAATGATGGAAAAATTAAATCATTACTAAATCTACATAAGCCAGAAGAAGATGAAGATTATTTAATTGGCATTTTTATGACTGGAGCCTATCAAGAAGCATTAGGAAACTTGCACAATTTATTTGGCAGTACAAACGTTGTTCATATAGACATAAATCAAGATGATTCATACAAGGTCAAAAATATTATTAAAGAGGACAGTAAATCTGAAATTTTACAATTATTAGATTACAGTTCAGCTTCTTTGGTCGAATCTATAAGAATTAATACTGAATCAGCAATTGATCAAAAAAAATTAACTATTGAAGAAGCAAGGAAATTGATGGATCAAATCGAAATTAGTCTCAGAAAAAGTAGTTATTTATCAGAATGACAATCTAATGTTTTTTGCAAATAATTTTTAGCATAATCTAAAGCATCGCTTAACTTATCAATATCTTTAGCACCTGCTTGAGCAAAGTTGGGTTTTCCTCCTCCACCTCCCGAACAAATTCTTGCAATCTCATTAATTAATTTACCTGCATGCAATCCTATTTTTACTGCATCATCACCTAAAGAAACTGCAAATAACAACTTTCTATTTTCTGGATTTGGTATTCCCCCAAGAATCACTATTGCTTTATTTCCCAAATGAGAAGTTAAATTAAGTGCTGCAGATTGCAAAGAATTCCCATCTAAGCCATCAATCTTATTTACTAAAATTGAAAAAGAATTTACTATTTCCGCGGATGATTTTATAGAAGAGTATTTAAAATATGCAATTTCATCTTTCATTTTTTGTATCTCTTTATTTTTATTAATAACCTCTGCTTGCAAATTATTAACCCTTTCAAAAAGTTGATTAGGATTTGCTTTTAACAAATCACTTAGTTGATTTACTAAAGCATTTCTATCACTGAAATAATCTAATGCTGATTGACCTGATAATGCTTCGATCCTTCTTACTCCGGCTGAAATTCCTTCCTCACTAATTATTTTGAAAGAACCTAATTCGGATGTATTTTTAACATGTGTGCCACCACAAAGTTCCATTGAAACTCCTGGTACATTAACAACGCGCACTTCATCATCATATTTTTCTCCAAACATGGCGACTGCGCCCTTTTCAAGAGCCTCACTCTTAGACATATTTTTTATTTCTAGGGCATGATTTTCCATAATCCAAGAGTTTACTAAAGTCTCAATCTTAGAAATTTGATCTTTAGAAATAGGATTAGAGGAATTAAAGTCAAATCGTAATTTATTAAAGGCTACTAATGAACCTTTTTGTCCGACACTTTCGTTAACAACTGATTTAAGCGCAGATTGTAATAAATGAGTAGCTGTATGATTTGAAGCAGCCTTAGCTCTATTAGAAGAGTTAACATTAGTCTTAACTTTTTGTCCAATAGTTAATATTCCTTTTTTGATCGTTCCGTAATGTAAAAAAACATTTTTCTTTCGCATAACATTATTAACCAAGACCTCTACATCTTTCGAAAATATCGTTCCAATATCACCGACTTGCCCGCCAGATTCTCCATAAAAAGTTGTCTGGTCAAGAACAATTAAAACTTTCTGCCCCTCACTTGCTTGCTTAACTAATGTTGAATCCAAGAATATGCCCTTTATTTCAGCTTCCGAAAGGAGTGAATTGTAACCATTAAAAACAGTTTTTTTAAAAAGATCTATTTCTCGTTCTAATGATCCCTCTAATGTCAAATCAATATTACTTGAAGCAGCTTTAGCTCTCTCTTTTTGTGCATTCATTTCTTCTTCAAAACCCTTTACATCTACACTGATACTATTTTCTTCTGCAATTTCTACAGTCAGTTCTAGAGGAAATCCATAAGTATCATAAAGTTCAAAAGCTTTAAAACCAGAAATTAATTTCTTCCCTGAAGAAATTAACTCATCTAACAATTTCTCTCCTCTTTCAAGAGTTTCCCTAAATCTTATTTCTTCAATTTTTATCTCATTCAAAATTAAATCATTATTATTTTTTAAATCAGGATAATTATTTTGCATTAAATTGATCCCGACAGTAGCAATATGAGGTAAAAATTCATTTGTTATACCTAATAATCTTCCATGTCTGACCATTCTTCTAATAAGCCTTCTTAATATATATCCCCTGCCAAGATTACTTGCTGCTACTCCATCAGAAATTAAATGAATAACAGCTCTTGTATGATCACCAATGATTTTTAAAGAAATTTTGTTTTTATCATCTGAAGAAAAATAATCAATATTTGCAATCTCACAAATTTTTTGAATGATAGGAAAAATTAAATCTGTCTCATAATTATTTTGTTTTTTTTGCAGTATTTGAGCCATCCTTTCAAGTCCCATTCCTGTATCAATATTTTTAAATTTTAAATCTGTCAATTTTCCATTAGGATCACGATTATATTGCATAAAAACAAGATTATAAAATTCAATAAAACGATCTCCATCTTCTAAATCAATATTCTGCAGACCCTTTTCAGGATGAAAATCATAATAAAGTTCTGAACAAGGTCCACATGGACCTGTTTTGCCAGATGACCAAAAATTATCTTCCTCACCTAGTTTCACTATCCTATCTGGATGAATACCAATTTCATCTCTCCAAATTTTTGCAGACTCTTCGTCTTCGTGAAAAACACTCACAATTATATTTTCAACAGAAAGTTGATAAATATTAGTAACTAATTCCCAAGCCCATTGAATAGCCTCTCGTTTAAAATAATCTCCAAAAGAAAAATTACCAAGCATTTCAAAAAAAGTATGATGTCTAGCAGTAACTCCAACATTTTCTATATCGTTTGTTCTGATGCACTTTTGACTAGATGTAGCCCTTTTTGATGGTCTTTCTTTTAAACCTAAAAAAACTGGTTTAAATGGGAGCATTCCAGCAATTGTGAGCATAACCGTAGGGTCATCTGGAATCAAAGATGCACTTGGAATGATTTTATGTAATTTTTCACTGTAAAATTTTAAAAAAGCATTTCTTATCTCATCTCCAGTAACTATTTTTTTAATTAATTGAGATGTCATTTATCAAGAATAAGAAGATTAAAAATTAAAGAAAGCGTAATTTCGGTTATTTCGCAAAAATAATCACGCGGATTTATATTCTATATAACTAAAGTTAATTTATAAAGCTAATTATTCTATGATAGCCTCTGCCCAAACAAGTAATTCTAAATTGGCACAAACTAATAACAAGTTAACGGTTCAATCTCAAAACTTTGCTGATGATTCTTGTGCCATAAGATCTTTGGATTGGGATCGCAGTAGATTTGATATTGAATTTGGTTTAAGAAATGGAACTACTTACAATAGTTTTATTATTAAAGGCGAGAAACTAGCAATTATTGATACTAGTCACGCAAAGTTCGAAGAATTATGGTTTGAAGAATTACTGAAAAAGGTAGATCCGCAAGATGTTGATTATCTAATTACTAGCCATACAGAACCTGATCATTCTGGTTTAATAGGTAATCTTTTAGAATTAAACCAAAATATCACAGTAGTTGGATCAAAATTAGCACTTAAATTTATTGAAGACCAAATACATATTCCCTTTAAACGTCTAGAGGTTAAGAGTGGAGAGTTTTTAAATCTCGGAACTAATCCTAATAGTGGTTTAGAACACAACATTGAATTTATAAGTGCACCAAATTTACATTGGCCAGATACCATATTTTCATACGATCACAGTACAAATGTTCTCTATACTTGCGATGCCTTTGGGCTCCATTATTGTTCTGACGAATTTTTTGACACTGACCAAAAAGAAATATACGATGATTTCCGTTTTTATTACGATTGCCTTATGGGTCCAAACGCTAGAAGCGTTATTCAAGCAATTAAAAGAATAGATAAGCTACCGGAATTAAAAACAATAGCTGTTGGTCATGGGCCTTTGCTCCATAATCAGGTCAATTTATGGAAAGGAAAATATCTAGAATGGAGTAGTAATAAAAGCAAAGGCAATGATTTTGTGTCAGTCTGCTACATAAGCGACTATGGTTATTGTGATCGACTAAGTCAAGCGATATCTCATGGAATAAGCAAAGCAGATGCTCAGGTTCAGTTAATTGATTTAAGATCTTCTGATCCGCAAGAATTAACAAGTTTAATTTCCGAATCAAAAGCAGTAGTCATTCCCACATGGCCAGTAGACTCAGATAATGAATTAAAAGAATCTCTCGGTACTTTATTTGCAGCACTAAAACCAAAACAATTTACTGCAGTTTATGATGCCTTTGGTGGAAATGACGAACCTATAGATTCTTTAGCAAATAAATTAAGAGAACTTGGTCAAAAAGAAGCTTTCTCTCCCTTAAGAGTCAAAAATATTCCAGATCCCATTATTTATCAACAATTCGAAGAAGCTGGAACTGACTTGGGTCAATTGATCAATAAAAAGAAGAATATTGCTTCTATGAAAAGCCTTGATTCAAATTTAGATAAAGCGTTAGGGAGATTAAGTGGTGGATTATATGTTGTTACAGCGAGCCAAGGCGAAGGTTCTACATTTAGACAAAGTGCAATGGTCGCAAGTTGGGTTAGTCAAGCAAGCTTTTCTCCACCAGGTATTACAGTTGCAGTAGCAAAAGATAGGGCTATTGAATCATATATGCAAGTTGGGAAAGGTTTTGTTGTGAATATTCTGAGAGAAGATAACTATCAAAAAATGTTCAGACATTTTTTAAAAAGATTTGCCCCTGGAGCTGATAGATTTGCAGATGTAGATGTAATTAGCAACATCGCTGAAGGAGGACCTGTTCTTTCAGATTCACTCGCTTTTTTAGATTGTAAAGTTAGTTCCAGGCTAGAGACTCCAGACCATTGGATAATTTATGGAATTGTTGAAAATGGTAATGTTTCTGACTTATCATGCAAGACAGCAGTTCATCACAGAAAAGTTGCTAATCACTATTAGAAAATAAGTCTTTGAAATGTCAGATATTAATATAGGCTTACTTGCAGAAAATGAAAATTTATCAGAATTTGAAATTACTGAAAATTTTTCTTGTGTAAGATTCTTAGACCAAAATAAAGAAAGATTTGAACTTGAATTTAACCTTGAAAAAGGAACCTCATTTAATACTTTTTTCATTAGAAGTCATGAGGAACTTTTTATTATTCATCCTCCTGAGAAGCAATATTTAGATTCGTTTAATAAAGTAATTTCTAGGTTTTGCGATCAATTTAATTTAGGTAAAATCAACTTCATTTCTGGGCATATTAATCCCCAAATTATTGAAACTATAAAGAGTATAAGCACCCAATTTCAAAACACAACTATTACTTGCTCTAATCCAGGTTATAAACTTATTAGCGAACTTTGGAATCAAAGAAATCCTACCTTAGAAAACTTCATTGAAATTCAATTACCTGAAATAAAAATAATTAAAAAAGAACTTAATTTAGAATTAGATAACATTTCACTAGAGTTAATTCCTATTCCAACAGCACGTTGGCCTGGTGGCCTGATAATTTATGAACGTAATCAAGAAATACTTCTTAGTGAAAAAATTTTCTCTGCACATATTGCATCAAAATATTGGTCCGAAACAAATCGAGTTAGTACAGAAATTGATAGGAAACATTTTTATGATTGCTTGATGGCACCAATGTCTAATCAAGTAGTATCAATAACTGAAAAAATTGCCGATTATGACATTAAAACTATTGCACCATTACATGGTCCCGCGATCGAATATAGCTTAAAAAGCTTTTTAAATGACTATATTAGATGGGGAGATAATCTCTCAACAAATAATCATAAGATCGCCCTGATATATGCCAGTGCATATGGAAACACAGCCTCAATAGGCGATGCATTGGCAAAAGGGATAAATAGAACCTCTGTAGAAGTTGAAAGTATTAATTGTGAATTTACACCTAATGATGTACTTGTAAAATCCATCCAAAATGCTGATGGATATTTAATAGGCTCTCCCACATTGGGTGGTCACGCCCCAACTCCAATAGTTAGTGCACTAGGAACATTGTTAGCAGAGGGCAATAGAGATAAGCCAGTAGGAATTTTTGGCAGTTTTGGCTGGAGCGGCGAAGCTATAGATTTACTTGAAACAAAATTAAAAGACGGTGGTTTTAAGTTTAGTTTTGACCCTATTAGGATTAAATTTAGTCCAAATAAACCAAAGATTAAAGAGTTAGAAGAAATAGGAACTCACTTTGGAAGAAAAATTATAAAAAAAGCAAAGAAAAAACCCAGAAAATCAGATACTGGAATGATTACAAGCAAAACGGATCCAAAGCTGCAAGCTCTTGGAAGAGTAATTGGTTCACTTTGTGTCCTGACAGCCTCTAAAGGCAAAGATGAGAATAATATCAAAGGAGCCATGCTTGCATCTTGGGTTAGTCAAGCAAGTTTTTCTCCGCCTGGGTTAAGTATTGCAGTAGCAAAAGATAGATCGGTAGAGTCTCTTCTGCAAATAGGAGATTCGTTCGCGTTAAATATTCTTAGTGAAAAAGATTTTAAAGAACCTTTGAAAAGATTCACAAAGCCCTTTGCACCTGGAGAAAATAGATTTGAAGGAATAAATATTGAATTAACTCCTAATGAACAGATAATCATTCCTGAAGCGCTCGCATGGTTAGATGCTTCTGTAAAAGAGAGAATGGAATGTGGAGATCATTGGGTAATTTACGCCGAAGTACTACACGGTAATATACTAAAATCCGATAGTCTAACGGCAGTTCATCACCGCAAAACAGGTGCTAACTATTAAATTTATTTATCTAATTTATGACTAAAACAAAAGATCTAATAATCATTACGGCTAGTTGTGGTAAAAATCTAGAACTTTCTGAAAAATTTCTTGAAAAAAGTAATAAACTGAAAATAAGTTCTGAAATTTTAGATCTTACTACTTTTGATATTCCATTATTTAATCCAAGAATTCACAGCAAAGAAAATATTCCAAATGAAATAGAAGAATTAAAAAAAAAGCTTTTCAAGATTGAAAGGTGGGTGATTTGTGCGCCTGAATATAATGGATCTATACCTCCCATTCTCTCCAACTTCATAGCATGGCTTTCTATTTCGGGAGATGACTTTAGGAATTTATTTAATGGCCAACCGATTGCAATTGCAACATTTTCTGGTGGCATAGGGTTAGAACTACTGACCTCATTACGAATTCAATTAGTGCATTTAGGAAGTCAAGTATTAGGAAGACAACTTTTATCGTCATATAGTAAACCTATAGATACAAAAACTATTGAAGATATTATTCAAAGACTTTTACAAATGAAAAAATTAAAAACATAAACTTTTAATAGCTAAAAATTGATCTCATTTTTGCTCATTCCAAACTTTTAAAATTTTTCTTGCCATTGGCAGGGCGTGAACAGATCCACCACCAGGAGTATTCTGTGCAAAAGCAACTACAAGTAACTCACTATTTTCAGAGGGTGTAAAGCAAACGAACCAAGCGTGATCTAAGCCACCTTCACCATCTTCAGCAGTTCCTGTTTTACCTGACACTGGAGGTAAATTTGAAACTCCATAATTAATTGATACCCCTGTGCCAGATTCTACTACTTTCCGGAGACCATTTTTTATCAATTGAATATTTTGAGGGTCAATATCAATTGGAATACGTTTTTTATCTAAAAGACTTTCTTCATCTTTTTTAGTCAAATGTGGAGTAACTAAATAACCTCCATTTGCAATAGCAGAATAAGCTCTAGCTATTTGAATAGGAGTAACTTGAACAACAAATTGGCCAATAGACATACTCGCAATATCTTCTGGGACCCATGGAGTTCTTCCTGGTTGCCCCCACCCTCTGCCTTTTTTAGCCCACTCACTACTTGCTACAAATCCTTTATTTTCTTGTTCAGAAATTTCAATTCCAGATAAAGAATTAAAACCAAGTTTTCTTGAAACCTTATGAATTTCATCAACTCCTGCACCATATCCGACTTGATAAAAAAATGTATTACTCGAAACTCTTAAAGCATCTTCATAACCTATTACCCCAAAACCTAAATCATTGTGTTCCCTGAAACATTGGCTTCCATAAGTGATACATGGTTTCGTATCTAACATTGTTTCTCTAGGAAATTTTCCACTTTCCAAGCCAGCTAAAGCCGTTACAATTTTCCAAACGCTTCCTGGATCGTAGGCATTTAATGCTCTATTAAATAAAGGTTTTTCAGGAGAATTAAAAAGTGTATTATATTCTTTCTCAGGTTTAAAATCCTTCGAGAAAAAATTTAAATCGAACGTAGGTTTACTTGCCATTGCTCTTATTGCACCATCTCTTGGATCCATTACAATTATCGCTCCAGCTTTTTTATCTTTAAGAACTTCCTCAGCAACTAACTGCAGATTAAGATCGATTGTTAGTTGGATATCACTACCTTGTACTGAAGGTCTTATACCCAATGATCTTTGAAATTTTCCTAATGAATTTACTTCAACCATTTCTCCGCCCCATTCACCTCTAATAAAATCTTCGTAAACATATTCGATTCCAGTTCTTCCTATTAAGTCATTTAATTTATAACCCTTCTTAGATAAGAATTTGTATTCTGATTCAGTAATTGGCTGCGTATAACCAATTACATGGGCAGCAAGGGATTTATAAGGATAATTTCTTATTAAATTGGTAGCTATTTCAAAACTAATTAAATTAGCTTCATTTTCCTTGAATTTAATTATTTGATCTACATTTAAATCATCAAGAATAATTACTGAAAGTTTCTGATTTTTTAAACCATCAGAGTATTTTTTTTGAATTACATTACCATCAATATTAAACAAGTTAGAAATACTTAATTTATGTTTTTCCCAATTGCTTTTATTAACAGATTGAGGCTTTATTATTAAAGAATATTTAACTCTACTATCTGCTAAAACATAACCATTTTTATCTAGTATTTTTCCCCTTATTGGCTGTGAAGCAATAAGTCTGATCCTATTCTCATCTGACATTTTCTTAAAAGATTCATAATTTAAAAGTTGTAAAAAAATTAACCTAAATAGAATCAATAAAAAGGAAACAGAAGAAAAAATAAGTAAGACTAATGGTTGTCTTTTTAATGAAATAAGTTTTTTATTAGGACTTGTTTTTATCAAAAATATAGATTTATTTAAATATTGTTTTTTTTAATAAAGCAATGGTTGTCTTTATCTTTTTAAGTCTAATGATTAAATCTTTATAATCACTATCTTCATTATTGAGATTAAACTCATCATTTTCAATATTATTTGAATTCAAATTTTCACTCATAAAACTTTTTAAGTATACGTATTCTAATTAAAATAATCTTAAATAAAAAATTTACTTTTTAAAAAATTCTATTAAGTTAGATACTTCAACAATAAATTAATTCAATTGATCTATATTTTGTTCAAAATAAGGATTACAACTATTCTTTGATATACCTAAAGACCATCCAATAAATGAAGAAATAAATATCGTGACGATTAATGGCAAAATGGCTTGTTGAGTATTTACAAGACTAAACCATTCTCTCCAACTACTAAAAAATCTCTCTCGTTGAAATTTTCTTTTTTCATTTTCTAATACTCTCGCTTTTTTAGCAAAAGATTTTGTTACCCACTTTTCGAAAGGAATTTTTTTTGTAATCGCCATTTTTCTCTCCACTTCTAATAATTGTCCAGAACTAAGATATGGATGAAATGTGCTTATCAATTCAAGAGTTTTTAAAAACATCTCAACAGTTGCATCTTTTATGAGCTTTTGTTCATGACTTAAATGGGCCCAATCTATTTCTGGATAAAAACGGTTCCTGTTTGATGAAATTTGATCGTCAGACATTTGACCAGGTTCTCTAAGCCATCTATTAGTGTTTTCATCAAATCTCCGCCAATATAAAAAAGGATTAATAAAAATTGTTTTACCAGATACTTTGACTATATCTTGTTGAAGATGATTAGTTATGTTTCTTTCAGAATTTTTCGATTTTATCAAAGTTCAAAATTAATAATCTATTTAAAGATTATCTTTTATTCAATATTTTTCCAGAAATATAAAAAATTATCCTATAAATATTAGGTTATCGACAATTGCCAACGCCTCTTTAAATAATTACAATATTCACAGTTTAATGAAGGTTTGGGGAAATTATCAGAACGCAATAAATTGACCGTATCAATTATCTTATTTTCTACCCATGAAGTAGAACAATCTAATTTAATTAGATGTAAGTCAAAATTTAATTGGTTATTAAAAAACTCTTCATTTTTCTTCCCATTGAAATATAAAAGATAAGCTTCTTTAGCTACTTGAAAACCATTTTTTTTAAACAACCATTGATACATTTCTAATTGTCTCTTATAAGCTTTCGCATAATCGTATTTATTAAAAGTCTCAGACCAATCAAAATTATTTCTAGATGTGGCTTTTACATCAACGATAATAAGATCACCATTTTTTTTCTGCCAAATATCATCCACAGCTCCACCAAAATCATAATTATGGTCAATTGACCTATATCTTATACCTTGAAAATTACTTCTCCAACGTTCTAAATCATTATGTTTAAAAGGAACTGCATCAATACCATGTTCAGTAAATAAAGGATGCGGCTTCTGAATTTTTCTATAGTAATCAAATTCATTTTTACACAAATTATCTACAGCTATATTTAGAGTAAATGGTAATGATGGTGGTTTTATTTGATATTTTTTATCAAGTACACAACATCTTGGACAACTAAGATATTTCTCAACAGTAGATCTACTTAATTTAATAATCTCGCTCATTACGATAAATATCTCATTTAAAAATATTTCTTACATAAGAATAAGATAAGAGGCTTTTTGTTTGAATATTTGTTCACCTACTCCCACTCAATAGTTCCAGGAGGTTTGCTTGTAATATCATAAACAACTCTATTAACTAAAATTACTTCATTCACGATTCTATTTGCAATCCTCTCCAAAATCTTAAAAGGAATTTTTGACCAATCAGCTGTCATACCATCTTCACTTGATACACAACGTAAAACTATTGGCCAAGCATAAGTCCTTTTATCACCCATAACTCCTACGGTTTTCACAGGTAACAATACTGCAAAAGCTTGCCAAATATCATTGTAAAGACCTGCTTTTTTAATTTCATCTCTTACTATCCAGTCTGCATCTCTTAAACAATTAAGTTTTTCATTATTAACCTCTCCCAAAATTCTTATAGCTAATCCTGGTCCTGGGAATGGATGCCTTTTTATAATTTCATCCGGCAGACCTAACGCAGCGCCCACTTGTCGGACTTCATCCTTAAAAAGTTTTCTTAATGGCTCAACTAATTTAAATTGTAAATCTTTTGGCAATCCACCCACATTATGATGGCTCTTTATTTTTACAGCTATTCTTTCACCTGTTTTAGGATCAACATTAGTACCAGCACTTTCAATAACATCAGGATAAAGAGTACCTTGTGCTAAATACTGAAAAGGTCCCAATCTACTGCTTTCTTCTTCAAATACTCTAATAAATTCTTCACCAATAATTTTCCTTTTTTGTTCTGGATCAGTAATCCCTTTTAATTTGGCAATAAATCTTTCCCTTGCATTTATGTATTCAACTTTTATATGAAATTTCTTATCAAAAAAATTCATTAAAAATTCTGGTTCACCTTTTCTCATAAATCCTTGATCTATAAACATGCATGTAAGCTGGTTTCCAATTGCTTTATTGAGAAGAAATGCAAGAGTTGAGGAGTCAACTCCTCCAGACAAGGCAAGCAAAACTTTTTTATTACCAACTTGCTCTCTTATCCGAGGAATAGTTTCTTCTATATACGTTTCAGTTGTCCAATCAGCCGCACAACTAGCAATTCTATAAACAAAATTTTTAATTACCGTCATCCCAAATTCTGAATGAATAACTTCAGGATGAAATTGTACGCCATATAGTTTCTTTACATCATTTGAAATTGCTGCATGAAGTGTATTCTCAGTATGAGCAATTTTATTAAATCCATCAGGCAAACAATTAATTGAATCGCCATGACTCATCCACATAATAGATTTATCTTCTACATCAGCAAGGAGGTCAGATTTTAGATCTATATTAATTGGCGCTCTACCATATTCAGCTTTTTTAGAGGCTGAAATAACAGATCCTCCAGTTTCTTTGACCATTAATTGCATTCCATAACATATGCCAAGAATAGGGATTCCTAAATTAAAAATTTTTTCATCACATTTTGGAGCATTTTGTTCATATACAGAATTTGGGCCTCCACTCAAAATGATCCCTTTAGGATTAATTTCATTAATATCCTCAATTGAAATAGAATTACTGACCACAAGAGAAAAAACATTCGTTTCTCTAATTCTTCTTGCGATCAATTCAGAATATTGAGATCCGAAATCTAAAATCAATATTGAAGGATCTCGTTCTTTTGTTAAAGGTATTTGACTCATGTATAAAAGTTAGCTCAATTTATTTACAAAAGCATAATGAATAAGAAAATTAATCTCACTTAAAATAAGAAAAATAATTATTACCATAATTTCCAGCCCACCTTATTTTTCTTTTTCTATCAAAAATGATTGATGCGATTTCCATATCCGTTTTTACATACCTATTTACGTAAGCAAAAGAACGTTTCTCTATCGTATTTGATAGATTCTTAAATAATTTATCAGCTAAAGATTTATTAAATCGTTCAAGTAGTAATAATCCATCCTCAAGAGTATTTAACGCAGATAATTTAACTATTATTTCAAGCGGCAACTTTTCTTGGACAGCTAAATAAACAAGAATCTCAATTCTTGCATCAGCTAAATGATTATGCGTATGAAAAATACCACCTGCTAACTTAATTAGTTTTCCATGATAACCAAAAAGAATTACAGTTTTAACTTTTTTTATTGCGGCATCAACTAATAATGGGCCTATCCAATTTCCAATTTTGATAATAGGTAAATCAATATTATAAGTTTTTGCCAAATCTAAACCATTTTCACCAATAACAAAAACAACTTTCCCTTTAAAATCATTTTGAATTAATTTTGTTAGGTTAGCTTTAGCCGCTTCCAATTGATCAGGTGAAGCACTCGAATAAGTCTCAGCAGAAGTTCCAATAATAGATAATCCCTCAACAATACCAAATGACTTATTACTAGTTCTTTCAGCTAAAAACTCTCCATTTGGAAAAATAATTTCTAATTTCAAATTAAAGCCTTCGGGAATAATATCTAATAAATTTTTATTTATAACTTCTTTTGCGAAATCAGAAATACATATCTCTGATGTTTCTTTTTTTATACCAACCCCAGATCCTGCAATAATATTTATTGGAGTTGTTTGAACAGAATTACTAAAAGAAATTTTTTCTAAAGAGGCTATTGTCCATATTTCTAAATTTTGCGTAATATCAAGATCTAAATCTGACTTTGCAAAGCTAATTCCTAAAGCATGCGAGTTATCTTTAAGTAAGCCAACAGAATGAATCTCGATTTTTATTTCTTTTTTTTCGTTAGGAATTTTTATTAGTTCATAATTATCAAATGGTAACCCTACTAGTTTTTTTAATGCTGACCTAGCAGCTCCAGCAACCCAAACAGGTAAAGAAAATCCTTTTTTCAAATCAAGTAATTGAAAAATATATAATGAGAACTAATCTAAGAATGACCTATTTCTCAAAAAGTGGCCATACAACAAAAATTATCATTGATGATTCCTGGACCCACACCAGTTCCAGAAAAAGTTTTACAAGCATTAAGTAAGCATCCAATAGGACATCGCAGTAAAGAATTCCAAGATCTTGTTGAAAGCACTACCAAAAACTTACAATGGCTTCATCAAACTCAAAATGATGTTCTAACAATTACTGGTAGTGGGACTGCCGCAATGGAAGCTGGAATAATAAATGCTTTAAGTAAAGGAGATAAAGTAATTTGTGGAGAAAATGGAAAATTTGGCGAAAGATGGGTAAAAGTTGCTAAAGAATTTGGTTTAGAAGTAATAAAAATTGATTCCGAATGGGGTACTCCACTTGATCCAGAAGAATTCAAAAAAGTGTTAGAGGAAGATAAACAAAAAGAAATAAAGGCAGTTATTTTGACTCATTCTGAAACCTCAACAGGTGTAATTAATGATCTGAAAACTATTAGTTCATATATTCGCGAACATAATACAGCTTTATCAATTGTTGACTGCGTTACAAGTCTTGGAGCTTGCAATGTACCAGTAGATGAATGGGAATTAGATATCGTTGCATCAGGATCACAAAAGGGATATATGATACCACCAGGGCTTAGTTTTATAGCGATGAGCCAAAAAGCATGGGAATATGCAGAAAAATCTAATTTACCAAAATTTTATTTGAATTTAAAATCCTATAAAAAAAGTCTTTTAAATAACAGTAATCCATTTACTCCTGCGGTTAATTTGGTTTTTGCTTTAGACGAAGCCCTAAAAATGATGCGAGAAGAAGGATTAGACAACATTTTCTTTAGGCATGATAAACATAAATTAGCTATGAGTAATGCTGTCAAGTCCTTAAATCTACAATTATTTGCTGATGAAAAAAGTTTAAGTCCCTCAATTACTGCAATAGAAACTGGAGATATAGATGCTGAAAAATTTAGAAAAACAATAAAAAATAAATTTGATATTCTTCTTGCCGGCGGTCAAGATCACCTTAAAGGAAAAATATTCAGAGTGGGACACTTAGGTTATATAAATGATAGAGATATAGTTAATGTAATTTCTGCAATCAGCTATACACTTCTTGATCAAAAGAAAATTACAGCTGAACAAGCTGGTGATGCATTAGCAGTGGCATCAAGATATCTGGAAAAAAGTTGAATTAGGTTCCTGGCTCTTCAACATTGCCACCTAATTCAACTATCTTTTTTCTAAGAGAAATTGATTTTTTTTCATCTCCCTTAGTTTGAGCTATTGCTAGAGCAAACTCTAATTTTTCAAGCTGGTGGCCACCCTCGAAAAAAGATAATTTTTTCTTTATTCGGCTTGTATTGGATTTATATGATATTTGAGAAGACATAAAATTAATCCCTTTAAGTAATATTATGACAATAAAAGGGGACATTATGAGAGAAAACAAAAAATTAATTTGATTAAAACCCAACCAAAAAAAAATATGACTAATATTATTTCCAAGCAACATAAAAATTATGCCAAACATAAATCTCATCTATTACTTAATTGCTGGTGGAATTTTTGGAGCTTTAGCTCTCAAAACTGGTATCCCTGCAGCTCCGTTAGCTGGCGCTTTATTAGGTGCAAGTTTCCTAAGCATAAGTGACAAATTAGACATTGCAGAGTGGCCAATTGGCACAAGAACGATATTAGAAATTGGAATTGGAACAGTGATTGGTACATCGTTAACAAAAGACTCATTAGTTGATATCCAAAACTTATGGAAGCCTGCTATTTTAATAACTTTTACTCTTGTTATAACCGGACTAACAATTGGATTATGGACAAGTAGATTACTAAATATAGATGTGATAACAACAATTCTAGGAGCTGCGCCAGGCGGGATTAGCGGAATGAGTCTTGTGGGATCAGAATATGGAGTAGGAGCTGCAGTAGCAACTCTTCACGCTGTTAGATTAATTACTGTGCTTTTAATTCTTCCTTTAGTTGTTAAGGGCTTAAATTTATTAGGAGTAATAAAATCTTAAATTTCTATAGACATATTCACAATAAAAGATATTTTTAAAGAGAAGAAAAAAGTTTAATGCAAAGTTTTAAACAGAAAAAACTAATATTTTTGGCTTTAGGAATATTGACTCCTTTTACTTTTACTACCACAAAAGTGAATGCAAGTTCATTTGGAGCAGAAATCTTCTGTACTATGAGAGATGGTGGTAATGATCATGAGAGTAGTTGGGATGCCGCATATTCTTATATCAAAAAACAAAAAGGAGGCCTTTTCAAAGTTTCACCTAAAAACGCAGCAGCCCAAATTACTGAGACAGTTATAAGAGAAAAAGACAAATTTAGTTATTGTATCGAATACTTAGACAATCTTCATCCAAATAGGCAACTCATAAGAGATCTAGAAAAAGAAGAACAAAGAAAAATTCAAGAAGCAAAAGAAAGAGAAGAGAGAAAAAAAAGATTAGAAAAAGAATTAGAAGAAACCAATGAAGAAATTAATGGAGAATTTAATGAAGAATTCACTGACGAAACTCTAGAAAGATACAATTATTAAAAAATTTGAAAATTTGAATTTCATAAATAAAATTTTCAAAAATATTAATTTGTATCTAAAAACACTAAATTATAATTTTGAGCTGAAATTCAGCTAAAAGATGATAAATCAATATTGACTTTTGATATATTCGAGCGATTATTTATTTAATTAAACAGGCCGAATGCATATTAATGATGCGGTGTTTTTAGAAGATTTATGTCCTAAGTTTAGATTTAGACAATGGCGAAAATCTATTCATAGGTTTACAGGAAAAAGTTGCATATATTGCGGAAAACCATCTGAATCCATCGATCATGTAATACCACGAAGCCACGGAGGCTTAAGTTCAACAGAAAACTGTGTCCCTGCATGTCTTTCTTGTAATGGAGATAAATCGGATGAAAATGCTTTGTATTGGTACAGAAAGCAAAAATTTTATGATCCTCGAAGAGCAATGGCTATAAGAGCTTGGTTAGAAGGAGATTTAAGATTAGCCATTAGATTACTGCAATGGGCCAACCCGAATTTCAAGGTAAACAATAAAAATTACGAAAAAGATAAATCAGAATATAAAGCAGCCTGACTACCAAACATTACATATTTTTCTAGAGTTATAACTCTCACAGATATTTTCTAATTCTTTTGGCAATTCTGGGTATATTAAAATTGTCGAAAATGAAATAAAAAGGACAAATAATTTTTGGTAGAATTTAAAATTAATTAAACTTATTTCTTTCTCTATAAGAGGGGAATAAGTTTTGCTAATACAGAAAGTTTTTGATTCCAAATCAGGCTTAAGAGCTGTCTTCATTATCAATTAATACATATGTACTACTATAGCCTAGCATGAAGAAATCTGCAAGTTTACTAGGAAATAAAAGTAAATTTTTAATTTTAGGATGTGGTTTCAGCGGTAGTTTTTTTGCAAAGACTATTAGAAAATTCGGTTGCACTGTTTTAACAAGCTCAAGATGTGCAAACAGTGACCCAAATAGTTTTGTTTTCGACAGTGAAAATGGCATTCTTCCTAATGAAAAGATTTTTGATGGAGTTACTCATATTCTTAGTTGCATACCTCCTGACAAAAATGGTAACGATCCCGTATTAGAAAGGCTTCAAAGTAAATTACAAGATTTATCCCTTGAATGGGTTGGATATTTATCTACTACAGGAGTATATGGAAACACTGAAGGTGGTTGGGTTTCTGAGATAGATCAGCCTAATCCTTTTCAGAAAAGAAGTCACAATAGATTAAATTGCGAAAAAAAATGGATTGAATCTAGTTTGCCTGTGCAAATTTTTAGATTACCTGGCATCTATGGACCTGGAAGATCTACATTTGAAGCAATCAAAAATAAAAAAATTCGAGTTATATTAAAAAAATCTCAAGTTTTTTCAAGAGTTCACGTTGCTGATATTACACATGCGATTATTTATTTATTACAAAACAGAGATAGTTTAAAGTTTCACCAAATCATTAATGTGGCAGACGACGAACCCTCTTCTCAAATAGAAGTAATTCAATATTGTTACGATCTACTTGGCTTAAAAATGCCAAGTCCAATATCATTTGAAGACGCAAAAAAAGAATTATCACCTATTGCTCAATCTTTTTGGATGGAAAATAGAAGAGTCTCTAATAAACTATTATGCGAAACACTTGGATATAAACTAATTTATAAAAACTATAAACTAGGCCTAAAAAACTGCTTTTTTAATAGTTAAAAAATAAATTAAAACTTTTTATGAATATACAAAACACTAATAATACTTTTAAGATTGTATTAAGCGTTGGTGATGAATCTGGAATAGGGCCTGAAATAATTTTAAAAGCTCTTTGTTCTAATAAGTTGCCAAACAATATTGACTTTATATTGGTAGGTTCAAAAAAAAATCTTTTCAATACATATAAACACCTCAAGGCTCTTGGTTTAAAAAAACTAGCAAATCCAAATTCTTTACAAATTTATGATCTCGAAATTTCTCCATACAATAATAAATCTAAATCGAGTTATGGTGATTCAAGTTTCTATTATTTAATAAAAGCAATTGAAATTGTAAAACAATATCCTAATTCAGCACTTGTTACTGGACCAATTTGTAAGAAATCTTGGTCACTTGCAGGTCATTACTTCTCTGGACAGACTGAAGTATTAGCAAAATCATGTGGAACAAAGAATGTTGGAATGTTATTCACAGCTAAATCCCCAATAACAGGTTGGAGATTTAATACGCTGCTTGCTACAACCCACATACCACTTTGTGAGGTACCAAAAAAGCTAAATACAAAATTAATCCACTCTAAATTAGATCTTTTCAAAGAATTTTGTATTAAATACAATAAAAAACCTGTTTTAAAAGTTGCAGGATTAAACCCTCACGCAGGCGAAGAGGGCATTTTAGGTAATGAAGAGAAAGATTGGCTTAATGATTCGTTGATTGCTTGGAGTGAAAAGAATAGAGATATTGAATTATCAGGACCCATATCACCAGATAGTTGTTGGAACTCATCCGCAAAAGCGTGGAGACATAAAGATGCTGAAAAACATGATGGGATTCTTGCTATGTATCATGATCAAGGTTTAATACCAATTAAAGTTATAGCTCTTAATTACTCGGTAAATACCACACTTGGTTTGCCTTTTATAAGAACATCTCCAGATCATGGTACAGGATTTGATATTGCTGGCAAAGGGATAGCTCAATCGCAAAGCATGATTGAGGCTATAAAAGCTGCAACGGAAATGACTAAAAAATCAGGACTGCTTAATACGCATTAAAACTTGCCCAAATTCAACTGGTGTTCCGTTCTCAACAAGAATCTCTACTATTTCTGCGTTAAATTCAGATTCAATTTCATTCATCAACTTCATAGCCTCCAAAATGCAAATAGTTTGGCCGACTACAACATTGCTTCCTACTTCCACGAATGGCTCCTCACCAGGCGCTGCAGCCCTATAAAAGGTTCCTACCATAGGAGAAGTAATATCAGTAAGATCAGAACGCCCAGGCGGTGCTACCTGAGGCACCTCTGGCTCATTAACTATTGAGACATTATCATTAACAGGTTTTTGAGCAATTGGTTGCCTATCAAATGAAGTATTTGAAAGTAAATTATTAGATAATTGATTTTGATCTAATGAATTTCGTTTTATTTCGAGTTTAAAATCTTCTCCCTCTAATAAGAACTCTTGAATATCACTCGTTGAGATTTTCTCTATTAAGCGATTTAAATCTTCATGATCTAATTTCATAGCCATTAATTTTCACGTCCAAGATAACTATCGTTACGAGTATCAACTTTAATCATTTCTCCCACAGAAATAAATAGAGGAACCATAACTTGAGCACCTGTTTCTAGAATAGCTGGTTTAGTACCCCCACTAGCGGTATCACCTTTAACTCCAGGATCGGTCTCTGTAACTTTCAAGGTAATTGATATTGGAAGTTCCACTTCTAAAACTTTACCATTATGGAAAACAACATTAACCTCCATTCCTTCTTTCAAATACTTAGCGCCTTTACCGATTTGTTCTGAAGAAAGTCTTGTCTCCTCAAAACTTGTCATATTCATAAAAACATAATCTCCAGACTCCACATAAGTATGTTGCAGGTTAGACTTCTCAAGGATAGCCTGCTGTACTGATTCTCCGGCTCGAAAAGTTTTTTCAACCACGTTGCCGCTTTGAACTGATTTTAATTTTGTTCGCACGAAAGCAGAACCCTTACCAGGCTTGACATGTAGAAATTCTACAACACGCCAAACTTGTCCATCCAATTCGATGGTGGTACCTGTGCGAAAATCGTTACTGGAAATCATTCCTGTATTACATCCCCAAGGATCATAAACCTGCAAGAGTACTATGCAAAAATTCTTATCAAATCAGAACAAACTTTTTTTAATTTTTTCAATCATAATTTTTCAGGTTTTTCTCTTCAAACCCATTCAAGTACTAGCTGATTTACCTACTGGAAATGCGGTAAAAGACCCTAATGCAATCCTCCGAAACGCACTCCCTATCAAGCAAGTTGAATTACAAGAAATTCAACATAAATTGGAAGAAACTAGTGACCTTGTCAGAGGAGGGAGATGGCCCGCTCTCACAAAAACTGTTACAAAATGTCAATCTTTACTAAAAAAATATCAAAGTAGAATTATCAAAGATTTACCAAACGATAAAAAGGAAATTGCTGAAAAAACATTTTTGGAAATCAAAGATAATTTTGATAGCCTTCAAGATTATTCGAAAGCAAAGGATAAGTACGCATTTATATCAACCCGTAAAGAGGCGTTAGATAAAATAGGTGGATTAGAAGAATATTTCCTTCCAAATCAATTTCCTTACGATATTCCTCAAGAGTTTGATGACCTTCCAAGATTACTTGGTAGAGCAAAAGTCAATATAAAAACCTCAAAAGGAGACATGAAAGCGATTGTAGATGGATTTAATGCCCCGCTTACAGCAGGAGCATTTATAGATTTATCTTCAAAGAATTTCTATCAAAATTTACCCATCAATAGAGCAGAAGAATTTTTTGTACTACAAACAGGTGATCCAATTGGTGAAGAAATTGGTTACATAAATCCCGAAACAAATGAAGAACGTCACGTTCCTCTAGAAATTAGAATTCCTGATGAAAGAGAAACTTTTTATAACCAAACTTTTGAAGATCTAGGTCTTTACACTGAAACACCAACATTACCTTTCGCAACGCTTGGAACTCTAGGGTGGTCCCATTCAAATACATCAGTTGATGATGGGTCATCGCAATTTTTCTTCTTTTTATATGAGGCAGAATTAAATCCAGCAGGTCGCAATTTAATTGATGGAAGGAATGCTGCCTTTGGTTATGTTGTAGAAGGTTTAGATGTATTGGAAGAACTAACCAAAGACGACACAATAATTTCAATTGATGTCTTAGATGGGATTGAAAACCTAAAATTAAATGCATAAAGAAATATTAGAAGATATAGGGGAAAAAGAATTAATTAATAGGCTTAAAAAATTTATGCCTATTAATCAAGTCTTAGATGATTGCGCTCTAATCAAAACTAAAAATGATGATTTACTTATAAATAATGATTCTTTGGTCGAAAACATTCATTTCAATGACCTTACTATTTGCCCTAAAGACCTTGGATGGAAAGCAGTGGTGAGCAACATCTCTGACTTATTATCTAGTGGTAGTAAAAAAACAATAGGAATTACAATAAGTCTAATACTACCTGCTAAAACTGAATGGTCTTGGGTTGAAGAGTTATATACAGGAATAAATAAAGCTTTAAAAAAATATGGCGGGATAATTCTTGGAGGAGATTGCTCAAAGGGGAATCAAAAAGCTATTTCAATAACAGCCTTTGGGATTCAAGGCAAACTTAAATTACGAAGAAATGCTTGTAAACCAGGTGAAGTTATCTTAACTACAGGGATTCATGGTCTTAGCAAATTAGGCTTTATGATTCAAGGTAATATTAAATTCGATAATAATGTTTCTATTAAAAAAAGATTAATCAGTAAGTCCATCGAACATTTTTGTCGCCCTCAAGTTTACCCAAATTTTCTAAAAAATCTACTTAAAACTCGTTCAAATAAAAAAATAAATAAATTAGGATGTACCGATAGTAGCGATGGGTTATTTCAAGCTGTGCAAGATTTAGCTATTGCTAGCAAATGTAAAGCAATTTTGAATTATGAAAAAATGCCTACAGATAAGGATTGGCCAAAAGGAGATAAATGGGATGAATATTATTTTTTTGGAGGTGAAGATTATGAATTAGTTTTTTCATTACCCAAAAAATGGGCAACAAATTTAATAAGACTAGATAAAAATATTAAGGAAATTGGCTATTTCACTAATGGTGAACCATTAGTAGAGTTTAGGGAAAATAAAAAAGATGTATTGTTAAAAAATACACCTTTTAAGCACTTTTAATTATTCCCAATTTTTAGCAACAATCTCTGCTAAATCTACAACTCTCTGACTATAACCCCACTCATTGTCATACCATGCAAGGACCTTAACAAGATTATCTCCTATACACATAGTTAGGTCACTATCCACAATTGATGATTCATTAGTACCTGCATAATCGCTTGAAACTAAAGGTTCATCACCATACTTAATAATTCCCTTCATTGAACCTAAAGATGCTTCCTTAAGAGCATTATTTACTTCTTCGCTTGTGACAGATTTAGAAGATTCGAAAACGAAATCCACAGCTGAAACGTTAGGTGTAGGGACCCTCATCGCAATACCTGTCAATTTACCCTTCATTTCTGGATAAACTAGTGCAACTGCTTTAGCAGCTCCTGTAGAAGTAGGAACGATATTAGTGGCAGCAGCCCTCGCCCTTCTTAAATCTCTATGACTATTATCTAGAATTCTCTGATCACCTGTATAACTATGAATTGTAGTCATCAAACCTTTATTAATCCCAAAAGTTTGGTCTAAAACCTTCACCACTGGGGCTAAGCAATTGGTAGTACAGCTGGCATTACTCAAAATATCATAAGCTTTATGGTTATATGTATCAGCATTAACTCCAACTACATAAGTACCAACTCCGTCACCTTTACCAGGTGCAGTTAAAATGACTTTTTTTGCTCCCACCTCTAAATGTTTGCTTGCTCCAACATCTGTATTAAAAACCCCAGTTGATTCAATAACTAAATCTACACCCCAGTCTTTCCAAGGGAGATTCATTGGATTTCTATCAGAGAAACACTTAATTGTCTTGTTATTAATTTCGAAAGTGTCATCAGTGTACTGAATATCAACACCATCAAGTTGGCCAAGGACTGAGTCGTATTTTAAGAGATGAGCGTTAGTCTTAGGATCTGAAGTTACGTTAATACCAACAACTTCAATATTGGTGTAAGAACCTCTACTGAGCCAACAACGCATAAAGTTTCGACCAATTCTGCCAAACCCGTTAATTGCAACACGCAAAGTCATAACTAATAATTTCTAAATGATTAACCTAAGTTGCTGATCATACTGAATTTTGTGCAATAACGTAAGGTTTTTTTGATTTATTAAGCAAATAAGTCTAGTTTTGTATTAATTCCCAAGAAAAAATCATTTTTTTTTAAGAAAAAATACCAAAAATTTTATTTTAAAGTTAGTTTAATTAGAGGCAAACATAAACATTGGATAAAGAATTAATATCTAAAAATCATTTTCATTTTATTGGGGTGGGAGGCATTGGAATGTCAGCAGTTGCATTGGGTTTACTGAAACAAGGGTATTCAATTTCAGGATCTGATTTAATTACAAACGATGAAACTATCAAATTAGAAAAATTAGGTGCAATTATCTTTAATTCTCAAATCAGACAAAATATTGAATTTATAAATTCAAAATTTAACAACAAATTGATAAATTTTGTTGTAAGCACAGCTATCAAGCCAGAAAATGAAGAGTTAGTCTACTGTAAGAAAAGAAATTTACCAGTTAAACATCGTTCAGAGATTCTTGCGCTCTTAATGAATTCTTATACTGCATTGGCTGTAGCAGGCAGCCATGGAAAAACATCAACCAGTACTTTTCTTTCCACACTGCTTGAGTTATGTACACAGAATTCTTCTTCAATAACTGGGGGGATAATTCCTATCTATAATTCTAATTGTCATTTAGAAGATACAAAATTCCTAGTTGCTGAAGTTGATGAGTCTGATGGCACAATCATTAATTATAAATCCGATATTGGGATAATTAATAACATTGATTTTGATCATTGTGATCATTTCTCTAACTTAGGGGAAGTAATATCTTCTTTTAAAAATTTCGCTATAAATTCTAAAAAATTATTAATTAATTTTGATTGTGAAATCACGCGGAATAATTTTTATTCTGAAAATAAGTGGTCAAACACTACTGCTAAAAAAGTAGCTTATGCAATAATCCCAACTGAAATTAATTCAAAATATACAATTGGAAAATATTATGAAAATGGAAATTTTATTAGTAGTTTAAATATTCCAATTCCAGGAAAACACAATCTATCTAATATCACTGCAGCAATAGCAGCTTCAAGAATGATAGGAATAGATTTTATAGAAATTAAGAAAAATATAAAATATCTGAAACTGCCAAAAAAAAGATTTGAATTCCGAGGCCAAATAGATGAAAGAAGTTTATATGATGATTATGCACATCATCCAAACGAAATAAAAGAGACGATTAAATTAGGAAGATTATTTGTTAAACAAAAAAATAATACTGAAAATCAAAAAAGTAGACTAATAGCTATTTTCCAACCTCACAGATACTCTCGAGTAAAAAAATTTACTAAAGATTTCGCTGAAGAACTATCAAAAGCAGATGTTATTTATGTAACTAGTATTTATGGAGCAGGAGAAGAAAACGAAGATAAAATTACTTCGAAAATTATCACTGATCTGATTTATAAAAAAAATAAAAATGTTAGTTACATAGAAAATTATTATGAAGTTACTAAGAATTTTTACGAATTAACTCAAAAAGGGGATTTAATTTTGAATATGGGAGCTGGTGATTGTCATAATTTTTGGTCGATTTTAAATGAAAAAATAATTCAAATAAATAACTAATTTATGAATAAAAAAAATTTTTCTAAACACTTAGATCTAAGTAACTATACGACGATAAAAGTAGGAGGGATTGCTGAATATTTTGCGGAACCAAGAAGTATTGAAGAATTTTTGTATCTAATAAAATGGTCTAATTTTAACCATCAAAGATGCCAGATAATTGGCGCAGGTTCAAATCTTTTAATAAATGATATTTTCATAACAGGTTTAGTTATATGTACAAAAAAAATGAAGTCATTAACTATAAACCCAAATTCAGGAATTGTTGAAGCAGAGGCAGGTGTCATGCTTCCAACATTGTCTAATTCCTTAGCTAAAAATGGACTACAAGGCGGAGAATGGGCTGTTGGTATTCCGGGAACTTTAGGAGGAGCAATTTATATGAATGCTGGTACAGGTAATTTATCGTTAGCAAAAAATCTTATTTCTGTGAAAGTTATAAATAATAAAACTCATAAAAAAATTGAAATTGACAGAAAAGACATCCTTTTTGATTATAGATTCAGCTCGTTTCAAAATAATGAACTTACAATTCTAAGTGCGAAACTATATTTTGAACCAAATGGTAATTTCGAAAAATTAATACAAACAACCAAAAACAACCTTAAATTGAAAACAGATACACAGCCATACCATCTACCAAGTTTTGGTAGTGTTTTTAAAAATCCAAAAAATAATTATGCAGCAAAATTAATTGATGATACGGGTTTAAAAGGATTGAAAATTGGAGATGCAGAAATTTCTACTATGCATGCAAATTTTATAATTAACAATTCTTCAGCAAGTTCGAAAGATATTTATGAATTAATAACTGTAATTCAACAAAAAGTACTACAAAACAAGGGGATTTATTTGCAACCAGAAGTAAGAATGATTGGTTTTGACTATCCTAATTAAAGAAACTTTTTTATAAAATGGCGGGTTTTGGATTTCCAAACTTTGGACAACTTACAGAAGCTTTTAAAAAAGCTAAACAAATTCAACAAGATGCTCAAAAATTACAAGATGAACTTGAAAATATGGAAATTGAAGGGAAAAGTGATGATGAAATGGTAAAAGTCTGGATCAGTGGTAATCAACTACCTTTAAAGGTAGAAGTACAAGAAAATATATTAAATTCAGATAAAGAAAAAATAGAGCAAAATATTTTACAAGCTATTCAAAAAGCTCATGAACTATCTACTACAACTATGAAAGAAAGAATGAATGATTTAACTGGAGGCTTAAATCTTAATCTTCCTGGTTTTGATAATAGTGACTCTTAGAAGACTCAATCATTTCCCTGTAAAAAGAATATCTTTCAAAAGATTTATCTAAATTGCAGCCCTCATCATCCAAATGTAAGCAGTTACGAAATTTACATCTGACTCCCTCATCGATTACTTGTTTTTCTATTTCGTAATAGAGATTTGGTAGTGCTCTAATATCAACCTCTAGAGGTTGCATATTAAAGCCAGGAGTATCTACAATGTAACTTTGATTTGATATAGAAAATAACTCAACATTTCGAGTAGTATTCTTTCCTCTTTTAATTTTGCTAGAAACTGGAGCAGTATTATTTTTAAGGCCTGGAATTATCGTGTTAAGCAAAGTAGTTTTACCAACACCGGACGGACCCATAAAAATCGAACACTTTTTTTGCTTTAACTCAGTTAATAAATTTTTAAATTGATCAGATTTCTGTAAATTTAAAGTAATTGTTTGGTAACCCCATTTCCTAAATTTATCAACTAAAAAAGTCCTTTTTTTCTCAGATATTAAATCACACTTTGTCAATACTAATGTCACTTCAACCCTCATCGATTCTGCTGATATCAAAAACCTATTAACTTGAGATAAATTTAACTCAGGCTCTACAACAGAGAAAGTAATATATATGTTAGAAATATTTGCAACTGAAGGTCTAGATAATAAATTTTTTCTTTTTTTTAGACTTGTTATTATTGCGCGTTTGCTTTTTAAATCAATACTATCAATTACTACTTCATCTCCTACATATATGAGTTGATCTTTAAAATTTATAGACTTTTTCACCCTACACAAAAATCTATCAATATTTCCAAAGTTTTCTTGATTTTTCAAATCAACTAAAAAAAATTCATTAAATTTTTTCGTTACTAAAGCTAAGTGGTTTCTATTAGTTTTCATTCAATATTTTTATTTTTATGAATTTTTCATTTTCTTTTATTTGTTTAATTAACCATCCCATCTCTTTTAAATGTTTTAATACCATTTCTTCTGGTTCACCTTTATCTAATTCAACAACAAGTTGTTCATTTTTGGATAACTTCTCTAAAGCCAATTTAATTTTGACTACATTTAAAGGACATGGAACAGATTTAAGATCCAAATGCTTTAAAGAAGTCATTAAGATTCTTTGCCAAATAATTTACTGAATAGTCCACTACTGGAATTGATGTTTTTATCTGAATATTGTGAAGCTAAACCCTCTAAAAGCTTTCGTTCTTCATCAGTTATGCGAGTTGGCAATTTAACCTTTACAAGAACTTCATGATTTCCTCTGGCAACTGGATTACCAAGTCTCGGCACCCCTTTATTCTCAAGTGAAAGAGTTGTATTTGGTTGCGTGCCACTAGGAATTTTTAAATTAACATTTCCATCAACAGTAATAATTTGTACAGTATCTCCTAAAATAGCCTGCAGATAGCTCACTGCTATTTCTGAGTAAATAGTCACTCCATCTCTCTTAAGTTTTGAATCACTCTTCACCTTAATAAAAACATAAAGATCTCCAGGCGGTCCCCCTTTCAAACCAACATTTCCCTCTCCGGAAACTCTTAATTTAGTGCCAGTGTCAACTCCTGCAGGAATGTTAATTCGTAATTTTTTTCTGACTTGCTTAACTCCATTACCTCCGCAACTTGTACACGGATCTGAGATTATTTGACCAGCTCCATTACATGAAGGACATTCTCCTACTTGCGTGAAATTACCAAATGGAGTTCTAGTAGCTCTTCTAACTTGTCCACTTCCTCCACAAGTGGTGCAGGTTTTTGGTCCGGTTCCTGGTTTGGCCCCTATTCCCCTACAAACTTCACATGTCTCAAGATGAGGAATTGTAATTTCTCTTTGTTGGCCAAATATTGCATCTTTAAAATCAATATTAAGGTCATACCTTAAATCATCTCCTTGTTGAGGACCTCTTCTTTGAGCTCTTCCGCCCTGTGGCGTTTGTCCTCCAAAGCCATTAAAAAATGTTTCAAATAAATCTGCAAACCCGCCCATATCGCCCATATCAGGCATTCCAGCTGCACCTCCAAGACCAGCCTCTCCAAACTGATCATATCTAGCTCTAGTTTCAGGATCAGCTAATGCTTCATAAGCCTTGCCAATTTCTTTAAATTTATCTTCAGCACCAGGTTCTTTATTAACGTCAGGGTGATATTGTCTTGCTAGTTTTCTATATGCCCTTTTTAAGGTATCCGCATCAGCATCTCGTGAAACTCCAAGTATTTGGTAAAAATCAGCCATTAAACAATGCTCAAGTAAAAATTTGGAATTTATACATCTTCAGAAGTATTTTCCCCTGAATCAATATCCTCTTCAACTGTATCCTTTTC
>CABYGI010000006.1 GCA_902518475.1 uncultured Prochlorococcus sp. | reverse complement strand
CATGTTAAACCTGCAGCACCCATATCTTGAGCTGCAATTACATCCCCTGTCTTGAAAGCATCCAAACAAGCTTCAATAAGACTTTTCTCAACAAATGGGTCACCTACCTGAACAGCAGGTCTATCATCCAACGAAGTTGTAGTTAATTCTGAACTAGCAAAACTAGCACCACCAACACCATCTCTGCCAGTTGTATTACCAACATATAACACTGGTGATCCTACATTTTTAGCTCCAGAACAAACGATTTCCTTAGTCTCTAAAAGTCCTAAAGCCATAACATTCACTAGAGGATTTCCAGAGTAACTATCATCGAAGTCAATTTCACCTCCAACAGTCGGAACACCTACGCAATTCCCATAATGTGAAATACCTGATACAACTCCTCGTAATAAATCAACATTTGATGATTTATCAAGGTTGCCGAATCTCAATGAATTCAAGACTGCGATTGGCCTAGCACCCATTGTAAATATATCTCTTAAAATTCCTCCTACACCTGTTGCTGCGCCTTGAAAAGGTTCAATAGCAGAAGGATGATTATGACTTTCTATTTTAAAAACAAGTTTTTGATTATTTCCAACATCAATAACGCCAGCATTTTCTCCAGGTCCGACTAAAACATTTTTACCTTTAGTGGGAAACTTAGATAGTAAAGGTTTTGAATTTCTATAACAACAATGTTCGGACCACATAACGCCAAACATGCCTAATTCCGTTCTGTTAGGTTTTCTCTTTAATCTTTTGCAAATTTCTTCATAATCTTTGAGTGTTAAATTTTCAACTTGTAGTGATTCATTAAGATCATATAGATCATTATTTTCTTGATTTATCATTATTTATATCCAAGGGTCATCTTCTTTTTTTTCACTAGAAGGTATAGATGTTTTATCATTATTATAAAAACTTTTTTGTTTAAAATCTAAGTTTTGGTTAATATCTTCATCTTCTTCAAGCCATTCCTCTAATCTATTAGAAGCAATATTTTTCATGTCATCAAATCTATCAAAAATTTTTTTACCTTTTTGCATAAATTCATTTTTAATACTTGATTTTATTAAAGGTAAGTCATCTAAAGAATTACTTTCACAAAATACCAATCCCGGTTGTTGGTCATTGATATTATCAATAGTTAATTTCCATCTACTAGAACCTGGAATCTTAGGATTAGATCTAGAAACTAAATAATATTTAATTTTTCCGGTTTTCATTTCAAATAAAAAATCTGCAATGAATCCTATTTTTGATCCATTTATATTTATAAGATTAGCTTCTATTAAAGTTGGGAACCTATTTAAAGTTGCTAAATCCGAAATAGCTGGATCGCCTTTGACGTAAATTTCATTATCTATTATTTGAGTTATTTGATTTAATCGCCAAACATTTCTTTTTAAATCAAAATTTGAAGGACGAGAGTACCATCCTAGAATCCGATGAACTGGAGGATGCATCCAAACATTTTCACCATTTCCATAATTAAGGACCATATTACCCTTAACACTATAATTTAATAATTCACTTAATAAAATTTCTTTAGGTAATTTCAAATTAAGAACGAACCTGAACAGGCATAACTAAATAAGTAAAAGAATTAAGATTATCTTCTGGCACAAAAACCGCTGGAGTAGTTGCAATATTACACTTTAAAAGTACATTTTCAGAAGCAATAACTTTTAAACCTTCTAAAAGATATCTAACGTTAAATGCAATATCAAAATTTTCGCCAGAGTAAGACACAGGTATTAATTCATTTGCGTTTCCAATATCTTGGGCATCTGCACTTATTGAAGCTAAATCTGTATTATCCAATTTAATTTTAACGACACTACTTTGCTGATCAGCTAAAACAGCAATTCTTTCTAATGCATCAATTAATTTTTTTGTATTAAAATTCAAAATCTTAGAAAAAGTATCAGGAATTAATTGTGAATAATTAGGATAAGTACCTTCTAGCGTTCTTGTCGTAATTATTTGGTTAGAAGAAATAAAGACTACCTGACCTTTGTCATAGAAGAGCTTGATTGAATTTTCTGAGCTTCTCAAAGCTACTAATTTTTCAATTTCTCTTAATGACCTAGTTGGTATGGTTACTGACAAATTACCATCATTAGAAGATAAGTTTTCTTTATTTTCGTTATGCTCTTCATTACCAATTAAAGCAACAGCCAATCTATGTCCGTCTGTTGAAGCAGACTCTAGATGACTTGGTTTGAATGTAAAATTAACACCTGTGAGTAATTGCTTTGAATCATCATTACTACTAGCAAAAATGGTCGACTTTAAAGCTTTTAAAAAAGAACTAGGGTCAATATTTAAAGACGTACCACTTTCGACAAATGGCAAATTAGGATATTCATCAGAAGGGATCCCTTTAAGAGTAAAAGAACCTCTATCACTTTTTATTAAAATATTATCTGAATTCCCGTCCACTTCTAAAATAACAGGAGTTTCGTTAGGTAATTTATTTACTATTTCAGATAAAAGTTTTGAAGGTATAGTAATAGCTCCACTATTTTTAACAGTTCCATCAAAAGACGTTTGAATTCCTAAATTAAGATCAAACCCTGTCACGCTAATTTTATTGGTTCCTTCGTCAGCTGTTAAAAGTATATTTGCAAGAATTGGATGTGTGGGTCTTGAAGCAACAGCTTTACTAACTAGTTGTATAGCATTATTTAATTCATTTTGATTACAAATAATTTCCATCGTAATTTGGAACTTTTTACAAACACAATATACTTTTTTCGTAAATTAAATTCAATAAATTAATTTTTTTTCTTCTAATATAAAAATCAATAATAGAAATAAATAATTTAGTAGTAGTAGTAACTGTGGGAACTGTGGAATACTAAGCTTAAAAATTTGCCCTACTTAATTTTCAAGTATTAAATTATGTGGAAAACATTTGTTATTTGTTAAAAATTTTTTTTAAATCTTAAAATTTTGATTTTACCTAACACATAGAATTTTTTATTACGTATTTTTCAACAAATTATGTTTGCTTTTATTTGATTTCCACAGACACTTTTTTTTTTGGATTCTAATATCCCAAGATTCTAGTTATATTACTTAAAGAAGGTTCAATATTTTTTCTGAAAATAGCATCATTATTTTTTATTGCACAATCAGGATCTTTTAAGCCATTTCCAGTAAGAACACAAACTATAGTTGATTCTTTTTGAATCCTATTTCTATTTTTAATTAATCCAGCAACTGATGCTGCGCTGGCAGGCTCACAAAATACTCCTTCTTTGGCGAGGATTTTATAAGCACTGATTATTTCTTGATCTGTAACTGACTGAAAGTCTCCTTTACTTTCTTTCCTTACTTGTTTTGCTTTTTCTCTATTTACGGGATTCCCAATTCTTATTGCAGTTGCAATTGTTTCTGGATCTTTAACTATTATATTTTTTACTAATGGAGCAGATCCTTCGGATTGAAAACCCATCATAAAAGGTAATTTTAAATTTCTTTTTATTTTTGAATATTCTTTAAATCCCATCCAATAAGCAGTTATATTTCCTGCATTGCCCATTGGGATACAAAGCCAATCAGGGGCAATACCTAAGTCATCAATTATTTCAAAAGCCGCTGTTTTTTGACCTTGTATCCGATAAGGATTTACAGAATTAACAAGTTCTATAGGATGTTCTGCGGATAAATTCCTAACAATTTCAAGAGCCTTATCAAAGTTACCATTAATTGATATTATCTCAGCTCCATACATTAAAGCTTGTGCAAGCTTTCCTTGTGCAACAAATCCTTCTGGGATTAAAACATAAGGTTTTAATCCTCCCCTAGAAGCATATGCAGCTGCTGCTGCAGAAGTATTTCCAGTACTTGCACAAATTACTGCTTCACGACCTTCTTCTTTTGCTTTACTAATTGCCATAGTCATACCACGATCTTTAAAAGATCCTGTTGGATTTAGGCCATCGTACTTTAGAAAAACTTTTGTTCCATTTCCAATTAAATTGCTAATTGACTTGCTTAGGATTAGTGGTGTATTTCCTTCGTTGAGGGAAACAATAGGAGTTTTTTTTGTAACTGGGAGATATTGTTTATAAGCTTCGATTAGACCTGGCCATCTTTTTTTTCTGTAATTAATACGTAATTTATTTTTGATTTTATTTAATAACACCATGATTGTTTAATTTGGTTTAATTTTTTCTAGGGGAGAATTGCTGAAAAAGGTTAATAATTCTGAAATTGATTCTACTTTATTCATAACTTTGCTCAAAGCGTTGACATCTAGTATTACAGTTTTAGTTGGATATCCTTCAAAAAAATTTATTAGATTTATTTTTCCATTTCCTATATTAATTCCCTGAATTACGCTTGCTCTGAGAGCCAACATACCTGTTCTTTCATCAGTTGCTCTTGGTGGGTGGATAATAGATGAAAGTCTTGTCAAAAAAACGTTTCCTATTTCAGAATAGATTAATTTGCTTGCAATAGTAATAGGAACCTCAAAATCTTTATTTAAAACTATTCTTATTTCTTTATCGGGAGACCCGGTTGCTTTCAAAATTCTTTTTAATTTTTTTGTGGATTTACCTCCTTTAGCAAAAGTTTTTAATGAATTTACTTTAATTGTTCTAGAAAATATGCTGTATGTGATTTTAATTTCTTCAGCAGCATTAGCTTTTGGAACATTAAAAGATAATGGAGAAATTATTAAAATAAAAAATATTTTGTATATTAAAAATTTACTAAACTTCATTTAGATATTTGCGCCAGCGGCAATTTTAACAAGTCTTACTACTCCTTTTTCAGTTACTTTTTTTGCAATTTTTATACCCATCTCTTTTGTGTAGGGCTCATTTATAAGTCTAGGAATCCTTTTTAGAAAAATGTCAATTGAATAGCCGGGTATTTTTTGTAAAATCTCTAAAAAGTTTCTTAAGGGCTCTGCATAAATTAAAAGGTCGCTCAAGTTGTTGCTTCCGTTAATAGTATTTAATTTAATTGATTGCGGAAGATAGTTATTCAAACTTTTCAATATTTTTAGACTAAACAAATCTATCTGATTTGTTAAACCTTCAACTATCTCATTTCTAAGAAATCCTCCATTTGGAGAAAAGAGAAGATTTATAACTTCGTCTAAAAGTTTTTCTAAATCGAGATTTGTTTGCTTTGCAGCGTTAGAAAGCAGATCTTCTAACCGGTCCCATTTAAATTTTTTATCATCAAAAAGCATTTCTTTCAAGCTTTCCCTCAATTGTGGATCAGGGTCTTCCATCAATCTTCTTGCAAAATATGGATAAGCAGCGCCTAATATTTTGAAGTTTGGATCAACACTTAAAGCTATCCCTTCTAATGTAAGTAATGACCTAATTATAAGTGCATAATATGGGGGTAGTCTGAAAGGGAATTTATACATAACACCAGACATATCATCTGTAACGCTCTTAAAATCCATTTTCGAAACTCCCTGTTCCACGGCGTTAATGAAAACATCTTGAAATGCTGGAACAATGGGTTCTAGATTAACTTCCTCCGATAAAAATCCCAATTTTACGAAATCTTGAGACAATTTATCGAAGTTTTTATTTACTAAATGTACTACTGCTTGAATTAATCCTGATCTAGATTCTCTAGAAACCTCGCTCATCATTCCAAAATCTAGATAACATAATCTTCCATCTTCTAAGGCTAATAAGTTACCTGGATGTGGGTCTGCATGAAAAAAACCATGTTCTAAAAGCTGTTCTAAACTGCATTGGACCCCTATTTCAATCATTTCATCAGGATTAATTCCTAATTTTTTTACGTCTTCTAAATTTGTTAACTTTGTACCGTCTATCCATTCCATTGCTAAAACCCTTCTTGAAGTTATATCTTTATAAATTTTTGGTACCGCAATCATTTTATTATGTTTATGCATATCTCTAAATTTTTCTGCATTTGCAGCTTCGTTTAGGTAATCCATCTCTTCAAAAACTCTTTTGCCCAATTCATCAATCAAAGCAACTAGATCACTTCTTATTAATCCGATATTGTTTTTTAGCCAATAAGCAATATTTCTTACTATGTAAAGATCTAAGGTTATTTGTTCTCTTAAACCCGGTCGTTGTACTTTTATTGCAACGATCTCTTCATTCTTTAATTTAGCTTTATGCACTTGCCCTAGAGAAGCAGCGGAAATTGGGTTTTTATCAATTTCTAAAAAAATCTCATCTATTTTATGTCCTAAATCTTCTTCAATTAATTCCATAGCTTTATCGCCATCAAATCCAGGGAGTTGATCTTGCAATTCGGATAATTCTTCTAAAAGAATTCCTGGGATTATATCTGGTCTTGTTGATAAAGCTTGGCCTGCTTTAACAAATGCAGGTCCAAGTTCCACCAACAAATTTGTTAATTCTCTAGCCCTAAATCTTGCTTGATGTTCATTTTTCAATCTACCCGTTAATTTATCCCACCCAACGGAAAAGATGTAAGCGAAAATAGGTATGAGTGTTTGCCAAAGTCTTTTTAAAAGTCTTTTAGGATTTTTTTTGTAAATTTTAGAAATCGTATCTGGATCATAATTTAAGAGTCCAGATACTTCTATAAAATCAGTAAAATCTTCTTTCATAACTTTATATATTTAAAACCTTTATTTTTTTAAAAAAGAAGCTAATTTTTCTATATGGAAGATTTATCATGTTAATACAATTAAAAATAGAAAATATTGCCTTAATAGAAATTATAGAAATTAATTTCGAAAAAGGTTTGAATATCATAACTGGGGATTCAGGTTCAGGAAAATCATTAATTTTGGATTCCCTAAATGCTTTATTTGGTGGAACTAATATACCTCTAAAACATTTAATTCGTCCAGGAAAAGAATTTTGTTTTATTGAGGCAATATTTTCTTCTTCTTCTCAAATAAATAATTGGTTAATTAGTAATGGTTTTGAAATAACATCTTCAGAATTACAAATTAAAAGAAAATCTTATAAAAAGAATAATAAAATCTTATCCAAATATAGCCTTAATGATTTACCAATTAATAGACAATTATTAGAAAAACTTGGAGGATTTTTAATTGATTTTGCAGGTCAATCTGACACTTTTATCTTTGATTCTTTAGATAAGAGAAGATTAATTATTGATGACTTGTGTTCCCAAGAATTTAGAGAGACTAGTGAAAGGATTAAAAGTATATGGGGAGAAACTAAAGTTTTACAAGAATCAATGGATGAAAAAATAGAATTTACAAAGAATCAAGAAGAAAAAAACTTGGCAATTAAACACATGTTGAAAAGTTTAGAAGAAGCTGATTTAAATTCCAGTGAAGAAATTTTAGAATTAGAGTTAGTAGAAAAAAAACTTGTAAATAATTTAGAAATTAATAATTCAATTAAATCATCATTAGAAAATTTAAATAATTTCAGTCATGATGAGCCGTCTGTAACTTCTTTTATAAATCAATCAATAAAGATTTTAAATAAAACAGCAGATTTCGATTTAAAGATTCAAAATTTTAGAGAGAAGTTATTAAATATTCATGCTGAAATTGAAGATTTAATTTTTGATCTAAACTCATATTTGCAAGAAATAGAAAATCATGAATCTAATCTTCCAGAAATACAAAAAAGATTATTCTTTTTAAAAAACTTAGAGAGAACTTTTTCATTGGATCTTTCTCAATTAATTGAAAAGCGCGATCAATTAAAGACGTATTTTCAACAAAATGATCAAGGTAGTGATATTTCCAGGATTCAAGCTCAGATTGAGAATTTACAAAGTAATTTAAATTCTTTATTTGTTATTCAATCTACTGAAAGAAAAAAAATTGCGAAACAGTTACAAAATTCTGTGATGTCAATTTTAAGCAATCTAGGTTTAGAAAATGCAAATTTTTCAATTCAATTCTCTGAATGTAAGCCTTCTGGTGATGGAATTGACGATATAAATTTTTTGTTTTCAGCTAATCCTGATCAGAAGCTTGCTCCATTATCAAATGTTATTTCTGGCGGAGAAATGTCAAGATTTTTATTAGCTATTAAATCCAGCATTTCTAAACAACCAAATACTTTCTTTTTAGATGAAATTGACAGTGGTTTAAGTGGTAAATCTCTATTTTCTTTGGTTGAGCTTATAAAAGAAATTTCTAAAAATCAACAAGTCTTATGTATTACACATCAGCCTTTCCTCGCTGCTAGGGGATTAGCTCATTTCAAAGTTAATAAAAACGTAATTGATGGAATAACTTATACTTCAATTGCAAAACTAACTACAAAAAATCAAAGAAAAAATGAATTAATAGAACTTATAGGTGGAGGTTCATGCGAAGTAAACGAATATGCTTCTAGACTTCTTGATCGCTCAGCTGCGTAAAATAAAAAAAATTCTACTATAATAATCTTTTTAAATCATAATTTAGATTTAAACATGGTTAATAAAGTTTATAGTAGTTTTGGAGAAGATAATTCAATTAATATTAGGGGAGCTCGTCAGCATAATTTAAAAAATATTGATCTTTCTCTACCTAGGAATAAATTTATAGTATTTACAGGCGTGAGTGGAAGTGGCAAAAGTTCTCTGGCCTTTGATACTATTTTTGCTGAAGGTCAAAGAAGATATGTTGAGAGTCTTTCTGCATACGCAAGGCAATTTTTGGGCCAAGTAGATAAACCAGATGTTGACAATATTGAAGGTTTATCACCTGCTATTTCAATTGATCAAAAATCTACAAGTCATAATCCTCGATCAACAGTTGGAACAGTAACAGAAATACAAGATTATTTAAGATTATTGTTTGGACGTGCTGGTGAGCCGCATTGTCATCACTGCGGGATTCCAATTGCGCCTCAAACAATTGATGAAATGGTGGATCAAATTCTTCTTTTACCAGAAGGAACAAGGTATCAATTGTTGGCTCCTGTTGTAAGAGGTAAGAAAGGAACACATACAAAATTAATAAGCGGATTAGCTGCTGAAGGATTTGCTAGGGTAAGAATCAATGGAGAGGTAAGAGAACTTGCTGATAGTATTGAATTAGATAAAAATCAAATTCATAATATTGAGGTAGTAGTTGATAGATTAATTGCAAGAGAAGGAATACAAGAAAGATTAAATGATTCATTACAAACTTGTCTCAAAAGAGGCGATGGCTTAGCAATAGTAGAAGTTGTTCCAAAAAAAGGAGAAACTTTACCTTCTAATTTAGAGAGAGAAAAGCTTTACTCAGAAAATTATGCATGTCCTGTACATGGCTCTATTGTTGAAGAACTTTCTCCTAGATTATTTTCTTTTAATAGCCCATATGGTGCCTGTCCAGATTGTCATGGGATTGGTTATTTAAAAAAATTTACTGCAGATAGAGTTATACCTGATAAAACATTGCCTGTTTATGCTGCAATAGCTCCTTGGAGTGAGAAAGATAATACTTATTACTTCTCTTTACTTTATTCTGTAGGTCAAGCTTATGGTTTTGAATTAAAAACTCCTTGGAAGGATTTAAGTGATTTGCAAAAACAAGTTCTACTTTTGGGATCAGATAAACCAATATTAATTCAAGCTGATAGTCGTTTTAAAACTTCAAGTGGTTTTGAAAGACCTTTTGAGGGAATTTTACCAATCTTAGAAAGGCAATTGAATGAAGCCAACGGAGAATCAGTTAAACAAAAATTAGAAAAGTATCTAGAATTAGTTCCCTGTAAGACATGTGCTGGAAAAAGATTAAGACCTGAGGCTTTGGCCGTTAAACTTGGTCCATACAACATTACTGACTTAACTTCTATAAGCGTTTCTGAAACCTTAAATCACGTAGAGCGCATCATGGGTTTAGGTAAGACAAAGAAAGAAAATATATCTTTATCAGAAAAACAAAAGCAGATAGGTGAATTGGTTTTAAAAGAGATTCGTTTACGTTTGAAGTTTTTAATTAATGTAGGTTTAGATTATTTGACTTTAGATAGACCAGCTATGACTTTGTCTGGTGGTGAGGCTCAGCGTATTAGATTGGCTACACAAATAGGTGCAGGTCTTACTGGCGTTTTATATGTATTAGATGAACCAAGTATTGGTTTGCATCAGAGAGACAATGACAGATTATTAGAAACATTAAAAAGTTTAAGAGACTTAGGAAATACTTTGGTTGTCGTTGAACATGACGAAGATACTATGAAATCCGCAGATTATTTAGTAGATATTGGTCCAGGGGCAGGTGTTTATGGTGGGGAAATTATTGCTAAAGGATCCTATCAAGATGTCTTAAATTCAGAAAAGTCATTGACTGGAGCTTATCTTAGTGGCAGGAAATCGATTCCTACTCCAAAAGAACGTAGATCATCTGTAAAAAAAAGTTTAATTTTAAATAATTGCTCTAAAAACAATTTAAAAAATATTTCTGTTGAATTTCCTTTAGGAAGATTAGTTTCTGTAACTGGTGTGAGTGGAAGTGGGAAGAGCACTTTGATAAATGAATTACTTCATCCTGCATTAAGTCATTCTCTAGGATTAAAAGTCCCTTTTCCTCAAGGTGTAAAAGAGTTAAAGGGTATAAAGGCAATTGATAAAGTTATTGTTATTGATCAATCTCCAATAGGAAGAACTCCAAGATCAAATCCTGCTACATATACTGGTGCTTTTGATCCTATAAGGCAAATATTTACTGCCACAGTAGAAGCAAAAGCAAGAGGTTATCAGGCTGGTCAATTTAGCTTTAATGTGAAAGGAGGAAGATGCGAAGCTTGTAAAGGCCAGGGAGTCAATGTAATTGAAATGAATTTTTTACCTGATGTTTATGTTCAATGTGAAGTATGTAAAGGAGCTCGTTTTAATAGGGAAACTCTTCAAGTTAAATATAAAGGTTTCAATATATCTGATGTTTTAGAGATGACTGTTGAACAAGCTGCAGAAACTTTTTCTGCTATACCTCAAGCTGCTGATAGATTATCTACATTGGTTGATGTTGGCTTAGGATATGTCAAATTAGGCCAGCCAGCTCCTACATTATCTGGTGGAGAGGCTCAAAGAGTTAAGTTAGCCACGGAATTGTCAAAAAGGGCTACTGGAAAAACTTTATATTTGATTGATGAACCAACTACTGGATTAAGTTTTTATGATGTTCATAAATTAATGGATGTGATACAACGTTTGGTAGATAAAGGTAATTCTGTAATTGTTATTGAACATAATTTAGATGTGATTAGATGTTCAGATTGGATTATCGATTTAGGACCTGATGGAGGGGATAAAGGAGGAGAAATCATTGCAGAAGGTATTCCTGAGGATGTAGCCAAAAATCCTATAAGTTATACTGCAAAATATCTTAAAAAGGTTCTGAAATAAGAAAATTCTTGTTGTATTTCTTTTTATTTTAATTATTTCAGCAAAACTAAATTCTTTTTTAAAGGGGCATAAAACTTCTCTATAACTGCTTTTTCGAAAACTTTTATATTAAAAAATTTCAAATCATAATGCTTTCTTAATATTTCATTAGAAAATTCAGCTTATTTGTATTAAAGGCCGTTGATCGGAGGATTTGCTGAATGAGGTTGAAATTTTTACATTTACATTTACATGGTCTTATACGTTCTAAAAATCTTGAGTTAGGTAGGGATGCAGATACAGGAGGGCAAACACAATACGTTTTAGAGTTAATCAAAAGCTTGGCTAATACTTCAGAAGTTGATCAAGTAGATTTAGTTACTCGTTTAATAAAAGACCCTAAAGTAGATGATGAATATTCTCAAGAAGAAGAATTTGTAGAACCTGGAGTTAGAATTTTAAGATTCAAATTTGGACCTAATAAATATTTAAGAAAGGAATTGCTTTGGCCTTATTTAGATCATTTAACTGAAAGCTTAATTTCTTACTATAAAAAAAACAAAAAGCCTAATTTTATTCATGCTCATTATGCAGATGCTGGATATGTAGGAGTTAAACTAAGTAAATCTTTAAATGTTCCACTTATTTTTACTGGTCATTCTTTAGGACGAGAGAAAAAAAGGAAATTGCTTGATACTGGTTTAAAAATTAATCAAATAGAAAAGCTTTATGCAATAAGTAAAAGAATTGAGGCGGAAGAAAAAGCTTTAAAGTCTGCAGATATTATTGTTACAAGCACTAAACAAGAGTCAGTTTATCAATATTCCCAATATTCTTCTTTTTCATCTCACAAAGCTAGAGTAATTCCTCCTGGTGTTGATCATCATAAATTTCACCATATTCACTCCACAAGCGAAACAGCCGAAATTGATAACATGATGAAACCTTTTCTTAAGGATTCTTCCAAACCCCCATTTTTGACTATTTCTAGAGCTGTACGAAGAAAAAATATTCCATCTTTAATTGAAGCATATGGAAGATCTGAAAAATTAAAAAGAAAAACTAATTTAATTTTGATTTTGGGTTGTAGAGATAGTACTTCAAAACTTGACCCTCAACAAAAAGATGTTTTCAATAATATTTTTGAAACAATTGATAAATATAATTTGTATGGAAAGGTGGCTTATCCAAAAAAACATCTTCCAAGTCAGATTCCCTCTTTGTATAGGTGGGCTGCTAGCAGAGGTGGCGTATTTGTAAATCCAGCTTTAACAGAGCCTTTTGGTTTAACTCTTCTTGAAGCTTCTTCATGTGGATTGCCAATAATATCAACAAATGATGGAGGGCCTAAAGAAATCCGTTCAAAATGTGAAAATGGACTTTTAGTCGATGTTACTGATATTGATGAGTTGAAAGTTATCCTTGAAGAAGGGGTATCAAATAATAATCAGTGGAAAATATGGAGCAGAAATGGAATTGAGGGTGTTAACAGGCACTTTAGTTGGAACACTCATGTACGCAATTATTTATCAGTACTTACCGAAGAATTTTCAAGTGCAACTAGTTATTCTTCCTCTGACATTAAACAAAGTTGTTTAAAAGGGACTTCCTCACTTATAAAACCCCATTGATCAAAAACTTCTGGATCAGGGTGAAGAATTAGTTGATTATTTTGAGTTTTCTTAAGTTTAAAACCTTTTTTAGATAGTTTTTTCATTAAGTTAGCAGTTTCCTCAAATCTTGATGCCATTGCATCAAGACTTGAGCAGTCACTTGTTAACCCATTATCTTTCCATGTAAAAAAATTCATAACAAATTTTTCAAAGATTGATTTTTAAAACTATACCTAAAATTACAAGTAAAATGTTGATTTTCCAAAAATTTTCAACTATTTTTTGTTCCTTAACTCCTTTAAGTTCAAAGTGGTGGTGTAGTGGAGCCATTAAAAATATCCGTTTACCTCTATGAAATAATTTTTTTGTAATTTTAAAAAACCCTACTTGAATCATTACTGATAACGATTCAATAATAAATATTCCTGAGAAAATAGATAAGGTAAAAATGCTATTGGTTAATAACGCTATAGAACCCAGAATTGCTCCTATACTTAGAGATCCTGTGTCACCCATAAATACTTTTGCAGGATAACTATTGTACTTGAGAAAACCTAAGCATATGCCTGACATTGAAAAACATAAAATGCTAAAAATAAAAAGTTCTTGCTGTTCTTTCAGTAATATTTCTGTTCCTAATCCATAAAATACAATCCCACTGCATCCAGCTGCTAATCCATCTAGTCCATCAGTCAAATTTACTGAATTACTTATGCCGACAAGTACTAAAAAAGAAACTGGCAATATGAAAATATTAGTATTTATTCCCCAGGAGTCAGAAATTGTTATTAATGGATTGATTAAATTTTTTTCGTAGGCTAACAGTATAAAAATTATTGAGATGACACTTTGTAAGATTAATTTCTCTTTTGTTTTTAAACCTGTGTTCTCTTTTTTTTTAATGCTTAAATAATCATCTAAAAATCCTGTAATAAAGAAACCAAAAATAGTAAGTAATAAAAGAATTAATTTTAGAGAACCTAGATTGATAGTTATTATTAAAAGCAAAATTAAAAAAGGGATTATCATAAAAATCCCACCCATTGTTGGAGTATCACTTTTTTTAAAGTGATTAGCTGGGCCTTCATTTCTAATATTTTGAAGTAAATTAAATTTTTTGATAATCTTTAGACCATTTTTCGTTGTAAAAATGGAAATAAAGAAGAATAATAAGTAAACTCCTGTAAAAATAAAATTTTTAAAAAAATAGGAGGTAACTATTAAAGCAAAAGTATTTAATATAAATAAAGATTCAAAGTTAAACTTTTTAATCTTCCCAATCATCTTCTAATGAAGGATCTTCTTCAGTTTTATAATCTTCCTTTTCCCCCATTAGCGCTGAAAGTTCTTCTTCCTCTATTGTACTAATCTCTTGGGAATCTCCATCTTTTTCTGCAATAAGTCTACCTGTATTTTCAAGCCAAGATAGTAGATCAGGCTCCTCTCTTAATGGCAACACAGGAGCTGGATCATCTCTGTGGTAGCAAGTTAAAGCTGGATTGACTTCAGAAATATCGTCTAATCTAAGTTTTAGTTTGTTTGAATCCATTATAAATAATGTTCTATATATAAGATAATACACAATAATGCATACTTAAAACTTTGTTTGATAAAGGAAATTTAAAATACTTTTTTATCTGGCTAATTTCATTGTTGCTGTCTGGATTATTAAAACTTATTGGATATTTGAACACCAATGTTTTAATAATTAATAACTTTCTTCTCTTATTACTAGTTTTTGGTCCAGCTCTTTTAGTTACAATAGTATTAGTCTTTAATAAGTTTTCAAATTCTTAATTACGTTAAAAAATTTAAATTTATGGAGCAAATTTAGATGCAGCAGGCAAAAAAAGTTGTACTAGCTTATTCTGGTGGCGTAGATACGAGCGTTTGTATTCCATACTTAAAGAATGAATATGGAATTTCAGAAGTGGTTACTTTTGTCGCAGATCTTGGTCAAGGCGAGGATTTAGAGCTTATTAGGCAAAAAGCTTTAAATTCTGGTGCATCTCAATCAATTGTTGGCAATTTAGTTAATAGTTTTGTTGAGAGATACGCTTTTCCAGCCATTAGAGCAAACGCATTATATTTAGATAAATATCCTTTATCTACAGCTCTTGCTAGGCCTTTAATTGCAGAAAATCTTGTAAATATAGCTCGAGAGTTTAATGCTGATGCAGTAGCTCATGGATGCACTGGTAAAGGGAATGATCAAGTTCGATTTGATTTAGCAATAAATGCTTTAGGTCCTGATTTAAAAATAATTACTCCTGCAAGGGAATGGAATATGAGCAGGGAAGAGGCAATAGTGTACGGAGAGAAATTTGGTATTCCTGCACCAGTATCAAAAAAATCACCATATTCAATTGATGTTAATTTACTTGGCAGGAGTATTGAAGCAGGCATATTAGAAGACCCAATGAAAGAGGCACCTGAAGATATTTTTGCAATGACATCATCTATTGAAAATTCACCTGAATCTCCTCAAGAAATAGAAATTATTTTTAAAAATGGGGTTCCTGTTGGAATTAATGATGAATCTCTAACCCCTGTAGAGATTATTAAAAAAGCTAATGTTCTCGCAGGTGAGCATGGTTTTGGAAGAATTGATATGATTGAAGACCGAGTAGTAGGAATTAAAAGTAGAGAGATTTACGAAACACCAGGCCTCTTGCTTTTAATCAAAGCTCATAAAGAATTAGAAAGCATTACATTAAATCCAGACGTTGTTGACTTTAAAGGAATAGTTGAAAAAAAATGGGGTCAACTTGTATATCAAGGTTTTTGGTTTGGACCTCTTAAAGATAGTTTAGATTCATTTATTTCGTCGACTCAAACTTCAGTTAATGGAAGAGTAAAGATTAGACTTCATAAGGGAAACGCGATAGTAATCGGGAGAATGTCGGAAAATAATTCACTTTACAGAGAAGATTTGGCAACTTATAGCAAAGAGGATGTTTTTAATCATTCTTTAGCAGAGGGTTTTATTTATATGTGGGGTATGTCTAATAAAATATGGGCTGAATTAAATTCAAAAACAAAAGATTAACATTTAAGATTCTGCTTTTTCTTTAGTTTCAGTATCATCTTTTGCAGAAGCTGAAGTATCTACGCTTACTAATGGTTTTTCTTCCTTAGATTCAACTTTAGTTTCTGGATTTTCTTTACCATCTGTTTTAGTTGAAGTCTTTGTAGAAGGTCTGGGAGTTGGCAAAGGCCCTTCTTGTTTAACGGTCATGTATCTAATAACATCTTCACTAAGTCTCATTGCTTTTTCGATTTTGAAAATATGTTGACCATCTCCTTGATGACTTAGTTGAACGTAAATACCTTCTCTATGTTTTGCTATTTGATAGGCTAATCTTCTTTTACCCCTCATTTGACTATCGAGGATCGTACCGCCAAATTCTTCTAAAAGCTTATTGTATTTATCAATGTGGTTTGTTACTTCATCTTCCGCAATATCTGGGCGGAGGATATACATGGTTTCGTAATAAGATTGTTGATCGTTCATAGTTTCAGACAAGGTCTTTGGCTCACATAATTGATGACATGAGCGTCTGTTCATCTTTAACGATACATCATGATGTGCAGTTCCTTGAAAATTAGCATTATTTTAAAGATAATTTTTGAGTGCATCATTCATAATATGAAAAGGTACTTCTAGGCCATTTGTCCAAAATGATAATGATTTCAATCCCTGAGCAACAAGCATTTGCAAACCATCGATAGTCATGCATCCTTTATTGGCGCTAAATTTTAATAGATGAGTCGGAGCAGGATTATAGATTAAATCATAAACAATTGTTTTTGAGTTAAGAGATCTCCAAAAATAATCTCCATAAGGCAATAAATTCATTTCATTTTTGGCTGTTTTCATTCCTACTGGTGTTGTATTTACAACTAAATCTGCTTCTTCAATTAAATTTTGAACTTGATTATCGTTACTTAAGAAGCTGTTAAGTTCAATTTGATTTTCAGAGTCTTTTATTAATTCATCTAATGATGATTTATTACGTGTTATTACTGAAATTTTTGAAAGATTTAAATTTATTAAACCTTGAATAACAGATTTTGCTGCACCCCCGGAGCCAAGAACTATTGATTTTTTCTTTGCTAAGTTTAAATTTTTTAATGGATAAATAAATCCTGCTAAATCAGTATTAGTTGCGCTCCATTCTTTGTCAGAATTTAATTTCAGTGTATTGATAGCTTTTAGTTTGCTTGCAATAGGGCAAATTTCACTACATAGATTAAATACTTTTTCTTTATGGGGAATTGTAATATTTAAACCTTTGCAATTAATTTTTTTCAAAGAATTCAGAACCAATTCTAGATCTTCATCTTTGCAAGGTATAGCAATATAAATTAAATCTAGGCCTAAATATTTGAATGCAGCATTTTGCATAATCGGAGACAATGAATGGCTTACTGGATTACCGATTAATGCTATAAAAGATGTCTTACTTGAAATCATGTTTAGAATTTTTCTTTAAAATAACGATCTGTTCGGGAACCACACCCCATTTTTGAGTAACAATAATGACGTCAATGACCGATTATGGAGAATAACAAATACAAAGAGTATACTCATGGGTAAGGTTGTAGGAATCGATTTAGGAACAACTAATAGTTGTGTTGCTGTAATGGAAGGTGGTAAACCTACTGTAATAGCAAATGCTGAGGGTTTCAGAACTACTCCATCAGTTGTTGCATATACAAAAAATCAAGATCAGCTTGTTGGACAAATAGCTAAAAGACAGGCTGTAATGAACCCTGAAAATACTTTTTATTCAGCAAAACGATTTGTTGGAAGAAGAGTTGATGAAGTTAATGAGGAATCTAAAGAAGTTAGTTATTCTGTCGAAAAATCTGGTTCTAGTGTCAAATTAAAATGCCCTGTTTTAGATAAGCAGTTTTCTCCTGAAGAAGTTAGTTCTCAAGTTTTAAGAAAGTTAGCAGATGATGCGGGTAAATACCTTGGTGAAAAAGTTACACAGGCTGTAATTACAGTTCCAGCTTATTTTAATGATTCACAAAGACAGGCTACGAAAGATGCTGGAAAGATTGCAGGTTTAGAAGTCCTCAGAATTGTTAATGAGCCAACCGCTGCGGCTTTAGCATATGGTTTGGATAAAGAAAATGAAAAAATTCTTGTTTTTGATTTAGGGGGAGGAACATTTGATGTCTCAGTTATTGAAGCAGGTGATGGAGTAACAGAAGTTCTATCCACTTCTGGAGATACACATTTAGGTGGTGATGATTTTGATAGATGTATTGTAGATCACTTAGCTAATACCTTTAAATCAAATGAGGGAATTGATCTCAGACAAGATAAGCAAGCCTTGCAGAGATTGACTGAAGCTGCAGAAAAAGCAAAAATAGAGCTCTCAAATGCTACGCAAAGTGAGATAAATTTACCTTTTATTACAGCCACGCCTGAAGGACCAAAACATTTAGATTTGAACCTTACTAGAGCAAAGTTTGAGGAACTAGCAGCTTCTTTAATTGACAGGTGTAAGACCCCAGTTGAGAGAGCTATAAGCGATGCAAAAATTTCTACTAGTGAAATTGATGAAGTTGTTATGGTCGGAGGCTCATCTAGAATACCTGCTGTACTAGATTTAGTTAAAAAAATAATTGGTAAAGATCCAAATCAAACCGTTAACCCTGATGAGGTAGTAGCTGTTGGAGCTGCAATTCAGGGAGGAGTTCTGGCAGGAGAGGTTAAAGATATATTATTGCTTGACGTTACTCCACTTTCTCTTGGTGTAGAGACTCTAGGAGGAGTAATGACAAAAATGATAAATCGAAATACAACCGTGCCTACAAAGAAATCTGAAACATATTCAACTGCTGTAGACGGTCAAACAAATGTTGAAATTCACGTTTTACAGGGTGAAAGAGAAATGGCTTCTGATAACAAAAGCCTAGGAACCTTTAGATTGGATGGAATACCGTCAGCACCAAGAGGAGTTCCGCAAATTGAAGTTACTTTTGATATCGATGCAAATGGAATTCTTAGTGTTACTGCTAAAGATAAAGGAAGTGGTAAAGAGCAAAGTATTTCTATCACTGGTGCTTCTACTCTATCTGACAATGAAGTAGAAAAAATGGTAAAAGATGCTGAATCAAATGCATCTGCAGATAAAGAAAAAAGAGAAAAAATTGATTTAAAAAATCAAGCCGAAACACTTGTCTACCAGACAGAAAAGCAACTTGGTGAGTTAGGAGACAAAATTGATGCTGCAGCAAAGTCTAAAGTTGAAGAAAAAAGTAATGCTTTAAAAGAAGCAACTTCAAAAGAAGATTATGAATCAATGAAAAAACTTCTTGAAGAACTCCAGCAAGAACTTTATGCAGTTGGTTCATCTGTTTATCAGCAACCAGGCAATCAGCCACCATCACCTGGCGCAGCAGGTGGTCCTGATCAGAGTGATTCAAATGAAAAAGGTGGAGATGATGTAATTGATGCAGACTTCACCGAAACAAAAGATTAGCAAAGATAATTTTTAATTTCATTAGCAACCCATTTAGAACAAGCGGGAGCCAGTAAAATTCCATTTTTATAAAAACCTGTACATATAATTAGTCCATCTTCAAGATTTCTCATTATTGGTGAAGGCTCACCATCTGGTCTTGACCTAATTCCATACCACTTTTTAGAAATTTTTCCTTTTTCCAGCCAATTTGGTTTTTTATCGAGAAAATTTGTGAGTCTTCCGAATGTATTTTTTTCTGGCTTGGTACTATATTCGTCAGTTGATCCAATAATTAGCTTATTTTTTGATTTTGGAATTATATTTTTACCATTTATATTGAATTGTTTTGGCAGCGATAACAAATCAACTTCTGCATCATTAATCTCAATTTCCATAGCTTGACCTAAAACAGGCTTTAATTTGATGTTGTGAGATCGGCTATCTATTAAATCAATCGCTTTTAGTGAATTACACAAAATAACTATGTCAGATTTAATATTTTCATTATTTCTTGTTGTAGAAATCCATTGATTGTTTGATTTTCTTATTTTTATTATTTCTCCTTGTAAATAATTTACTCTTTTATGTTTTAGATATTTATCTAATGTTTGAAGTAACGATAAAGCATTTATTCTTCCATCTTTGAAGGAGATCATTCCTTTTATATTTTTTGCTTGGAAGGCTTTATTTATATTTTTGATTAGTATTGAGTCTCTTTCTAAAATAAGTAACGTTGGATCATTATTTTCATAAACAAATTTCTCAAATTTTTTAAACTTATCTTCATTTGTAGTTAGCTGTATTAATGGTTTTTCGATATTTAATTCATAATTAAATTTTTGTAGGAACGTAATCCATTGTGGCCATAATTGGATGCTTTGCTTCCTGAGATCCCAGCTTCTACCTCCTCTTTTTTGGTACATATTACCCATTAGTAAGCCTAAAGCTGCATTGCTACTATTTTGGAGTTGAGTTGGATCTATTATCGTTACCTGGAAACCTAATTCTGATAATTCTAAAGCGTTAAATTTACCAATAATGCCTGATCCAATAATAACTATGTTTGCTTTTTGAAAATTTTCTTTTAAGCTTTTCATTGATATATTAGATATACTTGCTTATTTGACTTAATAGTTAAAGATTTTTTGGAACATCCTTCAATTATATTCAAAATTGTTTGTCCCGATCGTCCTGGCCTTGTAAGTTTACTTACAAGTTGGATTTCAAATTACGGTGGCAACATAAAACATTCTGATCACCATACAGATCAAGATGCAGGTTTGTTTCTTAGTCGAATTGAATGGAATAGTAACAATGAATCTTTTAATAGGGATGAAATTTATAAAGAATTTGAAAAAATTGCAGTTCAAGTAAATGGACAATTTAATGTAAATTATTCTGATGAAGTCCCAAATGTTGCTATTTTCGTGAGTAAACAAAATCATTGTTTGATTGATTTACTTTGGCGAGTAAGAAATGGAGAGCTCAAAATGAAAGTTCCTTTAATAATTTCAAATCATTCTCATCTTGAGAATATTGCAAATGACTTTAATGCAAAATTTGTCCATATTGACACCTTTAAAACTGATAAAACTACTGTTGAAGATCAATTTTTAAATTTACTAAAAGAATATGATATTAATCTTGTTGTATTAGCCAAATATATGCAAATTTTGAGTGACTCTTTTTTAAAAAAGTTTTCTTCAATAATCAATATTCATCATTCTTTCTTACCTGCATTTAAGGGCGGGCAACCATATCATAGAGCATGGAAGAGAGGTGTTAAATTAATCGGTGCTACTGCTCACTATGTTACTGAAGATCTTGATGAAGGCCCGATAATAGAGCAATGCACAGTTAATGTAAGTCATAGGGATGAAGTTGATGATTTGATTAGAAAAGGAAGAGATATTGAAAGAATAGCTTTGGCAAGAGCAGTTAGATTACATCTAAATCATCAAGTATTTGTCTATAACAGCAAAACTGCTGTTTTTGATTGAAGATAGTTTCTTAGTCTTCTAATTCTATTTGTATTTGTCTTTCATAAATTGATTCTTCATTAAAAGCTCTTGCTATTAAGAAACTGGCAATGCAGCTGATTAAAACAGGTTTCATTATTAATAAATTTTTTGTTAAAGCAAAAGCTAAAAACATTGCTGTTATTGGCGTTCGCGAACATCCTGCTACGAAAGCTCCCATTCCCGCAAAAATGTATGTACTTGGTGCATGTCCTGTAGCAATTTCCACCCAACTCCCCATTATTAGTCCGATTGACCCTCCTAAAGTAAGCATTGGATAAAATAATCCTCCAGGAGCTCCGGACGCTGCAGCTAAACCTGTCGTGATAAATAGTACTAAAACTGCTAATAAAGCAATTCCAATACTTGTATTTTGTTCAGCTATTATTTTCTGTAATTCATCTAAATTATGAAATGTACTGGGTAAAAAAGAGTAGATACTTCCTAAGATAAGTCCACATATACTCATTTTTAAAACAAATTTATTTGCATACCACTTTTTCCCAAGATTTTGCATTAACAAAACATATCTGCTGTACAATTCTGCAAATATCCCAATAATTATTCCTAGTAAAACTAAGTAAATAAAATCTACAGGTAAGAAAAAAACTGATGGGTCATATTCTTTTTGAATCAAAAATCCGAGGTTAAAATCAAAGCCGCCTGCTTTAGGATCTAAACCTAAGGCTTGAATAATATCAGCAGATGAATCTGCAATAAAAGTTGTAATTACTACTAATAATAAAATTACTGGTCTAGCAGAGTTTAATAACTCCTCTATTGCATAAATAAATCCTCCTAATGGGGCGCTAAATACTGCAGCTATTCCAGCACCACCACCTGCTGCTACTATTACTCTTCTGAAAGCTGTAGGAGCTTTGAGCCACTTGGCCATTTGCCAAGCTACGGATCCTCCCATTTGAACTGATGGACCTTCTGGACCCAAAGGGAATCCACTCCCAATCGCAATAATTCCTGATATGAGCTTTACTAATCCTACTTTTAAATTCATTGGAACTTTTTTATGTCTTAAGAAACCCATGATTTGACTCACTCCTGAACCTTTTGCGGCAGGTGCTATATTTTTGATCAAATATCCTGCAATAGCTCCTCCTAGAGCTCCAAAAATAGGTAAGACCGCAATAGATGGGAATTGGTCTAATAATGCTAATTTCCAATTATTAATAAAATAGATTCCAGTTTTAAAAGATATGCTTGTAATTGAAGCCCCTAGACCTGTTAATAAGAGCGAAAATGCAACTACTAGAGATCTTTGTTTTAATAATTTTTTGATGCTACGAGAAGAATTATTACTTGTTTTTTGAATATTATCTTTTATAAAGTTTGGCATGGTCCATGATTACTTTGTCAAGCTGAAATCGTTTATTTCATCAAATTGAAGATAGCGATAAAGTTCATCTGAATATGGATTAATTTTATTTTTAGTAATATCCTGATATTCTTCTAATTCAGGTATTTTTCCAAGCAGTGCACAAACTGCTGCCAATTCTGCACTCCCTAAAAATACTTGCGCATTCTTGCCAAGTCTATTGTCAAAATTTCTTGTACTGGTAGAAAATACCACAGAACCTTCATCAACTCTAGCTTGATTTCCCATACATAAAGAGCAGCCTGGCAACTCTAATCTTGCACCACAATCTTCAAATATTTTATAATAGCCTTCAGCTTTTAGAGTTTCTTCATCCATCTTTGTTGGTGGACAAATCCATAATTTAGCTTTTAAATTTTGTACTCCTTCAAGAACTTTTGCAGCTGCCCTGTAATGACCAATATTTGTCATGCAAGAACCTATAAAAACCTCGTCAATATTTGTATTTGCAACATCAGTGATTTCTTTTACATTATCTGGATCATTAGGGCAAGCAACTATAGGTTGTGTTACTTCTGCTAAATCAATTTCAATGATTTCTTCATAGTGAGCGTTTGAATCTGGTTGAATTAATGATGGTTTTTTTAACCAATTTTTCATATCATTTATTCTTCTTGAAATCGATTTTGAATCTTCATAATTACTCTCGATCATTTTTTCTAGTAGGCAAATATTGCTTTTTAAATATTCTTGAACAGTTTCTTGGGATAAAAGTATTGTGCTACCAGCACATGAGCGTTCTGCAGTGGCATCAGTAAGTTCAAAAGCTTGTTCAAGTTTTAGGTTTGGTAATCCCTCAATTTCCATAATTTTTCCGTTGAATATATTTTTCTTATTTTCTTTCTCAACAGTTAATAGTCCTTTTTTTATTGCGAAGAGAGGGATTGCATTAACTAAATCTCTAAGAGTTATTCCTGGTAATAATTCTCCCTTAAATTTAACCAGCACAGATTCCGGCATATTTAATGGCATTGATCCTATTGCAGCGGCAAATGCAACAATGCCTGAGCCTCCAGGAAATGAAATGCCAAGAGGAAATCTTGTATGACTGTCTCCACCTGTGCCAACAGTATCAGGGAGAAGCATTCTGTTAAGCCAGCTATGAATGATGCCGTCTCCAGGTTTAAGAGCTACTCCACCTCTTTGAGATATAAAATCAGGTAATTCTTTATGGGTAAGTAGATCTACTGGTTTAGGATATGCAGCTGTATGACAAAAACTTTGCATCACTAAATCTGCAGTAAATCCTAAACAAGCTAGTTCTTTTAATTCATCTCGAGTCATTGGCCCAGTAGTATCTTGACTACCAACTGTGGTCATAATTGGCTCACAGGTCATTCCTGGCCTAACTCCGTCCAAACCGCATGCTTTGCCAACTATTTTTTGAGCTTGAGTAAAGCCGGCACTACTTTCGGTTGGACTTTTTGGTCTAGTAAATATTTCACTTGGTTGATAATCTAATTTGTTTCTAATTTTGTCCGTAAGAGATCTTCCAATCATAAGATTAATTCTTCCGCCAGCTTGAATTTCATCAGTAAGAGTTGATGGATACAACTCGAATTCGCTTATTAATTCTTCAGTATTTGAATCTCTTTCAATTTTTTTTATAATGCCTTTATAGGGATATATTTTAATAACATCTCCTGTTTTCATTTGAGATACGTCAGCTTCTATAGGTAAAGCTCCTGAATCTTGTGCAGTATTGAAGAAAATTGGAGCTATTTTGCTGCCAATTATTATTCCACCTGTTTTTTTGTTGGGAACAAAAGGGATATCTTCTCCTATATGCCAAATGAGTGAATTAATAGCAGATTTTCTAGAACTCCCTGTTCCAACAACATCTCCAACATAAGCAATTGGTAAATTTTGTTTTTTTAAATTATCAAGAATCTTTAGTCCATCAGGTTTTTTAAATTCCAACATAGCTAATGCATGCATTGGAATATCCGGGCGAGTTGTTGCATGTACAGCTGGAGATAAGTCGTCTGTGTTTGTCTCGCCGTCAACTTTAAATACTAAACAAGTAATCTCTTTCTCCAGAACCTTTTTATTTATGAACCATTCTGCATCTGCCCAACTATTTATAACTTCTTTTGCATAAGTATTATTTTGAGATAATTCGTAAATTTCATTAGCCGAGTCGTAAACAAGAATAATATTTTTTAAAACTTCTGCCGCTTTTTTTGCGAGTAAACTATTTTCTCCTTTAAGTATTTCAACCAAAGAATTTACATTGTATCCGCCTATCATTGTTCCTAGTATTTCAATTGCTTTTTCGGGATTAATTGATTTGCAATATTTTTCAGAATTAACAATAGCCGTAAGCCAGCTTGCTTTTATGTAAGCAGCCTCATCAACTCCTGGGGGTACTCGATTTATTAGTAAATCAAGTAAATAAGATGAATCGTAAGTACTATCTTGTTCTAATAATTTTGTAATACTATTTGTTTGTTCAGCATTTAAAGGTAAAGGAGGTATACCTTTGGCAGCTCTTTCAGCTACATGATCTGCATAATCTTTTAGCAATGTTTCCAAATTATTCATTAGTAAGGTTTAATGCCTAATCTATTGTTATTTTTAATATTGAAAAGGAGAGTATTCATAAATGCTTTTTTAAATATTCAAACTTCTTAATTAATCAATGACGACATCATCAAATAATTCAGCTTTAGAAAAGACATCAGATTTACATGTTCTTGAAACACGTCCATTAATACCTCCTAGCAGATTACATAATGATATACCTTTAGATCACGACTCTGCTAATACAGTATCTAAAACAAGAAGATCGATACAAAATATTTTGCATCATAATGATCAGAAGCTTTTAGTCATTGTTGGTCCATGTTCAATTCATGATCTTGAGGCGGCAAAGGAATATTCAAAATATATTCAAAAATTTCGAGAAATGTATAAAGATAAATTAGAAATAATTATGAGAGTATATTTTGAAAAACCAAGAACAACTATTGGTTGGAAGGGTTTGATAAATGATCCTCATCTAGATGATTCTTATGATATTAATACTGGTTTAAGAAGGGCGAGAAGTTTGCTTTCATATTTAGCAACTCGTGGCATACCTTCTGCTACAGAATTACTAGATCCAATTGTTCCTCAATACATTGCCGATTTGATAAGTTGGACAGCAATAGGTGCGCGGACTACAGAAAGTCAAACTCATAGAGAAATGGCATCAGGATTATCAATGCCTATAGGTTTTAAAAATGGAACGAATGGTTCTTTTACTACTGCAATTAATGCAATGCAGTCAGCTTCAAAATCCCATCACTTTTTAGGTGTAAATGAAAATGGAATGGCTTCAATAGTTAATACTACAGGAAATCCAGATGGACATATAGTTTTAAGGGGCGGTTCAAATGGCCCAAATTTCGAAAGTGATCATGTACAAAGAATTTCAGCCGAATTGAGGCAGTGTAATCTTCCCCATAAAGTGATGATTGATTGTAGTCATGGAAATTCCAATAAAGATTTCCGAAAACAGTCGGAAGTGCTAAAAAATGTAGCTTCTCAAATTAGTAATGGTGAAAAAAATATTTTAGGAGTTATGCTTGAAAGTCATTTGAAGGAAGGAAATCAAAAACTTTTAAAAAAAGAAGATCTCCAGTTTGGCAGAAGCATTACAGATGCATGTATTGATATAGAAACAACAAAAGGATTAATCGCTATTTTATACGATTCACTTAGCTAGTTATAAAAAAATTAAAAAATAATGCTGAAGAGATTGGAACAATGAAATTATCTATTCCCAGAACACTAAATTGTTCGAGCAAAGTCGCAATAAAAGCTATTGTAAAATAATTTAAATTTAGACTATTTTGTTGAGAGTATCCTATTGAGGAAATTACTATCAAACTTGTTAAAAACATAGTTATGGTTCCATATAAAGATTTTTTTTGTTTAAAAAAAATCCAACTCTTTGAGTTAAAGCTTTTTCCTATTAATCCAGCTAATCCATCACCAAAAGTCATTATGAAAAATCCACTAATTAGTGCATATGGATCTTTATCCCAGAAAAGATAAATCAAAATAAATAAACTTAGACAATAAAATAATGTCCCATAACTTTTTCTCTCAACATCCTCAATTGTTGGAAATAATTTATAGTTGTAATTGATGAAAACAATTAATGAAACAATTCCTGTAAAAATTAGGGCAGAGTTTTGATTAATTTTTAAAAATTGTGCAATTGGTATTAAAGGTCCTATTCCAATATGTATTATCTTTCTGACGATTTCTTTGCTATCCGGATTATACTTTTTAAAAACTATTGATATTAAAAAAATTGAAAATAAATATAATAAAATTACAGTAAATTTTATCAATTTGGTTAAGCTGCTTTTTGATGAGTTGTCATTACTCGAAGCTTTAATATTGCTTTAGCTTCTAGTTGCCTTACTCTTTCTCGTGAAACATTAATTTGTCTTCCTATTTCTGCGAGTGTTAATGGTTCTTCACCATCTAGTCCAAATCTGAGCTTCATGATTTTTTGCTCTCTCTCATTTAATTGAGAAAGCCAAGTTCCTAAATGCTCTTTTTGAATAGTTCTATCCATACCCTCCATGGGCTCTTCACAGTTTGGATCAGGTATGAGTTCACCAAGAGTACTTCTGTCTTCTTCCCCTCTTGCATGTGCATCTAGGGAGGCGCAAGGAGCACTTTGAGAAATTAAATCTTCTAAATCTTTTTGATCAATTCCCATCTCAGTTGCCATTTCCAATCTTGTAGGTTGTCTGCCAAATTTATGTGATAATTCTCTAGAGACTCTTCTCATTTTGGACAGTTTTTCACTTATGTGAATAGGCAAACGGATGGTTCTAGCACTGTTATCAATTGCCCTCGTCATTCCTTGTCTAATCCACCAGTAAGCATAAGTTGAGAATTTATATCCCATAGCAGGATCAAATTTATCTACAGCTCTTTCGAGGCCAATAGCTCCTTCCTGGACAAGATCTAATAATTCAAGCCCTTGGTTTTGGTATTTTTTTGCAACCGAGACAACGAGCCTTAGATTAGCTGCCATCATTCTGTCTCTTGCTCGTTTGCCAATCTTAATTTGGTAAAGATTTCGTTGGGTTCTATCAGTTTCAGGAATTTGTAGTAACTTTTTCATGTTTTGAACATGATGAGCTAACTCTATTTCCTCTGCTGGAGTCAAAAGAGGTACTCTACCAATGCTACTTAAGTAATAGCCAATAGAATCTGAAGCGAGTCTGCCAGATTTTTTTGTGCTCTGTTTTGACGTAAGACTGGATTTTGATTTGCGAGACTTTCCCGCAGTGTTTGGTAATCTTGGCTCATCAAAATTATTATTTGAAGAGCTTTTCGCAGATTCCAGAGGGATCCCCATCACCCTGGCCTCCTAAATAATGGATTTTTTAAAAAGCTAGCACTGAAATTGAAATAAAAACTACTTTTACGTTGAAATTTTAAAGACAAAAAATTATTTTTTAATGCCTATATCTTGAAATCCGTTGATATGAGATGATTTTATAAAAAATAAAAAAAAATTAAAATATTAAGTATTTTTATAAATGTTGTAAAAATCAATATTAATTTTATTTTTCTATGAGGTCTATTTGCGAACGATTTTTCGATGAATCTAATTTATATTTCGAATAAGAACCATCTTCCTTCATTATCCAAGAAAAGTAATCATCTTTAATGTAGGTTTGCAAAAGTGAGTATATTTTAGATTTCAGTTCATAATCTTCTATTGGAGTAACAGCTTCTATTCTTCTATCAAGATTTCGTCTCATCCAATCAGCACTCCCAATAAAAACCTCATTATTACCGTTATTACAAAACCAAAAAATTCTTGAGTGTTCAAGAAAGTGGCCAATAATGCTTATGACTTTAATATTTTCACTTAAATTTTTTCTTTGGGGATATAAGCAACAAATACCTCTTATGATTAAGCTAATTTTTACACCTGAGTTTGAAGCCAAATAAAGAAGTTTAATTATTTCTGGGTCTACTAAAGAATTCATTTTTGCAATTATTTCTGCTTTTTTGCCTTCCTCTGCATTTTTAATTTCTCTCTTTATCAGAAATATAAATTTCTCTCTCATCGATGAGGGAGAGACTAATAACTTTTGATAACTTTTTTGTTTAGAAAAACCTGATAAGTAGTTAAATAATTCAAGTAAATCAGATGCAATATCAGGATCAGTTGAAAGTAATCCTAAATCTGTATAAAACTTTGAAGTATTAGAGTTATAATTTCCCGTTCCAATATGGAAATAATTCCTTAATCCTCCTTTTTCTTTTCTTACTACTAAAGCTATTTTTGTATGGGTTTTAAATCCTATAATTCCATATACAACATGAATCCCAGCTTGTTCAAGTTGTTTTGCCCATTGAATATTATTGTCTTCATCAAATCTTGCTTTTAGTTCAACAAGAGTCATTACTTCTTTTCCGTTCTCTGCAGCTCTCATTAATGCTGCGATGATAGGCGAATCTTTAGACACTCGATATAACGTAATTTTTATAGCCATTACAAGTGGATCATCAGCGGCGTTGTTTATAAATTCTTCAACTGAAGTTTTAAATAAGTCGTACGGATGATGAAGCAGAATATTTTTTTTTCTAAGTATATTAAAAATAAGATTGTGGTTTTTATTTGAAGGTAAATCTAAACTTTTTAAGTGTAGGTGAGTTTTCCCAATTAGTAGATTTTCTTTTAAATCATCTCTATTAATTTTTGTAAGCTGATTTAAATCGTCAAGGCCTAAAAAACTTTTGCAAAAGTAAATATACTCTTTTTGTATTGAGATACTTTCAATTAGTAATTTCAGAATATTTTCTGGCATATCCGATTCAACTTCTAATCTAACTACGTCTCCACCTAATCTTCTCTTTTGCAAACTTTGTTCAACTGCCAACAGAAGATCATCAGCTTCAAGTTCTTTTAATTCTAAATCTGCATCTCTTGTCACTCTAAAAAAAGAGTAATTTATACATTCCATTCCGTTAAATAAAGTATTTATATTATTCCCAATTAAATCTTCAACACTTATGAAAAAAAATGTATTTTCATCACCTTGTTGAATAATTTCATTTGGAATTTGTATAAATCTGTTTATATTTTTTGTTGGTATTTTTACTCTGACAAACTGATTTTTAGAATCTTCCCCATCCCTAATTAGAGCTGCTAAATTTAGACTTAAATTACTTATAAAAGGAAATGGATGTGCTGGATCAACAACTAATGGAGTTAATAAAGGGAAAATAGATGAAGTAAAGTAGTTATTGCACCAATTCCTTTGATTTTCAGTTAGATCCTTATATTTCTTTAAAATTACACCTTCTTCTTGTAAATCATTACTTAATTCATCATTTACATAGTTTTCTTGAAGAGTAGTTAATTTTTTTACTTCTTTGTTGATTTTTGTTAATTGCTCTTTAGGGGTTAATCCATCAATGCTTTTTTTAGTAATTCCTGCTTCAACTTGAGCTTTTAATGAAGCTACCCTTACCATAAAAAATTCATCTAGATTATTACTAAAAATTGAACAAAATTTTACTTTATCTAGGATTTTGTACTCCTTTTCAATACCAGTTAGGAGTACTCTTTTATTGAATTCAATCCAACTTAATTCTCTATTAATAAAAATATCAGCCTGGCTTTTCATTAAGATTAATTTGAATTTTGATTGTTTAAAGAATTATTATTTTTACCCTCTGCAATAAGGTATATCATGAAAAGTAAGATAACGGAACCAGCTATAAAAGGTGATTTAGGACCAAAACTATCATAAACCCTTCCTGCCATTGCAATTCCTAAAACCCCTCCAAGACTCTGTAGACCCTGAAGGTTACTTAGAATTGAGCCTTGTTTATCGTTGTCTAATTTCTTCGATATTAGTGCTCTTAATGTGGGCGTAATTAATCCTGCCCCAACGGCTAAAAATGAAACAGCTGAATAAATATTAATTATCGTATTTTCTTTTGGAGCAGTTATTAAAAGAGAACACGCCACAAGAATAAAACCTGATCCGATAAGTGTTAATCGCATTTCGCCAAATTGCTTTACCAGAGGCCCAATTAATCCTCCCTGAACGATAATAGCAATGATTCCTACCACAACAAGAGTTCCGCTTGATGCTTTGGTCGTCCAGTTTAAAGATTCTTGGAGGAAAAATATAAGGATGTTAGTCAATCCAGTAAAAGCAATAAAGTAAATAAAAAAAGCTAATGATAATTTTTTAATTTTTTCTTCTTTGAAAACTGTAAAAAGAGATTTTAAAGGGTTTTTTAAAGCAGTTTTTGATTTATTTATTTCACTATTAGGCTTGGTTTCTGGTAAGTAAAAAAATACAAGGAGAAAATTTATTATTGGAATGATTGAGGCTATCAAAACTGGAATAATAAAATTATTATTTGTATTTCTTGCAAAAATTACAACAAAAATATTACCTAAGAAAAAACTTAAACCAAAAGCTACACCAATAAGACCAAATGTTTTTGCTCTTTTTTCAGGGCTTGAAATATCTGCAAGAATTGTTGTTGCAGTAGCTGCAGTCCCCCCACTTAAACCGTCAATAAGTCTCGCTAAAAATAATAAAAATAACGGGATAGTGGCTATTGAATTTGTCCAATTAAAAAGAACTGTAAAAGATAATATTGATATTCCTATTACAGAACCAGTAATACAAAAAAGAGTGACAGGTCTTCTTCCATATCTATCACTCATAAGTCCTATAAAAGGAGAAGCTGTAAATTGAGCTAATTGGTAAGTGCATGATAATAAACCATATGTACTTGCTCTTGAGTCAAAAAGTAAAACAAAAGAGGGTAATATGGGTAACAGTATGCTTTCACTTAAACGATCATTTAGAAGAGTGATAAACGCACTAAGGAGAGTAAATTTTTTATTTTGTTTTAATAAACTTTCTTTCACAATATTTACCTTCATTGCGATTAACTTTTACTACCATACTTGTTAATGGAGATTATTGTGCCTGGCATTGTTTATTTAGTTGGAGCAGGTCCTGGTGACCCTGAGCTTTTGACTCTTAAAGCTTTACGCCTAATAAAAAATTGTGATGCATTAGTTCATGATGCTTTAATTCCTGATGAAATAACAAAAGAGGCAGGAAAAAATACAGAAATTTTTCATGTAGGCAAAAGAGCTGGGAAGTGTTCTGTACCTCAGGCTGAAACTAATGATCTTATTTTGAAATTAGCAAAAGAAGGCAAAAATGTTGTAAGGCTTAAAGGGGGAGATCCATTCGTTTTTTCTAGAGGTGGTGAAGAGGTATCGATTTTAGAAAAAAATGGAATTTCAGTTGAAATTGTTCCTGGTATTACTTCCGGGATAGCTGCCCCCACATATTTTGGTATTCCACTAACCCATAGAGATGCTGCGAGTTCCGTAACTTTTGTCACTGGACATGAGCGTGTAGATAAGGAAAAAAAGACAGTGAATTGGAGAGATTTAGCTAAATCATCAGATAGCTTAGTAATTTTTATGGGTATAAAAAATATTGAATTTATTGTAAAGGAATTAATTTTAGGCGGCTTAGATAAGAGTACTAAATGCGCTGTTATTCAAGAAGCTACGTTAAAAAATCAAAAATGTTTAATAGAGAAATTAGATAACCTTCCAGATAAAATCAAAGATAAAGAATTTTTAGCTCCATCAATTATCATTATTGGAAAAATTGTTGAATTTAAGGTTAATAACAATATAACTAAAGTATCTGATGTCTATTTACCAGATATTAATAAAGTTCAACTATATAATAAATCCCAAAAGTAAATTGGATCGAATTTAGGTTTAAGCTTTAAATCATTAACTTGATTAATTTGTCTGCAAGATAAGCTATTAATTGCAACTATTATGTCATCTTTTTGAAATTCTGGAGGAATTAATTCTTCTTTTACAATTTTCAATTTTAAAGCTTTAGAAACCATAATCCCTTCTAAGCAGCCGCTCTCTTTTCTAGGAGTTATCCACTGGTTATTTCTGTTAATTAGAAGATTAAATGTACTTCCACAACAAAGTTCACCTGACGTATTCAAAAGGATAGAGTCATCAAATGATTTTTCATTGGCTTCTGTCAAAACTTGTATCGCCTGATTATATGAAAATGTTTTGCATTTACTTATAAGACTGAATTCATTTATTTTTTCTTGTTGACTAATAAAAACGCTTATGGGATTAAAATTCGGTTTGATTCTATAGAACTCAAGCCATAAATTATCTGAATTTTTTGTCTTTGAAGTATTATCAATTGTCAGTAGTCGGCCTTCATTAGTTCCTCGACTATAGTTTATTCTTACCGAAGCAAATTGATCATTCTTAAGCGATAACTTTCTAATTCCATCATTAATAAGTTGTCTTAAAGTTAATTTATTTATTTTGAGATTAATATTTAAAATTTTGCTACTTTTTTCTAACCTTTTTAGATGTTCATCAAAAAGAATAGGTTTGTTTTCCTTTATCAAAATGGTTTCAAATATACCATCGGCAAATTTCAATCCTCTATTATTTGCAGCAATCAATATTTTATCAATATCTAACCATTGATCCTTGTGCCAGCCTAATGTTTCAATCATTTTAGTGAATCAATTAATGGTAAAAGTTTCCACTTTAGTTCATTAGTTTCCTCTTCAGGATTAGAGTCAACAACTATTCCGCAACCAGCATATATATTGATTTTTTTGTTTTTAATTAAAAATGATCTTATTAGTATATTGCTGTCAAACTCTCCATTCCAGTCAAGCTTCAAAAATGAGCCACAGTATGGTCCGCGTTCGCATTCTTCTAATTCAAAAAGTCTCTGGCATGATCTTAATTTAGGTGCTCCAGTTATAGAGCCCCCAGGCCAACAAGCTTTTAGTAATTCAATCCAGTCTTTGTCTTTTTTTAGTTTGCCTCTAATTACTGAAGTTAGATGATGAACTTTTAAGTAACTTTCAAGTTTCAATATTTCTGGCACCATAATACTTCCTGTTTCGCAAACTTTACTTAAATCATTTCTTATTAGGTCAACTATCATAATATTTTCTGCTCTATCTTTTTCGTTCGTTATTAAATCGATAGCATTAAGTGCGTCTTGATTTAAATCCTTATCTCTGGATCTAGTTCCTTTGATAGGTCTTGATTCTACAAAATTTTTATTATCTATTTTTATAAATCTTTCTGGCGAGGTAGATAATACCGCCTCTGTATAATTATCATTATTATTTATTATTATTCCTCCAAAGGGAGCTCTTAATTTCTTCCTTATTTTTAAATAAATATCTAGAGGATAATAGTTTTTAGAGGATTCAATTTCGCATTTAGTTGTTAGGTTTGCTTGAAATAAATCTCCTAGGGAAATTAATTTTTTCAATTTTAAAATATTTTTCTGAAATTTTTCAGACATTTCGTCCAAATTGATTTTTGAAAAATCAAAATTCAAATTTGTTTTTATATTTTTTTCTTCTTCAATAGTTTTTATATTGTTGATTATATTTTGATAATTCATCAGTTCAGATGAGTTTGTGCCTTCTATAATTATTTCTTTTTTTTTAAGATTACATTTAATGATTGGATCATATGAAGCAATCCATAAAGTTGCCATATCAGATTGTCGCCATGGGTTTTTTGGTTCTATGTATGCTCCAGCTTCATAACTTAACCATCCGATCCAAAATCCTTTTTCAATATTTCTTAAATTGTTAAATGGATTATTAGTTTTATCTAAGTTATTGATATCTGTTGATTGAATTACTTCTTTAGGTTTAATTCCTATTATTGACCATTCCCCATTTTCTTTACCATCACTATCTAGCCAAGCTAATCCTTTATCTCCGAATTTTTTTGTTAAATGATGCGTAATCAGGGCTGGATCTATCCATTTTTTTAGAATTATTTTTTTTATTTTCATTTTTTATTATTATTATTGAGCCATTTTTCATAAGCGGCATTTCTAATTCTGCAGCTATCACATTTACCGCATGGTTTTGAATTTCCTGAATAACAACTCCATGTTTTATCTAAAGGGACATGATTATCAAAAGCTAATTTAATAATTTCTACTTTATTTAGATCTAATAGTGGTGTCCAAAGTTTTATTGGGTTATTTTCTCTTCCTCTTTTATTTGCTAAACCTGCTAATTCCTGAAATTTTTTAATGTAGTCAGGTCTGCAATCTGGATAACCAGAATAATCCAGTGCATTAACTCCTAATCCTATAAAATCAGCATCTATTGCTTCGGCATAACTTAGTGCAACGGAAATAAATATAGTATTTCTCCCAGGAACATAAGTATTAGGTATTTTATTAGTTTGTACTCCTTCTATTGGAAGATTTTTTTGAGTATCAGTTAATGAAGAGCCACCCCATAAAGATAAGTCAAGTTTAATAATTTTAAATTCTTCGATATCAAAGTGTTTTGCAATTATTGATGCAGAATTTAATTCTTTTTTATGGCGTTGGCCGTAGTCAAATGAAAGGCCAAAAATTTTAGCTTCGGATTTTTTTGCGATACCAGTAACTGTAGAAGAATCTAAACCTCCAGATAATAAAACTACTATCGATTTATTTTTAAGAGTCATATGTTTTTATTTAATTTTTAAGTATTTGTGAGTTTGAAGGCTCAATTTCCAATCGGGGTTATTTTTTACGAAATCAATAGCAAGAGAAAAACCATTTGCATTATTCCATGCTGGCTGTAAATAAAAAATTTTTTCTTCTTTTTTTAAGCCATCTTTGCGTGTTGAAAGTTGATATTGTTTTAAAGTTTCTTTTTTTATTTGAATAGCAAATTCAATATCTTCTATTTCATTTATGATTATTTTGATCTCATTACAGTTTTTTAAAAAATAATTTTTTGGAGGTGAGTGTCTTTTAGGAGATAAAGTAATCCAGTCATAACTACCTGATATTGGATTAACTCCACTTGTCTCAATATGTATTTTCATTGAGTTTTGTTCTTCTCCTATCGTCATGTTTTTTATGGCATTGCAAAAATTATCCAAGTTATGTTGTAACGGTTCTCCACCTGTAATAACGCAAAAAGATGCTCCTTTTTTTCTGGCAATTTTTATGCGATCTATTATTTTTTCAATTGATATAGAAGGGTGTTTTTTCTCGTCCCATGAATTCTTCGTATCGCACCACGAACATCCAACTTTACATCCGGCTAATCTTATAAAAAAAGCACTTTTTCCAGCGTGATAACCTTCACCTTGTAATGAATGAAATTGTTCGACTAAGGGTAAAAAATTTGTCATTTTCATTCAAAAAAATAAAGAATATTAATTTGATTGAGTTAACTTATCTTGAGAAGCTTTTATTAATCCTTTAAATAAAGGATGAGGTTTGCCAGGTCGTGATAAAAACTCAGGATGATATTGACAGGCTAAGAAGTAAGGATGATTTTCTAGCTCAATTAACTCAACTAATCTGCCATCTGGTGAAGTGCCACTAATTTTGTATCCAGAATCTAAAAAACTTTGTTTGTAGTAATTATTAAATTCGTATCTATGCCGATGTCTCTCATAAATAACATCTTCATCATATAAGTTTTTTCCAGTTGTATTTCTTGTCAATCTACATGGATAAACTCCAAGTCTCATTGTCCCACCTAAATCAACTACATCTTCCTGTTCTGGTAATAAATGTATCACTGGATTTGGAGTGTTTGGGTCTAGTTCTGAACTAGATGCATCTGGAAGATTAGCTACATTCCTGGCCCATTCTATAACTGCACATTGCATACCAAGGCACAAACCTAAAAAGGGAATTTTATTTTCTCTCGCGAATTTTATAGCCGAAATTTTTCCATTGACCCCTCTATTGCCAAATCCCCCGGGTACAACAATTGCATCAACTTCATTTAAGTAAGTTTCTGCTGAATTTTTTTCTATCATTTCAGCACTTACCCAATGTAAATCTAATAAAGCCTTTTGTTCAATGCATGCATGTCTTAAAGCTTCAACAACGGATAAATATGCATCTCCAAGTTCAATATATTTGCCTACAAGGGCAACTTTTATTGGATCTCCAGGATTTCTTAGGTTGTGTATTAGTTGCTCCCAATTTTTCAAATCACATTTTTTATCTTCAAGGTCTAAATACTTCAGGGTTTCTTTGCATAAACCTTCTTTTTTTAAAGAAAGAGGCACAGAATAAATGCTGTCTGCGTCTAAAGCTTCAATTACAGAGTTGATACTGACACCGCAAAAACCACTAAGCTTTTTTTTAAGAGCTTCATTGATAGATTTATCACTTCGGCATACAAGTAAATCTGGCTGAATTCCAATTGATCTTAATTCTTTCACTGAATGTTGTGTTGGTTTAGTTTTTATTTCGCCAGAGGTTTTGATGTAAGGAAGTAATGTTACGTGTATGTATGCAACATCGTTCCTATTGACATCATTTTTGAATTCTCTTATTGCCTCTAAAAAAGGTAGAGATTCAATATCACCAACTGTTCCACCAATTTCAGTAATAATAATGTCTGCATTGCTGTTAGCGGCTACTCTATGAATCCTTTCTCTAATTTCTCCTGTTATGTGAGGTATTACTTGCACAGTTCCACCGTTATAATTACCTCTTCTTTCTTTATTAATGACTGCTTGATAAATAGATCCCGTTGTTACACTATTTAGCCTAGTCATTGCAGTATCAGTAAATCTTTCATAGTGACCTAAATCTAAATCGGTTTCAGCCCCATCTTCGGTTACAAAAACCTCTCCATGTTGGAAAGGGCTCATTGTGCCTGGATCAACATTGAGATAGGGATCTAGTTTTAATATTGAAACACTATATCCTCTAGACTTTAATAACCTTCCTAAGCTTGCAGCTACAATTCCTTTACCAATGCTAGAAACTACTCCTCCGGTGACAAATACAAATTTTGACATTAAATATTTTTAATTAAGCACAGCCTCCTTATATTTTATTTAAACAAAAAACTTTTAGAACATCCATATATATTCTTATTCATCAATTGTTATTTCAATATCTAATTCTTTTAATTGTGATTCAGAGACATTTGAAGGTGCATTTGTGAGAAGACATTTTGCTTGTTGATTTTTTGGAAACGCTATTGTTTCTCTGATTGAATCTGCACCTATGATAAGCATGGTAATACGATCTAATCCAAACGCTATTCCACCATGAGGAGGTGCACCCATTTCTAAGGCTTCTATTAAAAATCCAAATTTTTCATTAATCTCTTTAGCAGTAAGTCCTACCGTTTTCAAAACCTCTCTTTGCAAGTTTGCTTCATGAATACGTAAAGAGCCACCTCCCAATTCCAAGCCGTTAAGAACTAAGTCATAAGCATTTGCTATAGAGTCCTCAATTTCTTTTTGCAAGTTTTCAGGATCTTTAGATTTTATATTTTTTGGAGAACAAAAAGGATGATGTAAAGCTTCATATCTATTTTCCTCTTCATTTCTCTCAAACATCGGGAAATCAGTTATCCATAAAAAATTCCATTTACTTTTATCTATGAGATTTAAGTCTTTTGCGATGTATTGTCTCACTCTATCTAATGACTGGTTGACAATTTGTTTATCTCCAGCACCCAAGAGGATTAAGTCTCCATCTTGCGCTTCCGTGATTCTTAAAATATCAGCTATATGCTCTTCATTTAGATTATTTTTAATTGCCCCAATAGTCTCAAGCTCATCCCCTTTGACTCTTATAAAGGCCAAACCACCAGCTCCTGCATCTTGAGCTACTTGGAAGATATCACCTCCGGGTTTAATTCTTACGTTGCTAATACTTAAATTACCTCCTTTGACGGTTATGGATTTTATAGAACCTCCAGACTTAATTGCCTTGGTGAAAATATTAAAGCCAATATCACCTAATACTTCTCCTAAATCTTTTAATAACATTTGATATCTAGTGTCTGGTCTATCAGTGCCGTAATTATCCATTGCTGCTTGCCATGACATTCTTGGAAAAGCATTATCAAAATCAATATTTAATACTTCTTTCCATATTTTTTTTATAAGACTTTCATTAAAAAAGATTATTTCTTCTTCACTAATAAAGCTCATTTCAATATCTAATTGTGTAAACTCTGGCTGTCTATCTGCCCTTAAGTCTTCATCACGGAAACATTTTGCGATTTGATAATACTTATCTAAGCCTCCCACCATTAAAAGTTGTTTAAATAGTTGTGGAGATTGAGGTAGAGCAAAAAATTCTCCATTTGAAAGACGAGCAGGAACAAGAAAATCACGAGCGCCTTCTGGAGTTGATTTTGTAAGTAATGGAGTCTCTACTTCTGTAAATCCAAAATTATCAAGAAATTCTCTAGCAACTTTAATAATTTTATGTCTTGTTTTTAAATTTTCTAGTAATTTGCCTCTTCTTAAATCAAGGTATCTATATTTTAATCTGAGTTCCTCTTTTGTATTTTCATAATCATGTATAGATACTGGAAAAGGTAGGTTTTTTTTAATTTGGTTGAGAATTTGCAAATCTTTAACTTTAAGCTCTAACTCTCCAGTACTTAAATTTTTATTTATTGAATCTTTTGGCCTTTCGTTAATAATTCCGCTGACCATTATTACTGTTTCATTTCTTAGAGTTTCTGCCTGTTTAAATAGATCCGCACCATCATCGGGGTTAATTGTTATTTGTAGAAACCCACTATGGTCTCTTAAGTCAACAAAAATTACACCACCGTGATCTCTTCTTCTATCTACCCATCCGCATAAATTAACTAATTTACCAATATCTGTATTATTGAGTTCTTTGCAAATTTTGTTTCTCATCTAGGTATGATTTATTTATCAATAACTTATAATAATTCTTTAAGGGTAAATTTAGTTAATAATTTTTTTTATAAAACGCTCTCTTTGTTATTACCCCTTTGAATTTTTTGCCTCTTATTGATATTTGAACTTCATTATTTATTAAGGCATGCGAAGTATTGATGTATGCAAAAGCTATAGCTTGTTGTTTAGTTGGAGACCAACTACCGCTCGTGATAGTTCCAATATTTTCTTCACCTTTAAGAACTGCGTAACCTTTTCTTCCTATTGCTTTCCCTTCTATAGAGAGACCAACTAACTTTTTTTGAATACCTAATCTTGACTGCTCTTCAAGAAATCTTCTTCCAAAGAATTCGTGATTATTTTCTAGATGTATTAGCCAGCCTAACCCTGCTTCATATGGAGAAGTTTCTTCATTTATGTCTTGACCATAAAGATGCATGCCTGCTTCAAGTCTGAGAGTATCTCTAGCTCCTAAACCACAAGGTGCAACATTTTTAGAAAGTGAGAAATCCCATAAATTAATTGCTGCTTTTTTAGATAATAGTATTTCTAGACCATTTTCCCCCGTATAGCCTGTCTTTGAAAAGAAAATTTTTTCTTTAGGCGAAATATGTTCAAAAATTTTATATTCGCATCCAAAGTTAGGGATATGTGAGATCGAAGATTCAATCCATTCTTCAAATAAATCGAATGAGTTTTTTCCCTGTAGTGCTAAAAGAACTTTGTCTTTTTTAAAGTTTGTTATCGAAATTTCAGACATATTTAAATTATTTTTTATCCACTGAAAATCATCTTCATATCTACTTGCATTCACTATTAACAATAATTCTGATATTTCATTTTCTTGTATACCAAGGTCATAAATTATTAAGTCATCTATTATTCCTCCTTTATCATTGAGCATTACTGTATAAAGTCCCTGTCCTTCAGAAAAGGAGTATAAATTAGTAGGAAAAAGTTTTTGAATATAATCCTTTGGATTGATTCCCTTGACAGAAATCACACCCATATGAGAAATGTCAAACAATCCTGCTGAAGATCTAACTGATTCATGCTCTTTAATTAATCCTGAAAATGATATGGGCATTTCCCAACCTGCAAAATCCACTAATTTTGCATTGGATTCAACATATTTTGAATAAAGAGGACTTTTTAGCAAATCCATGAAATATTTAGTTTGTATTTAGTATTTTTACACTGTAGTTTAGAAATTTTTTATTGCATATTTTCTAATGACAAAATTAAGCTTCTAAGAACTTTGGCTGCAACTATGCTACTTACTCCGCTTTTATCAATTTCTGGAGATAATTCCACAATATCTGAAGCCACAATTCTAAGGTCTTTTAAAGTTTTCAGTATTTCTTCAAAATCATTCCAAAAAAATCCTCCCGGTTCTGGAGTGCCTGTCCCTGCTAGCAGACTAGGATCAAACCAATCTAAATCGATTGTTAAATAGATTGGAGAATTTGCGTATGGTAAAAGAGCTTGTTTTAACTCATGTGCATTTCCGCCTGGACAAAAGTTAACTAATTGGTTGTTGTTATGCATAATTTCAAATTCTTCTTTAGTTCCACTTCTAATTCCTACTTGCAAAATTTTTTTTTCAGGTAGCACTTCTAAGCATCTTTTCATAGTACAAGCATGACTATGTTCATTTCCTATATATGATTCTCTTAAATCTGCATGAGCATCAAGTTGAACCAATATCAAATCTGGATATTTTTTTACTAATGCTTCAATAGCACCTCTCGTAATAGAGTGTTCGCCTCCAAGCATAATAGGACTAAGGCGTTTACTAATTAAAAAATTTGTTGCTGATTTAACCGATTCAATAACGGACTTTGAGTCATTTTTATCAATTAGTATTGATCCAAAATCAACATACATAATATCCTCTAAATCTTTTTTTATTTTTGGACAATATGTTTCTAAACAAGAACTGACTTGTCTTATTGCTTCTGGACCAAATCTTGCTCCTGGTTTAAACGAACATGTCCCGTCATAATTAACTCCAAATATACCAATTGAGCAATTCTCGGGACTTCTCTTTGCTCCCATATAAATTGCATTTTCGTTATCAAATAAATTTTTTGTCATCTTATGAATCTAGTTCTTTTACAATTTTATTTGGCATCATTTTGAATGCTGCATTTTGAAAATTTAAATTCCAAATTTCACATCCTTTTTCTATTTTTAGGACTTCATCATAATTTTGCTTTGATAAATTTAGATCTTCTGAAGAAGCGAATGTCCAACTCCAAATCCCGCTTGGATATATAGGCACAAAGGAATACATAGTTTCAGAAACTTTAAATATATTTTTTAGGGTTTTCAAAATATTAACGTGAATATTTTTGAAGGATTCAGGAGATTCGCTTTGCGTTGCTAATATCCCCTTTGGTGTAAGTATTCTTTTACATTCTTTATAAAAAGAATCTGAAAATAATAAATTTGAAAATTCTGAGGGATCTGAACAATCTATAAAAATAACATCGTAAAAATTATCTCTTGTTTTTTTTACCCATTCAACACCATCATCAACATGTATTTCTAATCTTTTGTCATTCCATGCTTTGCCTCCAATTTCTTTTAAAAATTTTTTAGATATTTTGATTACCTCCTCATCAATTTCTACTAGATCAATTTTTGATATTTGAGAATATTTAATGCATTCTCTCGCTGTACCGCCGTCTCCTCCACCAATTATTAGTATATTAGATTTTTCGTCAATGCTACTTAATGCTGGATGTACAAGACACTCATGATAATATTTCTCGTCTTTTAGTGATGTCATCCAACAACCATCAAGCATTAAAGCTCTTCCATAGTATTCATTTTCAATAACAATAATTTCTTGATATTGTGATTTTTGTTGAATTAATACATCTCCATTTAGTCCAAATCTTGAGCCTTTATGATATTCATCTATCCATATTGAAATATTAGTCATTTGCTTTTTAAGAATTTTTTCTTTTAAGTTTTCGCTTGGCTATTTGCCATAGCCGTTGAAAGTCTTTAGGAGTTTGTTTTTTAATATTATCGCCTGCATGATGTTCAATGATTGAAAATCTGTCTAAAAATTTTTTATTAGTTTTTTGAAGCGCTGATTCAGGATTTATCTTTAAAAAGTTTGAAAGATTCAGGAGGGTAAAGAAAATATCCCCAAATTCATTTTTTATTTCTGAATCATTATTACTTTTAATTGCTTCCTTTAATTCATTAATCTCTTCTTCTAACTTTTTAAAAATCTGATCGGTACTCTCCCATTTAAAACCATATTCTTTAACGACATTTGTGATTTTATCTGTCCCAACCATTGGTGGTAAATTTTTGATTTTCATATTTAAATTTTTACTAATTGATGATTCCATATGAGGTGTTTCTTTTTCTGAATTTTTAATGTTTTCCCAAATTTTTTGCGATTTTTCTAGAGATACTTTTTCTTTTTTTTTAAAAATATATGGATGTCTGTTAATAATTTTCTTGTTTAGATTTTTTATAACATCATTTAGTTCAAATTCTTTTTTTTCGTAACCGATTTCAGCATGAAGCATTACTTGTAATAAAAGATCTCCTAACTCTTCACATATGTTATCCGCCTTTTTTTCATATATTGCATCTATAAACTCATTACTTTCTTCATGTAAAAATGGGATCAATGATTTATGAGACTGCATTTTCTGCCAAGGGCATCCCCAAGTTTTATCTTTTAATGATTTGATATTAGATATTAAAATTTTAAAACTATTTAAAGTCTCTAAATCGGAATTGTTTTCCAATTTATATCTATTGTTTAAGGACATAGGATATATTTTATTAATTAAATTTTGCCTCAATCATGAAATATTTAAATACTTAGTATAAATTTTTCAACTTCATCTATTAGAATGATTTATTATAAGGGCGATTAGCTCAGCGGTAGAGCGCCTGCCTTACAAGCAGGATGTCCCTGGTTCGAACCCTGGATCGCCCATTTATTTTTTTTCTAATGACTGAGATCGTCAATCTTTCCATCAGTCAAAGTGCTGCTTCAGAACTATCTAGGCAAGCCTCTTTTGGAGGTTCTCCAGGAGAAATGTCAATTGATTTGGTAGAGGATAAAAATTGTTCCGAAGGGTGGATGCATATTAAATTAAGGCCAGGTATATGTGATGGATCCCCTATTTCAAGAACTGAAGGAGTAACTTTATACGCGGATGTAAAAAAGTTTAATTTACTGAAAGATTTAAAATTAGATTATTATGGTGATTTGAGCGGTGGTGGATTTCTTATTTCAACACCAAAAAATGCAAAACGTTGTTCCTGTGGTTCTGGCTTCAAACTTTTGTAGAATAGATGTGTCTTTTTTTGCAAACAAATATTATTTTCATTAATTGGCTGCTCTCAAGATAAAATGAACAAAAAGTTTATTGAAATAAAATTTGCACATGACAGAGATGAATGATCAATTATCTTTAGAGAATTATTCACCTTTTGAAGTAGAGAAAAAGTGGCAAGAAAAATGGGAAAGTCTAAAGGCGTTTAGTCCTAACCCTGAGGATGATGGGGAGCCTTTTTGTGTTGTTATTCCGCCACCAAATGTAACTGGATCTTTGCATATGGGGCATGCATTTAATACGGCTTTGATAGACGTTGTAGTACGTTTCCAAAGACTTTTAGGTAAGAATGTTTTATGTTTACCTGGAACTGATCACGCTTCAATAGCTGTTCAAACTATTCTCGAAAAACAATTAAAAAGTGAAGGCAAAACAAGTGAAGATATTGGAAGAGATGAATTTCTTAAAAGAGCATGGAACTGGAAAGAAGAAAGTGGCGGCAGAATAGTTTCTCAATTAAAAAGGATAGGATATTCAGTTGACTGGACTAGAGAAAGATTTACTCTTGATCAAAAATTAAATGAAGCAGTTATTGAGGCTTTTAATATTCTTTATAAAAAGAATTTAATTTATAGAGGCGAATATTTGGTTAATTGGTGTCCTGAATCACAATCTGCTGTAAGTGATCTTGAAGTTGAAATGCAAGAAGTAAATGGTCATTTATGGCATTTTAAATACCCTTTAATTTCTGAAAGTGGTGAAGAGTTAGATAAGTACTTAGAAGTTGCAACAACAAGACCAGAAACTCTTTTGGGCGATACTGCTGTGGCAGTTAATCCGGATGATGATAGATATAAAGAATTTATTGGTGTAAAAGTAAAAGTTCCTTTTGTTGATAGAGAAATACCTATTATCGCTGATTCACATGTTGATAAAGATTTTGGTACGGGTTGCGTGAAGGTTACTCCAGCCCATGATCCAAATGATTTTGCAATAGGAAAAAGGCATAATTTAAAACAGATTAATGTAATGAACAAAGATGGAACTTTAAATATTAATGCAGGTATTTTTCAAAATTTAGATAGATATGAGGCTAGAAAGAAAATTATCAAAGAATTGGATAACTTAGGCCTTTTAACAAAGATAGAGGATTATAAACATACTGTTCCTTTTTCCGATAGAGGTAAGGTGCCAATTGAACCTTTATTGTCAACACAATGGTTTTTGAAAATGGATGATATATCACAAGGATGTCTTAATGAAATTGATTCTAAAAAACCATCGTTTATTCCTCCACGTTGGGAGAAAGTTTATAAGGATTGGCTAGAGAATATTAATGATTGGTGTATCAGTCGGCAATTGTGGTGGGGGCACCAAATACCAGCATGGTATGTTTTAGATGAATCTCAAGACTCAATAGAACAAAATACTCCATATGTCGTTGCGAAAAATGAAGAGGATGCCTTAATCGAAGCTAATAAAAAATTTGGACTAAATATTAAATTGGTTCGTGATAAAGATGTTTTGGATACATGGTTTTCAAGTGGTTTATGGCCTTTCTCAACCCTTGGCTGGCCAAATACAAATGATCCGGATTTTAAAAAATGGTATCCAAATAGTGTTCTTGTTACTGGTTTCGATATTATTTTCTTCTGGGTGGCAAGGATGACAATGATGGGGAATACTTTCACAAATAATATTCCTTTTAAGGATGTCTATATTCATGGTCTGGTTCGAGATGAAAACAATAAAAAAATGAGTAAAAGTTCAGGTAATGGTATTGACCCTATACTATTAATTGATAAATATGGTTCTGATGCTCTCCGATTTGCTTTAATTCGAGAAGTTGCAGGCGCTGGACAAGATATCCGGCTTGATTTTGATAGGAAAAAAGATACGTCTTCAACTGTTGAAGCTTCAAGAAATTTTGCGAATAAATTATGGAATGCAACTAAATTTGTGTTAATTAATAAAACTTCTAATAATAATTATTCGCTTAATGACAGTGATGAAAGTTCTTTAGAGTTATGTGATAAGTGGATTTTATCGAAATTGAATCAGGTAAATATAAAAGTCGCTGCTTTGTTGAAAGAATACAAATTGGGAGAATCTGCGAAACTTCTATATGAATTTACGTGGAATGATTTTTGTGACTGGTATGTAGAATTTGCTAAACAAAGGTTTAATAATAAAGAGACTAAAAATAGACAAATATCTGAAAAAATTTTAATAAAAGTGCTCAATGATATTTTGGTAATGATTCATCCTTTTATGCCGCACATTACTGAGGAACTTTGGCATGTGCTGCAACTAAAACCAGATAATGCATTATTATCTCTTCAAAAATGGCCAATTCACGAAAATAAATTTGTTGATAATAAGCTTGATAATTCCTTTCAGCAACTCTTTGAAATTATTAGGCTGATTAGAAATTTGAGAGCTGAATTAGGTCTTAAGTCATCAGAAAAAGGTCCTGTATATTTAATTTCAGATAATGATGAATTGATTGATTTTTTAAAAACTTTAGTTGATGATATTCAAACCTTAACTAAATCTTCTGGAGTATTTATTTTTAAAACTAATGCAGTTGATAAAAAAGAGTTTGCTAAATCTTTTTCCGGGATAATTAGTGATTTAGAGGTTTACTTACCTTTTCAGGATTTTGTCAATATAGATGCATTAAAGGAAAGGTTAACCAAGGATTTAAATAAGGTGACTATTGAATTAGAAAATTTAAATAAGAGATTATCTAATAAAAATTTCGTTGATAAGGCTCCAAAAAATATTGTTGACGAATGTAGATTTAAATTAAATGAGGGTTCTATACAAAAGGAAAGAATTACTAAAAAACTCGAACTTTTGAATTGAGAATGAATATATTTCTTGAAAATATTTATAATTTGTCTTTTTTTTTTAATACTGGTTTTGGTATCTTTTCGTTTGTTTGTATTTATATTTTAATTGTTTTATTAATACTTCCAGCTTCTTGGTTATCTTTATTATCAGGTTTTTTATATGGCTCATATTTAGGATCAATTATCGTTTTCATTTCCGCTTCCATAGGAGCATCAGTTGCTTTTTTTGTATCAAAAAGTTTTTTTGCAAAAAAGCTAAAAAATCTTTTTAGCCGTTATCCAAAATTAAGTGTCATGGAAAAAGTATTAGAAAAAGGCGGACTTAAATTAATTTTTTTAGCGAGATTATCACCGATATTTCCCTTCAGTATTCTTAATTATTTTTATGGTTTGAATAATGTTAAATTTAGAGATTTCGCTCTTGGTCTTCTTGGAATAATTCCAGGAACTTTTCTTTATTGCTCAATAGGTAGTTTGGCAAAAAGTATTCAGGATTTAAAAAATGTGCAATCTCCAAATAATTTTTATATTACTAGCATTGGAATTATTTCAACTTTTTTAGTTGTATATTTCTCAGCTAAATACTCCAGAGAATATTTTGAAAAATCTTAAGAATTTAATCTTTAATATTCCAATCTCTAATTGATGCAATTAAGATAAACCAAAAAAGCCTTAATTTACCTAGTAAAGTTTTGTTGGCTTCTAATTCGATATATTTTGCCTGTCCACAAGGTGTTTTTATGAAGTTGAAAACTGTTTTCTTGGTCATAAGTATCTCAAAAAATTCCTGATAATTATTCTTATATCTTATAGCCAAGATCTTAATTTTTTTATTTAAAAACCACATTTTTCTTTGACTACTTTGTTGAATATTATTTTTTAAAATTTAAACTTTTTCTCCATCTTTAAATCCTCTAAAGCATTTAAATCTAGGAAACCTAAGACTAAAAGCCAATGCATCCTTTGACTTGGTTTTTGCATCAGCTCTGATTTCTACAAGTTGACCAACGAGATGATTTCGTTTTGACCAATATTCTTCACGTTGGATATCACTAAATCCGCTTCCGCAACTAAGACTGTATTCATAACCATCATCTTCTCCTTCTACCAGGATTGCTCCCAGTCTCCCTTTGTTGCGACCTGTACCTTCTTCAACAGATACAACTTTTAAAGTGACTTCAATGAAAGGTTTTGCTTTTAACCAACTGTGTGTTCTTTTACATTCATATATAGCATCAGGATCTTTAATCATTACTCCTTCATACCCACCTTCCACAGCAGATTTATTAAGCTCTACAAATCTTTTTTGTCCTTCAATAGTGTCGAGATCTACATTTTCCCATTCAAGTGTTTGTATATGTTTTAAAAGCATAGAATGTTTTGCTACCCATTCTTTTACTAATAAACTTCTTTTTGTTTGACTAGTGTTCCATCTCCCTTTTTGAAAGTTTTCAAGGGGACATAAGTCAAATAGGTGGAGAACTGCGTCTTTGGTTTGTTTACCATCTTTTCTATGTACCTGTTTCATTAAATCTTGAAAGTTAGCGCTCATCACTTCTCCATCGAGTACTAAGTCATAAGGTGCTGGGTCTTCTTTTATGGCGTTTTCTATTTCTGAGATAATATGACCAAAATTATGGAATTGTTTCCCATTACGAGAAAACATTTCTACTTTATTTTGTCTAATAATAGTTAAGACGCGTACACCATCTAATTTGATTTCAATTTGCTTTTTTCCTATCATTTTTTTTTCATGATTTGCACTGTCATGAGCTAAAGGACAAGAAAAAATAGGAATGGCATATTTGGGAAATTTCTTTGCTATCTTGTTGATTGTTTTTTCAGATACACCACATCTAAGATCTTTAATTAAAACTCGTCTATAAAATCCATTCCATTCTTCTTTTGTTGCAGATTCCATAGCCTTAAGAATTGCATCGCGAGCAGCGTGACCAGTAAGTTTTCTTTGAATAAGCTTATGGGTTAATTTTCTAAAATCTTCCCATAAAAAATTTTGACTTTTTTCAGTATCTTTCTCAGGGACAATTTTTACACCAAAAGTTACCAATGGATCCAGTGCCATACGTATACCTTCAAAAAAATCATCTAGACCTTCTTCCATTGCTTCTGAGATGATTTTTTCTTTATCTAATCTACTTGGGTGTAATTCTAATTGATGTATTATTTCTTCTTTAAACAATTCTTTTTGCCTCACAAGAAATTATTAATTCACTCTAGCTATTCTGTCTATTTTCCAATCATTGTCATTTTTAGCAAAAGTAAAATCTAATGGGAGCTCATCTTGTTTGTCTTCTGATTTTAAATTCAAAGTTATTATGATTTGATCTTCTTGAACTCTAGGTCTTCCTGATTTTAAATTTCTGTATTTATTGAGGTTTAAACTAGCTAAAAATTTAAGAAAGTCTTGTCGTTTTACATGAGTTTTATAAGTTTTTGTAGTCAAACCATAAGCTGCATCAATTCTGCCAGCTGCTATTTGATCGAAAAACTTTCTTACTAATGGATTAATTCCTCTGGCGCTTATAACTAATTTGACTGCATTAAAAGTCCAAAAAGAAACTAGTACAGCTCCGCCAACTAATAATGCTTTAATTCCGATATCTTTAACTAATGTTGCATCCATGTTAATTTGAGTTTTTATTACTTTAAGAAAATAAATCGTTTTTGATGGCTTTTTTTGTCAAAATAATACTAATTTTAATCCATAATGCCTGTAATTCCTCTTTTACCTTTATTTCATAAATTTAATAGCCAATATTTTGAAAATTCTCTAGCGGTTAATAATCAACCTTTAGTAAAAGTTAGATGGAGTGATAATAGATTAAAAACCACTG
>CABYGI010000005.1 GCA_902518475.1 uncultured Prochlorococcus sp. | reverse complement strand
AATTAATTAGAAAATTAATACTCTCCAAGATCTAATAAAGTTGATTAGTGAAGCCTTAAATTTGAGTTTTTTTTTTAATTTTGCATCTATTATTCAAATATCACTAATTAAGATAAATTATTTCAATATTTCACTAATCAATGATTAAGAAAAAGTGATTCATCTCAAAAAAGGTAAACCATTTCCTTTAGGAAGTTCTCTAACTTCACAAGGGATTAATTTTTCCTTAATAGCTACAAATGCAGAATATGTGGAAATCTTATTGTTTGAGAAAGAGGACTCTATTACACCAAAAAGCATATTTAAATTAGATAAGACTCATAATATAGGTCCCTACTGGCATGCGGAAATAAAAAATCTTAATGAAGGTTGTATTTATGCTTTTAGAGTGAAACAAAAAAATAATGAAATTAATAATAACTATGAAAAAAAAGTATTACTTGATCCATGTTCAAGGGGTATTACGGGATGGGGAAGTTATAAAAGAGAAAATGCATTAAAAAAGCAAGAAAATACTAATTCTTGTCTTAAAAGCGTTGTTTGCGATCGAAAATTATTTAATTTTAAGGATTATCCAAGACCGAAGCATTCTTGGGAAGAAACAATTATTTATGAACTCCATATAAAAGCTTTCACTGAATCAACTGATAAAGATGAAAGTTGTTTTAAGAAATTTTTAAAAAAAATTCCTTATCTCAAAGAACTGGGTATTACAACAATTGAATTACTTCCAATTTTTTGTTTTGATCCTACTGACGCCCCAAATGGTCTAAAAAATTTTTGGGGATATAGTCCAATTAATTGGTTTACACCGCATTTTGAATATCTTTCGAATGAATCCGCCGAAGAGAATAGAGAGGAAATTAGAAGATTTGTAGAGGAATGTCATAAAGCAGACATTGAAGTCATCTTAGATGTTGTATACAATCACACTTGCGAAGGTGATTCAAAAGGGCCAGCAATATCTTGGAAAGGTATAGATGAAAATCTTTATTACTTTATTGGAAAAGATAAAAATTATCAGGACGTCTCCGGATGTGGTAATACTATTGCAGCAAACAGAGGATTAGTTAGAAAACTAATAATTGAATCTTTAAAATGTTGGGCTAGTGAATTAGGAGTTGATGGTTTTAGATTTGATTTAGGAATTGCCCTATCAAGAGGAGAAAATCTTTCACCGCTTGATAATCCTCCAATTTTTGAAGATATAGAATGTGAACCAGAACTTATCGATATCAAATTCATTAGTGAGCCATGGGATTGTGGCGGTTTATATAAATTAGGTGATTTCCCATCTAAGAATACTTTCACTTGGAATGGTCATTTTAGAGATGACTTGAGGAGATTTTGGAAGGGGGACAAAGATACAGCTTGGAATATGAGCGATAAAATAAAAGGTACGCCATCTATTTATAAAGAAGATAATATTTTTCCAAAGTCGATAAATTTTATTACTTCACATGATGGATTCACTCTAAAAGACTTAGTAACATTCAATAGAAAACATAATTTTGCCAATAGAGAACAAAATAGAGATGGAGATAACCATAACAACTCTTGGAATCATGGTGCTGAGGGGCCAACTACAAACTTATTAATCAATGATTTAAGAAAAAGACAACAAAAAAATCTTATTCTTAGTTTACTTATCTCTAGAGGCGTTCCAATGATACTTATGGGTGATGAGATAGGAAGATCACAAGGCGGGAACAATAATTCTTGGTGCCAAAATAATTTATTGGGCTGGATGAATTGGGGAAATGGTCAACAAGATTTGGAATTATTAGAATATTTTAAATACGTCATAAAAATCCGAAAAAAACTAATAAACATTTTCAATCCATCATTCTTTCCTAATTATCAAACAAATAAAAATATTCCAGCATATCATTGGCATGGAACAAAGTTAGATAGCCCCGATTGGAGTAGTTGGTCTCACACAGTTGCCTTTAGCATCAACAAAGACAAAACTAATCCGCTGGTCTGGATAGGTTTAAATGCATATTCAAAAAGTATCGATTTCTCCTTGCCAAAATGTAAATATAATTGGTTAAAAGTTATTGACACTAGCATGTCTGAGATTTTTGAACCCTTAAATATTAATGAAAATTATGTTTCAATAAAGAGTAGAAGCTCTTTACTAATCATTTCAGAAGAAGTATTTGGGGCAAAAAATAATTTATTCTAAAGCGGGCGGCGGGAATCGAACCCGCATCTTCAGCTTGGAAGGCTGAGGTTTTACCACTAAACCACGCCCGCATTAAGTAATAGAATTACCATTGCAATAATACATTATCAAACAATAAACAAAGTAAAAAGATTGGAAAATTCACACTCGAAAAAAAATATTTCTAGATCAACAACAAGATTAATGTTCTCTTATGGGCTAGGAGATGCAGGCACAGGTTTAGTCGCGACACAATTTGGTTTTTTTCTTTTCAAATTCTTTATTTCTGCTGGTTTACCAGTAATAATTGCAGGATCATTATTAATGTTAATAAAGATTTGGGATGCAGTAAATGATCCGTTAATTGGATGGTTAAGTGATCGTACTAAATCAAGATGGGGGCCTAGAATCCCTTGGATGGTAGCAGCATCTGTTCCTCTTGGTTTCTCTTTAGCTGCCATATGGTGGACACCCACTGGTTCAGTAATAACGAAGACTATTTACTATGCCATAATTTCTATAATCGTAATGACTGCTTATACAAGTATTAATCTTCCTTTTGCAGCTCTATCTACTGAAATTTCTGAAAAAACAGCAATCAGAACAAGGCTAAACGCCTCTAGATTTACTGGCTCAATAATCGCAGGACTAACTGGTTTAATAATTGCTGGAGTTGTATTAGGTTCCGAAGGATCTGTAAATAATGAATATTTTTTAATGGGTAAAATAAGCGGATGTATTGCAGTTGCTGCAACATTAATTTCTTGTTGGGGATTAGCTCCATTCGCGAAAAAGGCAAGAAGGCCTTCAGGAAAAGTTGAAGCTATAACACTTCAATTCAAAAGGATCTTCAGAAATAAAAAATTTCTAAAAGTTATTACGCTCTATATTCTTCTCTGGTGCGCCTTACAATTAATGCAAACAGTAGCGTTAATCTATGTTGAGGATGTACTAAATGTACCAACATATATTGCAAAGTGGATCCCGATACCTTTCCAAATTAGCGCTTTAGTGGGTTTACAAATATGGACCAGAGTATCTAATAAATTGAGCAGGATTTCAGCATTAAACTATGGAGCGATAATGTGGATTATTTCATGTACAGCAGCTTTATTTTTACCTTCATTATCAAAAATTTCAGAATTTGGAGATAGTTTATTCCTAAATGCCAGCAACATATTTCTGTTTATTCTTTTAATTTTCATAATCTGTCTTATTGGCATTGGAGCTTCAACCGCTTTTCTTATCCCTTGGTCACTACTTCCTGATGCAATAGACGAAGACCCAGAGAAACCAGCAGGATTATATACTGCTTGGATGGTACTTATTCAGAAGATAGGTATCGCTTTTAGTGTTCAATTATTAGGATTTTTATTGTATTTATCAGGTTATCAATCATGCTTTGTTGATAAAGATGGTCTAAATATTATTGAACAATGCTTCTCAGCACAATTAACTATTAGATTATGTATTGGTTTTATACCCTCAATATTGGTAATAATTGGTCTTTTAATCATGAGAAAATGGGATCGAAAATTAATTACAAACTAATATAAAAATATGTATTACCTCAATTTTTTCAAAAGACTTCTAAGCAGCCTAGTAATTGGCGGGCAAGCAATTAATTTTATCTTTAAGGGTAAAATTTCCAAAAATGATCTCTTTGACCAACTTATGGAGTCAGGTCCTGGCAGTTTATTGATTGTATTAATTACAGGAATTGCAGCAGGTACAGTTTTTAATATTCAAGTTGCATCACAACTTACAAGTATGGGGGTTTCAAGTGAAATTGGAGGATTATTAGCAGTAGGCATGGCAAGAGAAATGGCTCCTCTTCTAACTGCCACTCTAATGACTGGGAAGGTTGCGACTGCCTATGCTGCTCAACTGGGTACTATGAAAGTCACAGAACAAATTGAGGCAATAACTATGTTAAGGACCGAACCAGTTCAATATTTGGTAGTCCCAAGGTTACTATCGATGGTAATAATGTCTCCAATACAGTGTCTTTTGTTTTTATTTGTAGCTTTATGGAGTGGACAAATTTGGAGCGCAATTTTTTATAAAGTTCCTCCCATAGTTTTTTGGACATCTGTAAGATCAGGTAATGTAAGTTTAACCAGTGCAGACTTAACTTCAATGTTAATAAAATCTGTAGTGTTTGGATTACTTATTTCAATCATTGCTTGTGGATATGGACTTACTACCAAAGGAGGTCCAAAAGAAGTTGGAACAAGTACAACAGGTGCAGTTGTAATGACTCTCGTTACTGTATCTTTAATGGATGTATTACTAACGCAAATTTTATTTGGATGATTCTATGTTTAATACTAAATCAAAAAAAGAGGAACCAGTAATAATATCTCCTTCATTTCAGTTGCCAATTATTCTAATAGTTTTAAGTTTTATGCTTTTGTTTTTGAATATTGGTTCCTTGCCAACAATAGTTTTTGCTTCTTTTAGCTTTTTTTTATTACTTCAGTCATTCACCTTAAGAATAAAAATAACAAATGATGATTTTATCGTTTTACAATTAGGGAAAGAGATTAGAACTTTTCCATTCAAGAACTGGATATCATGGAAATTCTTTTTCCCTATAATCCCAGGTATTTTTTATTTTAGAGAAAAGTCCAGTCCTCATTTATTACCAATTTTATTTAATCCAAAGCAATTAAAAGATGAGCTCATAAAAAAAGTTGACTCCCTAGAAATTAAAAATTCTTAAAATTCAGAGTTTTTCCTAATCAACAAAATTATTTAAATGACCAATACAGAAATTTCCGACAATAATCCTGAAAAGGGATTAAAAATAGATAAGTCAATTTCAGATGATAAAACTAAACAAATTAACAAGAAAAATACAACTCAAAATAAAAAAATTACACCGAAAAATGATAAATCAACTAAATCCTTTGATGTAATTTCTAATGAAATTTTTAAAGATCTCTTTTCAAAAAAAGACTCTTTAGTTAAAGAAATAAAAGAGTTAGAAACAAAAAAAAATGAAATTGAAAAAGATATTGAGTCTAATTTTAAAGGGCAGTCAGATAATATTGCTAAAAGAGTTAAAGGCTTTCAAGAGTACTTAACTGGGGCTTTGCAGAATCTTTCACAAAACGTAGAGAGACTGGAATTAGTTTCTCAACCAATAATCGTAAAGCCTTCCCCCCTTGATGAGAAAAAGCAAAATAATGATACAAATAATGTAGTTAATGTTCCTGCTCTTTCCGAGACATTTAAGCCAGATGAAGAGATTATAAAAAGTTGCTTTACAAGTTTCACAGAACAACCAGACTTTTATGCAGAACCTTGGAAATTAAGACGGAGTCTTGATTCCTCAGATATAGAGATTATGTATGATTGGTTCTTTAACATGGGCGGAAGAGGTTCTGTTGAAAGTAGAGGATCACGACAAAAAAATGCCTTATTATCAGCTGGCTTAATATCTATTCTTGGCGAATTGTATGGAGATCAATTTCAGACTCTAATTTTAGCTTCGCAGCCTGAACGATTAGGTGAATGGAGAAGAATTCTTCAAGATTCACTTGGTCTAACAAGGGATGACTTTGGACCTAATAGTGGGATTGTTCTGTTTGAAAGGCCTGAAGGTGTCATTGAAAAAGCTGATAGATTAGAAGCCAATGAAGAATTGCCATTTATTATCATTGATGCAGCAGAAACTTCTGTTGAAATTCCAATTCTTCAATTCCCATTATGGGTTGCATTTGCTGGTTCAGATAATGAAATTTACGATGATCTTGAACTAAACTAAGGTTTATGAATATCTTAATAATTTTTGCAAGTTATCTTTTAGGATCGCTTCCAACAGGTTTTTTAATTGGAAAATATCTCAAAAATATAGATCTAAGAACTATGGGTTCTGGATCTACAGGTGCCACAAACGTCTTAAGAAATGTTGGAAAATGGCCAGCACTTTTTGTGTTTATCATTGACGTTGGGAAAGGCCTTGTAGCAGTAAAAATTGCTCAATATTATACAGATCAAGGATTAATAGAGGTAATAGCAGGGATATCCGCTATCTCAGGACATATTTGGCCAATATGGCTTAGAGGTAAAGGAGGGAAAGCTGTTGCTACTGGATTAGGTATGTTTTTAGCTCTTTCTTGGAAAGTTGGACTCGCATCTCTTGGCATTTTTTTAATAGTCCTATCAAAAACTAAATTTGTTTCTTTATCAAGTATTGCAGCTGCAATCTTACTTCCTATTTTTATGTTTTTTTACCTTGGTAAATTTATTCACTCATACTTTTTTATAAGTTTAATTGTGGCATTATTAGTAATCTGGAAACATAGAACAAACATCACAAGATTGCTTAAGGGAGAGGAATCCAAAATTAATCATAATCAATAGATTTAAATATTTCTATTACTGCTTTATTAGGATCTATTGCTTTTGAAATTGATCTGCCAATGACTAACTTAGAAGCGCCATTATCTATAGCTTCATGGGGAGTCATAATTCTATTTTGGTCATCTTTATTGTCAATATCTAATCTGATACCTGGTGTAATAAGTTCAAAATTATGTTTATAAATAGATCTCAACATATTTACCTCTAAAGGGGAACAAACACATCCATCTAATCCCGCATCAAAAGACAACTTTGCAAGTCTCAATACATTTTCTGCAATTGAATTATTTCTATCAAGATCAGTTTGAAAATCTTTAAGAGAAAAGCTTGTTAAAATAGTTATTCCTACAACCAATGGAGGTTTCACACTGACTGAGGTGGCTCCTTCTAAAGCTGCTTTTTTCGAATACTCAAGAGCTTTTAAACCTGCTGAAGCATGAATAGAAATTATATCAACCCCTAATTTTGAAACTTGAAAACATGCTGCACGCATGGTATTTGGAATATCATGAAATTTTAAGTCTAAAAAAATTTTTTTATTTAAACCTTTTAATATCTCAATAACTCTTGGACCTTCCCTAACAAAAAGCTCTAAACCAACTTTCACCCACTTTATATTAGGACATTTTTCCAAAAGTAATTTTGCTTGATTTACATCTAATCCATCAATTGCCAATATTATTTTATCTTCTGAATTAAATCTGTTATTCATCAATTTTCAGTTTTCAAACCTCTTAATTATTTTTTTTCCAATTTGCAAAATTTTTCCTTCCAAATCATTTTTTGAATTAAAAACTAAATCAGGATTTATTACTTTTTGACTATCAATTTTTACACCCCCACCTTTAATAGACCTTTTGGATTCGCTGCTAGATTTAAAAAGTTTTAGAGCACTCAATAAGTAGAAAAACTTTACTGGAAAAACTACTTCTTTTAAAGAAATCTCTGGAATTTCTCCAACTTTTTCTTTGTGTCCAAGGAATAATTTTTCGCAGTTTGATTGTGCCCTTAATGCTTCTTCGGCCCCATGGAATAAAGTAGTAACTTCTAAAGCCATTCTTCTCTGTAATTCACGAGGATTTAAGTTTTCCAGAAAACTTAAATCTAATTCAGTAAGTAATTCAAAATAGGTTGGTATTATATTATCGGGTACTTTTTCTAATTTTGAATACATTGAAAGAGGATCTTCAGTCAAACCGACGGTGTTAAATTCAGATTTACTCATCTTCTTAAATCCATCTAAACCTGTCAAAATTGGCAGCAGAACACCAAATTGAGGATCTTGTTTAAAATGCCTTTGAAGATCTCTTCCTATTGCAATATTAAATTTCTGATCTGTGCCTCCGAGCTCAATATCTGATTGAACAACTACCGAATCGTAACCTTGTAATAGTGGATATAAGAATTCATGCAAAGAAATTGGAACTTGCGAAGTGTACCTTTTATTAAATTCCTCCTTAGCAAGCATTTGACTAACTGTTGCACTCCCCATTAATTCAATTATGGAATTAAGATTTAATACTTTTAACCATTCACTGTTATATCTAATTTCTATTCTATCTTTTGCATCAAAATCTAAAATAGATTCATTGGCTGGCTTTCCCATCCCTAGTTGGGTTAAGTATGTTTTTGCATTATCCTTAACTTGTTTTTCCGATAACTGAACTCTTGTTTTATTTTTTCCAGTTGGGTCTCCAATTTGAGCAGTAAAATCCCCAATAATTAAAACTGCAATATGTCCATTATCTTGGAATGCCCTAAGTTTTTTAAACAATATGCTGTGCCCAAGATGAATATCTGTTCCAGTTGGATCGATCCCGAGTTTAACCCTTAATTTTTTATTATTTTTTTTCGCATGATCAATTATTTCCGAAAAGGTTTTATTTGTGCCCTTGATTGGAAAATGTTCTTCTATTCCTCTTGACAGCCATGATGGCAATATTAAATTATTTGACATGAAGCTTTAACCTTTAAATTTAAGAAGTTTTATCAAGTTCATCCTTCATCCTTATTAAAGTTTTATTCATTTGATCGAACATTTGATCAGGAGTAATTCCAAATTGGCTTAACTGTGTCTTTAATTGTTCTACTGTCATTTTTGCTTGAAAATCTTCAGACAATTCAAATCTTTTCATAAAAACCTTATAACGATCCATAAGAGATTCCATTTTTTTTATAAACATTTTTTTTCCTTCTCTATCAAACTTTCCATAATCAGAACCAAGTTTCATAAGTGCTTGATAGTCTGTAAAAAGCTTTTTAGCTTCTTCTTGAACGATGTCTGACTCAAAGAATCCCATTTCTATTTTTTTACTTCGCAAGATTAAGTCTCAATTACAAGATAACAAGAATCTTTTAAATTGATTAGAACATTAATAAATTTTAGTTTATAAATAATTCTTTGATTTATATTTTTTCAGAAGTAAATTTAGTAGACATGTTTTAAAGATATTGGAAAAATTCAACGTAAATAATATTTCAAATCAAAATAGACAATTTGAATTATTTGATTCAAAAGTAAATACATCAATTAATTTTCAACACGCAAATAATCTTAAAATCAAAGGCGAAATACTAACTGAATGGAGAAATAAAATCCATAATCACCAATTTAAAATTTCAAAAGATGCTCACAATAAAACTTTGCACCAAACATGTCTTCCTATAGATACAATTTCAAATGAAAGAGAAATTGATCCATTTTCTCTGCAGCCATTATCATTAAACTTTTGGAGAACAAATCAATATATACACGATGGCCCAGCAATGTATTTTGTAATTGACTCAATGGAGAGGTCTAAAATAGTCCTTTATATAGGAGAAACAAACGTAGCAAATAAAAGATGGAAGGGAGAACATGACTGTAAAAATTACCTCATGAACTATAAAGAAGCTTTAGCCCATAATAACCTCTCAAGTCATCAAGATATTCGTTTCTTCTTAGATGTACCTAAAGAAGTAAAATTAAGACGTAAATTAGAACAGCAACTGATATATTTATGGTTACCACCCTTTAATAAAGAAACCCGAGATAGGTGGGCAACTACTTTCACAAACAACTAAAAGTTAATTAAATCCATTTTACAAATGCAATTTTCCACATTCCAAAAAAATCTAGATAACTGGCAAGGTGCTTCATTAATTTTTGGAGTTTTAGAGGAAGAAATTGCAAGCCAACTTGAAAACATAAAATTTGTTGTTGACCCAAAATTATTACTAAAAACAGTTACTCAAAAAAAATTCAAGGGGGAAAAAGGAAAAACTCTAAGCTTTGAATTTTTAGATCAAAAATTAGAAACTTTAATCATAGTTGGTCTTGGCAAATCGAAAGACCTGAAAAAAAGTGATATAGAAAACTCCATAGGAAATCTAATTAGAAAAACTGTTGATAAAAATGAAAAAATCAGCATCTTGCTACCTTGGGAATTAATAAATTCAAAACTAGAAATAAATCAATTAGCAGAGTCTGCTAGATTATCTGCCTATAAGGACAATAGATTCAACAAGAAAAAAGACGAAGAGAAAGTTCTTAAAAAAATAGAGTTTTTGAATATAAATAAATTTGAGAATATTAGCTTTGAAGAGACAGAAAAAATTTGTGAAGGTGTAGAACTAGCCAGAAGACTAGTAGCCGCCCCTCCAAATAGTCTTACGCCCCAGGAAATGTCTATTCAGGCTTCTCAAATAGCTAAGGATCATGGTTTGGAAGTAAAAATTTTAGAGGCAAAAGATTGTGAAGATTTAGGAATGGGTGCATATTTAGCTGTTGCAAAAGGTTCTGATCTAGATCCTAAATTTATACATCTTACTTTGAGCTCAGAGGGTCCTATAAAAGAAAAGATTGCGCTTGTTGGAAAGGGTTTAACTTTTGATTCTGGAGGATACAACCTTAAAGTAGGAGCCTCTCAAATTGAAATGATGAAATATGATATGGGAGGAAGTGCTGCAGTTTTAGGAGCAGCAAAAGCACTTGGAGCAATAAAACCAAAGGGACTAGAGATACATTTTATTGTGGCAGCTTGCGAAAACATGATAAATGGATCTGCAGTACATCCTGGAGATGTGGTTAAGGCATCTAATGGTAAGACAATTGAAATAAATAACACTGATGCAGAGGGTAGGCTCACATTAGCTGATGCTTTAACTTACGCATCCAATTTAAAACCGGATTCAATAATAGATCTCGCCACTCTAACAGGAGCAATTGTTGTTGCACTAGGAAATGATGTAGCTGGATTCTGGAGCAATAATGATGATCTAGCAAATGATCTAAAAGCTGCATCAGCCCAGTCTGGAGAAGAATTATGGCAAATGCCTTTACAAGAATCTTATAAGGAAGGGTTAAAGTCTCATATAGCTGACATGAAAAATACAGGTCCTAGGGCAGGTGGGTCAATAACTGCTGCTTTGTTTTTAGAGGAATTCTTTGATAAAGAGATTAAATGGGCTCATATTGATATTGCTGGAACTTGTTGGACTGATAAGAATAAGGGAATTAATCCATCAGGTGCAACCGGTTTTGGAGTTAAAACTCTCGTTCAATGGATTAAAAATAAATAACTATATTTAAATCATTCATTCCAAAGATTTGTTGTTCTAGCGTTATCACCCCATAATTTATCCAACCTCTGATCTCTCCCGCATGAGTATCTATAGAACTTATATTTTAATTCATTTCTCTCAGCAAAATCTTGATGATATTCTTCAGCTAACCAAAATTGACCTTTTGATTTTAGTTCTACAGATATTTTTTCTAATGGTACACGCAATTCATTAGAAGCGGAAACAATTGCATTTGTTGCATCACTTTCCTCAATTGCATCTTTGACAAAGATCACTGGCCTGTAAGAATTTCCACGATCACAAAATTGACCCTTGCCGTCCAAAGGATCAATATTTCTGAAATATAGCCTAAGTATCTCGGGTAAAGTTACTAATTGGGCGTCATAGTCTACCAAAACCACTTCCTGATGTCCTTCATGATTTTCGTAGGTAGGATTTTGCAAATCTCCACCTGAATAGCCATTTTGTACAAATTTTATCCCTTTTAATGACTCTAAATCATGTTCTAAACACCAAAAACATCCTCCTGCAAGAATCAATTCCTCTGCAAAAGCGTTTAAAGGGTTAACAAATATTGAAAGAGTAACTATTAGAGATAAAAGGTATTTCATTTTTTTATTATAAAGTTTAAATAATAGAATTAATAATCTCTTTAGCAGCTCTCTGGACTACGCCCTCTTCTCCTAATTCTTTTTTTAAATAGGCATAACCCTTTTTAATTTTTATATTTTCTGACTTCCCCTCAAGAATCCTGCATGATTTGTAGAAAATTTTATTTTCTTCAAACTCTCTCTGCACAAACTCAGGTATTATTAATTTATTAACCAACAAATTTACTGGAGAAATAAATCTTACTTTGAAATTGAGAATTTTTTTAGCAATAAAAGCAGTTACCCTGCTTACTCTATAACCAACAATTTGCGGGATTCCATATAAAGCTAATTCCATATTAACTGTCCCCGATTTACAAAGAGCGAGCTTCGTGAGCGAATAAATATAAGGCTTTAATTTTTCACTATCTTTTTGAGAAATCACAAATCCTTTTACTTGATACTTTCTTAAGGCATTTCTAAATATTTCATCAAAAGCACTCCGACAGGAGGGGATATAGACAACTAAACTTGGATATTTTTGTTGTAATTTTTTAGCCGCTTTAACAAAAGTAGGTAATATATAGCGTAATTCTTGAGGTCTTGATGCGGGCATTAAGAGTATGATGTTTTGATCTGGACGAAGGTTTAGGATAATTCTGGCATCTCTCTTTAGAGGAAGTTTTTTTGTCAAATCAATCATTGGATGTCCAACCCACAAAACATTTCCGCCCCTTTTTTTGTAAAATTCTGCTTCTTTCTTGAATATCGCAAAAATTTTATCAGAAAATTTTATTAAATTTGTTGTAGTATTATTGCCAACTCTCCAAGCCCACTCTTGAGGAGCAATATAGTAAAAAATTGGAATTTTAGTCCTCGATCTTTTTAATTTAGTACCAATTTTGATATTGGGACCCATATAGTCAATCAAAATTAAGCAATCAGGAGGATATTTTTTTAGTAATTTATAAAACCTTTTTTGAATTCTTATTGTTGGAAAAATAAGAGGTAAAGCCTCCCAAATTCCTATTGCACTAATGGATGTAGTATCTTGAAGAATTTTTACACCTTCTTTCTTCATCCTTTCTCCGCCTAATCCACAAATTTCTAAATCTATAGATTTTTTTTTAGCTTCATCTAGTAATGCTTTTGATAACAAACTTCCGTGCAAATCTCCTGAGACTTCTCCAGTACTTATAAATATTTTTTTATTCATAAATTCACTGCAGGCATTGGACCCCTTCTTTCTTTAGATATTGACTCTTTTAAAAATCTACATAATTTTGAAGCTGAAAGATCTAATTCTCCTGTCATTACTTTTTCTAATGAATTTGAAATCGCATCATTAGATTTAAAAAGAAGATTCCAAGTACTCTGAAGTATTTTTAAATCAAAATCTTTATTTTCTATTAAACCACTTCTCTTGATTCCAATCCTATTCAAACCTCTTAATCTTCCTGGATGCCCTTCGGCTAAACAAAAAGGAGGAACATCTCTATCTACTCTAGTCATTCCGCCAATCATTGCTAAATATCCAATATGCACAAATTGATGAATACCTAAACAACCGCCAATAATAGCTTTATCTTCTATCTTTACATGGCCTGCTACTTGAACACTATTTGATATAACTATCCTATTACCTAGTTCACAATTATGGCCGATATGAGTGTAAGCCATCAATAAATTATCATTACCAATAATAGTTTTCTCTCCTTCATCAGTTGCTTTGTTAATAGTTACACATTCTCTGAAAGTATTATTATCTCCAATAATTACTTCAGTAGGGGCGCCTTTATATTTAAGATCCTGAGGATCAAGACCTATAAAAACATTTGGGAAAACTTTATTATTTATACCAATTTGAGTTCTTCCTGAAATAACAGCATTCGGTCCTATTTCGGTTCCTTTCCCGATAGTTACATTAGGGCCGACAATAGCTCCTTGGGAGATAATAACACCATCATGTAATTCAGCATTTTGATCGACAAAAGCATTTGGGTGTACTTTTGCACCACTAAAGCTTGAATTTAAGTCAGAATTTTTTTGATCCATATCCCTAATCAACTAATGAAAACATTAATTCTCCAGCACAAACCAAGTTCCCATCAACATGCGCCTCACCTTTAACTTTCCCAAATCTTTTTCTTTTAATAGATAATAACTCACAAGAAATTATCAATTGATCTCCGGGCACGACTGGCTTTCTGAATTTAACATTATTGATTCCAGCGAAGACGAAAAGTCCTTTAGGAAGATCGGGCATTTGAGTAACAATTATTCCGCCAACTTGAGCCATAGATTCAACAATAAGAACTCCAGGCATCAGGGGTCTTTCAGGAAAGTGTCCCTGAAATTGAGGCTCATTTATAGTTACATTTTTTACTGCAACAGCTCTCTCCCCAGGAACATTCTCTATGACTTTATCCACAAGGGCAAAAGGGTATCTGTGAGGTAATAAACCTAATATGTTCTCAGAGGAGAGTTGATTATTTTCATTGGATAATTTCTTTTCCAAAACAATTAAAGATAAAATTAATTTTTTAGCGATGAGGCAAATAAAGCATTTAAAGAATGTGATCCTTTATATACTAAAATTTGGGCCTTAGGTAACCCTACCAAAGCCAAGTCCCCAATAAGGTCTAAAATTTTATGTCTTATTGGTTCATTATCAAATCTCAATGGCGGATTAACCCATTTATCGCCATCACAAACAAGGGCATTTTCCAAACTTCCTCCTTTTATTAAACCAAGTTCACTTAACTCTTGAAATTGATCCTTGAAACCAAATGTTCTTGCTGGAGCAATCATTTCAACAAAGTTTCTTGGATTTAAATCAATTACAAAACTTTGATTTCCAATTGCTTTGTAGGAAAAACTTATAGTAGATATAATTGTAGTCTTTTCAGAAGGAGTTGCTACTATAACTGAGTCTTCTTTATTTAAAATTGTCGATTTATTAATCTCAAGAAAAAAATTATCTGGTTTAGGTGCCTTTTTTATCCCTACTTCTTCAAAATCTCTTACCCACTGAATAGCAGATCCATCTAAAAGCGGGATTTCTTTCCCATCAACTTCTATATGTATATAGCTGAGGCCACATCCAGCCAATGCAGATAATAAATGTTCAATAGTATATAAATTTCTCCCTCCTAGTTTGACCGCTGTGCAAAGCATAGTACTTCCAATCAAATCTTGTTCCAACTTAAAAATCTCATTAGGTTTATCCCTGAAAGAAACAAAATATCCTTCTTTTTCGTAAGGAGAAATATTAACTCTTGTTTTTTCGCCACTATGAAGGCCTATTCCCTCTCTGGAGATAGCACCAGCTAGGGTATAACAATAATCATAATTAGCAGGCCAAGAAAACACTTAAAACTTCCATCCAACTCCAAGTGTATATCTCCAATCTCCACTTAAATCCTTACTAGCAACGTCTAATCTTAATGGGCCAACCGGTGTTTTTACTCCAAGTCCTCCTCCAAGAGAATAACCAGAGCCTGATTTCTTCAACAATTTACCAGGTTTTCCAGGTACATCCTTTTGAGAGCCTAAATCACTCCCTGCATCAACGAATAAGGCTCCTGAAATCATTCTCCAAATTGGAAATCTATATTCTACTGTACCCTCAACAAAACTTTTACTCACAGCCAACTCACAAGATCCCCAACCTCTGATAGATGATGTTCCCCCCATACAAAAAGCTTCATAAGGAGGCAATTCTCCCAGGATAGTTCCTGCCTTTAATTGAAATCCAATAGCTTGAGGACAATCTTCACTTTTAGGGTTACCAGACTTACATTCTTTGGTTAAATTTATCAATCTTGTAGGTATAAAAAATGAATACGAGGCTCTCATTCTATTAAAGGTTGGAGAGTTTTTCCCCATCGAGACAAACTGCTCACTGCCCAAGCTTAATTTATCTCCTGAAGTTGGGTTTACTCTACTATTTAGATTATTTCTAGATGTACTTGCAATGAAACTTACCAATGTATTTTCTTCAGGGCACGAACCATCATTTGGAGTAAATCCGATACATATAATATCGCTTATGTTTCCTGTAGTTGGCGTCATATCACCATAAGGTTTTTTGTTCCCATCACCATCAATCATCTTTACTCTCTTAAAGTTCATACCGGCAAGAACTCTCCATTTAGCCAGATTAAAAGGATCTCCTCCGTTAAGAGGTCTTGAGAAAGAAAATCCACCTCCTGTTTTTTCTAGAACTATTGATGAAAAAGTATCAGAGTTTGAAGTATTAGTATCATCAACTGCGTATATTCTTCCATTATTTTCACTTTTAAATTCTTGTGGATAATCTCTGCTTAAAAAGATATTTGTTCTAAAAGATGTTTTATGTTTATCTCCTTTAATCCAGGGATCAGACAATGAAAAATTATATGTAGTTGAATATTCTCCAAAATTTACGTTGAAATTTGTAGACCATGCTCTTCCTAATGCATTTGTTTCCTGCAAACCAATTGTTGCAAAGATACCTGAACCAGTGCTGTAACCAAGCCCACCTGTTAATGATCCTGTTCTTTGCTCGCTCAAGTCTAAAAAGATTATTACTTGACCAGGATTTAAATTGTCAGGGCCAAGAGAAACCTTTACATCATCAAATAAAGATGTAGCGTATAATCTACCGATATCAGCTTCTAATATTTTTCTATTAAATATTGAACCAGGTTGTGTTTTTAATTCTCTTTTTATAACCCAGTCTTTTGTTTTACCTTTTCTAGGTTTTCCATCAACTATAAATTCTCCATTAGAATCTGGGAATCTTAATTTTATGTCAGATACAATTCCCTCATAAACTTTTAATGTTACTACTCCGTTCTCAGAGATCCTATCTGGCCCATTAATTCTAAAAAGAGAATAACCCTCTTTTTCATAACGTTCTTTTATTATTTCTATCTTATTTTGAAATTCATTTAAGTTAAGAGTTGTCCCATAATAATTATTAAAAATATCATCTACATATTCATTAGATACTAGAGAGTTCATAGGCTCTAGTTCAACTTTCTTCAAAATTGGATTGGGCACTACATTTACTATTAGCCTCACGCCTAATGGCCCGTCTTGAGCGTTTATTTTAACTCCTGAAAACCAACCACTAGCGTAAATTGCATTGAGGTCTTGATTTAAAATTTTATTATCAACTATACTTCCAGGCTTTATGCTCATAGAATCATATGCAGCTAATTCAAGTTTTCTTCCCTCAGGATGATTTTCCCAACCTTCGATTATTATTTCTGAGATAAGAACACTTTTTTCATTAATGTTATTGTTATCTGCAAGAAGAAATTTCTTCTCTTTTTTAACATCGATCCCTTGAAATAAATCATTTTTATTAATTGGTATTTCTAAGTTATTTATTAATGGATCAACATCATTTTGTAAATACTTAGCAGCAAGTTCTGAATTATTTGATATTAAAATTAAAGGAAAGCAGGAAACATTTGTGAAAACCTTTCCAAATTTTAAAAAATGTTTTTGCATAGTACTTTCGATTAAGATTAAAAAACCATAATTATTTAATTTAGGTTAGAGAAAAGCGTTTATTCTTCGGTTAATTTCACTATAAGCTTCTATTAAGCCACCTAAATCATTCCTAAATCTATCTTTATCTAGACTTATAATTGTATCATTTGTTTGGTTTAGATCCCACAATCTACAATTATCTGGACTTATTTCATCCCCGAGAAGAATATTATTTTCAGAATCATAACCAAATTCCAACTTGAAATCTACAAGTTTGAGTTGAATATTTTTAAAAAAATTTTTAAGGATTACATTAATTTTCAAAGTTAAATTAATTATTAACTCTAAATCGTCCGAGCTTATAATATTCATTAATTCAATTCGATCTTTTGTAATCAGGGGATCATTAAGTTCATCATCTTTAAGATAGAAATCAATTAATGGTTTTGATAGGAAAGTACCAGGTTTAATAGTCGTTTGTTTACACAAAGATCCATAAGCAGTATTTCTAAGAACGATTTCTAATGGAATTACTTTTATTTTTTTTGCAATCATTGTATTTTCATTTTCAAGTTCAATGAAATGAGTTGGAATATTATTCTTAATCAGAGTCTCAAAAATTCTTGCACTTATTAGGCAATTAAGTTTGCCTTTACCTTCAAATTTTTCTTTTTTCAACGCATTAAAGGCTGTAGCATCATCTTTAAATTCGATTTTTACTTTATCTAAATCATTATGCGCAAATACTTTTTTTGCTTTGCCTTCATATAACAATTCATATTTAGTATTCATTAATTTAAAGCCTCATTATGATTACTAAACTACTTTTTGTAATTAACATAATTATTAGAGATCAACTTCAAATGATTTTATTTCATTTTAGCTGATTATTCATCGAAACTTTATAACCTTAAAAAACAAATATATGGGAATTCATTCACCACGTTCTAGGCGCTTTATTAGATTAGAAAATATCTTAATCATTGGAAATGGGGGCAGAGAAAACTCTTTAGCTTGGGCTATTCAAAAAAATGATTTAGTTAAAAAAGTTTATTTAATACCTGGCAATGCTGGTTCAGAAACAATTAATAAATGTGAAAGAATAAAAATTGACATAAATAATAGAAGCGAACTACTAGAAAAGCTTGTTTTTCTTAAAATAGATCTAGTCGTAATAGGACCAGAAATTCCTCTAGCAAATGGATTAGCTGATTTTCTTCGCAATGAAGATTTTAAAGTATTTGGTCCTAATAAAGATGGAGCAAAATTAGAATTTAGCAAATCTTGGGCTAAGGAATTTATGCAAGAAGCAAATATTCCAACTGCACACTTCTGGAAAGTCAATTCTCTAGAAGAAGCAAAAAAAATTATCAATGCATCATCAATTCCACTAGTAGTAAAAGCTGATGGTCTTGCTTCAGGGAAGGGTGTTTTTATTCCAAATTCAAAGGTTGAATGCTTCAATGCAGCAGAATCAATTTTTAATGGTAGATTTGGCAGCTCTGGGAATGTAGTTGTTTTAGAAGAAAAAATTCAAGGGCCAGAAGTTTCAGTTTTTGCTTTATGCGATGGGGAGAAATATACATTACTTCCAACCGCCCAAGATCATAAAAGACTTAACGAGAATGACAAAGGTCCAAATACAGGAGGTATGGGAGCTTATTCTCCCGCTCCATTATTGACAGAAGATTACCTTGATAAGATCATCAAAGAGATAATTGAACCTACAATAAATGAATTAAATAAAAGGAATATTGACTATAAAGGAGTGATCTATTTTGGGTTAATGATCACAAAATCTGGGCCCAAAGTTATAGAATATAATTGTAGATTTGGTGATCCAGAATGCCAAACAATAATGCCCTTGATGGATCAGAATTTTGTATTTCTTTTAGAAAAATGCGCAATGGGAACTTTAATTGGTGATGAAAAAATAAATACTTCTGATAAGGTTAGTGGTTGTGTAGTAGCAACCTCAAATGGTTATCCTCACGAATATAAAACTGGATTTGAAATAAAAATAGGTAAAATTGACTCAGATGATTGTCAAATCTTCGAATCAGGCACTTCTACAAGTGAAAATGGCAAATTAGTAACCAATGGAGGAAGAGTCTTAAGTATTGTCTGTCAAGATAAAGATTTTGATATGGTTTTTGAAAAAGCATACAAAAATTTAAAAGAAATTCATTTTGAGGGTATTTTCTTTAGAAATGACATAGGTCATCAAGTCAGAAAAAACTTTTCTTTGGAGAATTAATCTGATGGTGGATAACAATAATTTAAAAAGAAGAAAAGAAAATATCACTAAAAATGAAGATCTCAATAATAACTATTGGATTAATGGCCTTCTCACTTGGTGGAGTGGTTTCAGTTTAAGAACAAAGTTATTAGCTATTGCAACTCTTGTAGTGAGTCTCTTAATGACAGGAATAACTTTTTTTGCATTAAATAGTATTCAAAGAGATGCAGGAATGAATGATACTAGATATGCGCGTGATCTTGGCTTATTGTTATCTGGGAACGTTACAGAATTAGTCGCTAATAATCAAAAAAAAGAAATTTCAAACGTAGCTGAAAAGTTTTGGAGATCAAGTCGAAACCTACGTTATATATTCTTTACTGATGCTGAAGATATTGTGCAACTTGGGATACCGATCAGTGCAACCCCGACAAGCTCAGACAGCCAGTTTCAGCTCACTAGAAGATTAAAATTACCTTTAGAGTTAAAGAAAAGACCACAATTTCCCTTGGTTAGGCAGCATGCTACCCCTCAAGGTCAAGTAACAGATGTTTTTGTTCCAATGTTGTGGAAAGGCAAATATCTTGGAACTTTAGCTTTGGGAGTCACCCCTAATAAAAAAGCACTAGCCAGTGCTGCCTTAACTAGAGAGGTAACCATTGCGGTTTTTATTTCAATTTGGGTTTTAGTAATACTTGGAGCTGTATTCAATGCCCTAACAATTACAAGGCCTGTCAGAGAGTTAGTAAGAGGTGTTAGAGAAATTTCAAAAGGAAATTTTAAGTCCAGAATTTCTTTACCTATGACAGGTGATCTAGGAGAACTCTTAAATGGATTTAACCGAATGGCCACACAGTTAGAAAATTATGACGAAGCTAATATAGAAGAATTAAAAGCGGCTCAGATCAAACAGCAATCCTTAATAGCTACAATGGCTGATGGGGCCATATTATTGGACTCACAAGGCAAGATTGTGCTTACAAATCCAACAGCAAAGAGATTATTTCGTTGGGAAGGAAGATTCTTAGAGGGTAAATATTTTTTAAATGAAATCCCTGAGATTCTATCTAACGACTTACATTCGAATATAGAATCTATATTAAACAGAGAAAAAGAGAAGGACGATTTAAGATTCAGTTTAGGTGAACCTGCAAGAACCTTAAGAATTGTCTTGCAATCAGTTTTAGATACAAATAAAGTTGAATTAAAAGGAATTGCGGTAACAATACAAGATTTAACTAGAGAAGTTGAACTTAATGCGGCACAAAATAGATTTATTAGTAATGTTTCGCACGAATTAAGAACACCACTTTTTAATATCAAAAGTTATGTAGAGACATTACACGATTTAAAAGATCAGCTTTCAGATGAAGAACAAATAGAATTCCTGGGAATTGCAAATTCAGAGACTGACAGGTTAACAAGACTTGTAAATGATGTATTAGATTTATCAAGGTTAGAGTCTGGGAAAATTGTTCAGCTAGAACAAATCGACATCAAACCAGCAATAGAGCAAACTCTGAGAAATTATAGACTTAATGCTACAGAAAAAAATGTTTCACTAGCTCATGAAATAGAGGAAACTATTCCTCCAATTCTTGGAAATTTTGATTTACTTTTACAGGTTTTTGATAATTTGCTAGGTAATGGATTGAAATTTAGTCCAAAAAACAGCTCGCTTATTATAAGAGCTTATACTTGGCCAGATTCCTGTCCTGCTTTACCTCCAAGTATTAAAAATGATTCAGCCCCGCAATGTGAATTAGTTTCACCATTGCCAAAAGTAAGAATTGAGATTGCTGACACTGGCTCAGGAATATCTCAGGCTGATCAAGAAAAGATATTTGATCGTTTTTATAGAGTAGAGAATTCTGTTCATACTGAGCAAGGTACCGGTTTAGGTTTATCTATAGTGCGTGGAATAATTGAAAAACACGGTGGAGAAATTCGTATGGCTAGTGAAATAGGAGTAGGAACAACTTTCTGGTTTGATTTAGCCTTAGCACAATCTGATAAAGATGAATTATTGACAAAAGCTATTAATAATTCTGATTCTTTTTCAGGATCTGAAATTAAAGAAATTATCTAATTATTATCTAATCCTTTAAAAACATTTTGAACATTTTGATCAGGCACAACTCTGTGAGGGGCACCACTAAATATTTGTTCAAAATTAGAAAAAGAATCTTTTATTTCTGGACCCCTATTTGTAATGATAAATTCTCTTATTCGTTTATCATGCCATGATCCCCGCATTTTAAAAACATTTATAGCTCGTGCCATCTCACCTTTAATTTCTACATATTGAAGCAACAATATGGTATCTGTAATTGTTGATATATGAGAATCAGTTATTGAATGACTCCCCATAAATTCTTCTGCAGTATTAGTAAAAAAGCCTGCTATCTCCTCTTGTTTTGTATAACCAGTAACAGCAATCACAAACTGTCTAAATGCGTTCAAACTCACACCTCTAGCTAATGCAGATAGAGAATCAATTGCCATTCTTTTTGGTTTAAATTGATTAATTTGCGTTTTTATAATTTGTAAGTGATCTTCTAAACCAGTTGATTCAGGATATGCACAAATAATTTTCAACAACCCATCACTTTCCATTTTTTCAAAATCTATTCCCCAACTAGTGGCATTCCTGAGTAATTGGGCCCTAGATTCTTCATATGCAAAAAGTATGGCTCTTTCATTATTGTTGTAAGCATCTTCAACAAATTTTGATACAAGCATTGTTTTTCCTGTACCAGTAGCTCCAGTAGCGAGAATGATAGAATCTTGAAAATATCCACCGCCACACATATCATCAAGATCTTTAACTCCAGAGCTAATCCTAATATTTGAGGATCTCTGCGTTAATCTCATTGCTCCTAATGCAAACACACTTATCCCATCAATGCCCATAGTAAATGGATATTCACCTTTCATATGTACAGTACCTCTTAACTTCAAAACTTCTAGAGTTCTTCTTCTCTTTTCTGACTCAAGAACATTTCTTAATAAGACAACATTATCAGATACAAATTCTTCTACTCCATATCTAGCAATTGGTCCGTAATCATCAACCCTTTCTGTAGTCATAACAGTTGTAACCCCTATTTCTTTTAATCTTGCTATCAATCTAAATATTTCTCTTCTAACAACGTAAATAGCATCATACTGTTGAAAGACCGCAGTTATTGAATCTATTGCAACTCTTTTAGCCTTATATTTTCTAATTGCATAACTAATTCGCTCAATGAGACCAGATAAGTCAAAGTTACCCGCAACATCCTGACCATCAGGGTCAGGAGAAGCATCCAAGATAAAAAGTTTATTTTGATCAATTAATTCTTGTAAATCCCAACCAAAACTTGCGGCATTTCTAATAATATCTAAAGGTGATTCCTCAAATGTTACAAAGATTCCGGGCTCATCAAAATTACAAATTCCATGGTGTAAGTATTGCAAAGAAAAAACAGTTTTACCAGTTCCTGACGTACCACTAACGAGTGTACTTCGAGATACAGGCAACCCACCCCTACAAACATCATCAAAGCCCTCTATTCCAGTTGGTAATTTTTGTACCTGCATTTTATTTGATTTGCCAAATTTCTTATCATTCATAGTTTTGTGCCATAAAAAATTTAAATAATTTTTGAATTTATCTTTTTTAAAAGTTTAAAGTACATTATTTATCTCCACTATATTCAGTTTCAGTTAATTCATCAAAAAGTAGATCTAAACCAATCAAAACTTTCTCTCTATCTGAAAGATCACCTATTATTTTTCTCACTGGTGGCGGTAAAATTTTAGCTAAAGTAGGGGTAGCTAAAATCTTATCTTCTTCTGCAAGTTGTGGTTGCTTAAGTACGTCAATAACCTTCAAAGCATAAACTCCTTTAAATTCATTTTCTAAAATTTCTTTTAAAGTATTTAGAGCTCTCATTGAATTAGGAGTATTTCCAGCAACATAGAGTTTTAAAATATATGTTTTTCTTGCTGCCATGATTATGATTCCTAAATTGATATAAAAGATTTAAAACATCCCTTGACTTATTACACTACAAAATAAGAAAATAAACAAATTACTATGATTGCTTATTTGGCTTAATCAAATTATAAATTTGAGCCTGATAGCGTCTTTAAAGATATGACTAATTCTAAAAACTCCTCAAAAAATTCTTTAAAAAATAATGAAATGTATGCGATAGTAGAAACTTCGGGTCAACAATTTTGGTTCGAAGTTAACAGATACTATGACATAGACAGGTTAAATGCAAAAGAGAAAGACAAGATAACACTGGAAAAAGTTTTAGTTTTAAAAGACAAAGAGTCAATAACTATTGGTAAACCTTACGTAAAAGATGCAAAAATTGAATTAGAAGTAGTCTCTCATAAAAGAGATAAGAAGATTCTCGTATACAAGATGCGTCCCAAAAAAAAGACAAGAAGAAAGATGGGACACCGACAAGAACTTACAAGAGTTATGGTAAAATCTATTACGGTGGGTAAAAGCGCTCCTAAGTCTTCTTCTAAAAAAGAAACTGTCAAAAAGGAAACTAAACCAAAATCAGAAAAGTCTACAAATTAAACACTTCTAATGGCACATAAAAAAGGAACAGGTTCTACTAGAAACGGAAGAGATTCAAATTCCAAAAGATTGGGTGTGAAAGCTTATGGAGGAGAAAAAGTAACTGCTGGATCAATTTTAATTCGCCAAAGAGGAACATCCTTTTTGCCAGGGATCAATGTCGGGAAAGGTAAAGATGACACCCTTTTTGCACTCAAAGAAGGGATAGTAAGTTTCGAAAGCATTAAAAGAAATTTAAGAAATAGAAAAAGAGTTAATATAGTTATCTAATTTTCTTATAGGCTCTTGTGGTTATAAGAATAGGATGAAATACTTCTAAAAAATTTGATTGAAGAGTCTTAAAAAACTTTTCGACAACTTCACTGTCATCGATATGAAAAGGATATTCATTCTTATCTCCTTTATAAAAATACCAATTAAAAAGAGCAATAGAATTACTATCCATAATCTCACTGAAATTATTAATCTGAGAAGCCGGATCTGCAAGATGTTCCAAAACATCAAGACAAATTATCGTATCAAATTTCAATATTTCTGTATCATGAATTGTCTTGCAGAAAGTAAGTTTTTTTTCAACTCCTAATTTCTTAGCCCTGTATTCAACAAAATTTCTATTTGTTTGATTAATATCCACAAAGAAAACATGCTCAACTTTTGAAGACATCGCGTTAGCTAAGGCATGCGTTCCAATACCTCCTCCAAAATCCAAAACTAAATCTCTTGAAAATTTCTGCTGAAGTTTTAAAGTATCGGCGATATATTCCCTACTCGTGATATGCCAAGCAGCTAAATCAGCTACATGCCTATCTCCTACAATTTCTGTATAAAAATCTGAAACATCATTCAAAGCATCTCCAGGATGTGAATTTGCCAAATTCATCTTTGCATTTGCAAGAAATCCATTTAAATCACATTCTTCAATAGATAAGTATTCCATTAAATGTGATTTCAAATTAAAAGCATTGTCTAGAAACTCTTTTAAAATAAAATTATTGTTTTTCAATTTCTTACTCTAAATTTCCGATACCAAAATCATAGAATGGTTATAAATCTTTCTCAAAGTATTCTTAATATTAAAAATGGAAACTAAAGATGGATTCTTAGTAATTAATAAAGATAAAGGCTGTACCTCTCATGATTGTGTTAAACAAATAAGGAAGTTACTAAATACAAAAAAGGTTGGGCACACAGGAACTCTTGACCCAGAAGTTATAGGAACATTACCAATCGCCATAGGCAGTGCAACAAGATTTATTCAATATCTTCCTCAGGGTAAAACTTACATAGGACTAATTAAATTAGGTATAAGAACTAACACTGATGATATTCACGGGGAAATAATTAATCAAAAAAGTTGGCCTAAAATCAGTAATGAAAAATTAGATCAATCCTTGAATAGATTTAGAGGAATTATCAAACAAATTCCGCCGAAAGTATCTAGTGTGCATATCAATGGTGAGAGGGCGTATAAAAAATCTTTCAGGAATGAATTTTTTGAATTAGCACCAAGAGAAGTAAAAATAGACGAACTTACTTTAATGAAATGGGACCAAATAAAAGGAATCATAGAAATAAAAATTAAATGTTCAGCTGGCACATATATAAGATCAATTGCAAGAGATTTAGGAGAAATTCTTAATTCCGAAGGTTGTCTTCTACAGCTTAAAAGGATTTCAGCTTGTGGCTTTGATGAACAAAACTCGATAAAAATATCTGATATCGAAAAAGAAAAAGGAAAAAAAAGCTCGAAAAATTTTATTATTCCAACGATTTCTGCTCTTAATCACATTTCGACGTTTACCTTAAGTAATGAAGAACAAATCAATTTTTGGCGAACAGGAAGAGCAATTAGAGTTGATATTAATTACTTCAAGGAAAGCAAGTCTTTTGATTCTAAAAAACCCATAAAAATAATTGATAAAAAACAAACACTACTCGGGATTGGCTTCTTAAATAAAGATCTATCTAATATAAATCCAAAATTAGTCCTCAATGCTAAATAACTTTTATAGGTAATCTTTTCTAAAAGGTTTAATCTGCACACCCCTATAAAAATACCTTAATATTCTTTCAGCTTTTTGGCCTCTAGACGCCAAATATTTAGCACCCCATTGACTCATTCCTACTCCATGACCTGATCCCTGTCCAAAAACTATCAAACCTTTCTTTTGGGGAGTATTGTTATTTAATTTTTCATCAAAAAATTTAAATCTCACAAAATTACTATTAAGTCCTAATCTTTTTCTTAAAGCAACCCCAGACATTTGATCAGAACCATAAGACCCAATAAGTTTTACATTCTTTACCCTCCCGGTACTTGTAATATCTAAGATCTCTATATTTTTTAAACCCCCAATCTTGGGAAATAAATTTATTAATTCATTACTCGAAATTTTTTTTTGCCATCTAAATTTTGGATTATTTTTATCAAAATCTTTCACACTTGATAAATATGGATATTTATTCTTCCATACATCCTGACTATTTTCTGTCATTCCACCTGAGCTGCTATGAAACAAAGCATTAATTAATTTATTTTTATGAGTTAAAACTAAAGATCTTGTGCTTTTTACCGCTCTAATAGTTTTATAAGTTCTTGACTCTAAGCCATTATAGACTTGATTTTTCTGGGTGGAATCTATATCAAATAAATTATTTCCCTTTTGCTTTAAAGCATAAGTTCTAGAGGCAATTGCTTGTGCCTTTAATGCTTCAATAGGCCATTTTGTTGGCATCTCTGAACCCACTACGCTACTTAGGTATTTTTCTATCCCTAAAACATTTACTACCAATATCTCAGAGTCAAGTACAAAGAGATTAAGCTTACCAGAAAATCTCCTCTGACCTACCCATATACCTCTTCCATCAGAAGAACTAACTTGAAATTGTTGATTACTTTTTAATTCATATTTTTTTTGTTTATTTTTATCAAAATATAAAATTTTTCTATTTTTCTCATTTTTCAAAGTTAACCCTTTAATTGTTTTGTTTGAAAAAAATTTCCCCTTTATAGTTAAAGGAATTGATCTATCTGATCTAATCCTTAAATTGTTATTTTTTGATATTAAAACTCTTATTGCTGGCTCTCTTGATGCAAAAACACTTTCAGCCTGAAAAACACAAATAAATAAAATACTAATCAGGCAATATTTACTATATTTATTTTTAAATTTAAGTATCACTTTGTTTAAAAAACAAATGCTTAATTTGCCTAATTTTGACTAAAAGTCTAGATTTAATCCAGATATAAAAATAAAAATATCATAAATAAGTGAATATCACCTTCTTAGGAACAAGCTCAGGGGTCCCATCCTTAACGAGGAATGTTTCTTCACTAGCACTTAAATTATCGCAGTCATCAGAAGTTTGGCTTTTTGATTGTGGAGAGGGAACGCAACATCAAATAATGAAAAGCAATATTAAATCTTCACAAATCAAGAAAATATTTATTACACATATGCATGGTGATCATATTTATGGTTTGCCAGGACTTTTGGCCACCTTAGGTTTATCAGGCAATAGTGAGGGTATTGAAATTTACGGTCCTTCAGAGTTGCGAAGTTTTATTAATTCAGCACTTAAAAGTAGTTTTTGCAAATTGTCATTCCCATTGCATTTTGTGGAAGTTGAAAATTTTGCATCAAAAAATAAAATTTTATTTGAAAACAATAAAATAAAAGTAAATTGCGCGTGCCTCAAACATAAGATACCTGCTTATGGTTATAGGGTGAGTGAAAAAGATAAGCCAGGTATATTTGATATCAAAAAGGCAAAGTCTCTAAAAATAGCCCCTGGACCAATTTATTCGGAACTGCAACAAGGTAAAAAAGTCATATTAGCTGATGGGAGGACATTTGATGGGAAAGAATTCTGTGGACCACCTAGAGAGGGGAAAAGTTTTGTTTATTGCACAGATACAGTCTTTAGCGAATCAGCTGTTTCACTATCGAAAAATGCCGATTTACTAGTACATGAATCAACATTTTCTCAGGCGGATGAAAACATGGCCTATGAAAAATTACATTCCACAACAATCATGGCTGCCAAAACAGCATTATTATCTAATACAAAAAAATTAATTATTACTCATTTAAGTCCAAGATATACTAATAAAAATTCAATTACACCAATTGATTTGCTTAAAGAGGCGCAAAAAGTTTTCCCAAATACTCACCTTGCCAAAGATTTTCTAACTGCAGAAATAAAATAAACTGCAACAGTTCGTTAGCAGGAGCGTTGTAAATGACCAACCCATGAAATAATAGTTTTAGGTTTTTATTTTTGATGTCGATCGAAATGGTCTCTATTTTTTCATCACTACATAAGTCTTGTAAAAGACTATTTATTTTTCTTCCATTAATTATTGGGTTACTTATTAATCCAATCTCTACAAATGCACTCTATCCTAGTGATCCTTCATCAGTTGACGTTCTAAAAGATGATCTTCACGGTGCCGACCTTCATAATACTGAATATGTTAAATATGATTTATCTAATCAAGATTTAGGAGAAGCTAATCTTCAAGGTGCATATATGAGTGTAACTACAGCAAAAAACTCTAGTTTTAAAGGAGCCAATATGACAGACCTCATTGCATATGCTACACGCTTTGATAATGCTGACTTTACTGATGCGAATCTTACCAATGGTGAGCTAATGAAAAGTGTTTTTGATGGCGCAATTATTGATGGAGCAGACTTTACAGATGCAAATCTTGATCTCTCTCAGAGAAAATCATTATGTGAAAGAGCTAGTGGAACTAACTCACAAACTGGAGTTAATACAATTGATAGTCTTGAATGCACTGGCTTAAAGGGTTACATGCCTCCAAAGCCAAAAGCATAATATTTAAAGCTAACCGATTTCATAAGGGAAGATATTACCAGGCTCTTTTGAGCCTGGTTTTTTGCTATACCACCATTCTTGTATATCAGAAGAAAATTTCTTTGAAAAAAGAGTTATAACTGTCACAACAGGTTTAGATCCAGGCTCCAAAATCTGAACTGAGTAAGATGGGCATTTTCTTGAAGCCATATCAGCAACGAACCTAGACCCTATTCTTCTCCAACTAGGCTCCTTACTCCTCCAAGCGAGCCTTGAGCAGGGCCAAGGTAACTCTTCCCTATCATAAAGTCTGCAACATGGTCCAATTACCTTATAACTGTACTGACCTCCATAACTTGATTGAACACTTCCATTCTTTAACAATTCAAATTTATTCATTTACAAAAAAAAGCCACCTTCTTAGAGGGTGGCAGAGAAATAATCAATAATCAACTTAGAAAAGTTAAATTTTTATAATTAGTACAATTCTTCCTCAGCATGAGTTGTAATTGTTACGTCAGATGTTGGATAAGCAACACAAGTAAGAACAAAACCAGCTTCTAGTTGGTCGTCATCCAAGAAGCTTTGATCTGATTGATCAACACTACCTGAAGTAACTTTTCCAGCACATGTTGAACATGCCCCAGCTCTACAGGAATAAGGAAGGTCGATACCTTGTTCTTCAGCCGCATCGAGGATGTATTGGTCATCAGGTACTTCAATAGTTGAATTGAGACCTTCACCTTCGCTGATGAGTGTAACTTTGTAAGAAGCCATTTAAATAAAAAATTGTTGGTAATTAATACCTATCAAATACATTTTTAACATCGATTAGGTCGATATGTGAGATTTTGAAGTAAAAAATGACACAATAAAATGTATGAAAGAGTATCTATAAGAAAAACTTATACTTAGATTGGATCACTGGTTTTTTGTGCAAAAATGCATGCCCAATCTTTTCTAGTTGTTACATCCAATAATTTCAAGTCATTCTGAATTAATATTTTTATAATTTCATCTTTTTGCGAAATCAGAATTCCACTGAAAATAACTTCCCCATTGTTTCTCAAGCACTTATAAATATTTGGAATCATTTCTTTTATTACTTCAGCAAGTATATTGCATAAAACAAAATCAAATTGTTTGAATTGATTTTTTAAAATTACCTCATTAAAAGATCCCAAATATGTATTTAAGTTATCTAAATTACCGAAATTTAGTTGGAAATTAGATTTTGTTGAATTTATAGCTAAATAATCATTATCAACTGCACAAACCTTTTTTGCACCAAGCAATCTTGCGGCGACACTCAAAATCCCGCTACCACTGCCAATATCTAATATCTTTTTATCAGAAAATAAAATATTCTCCATTTTTTCCAGGCAAAGATAAGTCGAAGGGTGACTTCCTGTACCAAAGGCGGCTCCAGGATCAATTTTTATAATTTTTTTATCTTTAAATTTTTCATCTAGATTTATCCAACAAGGCAATATTAAAAAGTGATTTCCTACTAATTCAGGTGCCCAATATTTCTTCCAACTTATCAACCAATCCTCCTCTTTAATAATACTCCAGTCAAAAAATTGATTCTTAGGAGCACAAATATTTAAAAGTTTGCTAATTATTTTTTCAAAACCACACCTAGAACTCTCGCTCCAATCTTCGACTGGAAGCCATATGTTCACCTCTTTTTTATTTTCATTTTCAATTAAGTATTCAAATGAAAAACTAAATATTCCTAGCTCATTTAATTTCCAAATAATAATTTCTTCTGAATCATGATCTATCAGAAAAGTTAGTTTATACCAATCTTTAATTGCCATTAATAAAGCAGGCCGTTTTAAAGAGTAACTGGATTAGCGTTGGTAATTCCCTCTACTTCAATAATGGTGTCAAGCAACTTATTAGGAATTGGATCATCAATACTTAGAACCATAACAGCTTCTCCCCTAACAATTTTGCGCCCAACTTGCATTGAGGCAATATTTACATTGTTGGTACCCAATAAAGAACCAAGCTTACCGATAATACCAGGCATGTCCCTGTGCCTGGTAACTAGCATGTATCTACTTGGCGATACATTAACAGGATATTGATCAATACTAATAATTCTTAATTCCCCATCTGCAAAAATGCTTCCTGCCACGCTATGGTCTCCATTATCTCCATAGGTGGTCAACTGAAGCGATCCACTAGCAAATTCGGGTCTTGCCTCATCTTTACTCTCGACTACTGAAATGCCTCTTGAATCTGCTTCTAAAGAGGCATTTACATAATTGATCCTATCTCCCAAAGCTTTACTTAGAAGCCCTTTTAGACTAGCTATAATTAGTGGCTGGGATGGATGTTGAACAAATTCGCCTTGAAGCTTAACCTCTAGTTTCTGTATCTGCCCACCTGAAAGCTGACTTATAAGCAGACCCATTGTTTCAGCTAACTGCAAATGAGGTTTTAGACTATCCATAATATCAGGGCTCAAACCTGGAATGTTAACTGCAGTTCTCGCAGATAAGCCAAGCAAGACATCTCTTATTTGTTCTGCAACGTCAACAGCTACATTTTCTTGAGCTTCCCTAGTAGATGCTCCTAAGTGAGGGGTAAGAATAAGATTCTTCTCAACCTTCAAAAGTGGTGAATTAGATTCCAAAGGTTCTTTTGAAAAGACATCTATTGCAGCCCCTCCAATAAATGATTTATTTAAAGCTTCCGCTAATGCTTCTTCGTCAATCAAGCCTCCTCGAGCACAATTAATTAATTTTGCGCTGCTTTTCATACTTTTAAGCACCTCCATATTTACTAAATTTTCTGTATCTGGTGTGCGAGGCAAATGCAAAGTTACATAATCGGATTGTTGAAATAAATCTTCTAGCTCAGATAGTTTAACTTGGATTTGTTGAGCTCTTTCAGTTGAAACAAAGGGATCATATCCGCAAACTTCCATTCCTAATGCATTAGCAACTTTGGCTACATGAGCACCAATTTTCCCTAGACCTACTACACCTAATTTTTTCTTATAAAGCTCATTCCCAACGAATTTCTTTCTCTCCCACTTACCTAACAAAGTACTACTGTTAGCAATTGGAATATGTCTAGATAAGGCCAACATCATAGCTATAGTGTGTTCAGCCGCAGCTATTGTGTTACCCCCTGGAGAATTAACAACAAGGACTCCTTTTTGCGTAGCAGCCTTAACATCGACATTATCAACTCCAACTCCTGCTCTCCCAATAATTCTCAGTTTACTTGAAGAGTTAATAATCTCTTCAGTCACTTGAGTACCGGAGCGAATCATTAAAGCATCATAATCTTTAATAATGGAAGCTAACTCTGAGTCTGAGATTCCTATCTTCTGATCAACCTGAGCAACTTGAGAGAGAATATCGATTCCTGTTTGATCAATTGGATCTGTAATGAGAACTTTTGTCATTTAAGATTGGTTCTTTAATCTTTTACTTTAACTTAATCTATAGTGTATGTATCTTATTTTATTAATTTGAATAACACACAAACAATTGAGGATTGAAATTTGACTAAAAGTATTGTGATATTTGAAGACATTGATAAATGTATCCAGCTATTCGATGTTTTCAAAGAAAAATCAGTAATGCTCTCTGAAGCCATTTTGATCCCACCAATAAGTGAGAAAATATCATCAGACCAAACAGAATTGCTAAATGCAAAAGCAAATATCTTATTCAAATCTCAAAATTTTGAAGATATAAGAATCTTAAATCCTAAACTTGATAGAAAGATCAGACAAAAAGATATGAGTAGATGGCTCATGCCATTTGGGTTTATAGCAGGAATAGCTTTTTCTAATATGACAAATTTATCTACCTTCAGTTTTCTTGGTTTAAATAACATCGGGGAATCATTAATTGGAGGTCTTCTAGGGATGGGTTCAGGATATTTAGGAAGCATTGTTTCTTCTGCAAGTATCAACATTAATAGAAATAAAGAATTAAGATCAATAGTTAATTTTAATAAAGAGGGTAAATGGATTGTTCTACTTGAAAATCAAATTGGAGCTGAATTACCATGGGCTTTGATAAAACAATCAGAAGCAAAAGATATAATTTTTTTAGAAGGCTAAATGATTGACTTAAAAGAAATCTTAATAAATTCAAACTACAAAAAAGAAACTGAGGAATTAATAAATATTGCTAACTTAGCTTACAAGCACTGGGAAACTTATTGGACTGGGTTTAATTCAACTTATGTTTGCGAAGAGATTTTAAAAGATTTTGAAAATTTAAATGATTTCAAATTTTTTATTTATGGAGGATTCTCCTCTTCTCAAAGATCTAGGATAGCTTGCTTTAGAGGAGATAATATTCCTGAAGAGGATATCCTAAAAAGTAATTTTCCAGCTCAAGGAATAAAAATTAATGGGAATTTTTTATTTGATAATGCTACACAAGACGACTTTAGATTCCTCTTAATTGAAAATGGGGTTAATCAATTAAAAGTTGGAGATATATGGACTATTGGCGATAGGGGAGCACAAGGGATAATTGATAATTCAGATATTCAGCATCTTGATGAAAAGATTTTTTATTTAAGAGACGTAAAAGTAAAAGTTAATGTAGTAAGTATAGATGAATTACAAATACCTTCTGGAAGATCAAAAAAACTTGTAAATACAGTAGAAGCTTCAACAAGATTAGATGCTATAGCTTCAGCAGGCTTTAGGGTATCACGAACCAAAATCATTGAAAGGATAGAAAATGGAATGCTCAGATTAAATGGAAGCAAAGTTAATAAGCCAACAATTAATCTAAAAATTGGCGACAAACTAGAACTTGAAAATAAAGGATTTATCGAAATTCTAAATTTAGAAATAACCAAAAGAGAACGATGGAAAGTTAAATTACTTAGAAAATGAAACACAACCTGCTATTTTCTTATAAGGGGGATAAAAAATTCCTCAACTGGGGCGATTAGCTCAGTGGTAGAGCACTACCTCGACACGGTAGTGGCCACTGGTTCGAATCCAGTATCGCCCATTAAAACTTTTGACGACCTAGGTTATATCCACAGAAAATAATTTCATTTTTTAGATTATTAAAAAAAAAATGAAACTTAATCAAATAATTAATTTACATAAGGGGCTTACTGCATTTGTAGTGATAGGCCTTATGATTTTTTTTGATAATTTTACGATCGCGCCTTACGTTTATTTAGCTCTGCATGGTACTTATGGATTCCTTTGGCTTCTAAAAGAAAAGATATTCCCAGATCCTTATTTTAAAGAAAAAATAAATTTTTTAACTTCTGTCACTGGTTTTATTTTTCTTGGAAGTTACTGGGTAGCTCCATACATTCTTATCTCATCTCAGAAATCTGTTCCAAATATAGTAATAGCTGCCTCTGTATCTATAAATATTATTGGTGTGTTTCTACACTTTGCTAGTGATGCCCAAAAATATTTTTCTCTTAAATTAAAAAAAGATCTAATTAAAGAAGGATTTTTCAAAAATATAAGGAATACAAATTATCTAGGCGAAATACTAATTTATCTATCATTCGTCATACTTTCAATGAGTTTCATACCATTAGTAATTCTTGCAATATTTTTCTCTATAGTTTTTCTACCAAGAATGCTAAAAAAAGATAAATCCCTCTCAAAATATGATTTATTTGAAGAATACAAAAAGAAAAGTGGTCTTATATTGCCTAAATTAAATGCCTGATAACAACTTACCCAGTTGGAGGCAAGATTTAAAATCTTCTAGAAAAAAAGAGGGCAAATCACCCTCTAATAGATGGATACAGCTTGCAACAGTCAGCGAAGAAAATGAGCCAAGATTAAGAACAGTTGTTTTCAGAGGATGGCATAAAGATAGTTCAATGATTATTTTTACAGATAGAAGAAGTGAAAAAATTGGGCATTTAAAATCTAACCCTAATGCAGAAATATTATGGTTCTTTTTGAAAACCAAATCACAATATAGATTCAAAGGGAAAATAAATGAATTAAGTGATAACAAAAATTATTGGGATTTATTATCAGAAAAATCAAAATCTTCTTGGTTTTGGGGATCTCCTGGAGAGAAAATAAACCCAAAAGTCCAATCTAATTATGAAATATTATCCAATCTACCCAAGTCAGAAAATTTTGTAGTTCTAAATTTTGAAATTGATTCAGTAGATCTTCTTAAATTAGAACAACCTGTTCATAAACGATATCTTTGGGAAAAGATTAAGAAATGGGAAAAAGTTGAAATTAATCCTTAAATATTTCTAAATTGTATATTTAGGTTGAAAAACATATTGTGATCAGTCAGTTTTAAAAAAGAAGTATTATTCATATGAATTTCTCAGAAATTCCAGAAAACCCTTTTATTTTTTTATCTTGGGTTACAGCTATAGGGCTATTTATAAGTCTTTCTGAAGCAACAATTAGGATAAAACTTGAGAAAAAAAACAGTTATCGAAAAAGGTTAGAGCTAATTAATAACCTTTATCCTAAAAAATTAGCTTGAAGTATCTGAAAGTATGTTCGCCTGCAGAAATTGAAAAAGGCCGCCTTTACTTGTTTCTTCTTTAATTTCGACTTCCTTGGTATTCCTTGATTTTGTTGAAGAAATGATTTCCTCTTCATCTTCTGACTTCAAAATTCTGATAATAACTTCATCAAGGGAGAAATTACCAGGCCCTGTTAATGCAATTGAAGTTGCTGAAGCAAAATACAAAAGTAAAAGCTCTAGTAAGAAAATATTAAAACCTGAAGTAACAAGTGCATGATATATAGCTACAGATATTGTTCCCACAATTGCCAAAGCGCCGAATCTTGTAGCTAAGCCGATAATTAGTAGCCAACTACCACCTATTTCAGAGAATGCCGCTATGTATGATAAAAAAATTGGGAAGGGAAGGTGTAAAGGTCTGACAAAAGCATCAGCGAAATTTTCTATATTTGCTAATTTTTCATAACCGTGATGAATAAGAACAGTTCCAGTTATAACTCTAAGAATTAATAAAGCAGTATCTTTGCTAAACGACTTGGTAAGAATTGTTGAGAGCACTATAAAAAAATTATCCTTAAGTAAAAATAACTAGTAACAGTATCCATCGTGGATCAAACCGCAAAAGTCGCACCTAATTAAGTATTTATACTTAGTACTCTAATGAATTCTTTTCTGATTAGGAATTCAATTAAGATAAAAATTATTTTTTGAATAATTTTCTAATATTCTTTGATTGATTTTTGGAATATTTTCTTTAAATTTGAAAAACCCTTTTTTGGCGAATTTCCAGGCAAATAAATCTTCATCTCTAACAAGGTTAAAAATTTTTTTATTGTGTAGATTTTTAAAATCAGTTATGAAATCATAATTTTCTCCCACTCCAGGATAAATAATGTCTATTTCGTTAGTCTTTTTAAAAGTATTTTCCAATGAATAAGGATCAATCTGTTCAACATTATCAAATTGCTCTACAAATTCAGAGACCAAATCTTGTTTAAATTTCAATACAGATTCAGACAATTTAATTTGTCTTTGTTCATCCTTTAAAAGGATAATAAATACTTTTTTATAACTTGGAAGTAAATTTTTAAGGGTTGCAAGGTGAAGATCATTTTCAAACATAATCAGATTATCTGATTTAGGATCCATATCATTTTTATAAATCTCCTCTTCATATGGTATTTGATTAGATTCTTCAAGAAAAATTTGTTGGTTACTTATTTTTTCTACATTAAATCTATTATTTGAAAACTTTCTGAGGTTTGATGATGAAAAAAGATATTGTTTTCCCTTCGTTTGCAATCCTCCGACCCATCTCCAGCTAAGGAGATTAGATGAAGCATCTCCATCAAAAAGATATTTAAAGAAAAACTTTGCTCCCAATTGCCATGGGAGGCCTAAATTAAATATCCAAGTACTCGCAAACCACATTCTTGTATGGTTATGCAAATAGTTGTACTGCTTTAATTCATTTACCCAAGAATTAAAAAAATCTAATTCTGTATTGCCATTAATTGCACTTTCATATAACTCATAATCAAAATCGAGATTGTTTTCTGAAATAAAATTTCTCCAAACTTTAGGTCTATTTTCCATCCACCCTTTCCAGTAAACTCTCCAAAATATTTCTTCAACAAATTTAGTTGAATTTTTGATTTTGTACTTACTCTTAATATCATGGATCAGATCATATTCCGATAATATTCTATGAGTAATGAAAGGTGATAATTTTGAAACTGAACTTTCGTTATTTGGTCCAAAATCAAAATTTCTTAATTTTGCATAATCATTGATTTTGTATTTCGCAAAATTTTCCCAGGTATTTTGAGCTTTTAATAAAAATGACATTTTCTAATAACTTTAAAAAATTTTTTTTTGTATTGATAGAAATTTCAAAAATTTTCTTTCAAATTAATCTTTAAAATTTTCTATTTCACTTTTAAGTAAATATGTTTGATTGAAGTATTTAATTTAAATGCCTTATAGGTACATTTTATACTCTGAAATCGCTCTCTGCGTAGGAGGATATTTAGTGGTCAATTACTTTTTAGATCTAATTTTAATTTTCAAATCTTTATTTAAATGATTTTTTCTAAAAGATTTTTAAATATTTATCAAAATTATTATGAATAATTTATTAGTGAGAGATGTTAAGTATCTAGATGAACAATACAGAATAGGTGAAGGCATAATTTCGGATGATGCATTTAAGCAACTTGAAAAGCTCTTTATTCCTGTTGATCCAGAGCCTGACTACTTCAATCAAAAAAATAATAAACTTTTGCCAAAATTAGCTAAAGAAAACTATAAAGAATTTTTGGAAAGTTTATTAAAAAAAACAAGATTAAGCATTCAACCAAAAATTGATGGCTGTGCTATTGCAATTAGATATATTGATGGCAAGTTTAATAAAGCTATTACAAAAAAAGGATTTGATGTCTCAAGCAAAATTAAACAAATTAAAAATGTCCCCGATTGTATTCCTATCAAACGAGATTTTCAAATTAGAGGTGAATTATACGCTACAAACCAAGTTGCCGGCATTTCCCAAAGAATTACAAGAAAATACCTCAATGATAAGAAAGGGATTGGAGAAAGTCTCCACTTTTGCTGTTTCCAAATACTTAATGGAAGACTTAATCAATACGAAACCCTTAACTATCTTAAAAAATGTGGCTTCAGCACCCCTGACAGTTACTTCACAAATCATACAAGCGAAATCCAAATATATAAAAAAAATTGGTTAGAGAAAAAAATATTTGCGAAATATCCAACTAATGGGATAGTTATAAAAATAAATAGTAGGAAATTACAGTTACTTAGAGAGAAAAGTTTATCTCAAAATAACGAATGGCAATATGCAATTGAAAAATAATATTAAATAGTACCTTCAATAAGAGCTCACGATACTGACTTGCAGTATCTACAGTGGAAAAGTAATTAGATTTTGGTTACATTCCAAAGCAATTTGCAGGATTACTAAATGACTGCCACTATTTCAAGACCTAAAATCTCTAACTGGGAAACATCTAATATTCCAAACCTTACAGGCAAAACAGCACTAATTACTGGTGCGAATAGTGGTCTTGGATACTATACTGCAAAGGCCTTAGCAGAAAAAAATGCTCACGTTGTCATAGCTTGTAGATCGCTTGAAAAAGCTAATCAAACTATCAAAAAACTTAAAAGTCTTAATCCTGAAGGATTATTTACACCTTTAGAATTAGATTTGTCAGATTTAAAAAATATTGTTGAAGTTCAGTCTAAAATTTTTGACGATTTTGAAAATTTGGATTTACTAATCAATAATGCAGGCATTATGCATCCGCCTAAAACTCTTAGTGCCCAAGGATATGAAATACAATTTGCAGTTAATCATCTAGCTCACATGCTTTTAACTCTAAAGCTACTTCCAATTATTGAAAAAAAAGAAGAATCTAGAATAGTGACAGTGACTTCCGGAGCACAATTTTTTGGCAAAGTTGGTTGGGAAAATCTGAAAGCCGAGAACTATTACAACAAATGGGAATCTTACTCCAATAGCAAATTGGCAAATGTAATGTTTGCTTTGGAACTAAATGAGAACTTAAAGCACAAAAATATACTTTCTTTAGCTGCTCACCCAGGAATTGCAAAAACAAATCTCTTTACTGCTCAAAAACCCAACCCTGGTCCATTAGAAACATTCTCATTGGAATTATTAAGTCCTATTTTTCAAACTGCTGAGATGGGTGCTTTACCTCAGCTTTTTGCAGCTACTTCACCAGATGCAAGAGGCGGTGATCATTATGGTCCTAGATTTAATTTCAGAGGTCATCCAAAACTATCCCCTACTTCTCCTTTCGCCATGAATAAAAAAGAGAGAAAAAATTTATGGGGGAAAAGCCTCGAAATACTAAAAAATTTCTTATAAATTTTTCATTTTTACTAACTTTAGAAAATACTTCAAGATATGTAATTCACTCTCTGAGAGTTTCATAAATTCTGTTAAAGCATCATAATTTTTTTCATCAATTTTTTTGGACAATTGAATAAAACTATCATGGTTTTCATTAACAAAGCGCTCAGCAATCTGAGAAGGAGTTAAACCCTGTTCAATTAATTCACCTGGAGCATTTTTCTCCCACTTTTCATAAAACCAAGAGAACCAATATTTTGCAGTATTATCTTCCATTAATTAACTTTTCTTGGGCGAATACTATAAATACTGAAGAAAAATCTCATGATTGAATTACCCTTTAAACACAATTAATATAAATGCAATTATAAATTTAATGATAGATAATCATTTAAGTAAAAGAAATATTAATCTTATAATTGGATTAGGTAAATCTGGATTTTGGGCTGCAAAGTATTTGAGAAGCATCAATAAGAGAGTAATTGTTTGGGAAAGTAAAGATGGGATAGAATTCTTAGAAAGAAAAACAGCATTAGAAGAGCTTAATATCATAGTTTCTCTAAATAAAGAATTTGTATTTGAAGAAATTAAACCTTTTTTGAAAGAGATCGAATCTGTTGTTGTAAGTCCATCAATACCTTATGACCATATAACTATTATTGAATTAAAAAAAAAGGGAATTAAAGTAATTGGAGAAATTAATGTTGCATGGGAAATTTTAAAAGACACAAATTGGATAGGTATTACTGGCACTAATGGCAAAACTACTGTTACTCATCTACTAAGCCATATACTCTGTGATACTGGATTATATGCTCCTTTTGCTGGAAATATTGGTACACCTTTATGTAAGTATGCTTACTCCAAAAAACATGAAAAAATTGATTGGGTTGTAGCTGAATTAAGCAGTTATCAAATAGAAATATCTCCAGAAGTAAAACCTAATATTGGAATATGGACAACCTTCACAGAAGATCATCTTGAAAGACATAAAACACTTGAAAACTATTTCAACATAAAAAAAAGCTTGTTAGAAAAATCTGATTTTAGAATTTATAATTATGACGATAAAAACCTAAGAAATCACTACAATTCGCTATCAAAAGGGGTTTGGATTACAACTAGTTTCGATAAATCAAATTTTGTTCATTGCGATTATTGGATAGATGAACAAGCGTACATTGTTGAGAGAGGGAAGAAATTATTCAAACTTGAACATTTTTCTTTAAAAGGAATGCATAATCTTCAAAATCTTTTATTGGTAATTGCAGCAGCAAGAAAAGTTGGATTATCTGGCAAGAAAATTAAAGATTCTTTATCTAATTACAAACAATTACCCCATAGGATGGAAACAATTTATAAAAATAATGATCTGGAAATCATTAATGATAGTAAAGCTACAAATTTTGACTCATCTATTGCTGGAATAAGTTCAATTGAAGGTCAAATAATAATCATTGCTGGGGGTAGATTAAAAGGCAATGAATATAGTGAGTGGATAAAAGTTTTAAAGAAAAAAGTTGAATGTGTTTTCCTTTTTGGAGAAAGCTCAAAAGTCCTAAAAATGGCGCTTATTAATGAAGGATTTAAAAAAAATATTTTTGAATTTTCAGAACTAAAAGAGCTTTTAAATTTTGTTTTTCATTATTTACAAAATAATAGAGTTGGAACATTATTATTCTCACCTTCATGCTCTAGTTTTGATCAATTTAAAAATTATGAAGAGCGTGGAGATTATTTCAAAAAACTAATAAGTGAAAAAATAAAGGTTAATAAATCCATTTTTTGTTCAAGTACCATTCTGTAATTTTCAGGTCGGTCATCACAACCGTTTACCCTCTAGTAAATATTCACTTAATTAGTTAGATTTTGACTACAAATTAAATACTAGCAATGAGTGAATCTAACAATTTACCTCAAGCAATAAGTCATAAAAAATTAAGTTACTTGATGCTTAAGGCACAAAAGGATTCTCATTTTTCTGATGAATTAGCAGAAATAGAAAGCCCTGAAAAAAGAGAATTTGAAGAGTTAATCAAAAATTGGGAATCTTCAACTAAGAAGGTAGTTAATGAGTTATCAAAAAGAAAAGAGAATTTACTAAAAGATAAATCACCAAATTCTTTAATTGCACTTGGTGCTATGGAAGTTCACCTTAATATGGCTTTGCAAGCCTTAAATGCATTTAATAAATGAGTTGATAGGTAAAATAACAGATAAATTATAAAGAAGGCATCGAAAACAAGAGAAAATCTAAGTTTTTTTCAGTATCTATAGAAACATCATCATAATAATTAACTTCAAAACCCAAACCATCTCCAGATTCGAGAAGTATATTTGAATTAGAGTCTTTACTTTTTAATAAAAGATTACCTTCTATTATTTGTATCCAATTATATTTATCAATTTTTAATGGCAATTTTTTTTCTTTAATTGGCTTATATTTACAACGCCATAAAGAGATACTTTGATTTAGAAAAAGCTTATTATTTTTACCGTCTTTGTAATTAAAAATAAGGTTATCCCACAACTTTTCACTTAATGAAATTTGATCATATCGAGGTTTGATATTTTCTTTTTGAGGGTATATCCAAATCTGGAACAACTTGCAGTTCTCATTTTCTTCATTCTTCTCGCTATGAGAGATTCCAGTACCTGCAGACATAACCTGTACTTCATCTTTGTGAATTTTTCCAAGATTGTTTAAAGAGTCTCTATGAGTTATTGCTCCTTTTGTTACGACAGTAATTATTTCCATATTTGCATGAGAATGTGTATTAAATCCAGCATTAGGAGAAATAATATCTTCGTTTATAACTCTAATTTTCCCAAAATTATCCCATTTTGGATCTCTATGCTCTGCGAAAGAAAATGAATGCATTGAATGCAGCCAATCTCTTCTTGATAAAAATCTATCATCGGATTTTCTTATCTTAATAATATTAAAAACCATCAAAATTAAATAGAATAAAAAAATTATAAATAATTAGAAAAATATTTGTAAAATTTTTTTGATAAATTATTCCTAAAAAAAGCAAATATCAAATTTAAAAATTTATTTTACTCTGAGCCTTATTAGCCTTTATCAATATTTTTTGTGCTTCATCTCTTGTAAGGCATTTTTCTGCTTTTACATTTAAGTTTTTAAGTTTTTGCAGTTGCTTTGTGTTACTCATAATTTAACCCGTTCTTAAAGTTACTTTAACATAAACTTAAATTAATTGCCTCTGAAACCTTTGCATCAAATCATTTTTAAATCTTTGAGAATGGAATTATCAGAACAGTATAGAGGATGTATTGGATTATCTTTGATTGTTTTCTTAATTAAAAGCGGTCCAAGAGGATTATCAAAATTATTTTTTCTGATTGAGTTATATTGCATTATTTTTTTTAATATTCTTTTATTTCTATTTAGAAATTTCCCTTTGTTACCCCAACCTAACCATAAATCACAATTTTTACTTTCAGACCATTGTTTTAAGTTTTTATAAATATGATTATTGTTTAGATAGCCCACAGGGTTTTTATGTTTAAAAAGTTTTTCTGGTTTGCTTGAAATAAGAGCAAATAGATTTATTAATTTTACTTTGCCATAATTATTGTTTTTCGAAATTTTGATTATCTTTTTTGTTGTGTTGTCCAAGAAAACTTCATCCGATAATGAAGGATTTAAACCAATAAAGATAATCTCTTTTTTAGATTTAGAAATCTTATAACTTAAACTCCATCTATATAGTTTGTTTGCACTTATTAAACAATTTCTTTCTAGAAATAAATTATTCAACCTAAACCTACACCTCTAGCCATGAGAGTGGCAAACAAAGGTATTGTTGCAAAGCCCACTAATTCAGTAGTAATGATGAGTCTGAACCTCTTGACTAGTTTTTCAGATATTTCAGGTAATTTATTCTTACTTAATGGAATGGCCCATAAGATATAGGTTGTTGTTGGGTATAAAGAAAGTAATCCCACAAGAATATAAAGAGAAACCTTTATCCAAAACACAGGATTACCTGTATAGAAATCACCTCCTTGACCAAAATACTTAACACGCAAAATCCCAGTAACTAATATCGCAACTCCTGCTAAACCATAAACCACATCTGCAATTATCATTGAGATCGTCTCATTTCTATTAAGACCTACTTTAAGAGTCAATCTTTCAAACAAAAGAGAACCGAAACACAATATTATTCCTAAATAATGAACGTATGCTACTAATGCACTTTTAGCAATTTCACCTGTCAATAAAGTTCCTAATAACATTTTCTAGTCAAAATTTATACAATACTAACCACCAATTAAAGAATTTGTTTAGAAAATAAATTAAAAAATAAAAAGTCAGGTATTGAATCTAGGACTCTAAAAACCTTTTTTGACCATCTTCAAAGAAATCCTTTTTATTCCATACTTCGATTACATCTGGGAAATGTTTTTCCATACAATTATCACAAACCCCATGACTGAATCTTATATCACTAATTTTCGAAAGATATTTTTCTAAATGCATCCAATCGCCCTCCTTATTTTTCACTTCTCTACAATATGAACAGACAGATAAAATACCTTCCTGTTTGTGCAAGTTAGACAAAGCATCTAGCAAGTTCAATGACTTTTTTCTAAGCTCTAAAAATGAAACTATTTGCTTGGATAATAATTCCATAATATTGAATTGTTGTGTAGTTAGATTTCCTGGCTTTCTGTCTATTACACAAAGAGTTCCAAGTTTATTACCATCACTATTTCTAAGGGGAAAACCTGCATAAAAACGAATCTTGGGGTCCCCTGTTACCAAAGGATTATTTATAAACCTTTCATCTTGGAAAGCATCATGAATAATTAATGGACTATTTTCTTTTATTGCATGGGTACAAAAAGACCAATCTCTTCTAGTTTCTGATATTTGAAGGCCTATTTTGGATTTAAACCATTGTTTATCTTTGTCTACCAATGTCATTAAAGAAATAGGCACATTACAGGTTGTAGCAGCAATTTTTGTAATATCGTCATAACATGATTCTGGCTTAGTTCCCAAAATCCTATATTCTGCTAAAGCTTTTAATCTTCTTTCCTCTTCTTCTTTTTTTGATACAAGATTCTGCATTAATCTTCACCAATAATTTAAACTTTAAAATTAAAGTTTCTTCAAAAAACTTTTTCCTTCTAATACTTAATAAAAAAAAGATAAACTTATTGAATTGTTACTTACTGATTTATTACTTATTAATTTATTGTTGATTGATTTAACTTTGAAACTGCCATCCCAGCGATCCATCCACTTGTCCAACAATGTTGAAAATTAAATCCACCAGTGATCCCATCAACATCCAAAACTTCTCCAGAAAAAAATAACCCTGGACAAATTAAGCTCTCCATACTTTTAAAATTAACCTCATTAATTTTTACGCCTCCGGAAGTAACAAATTCCTCTCCAAATGGACCTTTACCCGAAACTTTATATTTATCCCTCATTAGAGTATTTATCATTTTCTCTCTTTCATCCGCCAGTAAATCAGCCCACTTTTTCTCTTTATCAATACCTATTTTCTTTAATAAAAAAATCCATAATCTTTTTGTTAATAGTGGAAGAGGTCTACTATTAATGAGATTCACCTTGCCTTTATTTAATCTTAAATAATTAATTTTTTCTTTTAACTCCTCATAACTGAAAGAAGACCATTTAATGATTAAATTAAATTTATATTTTTGGCTATAAAGTTCCCTTGCTGCAATTGATGAAAGTTTTAATACTGCTGGCCCACTAAACCCCCAATGCGTTATTAGTAAATCGCCTCTATTTCGAAAATTCTTATTATTTAAATTAATTTCTATATCTATGCCCCTTATCGATACCCCAGTACATTCATCCAAATTTGGTTCTTTTGTGGAAAAAGTAAAAAGCGATGGTACAGGTTTAACAATGGTGTGTCCAAGATTTTGAGCTAATTTATATCCGCTTGGATTACCTCCAGTTGAAAGAATAATATTTTTTGCAGTTACCTTTGCTTTTTTAAGACTAAAAATATTGAATATATTATCTGGAGTTTTTGCAATTTCTTTTACAAAAAATTTTGTTAGTATCTCTACGTTTTTTGATAAAGCACTTTTTCTCAAACAATCAATAACATCTGAAGAAGAATTAGACACTGGGAATACTCTTAGATCTTCCTCAATTTTTAATTTTAAACCTTTTTTCTCAAACCAATCGTATACATCTCCAGCAGCAAAACGATTAAATGATTCCAAGAGCTGAATTCCACCTCTGGGGTAATTCTCAATTAGTTCATTCGGTATCCATGTCGCATTAGTGACATTACATCTTCCCCCTCCACTAATCCTTACTTTCTCCATAAGTTTTGAAGTTCCTTCAAGAATTATTATTCTTTTTACTCCATTTTCAGCAGCAGTTATTGCTGTCATAAAACCGGCTGCACCGCCTCCAACAACTGCTAAATCAAAAGGTTCCAAAAACTTATTATTTAATATGCTTCAATCAGATAATAGCAAGTAGTTATAAATAAAAATTAGTCCAAAAACCATAAAAAAATAAATATAAAACTTTAAAACTACATAAAAATAGCTTGGATTCGCTAATTTTTAAATTTCTAGAAAAATCAACACAGTCGTTATTTTTATGCTTTAAGTTAATTAAATGAGTTTGTTATTTTCTTACGTTAAATATTCTGAGGCCAGTTTTCCTATGACTGGTCAATATACTGCTCTTCTTTTAATAACTTCTGTTATTTGGGTTCTACTTTGGTTTGGATATAGACAAAATAAGATAAATGATGAGATCAAGAAAAAAGAAAAAGAAGAAAGAATTAATGCGAAAGTTCAAAGAAGAAAGAAATTAGAGAGTTTGTACCCTACTAATAAAAAAACTGTTTAAATAAATTACTTTAGATACATGAAAAAAAATAGTTTCAAATCACTAATTCAGTACTTACCTGGGATTTTGATTCTTATTTATGTATTCTTTTTAGCATTTACTCAATTTATAAAATAAAATTTTTAAAAATTATTCGTTTTGATTGGAATCCTTTCTGCTTTTGGAGCTGCTACATCTTGGACATATGCGTGTTTTATTTGGCGCTCGCAAACTCAAAAATATAAATCAATAGATATTAATTTAATAAAAAATATAATAGCTTTTTTAATTTTTATACCAGCTTTTATCAATCTAAGTTCTACAACTGCATTAAAAAACATATTTATCCTACTAATTAGTGGAATAATAGGTATTGGTTTAGGCGATACTTTCTATTTAAAGTCACTACAAACAATTGGCACAAGAAAAACTTTATCTATAGAAACTCTTTCTCCGTTAATGGCAGCTTTATCAGGGGAATTTTTTATTAATGAAAATTTAACAACTAAATCATGGTTTGGAATAATTATAGTAACGATTTCGCTATTCATAATTCTCAGAAAAGGTAACGATTTTAAAGAGGAAAACTCCTCTTTCTCGGAAAAAAATAACTTTAAGATTTTTGCTTTTCCTTTTTTTTCAGTTTTATGTGCTGTTCTTGGAGGTCTTTTATCAAGGATGGTTTTCCTTCAAAGCAATTTATCTCCTTTCCTTACAACTGAAATAAGATTATTAGGTGCAATAATTTTTTTGATTAGTCTAAAAGGATTTAAGATTAATTTTTTCTTAAAAAACATAGATAAAAAACAACAAAAAAGATTTTTTATTTCAATACTTCTTGGAACAAATATAGGAATATTTCTACAACAAGTTGTGTTTAAAACCCTTCCCATAGGAGTAGGATGGGCTTTACTAAGCACATCTCCAGTAATTTCCTTATTTTTTGCTAAGAATGAGGAAAAAGAAATTACCAAAAAAATAATATTTTTTACTTGTTTTTTATTTTTTGGCTTGACATTAATAATTCTTTAATCTCTAAGTTAATGTAAAAAATACTCATGTTAATAAAAATCAAATTAAATAAAATTACCCTATAAACACTCAAAAAAATGAAAACATTAAAGAAAAAAAGACTCGGCACATTTGAAGTTTATGTTATTTTTTTAAGCTGCATTTATGCAGGTTTTATAAGTTATAAATCTCTATTAAATATTTTATTTACTTGAAATTAATTAATTCTTTCTAATGATTTAATCAACTTACCTCCATCTTGGTCATCATCATCATTTGAAGCGAAAAATAAAAAAAATATTCCTAGAGAAGCTATAGATAACGAAATTGACAATACAGAAAGCTCATCCATAAATTAGAAATTTTTTTTATGATAAACGAAAAAAAATAAAAGACAGTAAAGAAATACACATTCTCGAAAATAAATATTTCTTTTATTTGTAAAATGAAAAAACATCCGAACTATTTCGTGAAAGTTCTAATAACTTCCCCCTGTAGTGCAAGCGTAATAATTCAGTATGGAATGAAAAGTTGGCCTATTTGGGAATGTGAGCCAAGCAAATTTCAATGGAATTACGATGATAAGGAAATTTGCTTAATTATTGAAGGTCAAGCGAAAATAAGTACCCAAAACGGTGGCATTTACGTGATTAAAGCTGGAGATCTAGTTGAGTTTCCTGCTGGACTTAACTGCGAATGGGAAGTAACCAAAAGTATTAAAAAACATTATCGATTGGGTAGCTAAACTTAAAAAAAAAGATTTTTTCTTCTTTACTGTTAAGTCAATGTGGATAAAATATGGTTAATAAATAATTTTCAAGAAGGAAACTAATATTATGCCTTTTACTGATCAAGAATATTTTGAGGTTATTGAAAAAAACGAAATAGTAAAAAAGGCCTTTAAAAATATTAAGGAAATTTGCATTGATTTACAAAAACAAACAAATTGTCCTGAAGAGGATCTAAAAGATTTTCTTGAATTTATTTCTAAACAATGGAATAAATAATAATTAAGAAGCCTTTTAAATACTAAATTTAAAATTTCAATTTAGTTTTCTGAGACAATAAGTTCTAATCTAATTCCTTTTTTGGTTTTGTATTGATACTGGAAGTCCCCTTAGCAGCAGAAACGAAGAAAAAGAAGCCTACAATTCCTGATATACCAAATATCGCAGCCAAAGGATCAAAAGTGAAAGAAAACATAGAATTTATAAAATCAAGATAAATAATAGTTTTTGAATCAAAATTGTACAATTATTGTTAAGTATAAAAAATAACAATCGTGCGATTCATTATGTCATTATTAGTTTCTCAGTAGGTTCAAAAAAATTATTAATCAAATTGGTTTTAAGAATAAAAATATCAATACATACCAAAGATCTATTAGTGCTAAAGAGAAAAGTTTTTAAAAAATATTTATAGAAATATTGAATAAAACAGTGCCCAGAGGATCCACAATTGTTGTTTCTTTAGATTAATATCAATTTATGACAGAATTATACTCAACTTCTTCCTCGGTAAGTCCTTTTACAGCGATATTATGGTCCTTTTATCCAATAGCTGTACTTGTAATTATTGAATTACTTCTCGGGGGTGGGTTTGATGATGACAACAATGACGATCAAGATGGTGGAATGCTAATACCTGCTTACTCAAGATCAGACGGTTGAATTTTTTGAATTAAAGACTCATAAGGAATTTAATTAAATTGTCGAACAATATTGATACAACTCATATTTCTCTAATTACACTTATCATCCTTATGATTGCCTCACTAACCTGGTTCGTATTAAGAACCCTTAAGGAAGGTAGAAAAGCTCTAACAGAAATAAATGAGGATAGATCATGAATTTCAATAACATTCAAAAATGTAGAATTTGATTAGATTTATAAAACTCTTAGATTTATAAGTTTTACTAACTAAACAGATACATTACAAAAATTTAAAAACTTTTCCTTCTCAAAGTTTGAGAAAAGCATAAAAAACTTAAATAAATACTAGAATTTGTCTGATTGCTAAGTCAAAAAATTACAAATCTATTGAAATCCCATTTTTATGAAAGGACTTCTTTGTTATTACTTTAATAAATAAAAATGCATCTAAATTCTTTACTTTATATTTGTTCTTTATCTTTATTCATTTATATAATGGCGCTGTTTTGGAGAGACTTGCCAAATCAAAAAAAGTAACTAAATAATTAATATTAATTTTGTTGCTTATAAAAAAAAATTGAGTTATTAATTTAATATTGGATTTAATTTTTTTATATAAATGCTGAAAGAATCTTCAAATAACAATAACAAAAATATAATCTCAGAGACTTCAAGTATTGCAAAAGAAAAGATGATTTGCAAAGACGGATTCTGTTCATTACCAAATCGAGATGAGATCCCAAAACAAGATTCAAATGATATGAATTTATTTGATCCTATTTAGTATATAAATAATATTTTGATAAATTGAAGATTAAATTGATAATATTAAATTCTTTGAATTTTTAATTTATGCTTAATGACTTTTTAAACGCATATAAAGATTTTTGGATTGAAGCTACAGATTTCAAAGGATTCACATCTCGATCAGACTGGTGGTTAGTTCAACTAGCGAATCTTATAATTTCTTTCCTAACTATTCCAATATTTTTAAAAACTTTTGGTTTCAATGCTTATGGAGTGGTTTGTATCATTCCTCAAATAGCTATTGATATAAGAAGAATCAAAGATTTTGGCAAAGATTGGAAATGGATCTTTATTAATTTAATACCTATCTTCGGATGGATCTTGTGGTTCATCTGGTTAGGCTTTGGTAAGACTGATAATGGAAGAAATAAACTTATATAGAAATTAACTCTTTATTTTCTTCTTTTTTTAAAATCTACAAATCTTACCTTATTTCTTAACTCTATTTGTTTTTCAAGAATTCTAAACACATGCATCTCGCATTCTGTTAATTTAAGAAACTGATCTAGTGTATCTTTATCTTCTTCATCAAAATTCTCGAAAACTTTTGAAATAGCAATACTATTACTAGAAATAAAATCCTCTGCAACATCTTGTGGATTTTTACCTGATTCGAAATCCCGAAAAGCTTCATAAGAATTAAGTTCTCTCGTTAACCATTTAAACCATGGTTCATTTTTATTATGTTTTTTATTTATGATTTTCTTCATGAAAAAATTTTTACTAGTTTAATCATTATTAGTTATTGATTCTTTGACAGCTGTACAATTACTTATTTTTAAAATTTATTTGTAAATCTTATTTATTTATTACAAAATAACTAGCATAATTAACCATAAAACTCCTTAGAGAATAAGTATTTATTACTCATTATTTTTTCTATAGGATAGCTAGTATTAGTTTTTATTAAAGTACGTTGTCAATTCCATTTTATGACTTTCCTTCATCTCCAATTTTAATAATTGGTGCACTTGGTATTGCAGTAGCAATAGCAGTTTTTTTTGTCTCTTACCAAAAATATTTCAATTCTCCTTTGAACAAAGAGCTTGCAGAAAAGAAAAAAGCCTTAATTAAGGAACAAAAAGAATTAAATGAAAGATTAGAAAAAATAGAACAAGATTTAAAAAATTTATAAAAAATTACTTTTAAATAGAGATGAGTTAATGATCTCGAATTCAAGACCTTAATTTTTTTAACAGGAATTTTGGTCTATAAGGGGTTATGGATAAAGATCATCTTATTGAGTTAATTTCTAATAGTCTTCTTTACGAGAGTAAAAATTCTGACTCTAATAAGAATCTTAGTGACTTTAAAAATTACTTAGAAAGATTAAATCTAGATCAATTGAGAACTATGTCTAAAGAATTTATTCTTTAGTATGTTTTTAAAATATTTTTATTGTTTATTAAATAATCAATATTTTTTAAAAATTGTTAGTATCAAAAAAAAGAGAAATATGCTTAAGGTAAATAGAAGTGATTTTTTAATAAAGCCATTTTTAAAAAGAAACAATATTAGAGCCTCTTATCAACTTATTTCTACGATCTTCCCAATAATTTCTATTTGGTTAATCGTCCACCAAATAATAAATCAACCTTTTTCATTATTGATTAAAGTATTTCTATTAGTCCCTTTTATAATTCTTTTAACTCTTTTCTCTTCTAGAACATTCTCATTAATGCACGATTGCGGACATAATTCTCTTTTTACAAAACGAAAATTAAACCGCCTCTTTGGATTTTTACTTGGCTTGATTAATGGTATTCCCCAGAAGTCATGGTCAATTGATCATGCATTTCATCATAGAAATAATGGGAATTGGGAAATTTACAAAGGGCCGATAGATGTTTTAAGTCTTGAAGATTATGAATCCCTTACAAAAAGAGATCAAATATTTTATAAAGTAAGTCGAAACTGGATGATGCTTTTCCCGGGCGGTTTTTTTTACTTAGTTTTAAAACCTAGATTAGGCCTGGTTATTATTATTTTTAATTTCATTAAAGATATATTGGAGGAGACTTTTATCAAAATAAAAAACAAAGAAATTTCTCAACTTTTAGCTATTAATTCAAGAGTAAAACCACCTTTTTCTGATTATGGAGATAATTTCAGTGAACTATTTGAATTAGTAATTAATAACACAATAGTAATAATAGGGTGGATTTTTATGTGTAAATGGTTTGGGTTAGTTTTTTTCTTATCATTTTATTCATTGGTATTAACTTTATCTGCAGCAATTTTAATATGTGTTTTTTTCGTACAACATAACTATGAGAATGCATATGCTAAAAATACTAAGAATTGGAATCTCATAGATGGAGCTATTTTAGGTAGTAGCAATTTAGATATCCCTAATTGGCTAAATTGGTTTTTAGCAGACATATCCTTCCACAGCATTCATCATCTCTCCGAGAGAATACCAAATTACAACTTAAGAGCTTGTCACAAAGCAAACATTCATTTGCTACAACAATCAACTTTCTTAAAATTAAGCGATTTTTCAACCTGCTTCAAATATATTATTTGGGATGATAAAAATGAAAAATTAATTCCAATAAGTTAATACCTAATTAAATTTTCTTCTCAATTTTCTTTTTAGAGGAATACTACTATATGCATGAGTACCAATAGATGGAGGTAAGTCATTCTTTAAAGGATGCATAAAAGCATTTGCCATACTCTCTAACATTTTCGAAAGCCAATTAGTTACTGATTTCATTTGAAAATCTAAAAATGTACTTTTTTATCATCTAACTAAATTTCTTAAAAGTAAATCAGTCTTTATGCTGATTTTTAGAAGATTGCCTTATAGAGCTAGTATTAAATAAGCTAAATTATTTTTTACTTTTGTTTTTAAAAGAGTGATATTACTATCTTTTTCTAGGTAAACCAGTTGCAAAAAAAAATTTAGTAAATAATACTTATTTTTTCTGATTCACTTAATAAATTAAATTATTGAAGATAAATTCGTGCTATATCTCTATTCCAAATAAATCCAACAATATTATGAATGATTCATTTGTCTCTACAAACCACAATACAGAAATAGATTCTATTAATTCATATTTCGAGTGTATTACTGAATGCAGTATTGTGGATGGTCATCAAGAATGTATTACTCGTTGTTTAGAAGTTCATTTAAAGGGAGGTGATCAAAATGAATAAAAAAAATTCACCTCAAAGGAAAACAACCTTAAAATGGAACTCGAATGGAGAGCTTTCCGAAATTGATATGTTAAGAATTTTAGAAAAGATATCATCACACGAACTTAATCAATGTGAATTAACATGCGGTTCTGATACAAATTAAGATGCGTTTTTCAATATATTTCTAATACTGCTGATAAAAAAGCAGCTTATCTGATTTTTGAAGGATTTTAATTAATCAGATTTCAATCAAGATTAAGAAAATCTTCATAAAACTACAGTTTTATTTTAAAAATTAATTTTTAGAACTCCTACCTTTTTTTAAAAATGTTTTACTAATTTCTTTTTTTGTTAGTTGAATCGGTTTTACTAATCCTGTATCACCATGAGTTGGACAATAATAAGTCATAAGCATCCAATTTTTTTCTTGATCCATAAGTAATAACTATATTTAAATAATCATTAAGTAAATATTATGCATTTTGATAAAATTGCTTTTTTTTAAGCTTTTTTTCTTTTTTACTTAATAATTTATAAAAATTTTGAATCTATTCTCACAAAATAGATATAAATACGCATGACTTTAAAAAAAAATCCTGCTATTTATTAATAAATTCAAAATTATTCATGTCTCTAGAATCTATATTGATGGTAGTTGCTCCAATCTGTCTTTTTACAGTTGGAGTTATTGTTTTACCCATCTTAGTAAAGCCACGTAAACAATCTGGTTTACCTAAGAGGTATATACGCGGTCTTTAAATTCATTAAGCTATAAAGAAGAGCATAGACAATTAGCATAAAAATAAATAATTAATTAATGAGATTGCGATAAAAGAATAAAATAAAAAATTTTTGACAAAGATAGTTTTACTTGAAGATGAAATTAAAATCTAAAAAACTTTATCGAAAAAAAATTTATAAATTCTTTTCATTATGAGATCCTGTGATGGATAATAGAGCATATAAATTCACTTTTATTTAACAAAATTCTTATAACAAACAAAAATTTGAGTCATATAAAATTTTCTGGTCTTAAAGGCCAAGCGCTTGTAATCAAGGATAAAGATATTCCAAGCATAAAAGAATTTCAGGATGTTATCCCAGATCACTACTTTAGGTGCAATACCATAACTTCTTTGAGGTATCTTTTACAATCAGTTTTCATTCAATCATTAGTAGTTGCAATAGGGTTATCTATTCCATTTACCCCAAAAATGATCCCAATTTGGCTAATTTACGCATTAATATCAGGTACCTCTACAATGGGATTCTGGGTAATTGCCCATGAATGTGGGCATGGAGCATTCTCTAAAAACAAAACATTGGAATCTATAACTGGTTATTTACTACATTCATTACTTCTTGTGCCTTATTTTTCTTGGCAGCGTTCTCATGCAGTTCATCATCGATTCACAAATAACATAACTAATGGAGAAACTCACGTCCCTTTAGTTATTAAAGGGAACGGAGTTACAGAAAAAGTTGGCGGAGAAAAAGAATTACATTTCTCAAATTCCTTAGGTAAGAAAAATTATGGAATTCTTCAACTTGTTTTACATCTAATATTTGGCTGGCCTGCTTATTTACTTACTGGAAGTACAGGAGGTGTAAAATATGGCACTTCAAATCATTTTTGGCCAATTAAACCATTTTCTAAGGCATTATGGCCATCAGTATGGGCCAAGAAAGTTTGGATATCAGATATTGGCGTAGGTTTAACATTAGTGGGCATTGTTTATTTAGTTTTCAAGTATGGATTATTTCCAGTAATTACTCTATATTTTGGCCCTTTATTAGTGGTTAATTGTTGGCTAGTAGTTTATACATGGCTTCATCATACAGATTCAGATGTACCTCATCTTTCAAATACGGAATTTTCCTTTATGAGAGGAGCATTTCTATCTATTGACAGGCCTTACGGGAGAGTCCTTAATTTTCTTCATCATAATATAGGTTCTAGCCATGTCGTTCATCATGTATGTCCATCGATCCCTCATTATCATGCAAAAAAGGCAACTGTCTTAATTAAAAAAGCCTTTAAAAAAGCATATCTTTTTAATCCTGATCCAATACACAAAGCTTTATGGAATATCGCCTGCAATTGCGTTGCTGTTAAGTCAGACATCAAGAGAGGAACATATATTTGGCAATCTTCATACAAAAATGGAGGATTAAAAACACAATAAGCATCAATTCTTTATCACTTTAATTTACGCAAATCTGAAAAAAATATAAAAGAATCAGCAATAACAAATTTTTCATCTTAGAAAATACTCACAAGCTTAGTAATTCTATGAGTGGCGACAATTTACATGGTAAACAGCCTATTAAATTTTATTCAGAAAAAATAACACTTACAAAAGTTGAATTATTAGAAAGACAATTGAGTTTAGGCGAAAAAATTTCAGATTTAGATCAAAAGCATAAAGAATGGAGCAAAAAACTATCAGGTTAATCATCTAAGTAAGATGAATTTTAAAAACTTATTGATATTTGTATTTTCCTTATCAAGAAACTTTTCTGTAAATTATTGAAAAATTATTTGCAGGCATTCTAATAATATCCTCTTGAGAAAAACCATTTTTCTTACTCTCATCACAAACTTCCTCAAGATTTTTAATCCCCCAAAAATCATTTTGAATTTTTAATGAATTATCGAAAAAATAATTACTTTCACTTGTATGCTTATTACAAATTTTAAATGGCCCATACAACATCAAAAATTGTCCCTTATTCAGTAATTTTGCTGACTCTCTAAAGAGTGCTACAGTACAAGACCACTTTGCTACATGAATCATATTTATAGAGACTATTCCTTGCAAAGAATTAGCTAATATCAAAGGAATTTTCCAAGGAATTTTTTCAACATCAATCTCAAGAGGGTGAGGCATTTTCTTAAGTAAATCTTCATACTCAATCCAAGAACATATACTTTTTCTATGCACTAACTCTGGGTCACTTGTTTGCCAAATTATTCCAGGAAATCGTTTTTGAAAAAACACTCCATGCTCACCACTGCCACTCCCGATTTCCAATACTGAACCTTTTTTTATAACTCTGGATAGTACATCACCAATGCAGTCTCTATTTCTTTGAGTTGCCGAGAAAAAAAGTCTATTATCCAAAATAAAAAAAAATTGGGCACTTCAGTCAAAAGAATAATTCTAAAATCCTTGATTATTTAACCTTTCTAAATTTTGGAGTCTTGAAAAACATTATTTTAAGGCTGAATAATAATATTGAAATTGCAAGACCAGGCAAGATGTAAAGTATTAAATCAGAACTAATTAGAGAAGGAATACTTTCAAAAATTAAATGCATGAAGTACGTCGCGAATGACATGAATTAATATATATCTAATTTATTAATAGCAATTATTTGAATTCTAAAAACTATTTTTAGTCAAAAACCAAAAATTCTCAAAAATAGAGTCAGCCTGTATCCCTACTAGCTGACTCTTATATTATATTAATTTAAATTCCCTCTAAATGAGGATGTACCTCTAAAAAAACAAGGCGAAAAGCCTTTATTTTTATTTCAAATTTAAAAAAATCATTTTAAAAATAAAAAAATCGATAAGGTATATTTCGACACATATATGTAGCATTGTTTCAAATTTTCCTGATAAAGCGAGGAATAATTCCTCATTTTCTTTACATAACTAAATAATTATGTTATATTTATTAACAAATTACTTAAACAAAATGACTCCAGAAGCAGAACGTTTTAATGGTTGGGCGGCAATGTTAGGTTTCGTTGCAGCAGTTGGTGCATACGTCACAACAGGCCAGATCATTCCAGGTTGGTTCTAATGAAAAATAACGAACCAAAAATAGTTGAAAAAGAAAAAATCGTTGCTGAAAAGCTTAATGGTAGATTCGCAATGTTGGGTTTTGTTGCTCTAGTTGGAGCTTATCTAACTACCGGTCAAATAATTCCTGGTTTTATCTAAAATTATTTTAATTTTCACGAAAAAGTCTAATTTAAAATTAAATTAGGCTTTTTTTAACGTGATTTTTTGATAACAAATGGTCTTTATTAATTAAAGTTTTAATAATTCTACTTGCAGCAAAAAAGTACTCTAAAAATAAGCATAGAAAAATTATCTCATTTTCAAAATTAGATTGGAATTTTTTTTAGAATTAAATTTTATACTCTATATTCGCGGAAAAGAAATCAAATTAAGAAATTTATTAGCAACAATATTAAAGAAATTATTTTTTATCCTAGAAAGCTGAAGAAGACACATCATTAATTTAAAAATTTTAAAAGAAATATTAAGTTGATTGTTTTTATCCTTTAAAACTTAAATTTATTCCTTAATTGATGCTATCTTTATCGAGATAATTCGAGGATTTAATGAGAGTAAAGCTTGAACCAGAGACAGCATTTATTGGCAAAAAGTTCGCTTATTTATTTCTTGGAATAATATTTAGCTTGAATGCAATAACTTTTATTTGGTTTTTCTTATTTTCAAGTTTATAATAAAGTCTAAATACTTCGTTTAAAAGCATTTAATAATAAAGGTTAAACTACAAGTCTATTAAGACAGTTACCTAGAAACTAAAAAATTCCTGGAATGATCTGTCCAGTAGTTACGTAGGCACCTAATAAAGCAACAAAACCAACCATAGCCCATCTGCCGTTTACTTTTTCTGCATTTTGAGGATATCCATCGTAAGACACAGTTTCATCAATATATGGCCTAGTTTCTGATGGGAACATATTCTGCCTTCCACCTGATTCTGTAGTTACTCCTGATTTTGTCATTTATAAAGGTAATAATTGTAAACTAATGTAACACAAGTATTAACTTATGTAAACCAAAATTGCCAATAATTTACCAGTAAGAATTTTATTATGGGTCAATATTTGACATATCTCTTTAAAAATTAAAAAGTCACATTTAAAAAATCACTTTTTATTATCAAATTCGCAATCAATCGCTATAAATAAGCATTTATACTCACAGTAAGTAATTTTACTTAGTAAAATATTTATAGCATTTAGGAAGTGCTTAGCTGGTTAAATCGGAATTCTGAATTAACTAGGTCGTCATGAGCTTGCCGGTGGGATACTTGCAGGCTCTTTCAATTTTAAAAGTAAGAAAATATATTTAACATAAGGATAATTTTTTGACCTATCGAAAAAAATCTTAGAGATAAGCAAATTATGTCAAAGATTTATTTATTTGCTAAATAAGAAATAGACTTAACAAAATTTATGTCTTTAGATTTTTTTCTCATACCATCTTGTATTTTGATTATCCTTTTTCTTTTAAATAGAGAAAATATGATCTACCAAAAAAAGCAAAAGGTTAAATAATATTATTTTTCTAAAAAATGCTTAATACTAAAGATCTAGAAATCATAAATAGTGCAACTTATTTTTTTTTTTTTCCGAAAATAATAGTTTCAAAACAAATAATTTAATAAAGTTTGAAAATCTAAATGAAATTAGTAGAAAACTATACTAACTTTTTTCTTAAAAATTAATTTTTCCCAATATAATTTTGCATTATTGATTTGATTTAGTTTTTATTGGCAGTGTATACAATTGCATTCGTATGTAAAAGGTTTATTTTTCATACTTTAATTCTTTTTTTAAAGAAAACAAATTTCTTATTTTATTGCAAGTGTTAAAAATTATTTTTCTAATTTGTTACTGAAATTTAAAGAATTAAAATATTTTTCTTAACTATCAAGTTAATATTGTTTTCTAAATCATTGATATTTTATAATCTAAAAAAGCCATTAAAAATTAAATAAATTTCTTTGAAACTTTTAAATCAATCACTAATCAAAAAATTTAATAACAAAATAATTTCTCCTTGGTTTTTACTACCTTTAATAGATAGATGGTTAATAGGGCAAATAATACCTCCCATGCTATTTGCAATATCTGCTTTTACTGTTATTTCATTATCCGTTGGGGTAATGTTTGATCTTATAAGGAAAATAGTTGAATTTGGTTTACCTTTATTTTTAGCTTTAAAAGTTCTTTTTTTTAGTTTACCTAGTTTTTTAGTCTTATCATTTCCAATGGCGGTTCTACTTTCAACATTATTAGCCTATGGAAAATTATCTAGTAATTCTGAATTGTTAGCATTGAAATCTTTGGGTATAAAAACCTCAAGAATTATTGCTCCAGCTATTGCTCTTTCAATATTTATGACAGGTTTGACTTTCTACTTTAACGATAATTTAGTTCCTGCTAGTAATAAATTGGCAGAAACGACATTAAGAGCGGGAATAGGAAGTTCTTTTAGTGCGGAAGAAGGGAAAGATAATATCATGTTTTCTAGATATGGATCTAGGATAAATGCATCAAACAAAAAACCAACAAAAATTAATACTTACCTTACTCATATATTTTATGCTTCATGGTATAAAAACAACATGATGGAGGGAGTTACAGTTTTAGATTTTTCCAGAGAAGATTTTGAACAAATCTTAAAAGCAAAGACTGGAAAATTTGATAAAAAAAGCTCTTCTTGGATATTTTTTGACGGGAGTATGGTATCAATTGATCCAAGCGGACAAACTACAAATATTAAATTTAAAAAATATAAATATCCATTTGTAGAAGGGCCTATGGAGCTAGCAAAAGTGCCAAAGGATGCTAGTGAAATGACTTTAAAGCAGGCTATACAAGCAGAAAAGATATATGAAGAGACTGGGAACACAAAGGAGGTTAGAAGAATGAAAGTCCGCATTCAGGAAAAATTCACCCTGCCTTTTGCATGCTTGGTATTTGGTTTAATAGGGAGCAGTCTGGGATCTAAATCTAATTTAAGATCTTCAAAAAGTCAGGGATTTGGGTTGAGCGTAATTCTTATATTAATTTATTATGTAATGTCATTTATATTTAGTTCTTTCGGAGTAAAAGGTATTTTACCTCCAATTTTTGCTGCATGGTTACCTGTCTTAATTTCTCTGGGAGGTGGAATCTATTTACTAAGAAAATCAAGTTCTTTTTAATATTTAAAAAAAATAAACAATATTATATTTTTTAAACAAAGTTTTTAACAAAAAAAGAATCTTAGATCTTTATTTACCATCTATTTTTTGATAACCATACCAATCAGGATAGTCGTTTTCTTCAATAAATTTATTATCTGGAGTTAATTCTATTTCCCAATTACCTATCTTTTTTATTAGTTCACAATCATCGCAACTAATTAACCTTTCTAAAGAAGCAATATCGTCTTTATGTTTTTTTTCACACCCAATAAGCCATTTAGATTTAGCTATATTTTTTGCCTCTAATTTATTTGAAGCTGCAACTAATCCAAACTCATGTTTTTCCTGCAAAGAAGTTGGACTATAGCCTCCAATGTTGACAAACCATAAATAATTCTTGGCCTTATATTTTTTTACTATTTGCTTTTTTTCCATTTTATCCTTTTCTATACTTTTTAAATTAATCTTATAACCATCTATAAATTTTATTTTTTTATAGCTATCAATATGCAAACCTTGTAGAGATCCAAACCAATCCCTTCTTAAGGTATCATAGGTATCCTCAATTTTAGAACCAACAACCCATCTAACATCATGTAATTCAATATTAGCTTTCTTTGCTCTACCTCCTAGTACAACTAAATATAGAAAATTTTTTTCTAATTTTTTCACTTTTAATAAGTTAAGTTTTCTTAGAATTTAATTTAAATTATCAATGATTATTCTGCAGATAATTTATAATAAGCCAAAAATTCTTTTAATTGAACCAACCTTTTTTCTTTGATTTAACTTTTGGAGATGTCTGAATCTTAGGAGCTTCGTCTACTCTTCCTTTAATAATCATTAGGGGAACAATTGCCCATAATCCTAAAAATAATATCCAAAAAAGATAAATGTTCATAGTTCTAAATCCAATAAAAACATAATAAAAATATATAAATAAGTTTCGTGAGTTTCTTTTGAAAATTCTAATCTATATGTATAATGTTATTTTGGATATAAATCCTAAAAGGTTAGTCGAAAAATTTTAAAAAAATAATTTAAATTAAAATTATAAACATAAAAATTAAAAATATTTGCACTCAACAAAACCACTGCTTTGCTTCAGAAAGTTTGGAGTGCTTTTAAAGCATTACACGAAAAAAATTTAATCGTGAACCTTTTAAATTAACTATAATCTATCTAGAATCTATTTATCAAAATTAATTATGAATGAAAAAATGTGATTTATGTCATAATCCAGATAAAACACATTACAGAGTTAAATCAATAATTCACAAAGACTGGATTTTTTGTTGTAAAAAATGTTGGGATCTAATTTCTAAACATAAAAATTATTCCTATGGCGGCACTAGAAAATCAAAATAATTAATTTGAAAAGGTTTACATTAATTAAAAAAATTTTTTATTAATTGAGCTTAACCTCTTTGAGAAAAATTTAAAAGTATTTCGAACAAATTAAGTATTTATAAACGCAAAAAATTTTTTTTCTTATAATAAAATTATGAAAAATTCTTTTTTGAAAAATAAAAGTATTAAATCTTCTTTAGATTTTTTTTCAAGAATATCAATTTCAGCAATATTTATCTCAGCCATTCCAGGGAAAATAAATGATTTTGAAAAAACAGTTGAATATATTTCTTCAAAAGGTATTCCCGAACCAATTTCATCTATTCTTCTAGTGGGAGCCATTATATGTCTTATCTTGGGTTCTGGATTTTTTATATTTGGTGAAAAGCAAAAAATCGGTTCAGTCTTTTTATTACTATTTCTTATTCCAACAACAATAATTTTTCATGTATTTCCTTTCCATCAAAGAGCAGTATTTATGAATCTCGCATTGATAGGTGGATTAATTATTTCTGCAATAAGGGAACCAAAATAAAAAACTTAATTAAAGAAACCTAAATATTTTTTTTTCCCTTTCTTAATTCTGGAAAGCAATTCGCAATATGAATTAATTCATAAATCTCTTTGCTATCGTATTTTTTATTAGGAATTCCACTTCCCACCTCTATACCTCTCTCTTTCATTTTCTTTAATATCAATTCTTGTCTTTGCATACTTGACATAGACTTAAATCTTTTAGTTCGTTCTTCTTTATTCACTAGAATTTAATTTAGTTAAACTTTATTGTTAATGTTATGTCAATTAGCGATTCATTAAATAAGTAAGAAAACCAGTAAATGTTAGTAATTTAAATCCAATAAAAAAAGGTAAATATTTTTTGAGTTTTTTGCCAACGGGCAATAATTTGTATAATGAATTAATCATGATTTAGATTAACAATCTAATATTTTTAAATATTCTAACGAATTTTTTTCAGAATTATCCCACTCCGATTTGTACATTTTAAACAATAGATCTAAACTATAAGGGTTACGTCCTTTGTTTTATGAATGATAAAGAAACAATAATTTCATTATTAAATGAGTTTGCTAATCCAAAAAAAATGGCCTCATTTTTTGTCGGCAACGCAACTCAAGATTTTCTATTCATAAGACCTAGTGGTAATCCTATAGATGCAAAAGGTTTCGAACAAATGATTACTGGTGATATAGTTCAAGAAAAGGCAGAAATAACCAAAATTCATAGATTCGAATTTTTAAGCGACAACATAGTAATGTGCATTTTTACACTAGGTTCAAAATTTTCTTATAAAGGGACACCTAATGATGACTTACCAACAGTTACGTCAATTTTTAAAAAAGTAAATAATGTTTGGAAAATTCACTGGATGCAAAGATCTACAGGAAATTCGGATTTATCTTTATGGGATTAGCAAATTTAACAGCTCTTTTAATGGTGCTTCTACTTATAGGCAGCTCTTTTATTGGTTTAATTTTTTATTTTATAAAATAAATACATCCTATAAAGAGAACCTAGTAACTATTTCTTTTTTTAGAAAACAATTGGTTATTTAACTAAGTAATTTGATTTTCAGGTAAAAATAAAAACTTTAGACAAACTAATACCAACATCTAAAGCTAATAAAGCAATTAGTAACTTACTCATTTTTTAGAACTCTCAACTATTTTTTTGTAAAGTTCTTCAGAAATAGGTTGCATAAACTTTAAAAAATCTGATTACAAATTAGTTATTTTAAAATTAATTTCTAGTTACTAAATATACGAATATATGAATTTTTAAATAGGTAAAAAATATGTTCACAATAAGTTTTTCTTATAAAGTATTAATAAATACTGAGTTCAAAAACTTCAATAAATGTTAAAACTTTAAAAAAATTAGAAATCTTATTTCATATAAATAGATCCTCTATAAGTAAGCTTTATGACCTTTTCTTCTTGTTTTCTACAATATACGAATGACTTTCCATTGAAATACATGTTTACCACGATACAGCTCCTGAAATTGCTCAAGTCCCCGTCCTATGGCTTGAGTCGGAATGCGGTCTATCAGATGGTAGATCGGACGATTTTGTAGTATTAACTACAATTTATTTATAAAGTATTTATACTTAGATGTCAACTATTAGTAAAAACTAAACTTCAACTTAAAATTAGATTCTGCTCCCGCAAACTCCTTAAAAAGAATAAAGAACATATAACTACGAGAAACTCCCACAAAGACTGAAATAAATGCTAGAACTACGCAAATTGGGCAATGTGATAATCCCATTATTTATTCTCCAATATAAAATTTAATTCAGCCTCTGCATTGAGAATGTCAATTCTTCTCTTAAGTAGTTTAAAAAATTTAATTATTTTTTTCAAAATTTAACCTTCTTTAGGCATCAATAATAATATTATTTTTGGGATAAATATATCAATGAGCAAAAATACTGAAACCTTTGATATAACATAAGTTTTGTAGCATTGTTATACAATATACGACGCCAACATATACGCAGATATTCTTGATCAATTAGCAAATAAAGGTTGATTCAGAATCAAATACATTAACAGGTGATTCAGTTACCTTTAAGTTCTATTTTTCTTTTGCTAAAAAAATAGAGCGGGCTAAAGTCAAATACTTCACAAGGATTTAATCCGCTGCCTAAAGCCTGAGAGTGCAAATTTTTCATAATTAATATTCAACCATGCTTAATGAGGAAAATATCTTGATTGCTTAATAAATTTATTTTGTATATTACTTTTACAAAAATGATGGGTTTATTTAAATTAGTTACTAAATCCTCGTGGAGAAAGCTTTAGTAAATTTCTTTTACTTGTTACTAATAAGATCAGCAGAATCTCATTATGGAGAATCATTTGTGTCTGTAAAAGTTCCATCTAATTCAATAAAAAGTTTTTCTTGTTTTTAGAAAGTTTTCAATACCTAAATTCATAGCTTTCTGAACATTGAATAACTAATTTGAGTTAAGTTAGTTAATTATCTCTATTGCAAATAAAGATAAGGTTGTTAATCTTGCACTTAAAGAAGAAACTTAATTTCTTAAACTGATGCAATTTGATCATTTAAATTTCAATGAAGAGGATGGCCTCATGTCAATAGAAGATTTAAGGGCTTCACGTCTTCAAAAAAATAAAATTGAAAGTGATAAGAAAGCCAGGAAATATATCCTAGATATAAATCAAAGATACAGAAAAATGAGTGCTCGCAAAAGTAATAACTTTTTAAGAAATATGAACCCTTTTAAAAAGACCGCCTAGATTATTAATCTTGATTTTGTTTATTTGTTTAACTTTGCAACTTTCAGAGTAAGATCTTAATGGTGTTTCTTTGGAAGAGTTTCACCAAGAGGGGTCAATTTTTAGCCCCTTCTTTGCGGAGGATTTTTTTAATTGAAACTCGTTCTAAAATAAAAGTAATACTTTCCTAGAAGGCGAAAGTGCTGCAAATCTTTTGTTTAAAGTTTTTTATTACGAATTAAAGAAAACCCTATATCTTCAACTAAATCCTCTTATTAAAAAAAACAAAAGTTTTAGCTCATGGACCATATACTTAAATTTATAGAATTTTTTTAAAAATTTTAAATTTTTTCATTTGCGATTTTTTATGGCTTCACCTACAAGTTGGGAATTCTACAAAGAAGTTGAAACTAAGATTTTGTGGGTCAATATTTGTACCCAAAATTTAGAAGGCTTAGCTATTTCTATTAATAAATGGTGGAAGACAAGATATCCAGAATACAAAATCAGAATAGTTTCTAAAAAAGAATTTGAACTAGTAAAAATGCAAGCTGAGAAAAAGGAGCAATGAAATTATTATTTGGTAAATATTGATGCTGAATATTTAATTTTTGCAGGTATTATGAGTACAACAAATTAAGAAACAAATGAACTCTGCATTTGCAAAAGTCTCAAATTTGAAGGTTAAAAGGACCTCTAAAATAGCTATTACTCTCGCATCATCAACTTTCTTCTTGTATGCCTTGGGTCAAGCCCCAATTTTTAAAAATATTCTTGCAGGTGCCTTCTCTTGCTCTGGCTAAATAAAATACTATTTTTTTTAAGAGAAGATAAAAAGCTAAAATAGACAGTGATTGACAGTCGATCTACACTTAGAGGGATAAACCCCTCTTTTTTAATGTTTAATAGATTTATTTATGAAAAGATAATGACTCTTCTTATTTCTCTTTTCTGCTCATGAATATTGCCCCGCACCTATTAATTGATGCTGTGATATTAAGCGCTGTCCTTACGATAACTTTAGTATTAAGAGCAAAAGGTAATGCTGCAAGAGAAGAAAAAGAAAATAAATGATTACTAAAGAAGAAGAAAAAGAATTTAAAAAACCTAAATTATATAGATTTTGGAACTTTCTTATTTATGGAAGTTCTATTGCTATTGGAGTTTTCTTAGTTTATTTATATTCTGCTTATGTCTTTATAAATAAATGACCTACATGTACGGAATAGCGATTACTTATGGGGTTGTGAGTCTTTTATTGCTTGGTGGATTTGCATACTTTACTTTTAAAATGAAACGCTAATTTTTATGTCCTTTTCAATGAAAGATTTCTTAAATAAATTTTTTGATTTATGTAGAGAATATCAACAAGAAATTCCACCTCAGAAGATGGCTGAGATTTTAAGATAATATGCAGTTAGATTAGATGAATTATAGATAATGACAGAACTAAGAAGGTATTAAGAGAATATAATTTCTAGCAAAATTTACACAAAATTAATAAGGTGGAATAAATTTTTTGAGGATATTTTCCTTGCAATTATTCATAATTTGAGATTTTTTTTTGATCCTTAATCCGTACAATTTTGTTCCTCTAACCGCACACATAAAACTTGAAATTTACTATTCAAATGAACTAAAACATAGTTGAATTCAAGAGGTAAGTCTAATGGCACTAAATGACACATTTACTATCCAAGAAATTAATTTGGATAAAAAAAACCTTTCATTTAATAATAAGCTCAAAGAAATTGAAGCTTACTGGAATAACGAATGTGCAGAACATCCGAGTAACAACCATTGCAAGATTTTTTGTGATTAAAACTTTAACTTTTAGGTATTCTTACGCTTGATTTTTACATAATACCTGTACTAAAGAATAATCAGACAGAAAGGAGGCCAAGCAAATGACTAATTTAGGTATAGAAATTTTATTTTGGACAATTTTAATTTCTTATCTGGGATTAAGGTTTTCTCAAACTTGGAATGGATTCAAAAAACAGTATTAATTAGGAGAATAGAAAATGAAACTACAAACTCAGTTCACGGTTCCAAAAAAAGAATTAAAAGATCTTGATTATGTTAAGAAAGTAGATTTCTTAGAAAAAACTTTTAACAAAGAATGTATAGATTATCCCAATCAATAAGATTGCTTGGTTTGTTGCAATTAGAAATCAAAAAATAGCTGTTTTTTAAAAGTAAATAAATTTTTATTTGTATTTATAAATTTTCTAAAAGGGAGTTAGCACTATGGAATTAAAATTCTTCCCAATAAATATTTTTAGAGAGACTCCAAAAGTAACATTCTTTGATGCAGGCATAGATAGTTCTAATGGTTCTGATGTTGTAATCCATTCTGGGGAAGCTATATCTCCTCCAGATGATTTAAAAAATGAGCAATATTACGTTCACAATCATCAAATTGACCACAATTTAGTTATCACAGGAGAAAGGACATTTGTTTTAATAAATCCTTCCTGGGATGAACCTCATCATGTGATTTATTTAAATAGATCTATGGGAGCATTAGAAATTCCTACAGGAACTTATCACAGATCTATCTCAGGGAAAGAAGGTAGTATTGTTTTAAACCAACCCAAAAGAGATAAATTTTTTGATCCTGCTAAAGAATTTATCCCTCAAATATTAGACAAAACTAATTTAATTAAAGCCAGAAAAAGTCCGCCTGTTTTTTGGATTTACGAACATAACAAAATCAAAAGAGTCTATTTTAATCCTCTAGAAAGAAAAGTTAAAACTCTTGTTTGAAATGAAAAAACATATCCCACCCAAAATTAATAATTTAAAAAACCTGAATTTAATTATTAATTCTGATACTTATAAATTGGCTCACGAAGATATTGGCTTACTAAGCCGAAATGAAATGCGTGGAGTTAGAATGCTTCTTGAAATTACTAAACCAGATTTAATCCTTGAAGAAAATAAAATTCTTTCAACCATAATTATTTTTGGAGGCGCAAGCATTGCAGAAGAATCAAATACAAAAAAGAGAATTGAAAATATAAAAGAATTAATTAAAAAAAATCATAAATCAATACTTCTAAAACGAAATTTAAATAGATTAGAAAATTTGCTTCTAATGAGTAATTACTATCAATCTGCAAGGGAGTTTTCTAAACTTGCTTCAATTAATAATCAAAATAAAAACTGTAATTCTCATGTGATTGTCACAGGTGGGGGGCCAGGAATTATGGAAGCCGCTAATAAAGGTGCATTTGAAGCAAATTGTAAGTCTATAGGGTTAAATATCAGTCTCCCTAATGAACAAATACCAAATGCTTTTATAACTCCTGGTCTTTGCTTTAAGTTTAATTATTTTGCATTAAGAAAGATCCATTTTGTTATGCGATCAGTAGCTGCCGTATTTTTTCCTGGAGGTTTTGGAACACTAGATGAATTATTTGAACTATTGACACTTTGTCAAACAGGAATGAAAACTAAAATCCCAATCATACTTTTTGGTAGAGAGTATTGGAATAAGATAATTAACTTTGAATATTTAGCTGATCTTGGATTAATTGAAGATGAACATTTAAATCTTTTCCAATATGCAGACACTGCATCAGAAGCATGGAAAATTATCAAATTATCAAAAAAGTCAGCCTAGAAAACTACAAGCTGACTTGATAACAAATATAGAAGAATGATTAATAAGTATTTGATATTTTATTTTTCATGCTTTCAATCTTATTGATTAATTCATCTAACCATTCTGTATTATTTTGCTCTTGTCTTTTATGGCTTTGGTTTTTTTGAGTACTCATAAATTTTTTACTTTTATAGTTTATTTAATATATCTTCAGAAATTAAAGGGATCAATAAGCAATATTACCAAATCGATTGATAAAACAAGCTTTAGTAGCATTTCATACAAACCTAACGATCACAAATTAACTTAGAAAATCTAAATCTCTTCAGTTAAGTATTTTCTACGATGTTTTTATTTGAGATTCTGATTTGAATTAGTATAGGTATAGTTGTTCCTATGGAAAAATCATTTCTGAATTTTATTTATTGGATCCTATTAAAGTCAGCTGAAAGTTACTACGGAGATTTATTAAAAACAGAAGTGCCTTATACTCCTTATTTTTAGTTTTGGTAGCCCTTAACTTTTAATTTTAGATCTCTATTTTGAGAGTTATTAGTTTGGAATTAATTTATTAAAAAACACAATATTGATTACTTATAGATGCACTACAAAATAATTTCTTACGTTGAATTTCTTTTACTGATTGTGAATAAATTTTAGCGGTAAGGATCGTTCCAAAATTAACTAAAGTTATAATTATAAGAAGCAGCTCAATTGCAAGTTGGTCATAAGATTACCCTCCTTAAATTAATATAAAAACCTTATAACGGCAGAATAGATATTGAATAGAGTTTAAATTCCTATTTTTAGCCATCGAGATTCTTTGGTACTGGACTAGGTTCACAATTTTCGATGCATTCTTCTAAAGACTTTTCAGAATTACTCTTAATTTCGCAACTACGAAGACAATCATAGAAAGCATACTTGGGATCTAATTCATTTTTGAATTGTTTATTTCTAAATGTATTCATGATCAAACTCCCTTTGATTTTTTTTCAAGTTGATTAATTAATTTATCCAACCAAAGAGTGTTATTGATCTTTTTTGTGTTTTTAAAGTATTTCGTTTTGTAAGTACTCATGAAGTTAAACCTCAATCAGTGGGTCTAACTTAGAGTTTTTAATTAAAATTTCCTAGAGCAAAAATACTGATTATTAATTTAGTGAAATATTTTAAAAAAGATTAATTTATAATTTGTATTTTAGGTATTAAAACTCTTGAATCTTATATATAACTAATAATAAATAACTTCTAAAAAGGGGGTTAATTATGACTTACAGAAATCTAATTAAAAATAAAATTCAACATGTATTTGGTGGTTTGTTTGATACGTCATTAATTGAGAGAAAACTAACTGATGCTCAAATGGAATGTATGCAATTCGGAATTTGTGATTATACTCCTAGAAAAGTTGAGGAAGTTCCCTTTTTTCATTATTAATTTGAATTTATTTTAAACAAAGGGTAATTAGCTCCTCCTCACCCAATCAGGAGATCCACTAAACCAATCAGCAAGATCATCATTTTTGGGATCGAAATGATTTTCAGTTTCTAGACCATCAAGGCCAAGATTCTGGATAAGTCCATTTATTCCATCTGATTTTTGTTTGCCATATCGCCTAAAGCTATTAGCTTTCTTAAGCCATGTCCATATAGTTGAATTATGTTTTGCAAACTTTTCTACATAAATTCTTTCTTCCAATGCGACAGGTTCATCTAGTGAAATCCTCTTTACAATATCCTTGATTTTTAAACGAGTCTTGTTAGTTAGGAACATATTCATAAAAGAAGTTAATGTTTTATAAAAGTTTTTTTTATGAATGTCTTGTCAATCTTTATTTCAAGAAAAAGTATTTTTTAGTGACTTTTCAAGGACAAATATATTTATTTAACAACAGGTATATTGAATTGGTAAAAAAGACTACTTAATTTGATTTATATAACTTATATAAAAACGACTTCTGTATAAGTTTCTCTACAAAATTTAAGATTTAATTTATAAAATTAAATAAGGAAAATTTACATTGACAATCAATCTTAAATAATAGGTAATTAGCTCCTTTTTCAATAGCAAAGTACGCTATCCGCTTTAATTGATTCTTCAACTAGAACATCTGGCATAACAAACTCTGCAGTGTATCCATCTAGAAGCTTCTCATCGTAACCCCTAGATTTAGCAGACATTCCTGAGACATATATGGTAATTTTTGAATTCTTTAAATTTTGAAGATGTTCATATAAATCTCCAGTACCTTGACCAACTATTTCACCAGCTTTTTTGCAATTTAATATTTTTACTCCGTCTCCCGCTAGAAAAAGTGTTACTTTATGATCGTTTTTTTCTGCAGTAAGGGCAACCAATAAACCTAAAGTTATTTTATTTTTGGATTCTAAACCGCTGTAGATATGGACTAACACTGTATTGTCGGTAATGATAGACATTTAATCCTCCCTAAATTTTGTTCCTATATCCTAAATAAAATCTATTTTCATTAGCTGTTTTTTCATGAAACGCTTACTACTTGCACCTCTTTCTTATTGGCAGATGGCTATTAAGTATTCAAAATAGCTCCTAAATATAGAAGTCTTCTTCTAACTTTTTTCCATAAATTATTGCGAATAATAGATTTATACACCTCGATATTTTGCCAATTTTCTTGCTTTTTCCTTATTTTTTCGTAAGTATGCGTATATAGGCTCTAATTTGCTCTAAAAAAATGTCACATGGGGGTTTACGATTATGGAAATTCCAGACGAAATGTTGAAAGAAATTAGAGAAAGTGGATACGATCAAGAGCTTGTATATAACTACATAAGAGAACTATTAAACAGCGATAAACAAATTAATGAAAATAACAATCTAGAGCTCATATACAATTAGTTACTTGAGAAAGATCTACAAGAACCTGCTGCTGAGATACAGATGGCAGCAGAGCTCATAGAAAATTACTTATTAGATAAAAGATTTATGAGAGAGCTTGAAGATGATAAAGAATTTGATGCTGCTTAATTAGATAAAGTACCTATTTTTTCCTATTTATTTAAAGGTTATTCTTTTGAGCAAATAACAGGATTAAAACAATGATGAAACTTGCAATCATTTTTTTACCAATTTTATTTGCAGTTATTTGGGCTGCTTTTATAGGGTTAAGAATAAATAAAGTAGAAACTAGAGATGGAAAAAGAAAATTAATTAATTACTAATTGATTGACAGTCGATCTAACATAGAGGGATAAAACCCTCTTTTATATGAACACACTCATCAAAAAAGTATATATTTGAAAAATTACCTAAATTCTAATTAGGTAAATTTCCACAAATATTTAATTTTTGCTGAGCATAAGGTTTCTGCATATTTAATTCATTTAAAATATCAACTATAGAAATAGCGAAGTTAAGGTTTTGAGCAGATCCTCCTCCAGGTACATTGAAAGTATTAATTCCAATAACTTCTCCCTTATTATTAACTAAAGGTCCTCCACTATTTCCAGGGCTAATTGAAGCATCTGTTTGAATTAAAGTTACATAATTTGGTGCGAAATCTCCAAGAACTTCTCCAGTTGGATATCTAATTGCACTTACTATTCCTCTTGTTACAGTACCAGCCAAGCCTAGAGGTGAACCTAGAGCAACAACGTTTTGACCAGGATTTGGATATTTTAAATAACACAGTGGCAGAGGTTTAACCTTATCTGAATTTTTAGATTGAACTAAGGCAAAATCTAAATTCCTATCAACATAAACCACTTCTCCTTCTACTCTCATCCCATCATTAGAAATAATCTGAAATGTTTTATCACCGCCAACAACAACGTGTCTATTAGTTAAAATCAAGCCTTCCTTATTAATAAAAAATCCACTTCCACTACCATTTGCATTTTTTAATTTAACGACTGATGGTAATGTCAATGTTGCAATTTCTTCAGTATCAAGTTTCCTTTTAGAAACTTTTTGAGGAAGTATTGTAACTTTAGGCAAGTTCCAGTTTTTAATACTTTTACTGTAGAAATCTATTAAAGAAGCAACCGTTTTTTCCCCTATTGGAATAGTCTTATTACCCACACTACTTTTAACCTTAAGGTTTATTTTTGTACTCTCGTCCCCTTTTTTTAAAGAATTAATGAAAGACTGTGGTAAAGAAAATTGTCCACTATTACCAAACAGATTAAACTTCCTCTCATTTATATAAATTTCTATATTATTGGGGAAATCATAAAAAGCCTGAGCGGTATAAGTACAAGTCCAGAAACCGCATCCACCTGAACTCATATACACCCCCTTTAAATATGATCCAGTCCATTTAGTTATATATGACTCAGTAAAACCTGTGCTAAAATCTGATTTTTTATCTCTGTCAAAAACTGCTAATTCATAACTGCCATCGAGTTTTGAAACCCTTTTCACAATTCTTGAGAAAGGTATTTTAGTGTTTTTCTTTTTCCAATCAATATCCTTTTCGATTTCTACAACTTTTAAGCCAGTTTCTTCATCTATTTTCTCTAATCTTTTATATAAATTTTCACCTTTACATCTATCCTTTTTCTTCCAAACAGGCGAATCACAATTAATTTCTACAGAATAAGATTTATCCGCAAAAATTTGATTAAAACCAAGCAATAAAAAACTTAGGATTATTATGTTTTTCTTAGAAATATTCAAATTCTTGATATATTTTTCAAATATTAATTTAATAATATTTTTTCTTCAATAAAAGCAATGAATATTAATACAACGTTCGAATCTATAAAAAAGACAAAAATGTCTGAGGCAATGATATATACCTTCGAATAAGGACTTATCCCCCATAGCCCCCCTCGAGAACTAATTGTTGACCAATAGCTAATTAAGTTGCTATAAATATTAGTACACTTGTACTATATTACTATGGAGGACTGGCAGGAATGGGGTTATCTAGAGGACGAAATATTAGTAAGAAGACGACGGAAGATTTGTATTACTTGCAATCACTTCAGGTACAGCACGACAAGTTCTTGTGTCACCATCCTTACTTGTCCCTTTCATCAAAAGCTTATTCCTCAAGGTGATCATCTAATTAAGGGGTGTAGATACTGGAGAGAGAACAGCAGAATATTCGCTCCAGAAGCAGCTTAAGCTTCAGGCTCTTAGTTCCAATGGGAGAGTGTCCAACCTATTCTATAACTGAGTTTTATATATTCAGCTGGTATAGATAATCAATTCTGCTGGTATAGAAACCACACTCATCTATTGAAAAGCATTGCAAATACTAGATTTCTTGATTTCAGCTCGAAATAATAAAAAAGCCTGTCTCTAGTGATCTGTTTCTATATTTTTTCTAAACTTTCTTCGGCTGATTATTTTCGATAAACTGAATCAAATGCTTTGGATTTTGACTGGATCATGAAAAAGTTAACAAAATGTCATACCAGCACCATACCAGCAACTCTAATTTCTCTAAACCAATTGATATGACTGATATTAATTACTGGCTAATGAAGAGCGAACTGGATGCTAAAAAGAATTCTTAAATCTGAATCCAAACCTCAAGATCTTTATTAGAGTCTTTATTTATTCAATTTATAGTTCGTCTTAATAGTTTTTATTATTGAATCTTGTGGCTCTTCACTTGGAAAACAGTTAATAATTCTATATTTTCCGCCTTTCTTATCAGTCTCTACAACTGTAAATTCCACATACTTACCTATTCCATCTATTAAGTCCTTGACTTCTGTATTAATTATCTCTTCATTTTCATTTTCGATAATACGAGATTTCCCACCGCAACTAATTAATGCATTTTCTTTGGTAACAAAAAAATCTTTATCATTACTGCATGAGGACAGAAAAGATAAAGAAAATACTATTAAAAGAAGTTTTTTCATAGTCAAAAGTTTTTATACATAGTTAACTTATGAGGCAATTTTATTAAGTAGAAGTTAAACATTTTTTGTTTAAAATAATTAAAAAAATTTGAATGTCAATTAATTATTAAAAAAATTTTAGCTACGTATCTTTATTTACTAATACTAATCAGAATTTATACATTACTTAAATTTAATTTAACCCTAATAAAAAATCTTTAATTTGTGACAAACAAATTGTTACCACACCTAAATTATAGAATTCGCAAATTACAAAATGAAAAGAAAACTCTTTTCTGCGATATTAACAGGCACGATGCTAGTAGCTCCTGCCAGTACTCTTGCAGAAACAAAACGTATTGGTGAGACCAGAGCTCTAATTCCTGAAGCAGGTCTTGCTTTGAACCCAGTCCTGGATGGTAGTAACGGAAACGTTAACTTCCCATATGGAAACTTTAAAGCACTCGCTACTGTTGGCGAAGTAGGAGACAACGGACTTGCACTGACTGGATATCCAGATGGACAGGCAGCATATCTGCTTGATAACGATACTATTCGAGTTGTTTATCAGTCCGAATCTTATGCGACCATGGGTAAAGCACCAGTCCCTGAGACTTATAACTGGGTTATGAAAAATGGTGTAACTTTCAGTGGTTCTCACATTCACACGATTGATTATGATCGTGCAAAATTTGCTAAATTCATGCGAAATGGTTCTTCTGCAGAAGGAATGGTCAAGGACTCTGGTAAATTATTCAACACAATCTACAACGTATTTGGTGATGAAGTAACGAAGGAGAATTTAGTCTGGGGTAATCAAGCACTTCCCAGTCAACGCATTGTTCCTTTCCTAGATAAATACAAACTTTCTGAAGCCGACTTCTTCCTACAGTCCTTTTGTGGTGCATGGTATGAACAAGCAAATAAATATGGTAATGGCATAGGGCTTGAGGATGATGTATGGTTTACTGCTGAAGAGTGGGAAATCGGTCGTATGTTCACTGGCTCTAAAAAGACTGGTAGAACAGAATCTGATAAAACGATGGGTCTTGCATCAATAGCTGTTGATGTTAAGAACGAAGTTGCCTACACTGCACCTGCTTTAGGTCAGACTGGTTATGAAAAACTCATGCCAATCAACCCTCAACACAAAGACTATGTTGTTATTGTTGGTGCTGGTTATAATCACAATCAAGAACCAGCTCCTCTTAAGGTTTATGTCGGCATGAAGGATCGTCTTCCTGATGGTTCTGAGATTGATTACTCTACTGCTAATGAGCGCGATGCCTTCCTTGGACGAAATGGTTTGCTCTACGGTCGCATCTACGGATTTGCAATGCCTACAAAATCTTATGCTGCACTAGGTCTTGAAGCAAATCCTGCCGCAAAGATGATGGATGAGTATCTGCAGAATGCTGATGCGCCTAACTCCTTTGAGGGTCGTTTCTATCCTACTTCCTATCAATGGGGTGGCTGGGATAATCCAGTCGCAGTAAACAATACTGAGATGATGTTGTGGGAGCAAGCAGATGAACAACCTGAGGGTTACACCTTCTTTAACGGAGATTCAAAAGCCGAACACCCTGCAGTAGATCCTGATATCAACCGTACTCGTTATGTTCAGAACATGACTAACAAAGGAGGGATTCTTGGTTTCGATTTTGGTTTCATTGGAGCCACTCTAGACGCTGCTGATGGTGATCTCCCTGAATTCCTTCCTGCTACTGGTATTCGTGTTGTTCCTGCCATTGATGGAGCTCTTGTTCTTAAGACTGGTGGTGAAGGTGTTGTGAAGGATGGCTCTGCCGCAATTCATGTTGAGAAAAATAAGGCAGCAATGGTTGCTCCAGATGGACTTTATTGGACTAAACACGCTGATGGTTCTTTCCTTATCGTTGATGAGGATTCTGGAAACGACTTTGGAGAGCGTAAGTATGTACTTCCCATCAAAGAGTCAGATATGACTTTAAGTGAACCGAACACTGGCTACCTATTAGGTCTTGCTGGTGGTAAGCACTCTTCACGTTATGAAGCAGGTGTATCTGCTCTTGGTGGTGCATTTTCCAAAGCAACTACTTCCGAGTTCTCTGGTTCTTGGAACGTAACTGCTCTGACAGCTAAGAAGTCAAATGGTTTATTCGGAAGCAAATTCTACTCTATGGATGAACTTGCAGGAACTGGTGAACAAGAGATCATTCAGAGTATTGACACTGACGATCAACTCTTCATCGGTGTTGTTCAAGCCCGTGGTGAATCAGGTGGTGCGGTTGCTGCAGAACGTGGTGATGCTGGTGGACAAGTTTTCCAATTCACTTTCAACTTGCCTGAAGAACCAGAGGAAAAGAAAATTGCTAAGTTCTGATTTTAAAACTAAAGTAAGCAATTAAAAATTGCAAGTTTATGAGACCTATAAACTCATTAATACAGTGAGTTTATAGGTTTTTTATATTTTAGAAAAAGAGTTGAAATTCTGATTTATTTATTTTGAGTTAGTCAATTTTTAATCAGATTTGACCAGGGAATTAAATAATTTTTAATTTATTTTTAACTTTATAAATTTATCTTAAATGCATTTTAAGAAATAAAAATATGATAATTCCTGAAAAGCAAAATATAGTATTTAAAGAAAATACAATTCTAGAAGTCAAATCAGGAATATTAATAATGGAATCAAAAATCAAGAATAAGAAAAATATTGTTGGGATAATAAATGAAAATGTTGTAATAAATTTGGAATTATGTAACTACAAAAATATTAAATTAATTGCGTTGACAAATTGCGAAATTAAAACAATTAAAAGAGGAATATTTTTTTCATCTTCAGACTTATTAACAAAAAGTCTAAAAAGAATTGATCAATTAGAAAAACTTTTATTAATAAGGAATATAAAAAAATCAGAAGAAAAACTAAAAGAATTTCTTTTATACTTATCCTCAATAATTGGCTTAAAAAAAGATAAACATATTTATCTGAATTTAAAAGAATTTAATTTTACCCATAAAATTATCGGTAATTCAATTTCTTCAACAAGAGTAACCGTAACGAGAAATTTAAAAATACTAGAAAAAAAAGGTTGGCTCAAATTTGAAAAAAAAGTTATTTTAATTCCGTTTAAAGATAATTAACCAAACCTTAATTAAAGAGACTTATTTTATGGCTACAAATAATATTATATTATGTCTTGTTCTATAACATCAGTTTTTACTTTTAAAATTGAAAGCACTTTCGATGAATGGGCAGCAATATTTGATAGTGAGGAAGCTGATAAAAGACATTCTGAATTTCTTATTAAGCCACTTTTTAGAGGAGTAAGTAAGGAAGATCCTCAAAAAGTTATTGTCATTCATCAAGCTCCAGAAGGAAATGTTCAAAAGTTTGTAGAAGCTAATGGTGACTGGATGGCAACGCATAGAGTTGACCTTTCAACAATGGAAGAATCGTCTTGGACTTTTTCACAATCATTAGAAAATTGTCGCGAATAATATAATGAAGCATTTAATTTTCTATACCCCTTTGCTGATTCTTATTTGGGGTTGTACTAATAACTCAAACAAAATAGGTACTCAAAATATTTCTGAAACCCAAAAGCAGAGAGAAGTTTGTCTAGATTGGTATGGATACAGAATTGATACCAAGAAAACAATTAATGATTTGAATCTTAAAGTTGAAACCGAATCAGAATTAATGGCTTACTGTGATTTCTTCAAGAATGTAGCTGATACAAA